>CAWIHR010000023.1:0-112315 GCA_963835945.1 uncultured Chloroflexia bacterium
TAAGCAGAGGGCAATCCGGCCCACCGATCGCGCGCTCCGGGCGACGGCGCCGGTCCATTCAGCGGCCAACTGTCCCGACGCCACGCTGCTCGCCCTAACAAGCAGCACCTCTCCTTCACCGCCCTCAACTGCGCATTGGGCCAGCGCCTTGCCGTCGGACCGCACCACCTCCAAAGGCCATGAAGGGGTCTCTTGTGGTCGCCTCGGCGACGCTGTCGGTTGTTCGCCCGCGCCCCGTCGTTCATGTGACGTTCATCCGGGTTAACGCAGCTGTCGATGGGTCCCTGCGATCATCCGTCTTGCGCGGCTCGGCCTGGGCCTCTGTCCTCGTTTCGTCGCCGGGCCCCGGCTCCATCCATATCTGATCGAATGAGGGTTCTCTTCGTGGCGTGCCACGCATTGCTCAGTGATCTTGAGTGTCGGGCACCTCGACGAGGCGTTCGCTACGGCCACCCATGCTGCGCCTCTCCATGGGGGCGCGGTGGTCCTCGCCTTCGGCGCCCTCCGGGTCTTCACGGGGATCAGCCCCGCAGAAGACATCACGGTCACGACGTTCGGGCGCTTGACGTGATCGGCCGCCTGTTCGCGGGTCCGTTCGGTGCGCCCACCCTCGAGGGTCAGTACGTGCTCAAGGACGTCATCCTGCTCGCGGCGACGATCGTGATGGCCGCCGAGGTGCTCCGGTCGCCGGATGACGCGCAGACGCGAAGGCCGGCGTGAGGCATGCGGGGCGGGACGGCTGTCCCACGCGCCGCAGCGGACACGCCGGACCGGTATCGCAGTCTGCGTTCGGACAAGACCGTCCAGGGTTGCGCGACGCGTCAGGGACATTCCGTCGCGTTGCCCATCTGAGGCGGCGGGAGGCAAAGGTCGCACTCCTGTAACTCATCGACCGCTCGTGGAGGCATCCTGATGGCACGCGTCCTCGCCTACACCTCGCCGGCCCGAGGCCACCCCTATCCGCTGACCCCCATCCTCGGCGAGTTGCGCCGACGTGGCCATGACGTCGCGCTGCGGACGCTCGCCTCAGAGGTCCACCTGATGCGGGACCAGGGCTTCGAGGCCGAGCCGATCGGCGAGCGTGTCGAGGCCATCAACCACGACGACTGGCAGGCGTCGAACGCCCGAGCCGCCCTGGCGCACTCGGTCGTCACGTTTGTAGCGCGATCCGAGCACGATGCGCCCGACTTGCGCGACGCGATCGCTGATGAGCGGCCTGACGTCGTCATTGTTGATATCAATAGCTGGGGTGGCATGGCAGCAGCGGAGGCGTGGGGTGGCCCGTGGGCGGTCTTCTGCTCCTACCCGCTGGCGATCAGCTCGCGTGATGCGCCGCCGTTCGGACCGGGGTTCCCGACGGCGCGGGGATCGCTCGACCGGCTGCGCGATCGGATCGCACGGCCCATCGTCCTCGGCATGCTCGAGCGGGCGATGCTTCCGAAGAACAACGCTGTGCGGGCTCGGCTGGGCCTCTGGCCCGTGGCGTCCGCGGACGCCATGTTCCGCCGCCCGCCGCTCCTGCTCTACCTGACCGCGGAGCCGTTCGAGTATCCCCGGCGCGACTGGCCGGACAATGTCGTAATGGTTGGCCCATGCGAGTGGGAACCTCCGGTCACGCCCCCTGCTTGGCTCGCCGAGGTCGAGATGCCTATCGTGCTTGTCACGACCTCGTCCGAGTTCCAGGCCGACGGCCGACTGATTCAGGCCGCGCTCGACGGCCTTGCCGACGAGCGGCTCTTCCTCGTGTCCACGCTCCCGGCCGGTGATCCAGGTTCGTTCCGTGTTCCAGCGAATGCGCGGGTCGAGCGGTTCATCCCTCACGGGCCGATCCTCGACCGGGCCGTCTGCGCGATCACGCACGGCGGCATGGGCGCCACTCAGAAGGCGCTGGCCCGCGGCGTGCCGGTCTGCGCCGTCTCGTTCGGCAGGGACCAGCCGGAGGTCGCCCGACGGGTCGAGGTCGCCGCTGCCGGGACACAGCTGCCCGCCAGCCGCTTGACCCCGGACCGGCTCCGCGGCAAGGTTTTCGAAGCGATGGGGCGCGCAGATGGAGCGAGGCGAATCGCCGCGGCGTTCAAGGTGGCCGGTGGTCCCTCCGCGGCAGCCGATGCGGTCGAGCGCCGCCTCATCGAGTGAGTACCGTTGCCGCGTGGCGACCTGCAGGTGCCGGTGGCGCCACGCTTGTCGGGCTCGCGCACGAGCGAGTTCCTGCCACACGTCAGGATTCGCCACGGAGCGGCACCCGACCCTTGGCGCATGGGCACTGAGTTCCTAGCTCGGGTGAAGAATTTCGCCGGCGACCCGGCGAAGTGGCCGGCGCTCCACGATGAGATCGCCGCGGAGGCCGGGCGCGTCATCGAGGCGATGCGCGATGAGAGCTTCGCGACGAACGGCGTTGCGTTCTCGAACGAAAAGCTCGTGCGTCGCGTGGCCGCGTAGGAGGCGCTATCCGATGGCCTCGGCCGTGCCGCCGCGATGATCGCGTACTGGGGCGAGACGACGGATCCACGGCTCCTTCCATGGCTTGTTTGGCGGCTCGCAAACGCCCTCGAGCGTGGTGACGGGGCAGGTCCCTGGCTCAGGCGGATTCGCTTCCCGGCCTTGCTCGTGACGTATGCGAGCGGTCTCGGCGCGGTGATCGGGGGCCGCGAAGGCGCGCTCAGACCACTCCTCACGCGATGTGTGGCGTGCGGAACCGGCGCCGATGGGGGGTCGCCGTCGAACGGATTCGATCGGATCCGGATGACCGCCCATCCGGCGGAATTCTACGGTCGGGCCGAGCGAACTGGTCCGCGCTCAGAGTTCGCTCGGCGCGTCCCCTTGCGCGCCGCGCCCACGGGCCGTCGAACCGTGTAGCCTTGCCGAGGAGCAGGCAGAGGGGATCAGGCAGAAGAGTACCCCGTGTCGAACGTGGACAGGGTCGCGCTCTTCACGAACGAGTACCCCCCGCATGTCTATGGGGGCGCAGGCGTCCACGTCGAGTACCTCAGCCGCGAGCTGGCCCGTCTGATCCCGGTCGAGGTGCGCTGCTTCGGAAGCCAAGACGTCCGGGAGCCCAACCTGCGAGTGCGTGGGTACGGGGCCTGGGCCGAGGCGACGCACGACACCGACCCGCGCTTCAGCGGCGCTCTCGACGCCTTCCAGCGCAGCCTCGCGATGGCGAAGGACACCCTGAACGCAGACGTCGTGCACTGCCACACCTGGTACACGGATATGGCCGGCTTCCTGGCCAAGAAGCTGTGGGGTGTCCCGCTGGTCCTGACGACGCACTCGCTCGAGCCGTTGCGCCCGTGGAAGGTCGAGCAGCTCGGCAACGCGTACCGCCTGAGCGCCTGGATCGAACGCACGGGCCTGGAGGATGCCGACGCGGTCGTCGCCGTCTCGCAGGAGACCCGCAGCGATGTCCTGCGCCATTTCTCCGTCGCGCCCGAGAAGGTCCATGTGATACACAACGGGATCGACCTCGAGCAATACCGCTTCAACCCTTCTGTGGACGCTCTGCTCGAATACGGGATCGACCCGGACCGCCCGTACGTCCTCTTCGTCGGCCGGATCACCCGCCAGAAGGGGATCATCCACCTGGTCAACTCGATCCCTGCGATCGACCGGTCGCTCCAGATCGTTCTGTGTGCGGGGGCACCCGACACGAAGGAGATCGGCGAGGAGATGACTGCGCGCGTGGCCCAGGTCAGCGCTTCCCGGGCCGACGTGATCTGGATTCGGGAGATGATCCCTCGGGCGGCCGTGATCCAGCTCTACTCACATGCGACGGTCTTCTGTTGCCCGTCGGTGTACGAACCGTTCGGGATCATCAACCTCGAGGCGATGGCATGCGAGACCGCCGTCGTCGCCTCCGCGGTGGGCGGGATCCCCGAGGTCGTGATTCCCGGCGAGACAGGCCTGCTCATCGATCTCGAGATCAGGAAGGGGACGTTCGACCCCGTCGACCCGGCCAGGTTCTCGGCCGATTTGGCTGAGGCAATCAACCGCGTCGCCCTCGATCCGCCGCTGTACGAGCGCTTCGGGACGGCCGGGCGAAAGCGGGTCGAGGACCAGTTCGGCTGGGCTGCGATCGCCCAACAGACGCTCGACCTCTACCACTCACTGGTTGCCAGCGCCTAGAGAATAGCCGGAGCGACTGCGGGTCCGGTGATCGCGGGCCGTCGCGGGTGGGAGCGGCGGGGCGAACGATAATTGGGCAGGAGTGTGCATCGTGACTGCCATTGACGGCCGAAGCCGCGTCGTGATCGACCGGCTGACCCCCGGGTAGACGGCGGCGAGTTCCCCATCAAGCGGATCGTCGGCGACACGGTGAACGTCGAAGCCGTCGCCTACGCCGACGGGCACGACAGCGTCTCATGCGTTCTGCTGTACCGCCGGGAGAGCGACACGGACTGGACCGAGGCGCCGATGGAGCCGCTCGCCAACGACGGCTGGCGCGCTTCGTTCGCAGTCGACGAGATTGGCCAGTACCGATACACCGTGTCGGCCTGGGTGGATAGGTTCGCGACCTGGTCCCACGACATGGCGAGGCGCCTCCGCGCGGGGCAGGATGTGACGGTGGACTTGCTGGTTGGCGCGGCGCTGGTTGAGGCCGCCGCCGCGCGGGCCAGCGGGAGCGATGCCGACCGCCTCGCAAGAGTGGCCGCCACACTCCGTGGCGGCGGGCCTGAGGCCGGCCCGGCAGCACTGACGTCGGAGCTGGCCGCGCTCATGGCAAGGCACGCGGCGAGGCACTTCGCCGTTGCGGCACCGGAGGTCGCCGTGGTGGTCGACCGCGAACGGGCCCGCTTTGGTGCGTGGTACGAGCTATTCCCGCGTTCTGCAACTACCGAGCCGGGCCGCCACGGCACCTTTCGGGACGTAGAGGACCGCCTGTCCGACGTCGCCGCAATGGGCTTCGACGTGCTGTATCTACCGCCGATCCACCCAATCGGCCGCGCGTTCCGCAGGGGCCACAACAACGCCCCTGTCGCCGGGCCGGACGACCCGGGTAGCCCGTGGGCGATCGGCACCGACGAGGGAGGGCATAAGGCGATCCACCCTCAGCTCGGCACGCTGGAAGATTTCCACAGCCTGATAGCCCGCGCCTCGGAGCAGGGCATCGAGGTGGCTCTCGACATCGCCTTCCAGTGCTCTCCCGACCACCCGTACGTGCGGGACCACCCGGAGTGGTTTCGGCGGCGGCCCGACGGGACGGTGCAATACGCGGAGAACCCGCCCAAGAAGTACCAGGACATCTACCCATTCGACTTCGAGTCGGCCCACTGGCGCGAGTTGTGGGACGAACTCAAGAGCGTGGTCGACTTCTGGGCTGACCAAGGGGTGCGGATCTTCCGGGTGGACAACCCGCACACCAAGCCCTTCGCCTTCTGGACGTGGCTCATCGCGGAGGTCAAGAAGGCCCATCCAGACGCAATTTTCTTGGCCGAGGCGTTCACCCGTCCGAACGTCATGTACCGCCTGGCCAAGCTCGGCTTTACGCAGTCCTACACCTACTTCCCGTGGCGCAACAGCAAGGACGAGCTGACCGAGTTCCTCACCGAGCTCACGCAGAGCCCGGTCCGGGAGTTCTTTGGCCCTACCCTGTGGCCAAACACACCGGACATCCTGACCGAGTACCTCCAGTACGGCGGCCGTCCCGCGTTCGTCTCGCGGCTCGTCTTGGCCGCCACCCTGGGAACGAGCTACGGGATCTATGGCCCAGCCTTCGAGCAATGCCTTACCACGCCTCTTTCCTCGGGCAGCGAGGAATACATGGACTCCGAGAAGTACGAATTCGGCCCTGGGACGCCGATCGGGGCAGCAGCCTTGCGGGACTCATCGGCCGGCTCAACCGGATCCGGCGGGAGCACGCCGCATTCCGGACGAACGAGAACCTGCAGTTCCACACAGTCGACAACGACCAGCTCATCGCCTACAGCAAGAGCACGAAGGACCTGACCAGCCAGGTGCTTGTGGTGGTCAACTTGGACCCCCATCACCGGCAGTCCGGGTTCGTGGAGCTGCCGCTCGAGGAGATGAAGATCGACCCGCAGCAGCCGTACCAAGTCCACGACCTGTTGACAGACGCGCGGTACCTCTGGCACGGCCCGCGCAACTACGTCGAGCTGCGGCCCGACGCCTACCAGGCGAACGTCTTCGCGATCCGGCGGCGGGTCCGCACGGAGGCTGACTTCGACTACTACCTCTGATCGCAGGGCGGCCTGCGGCCGCGCGAAGAGAAGGCACGCGGTGGCCGCGGCCGCAGACCCGGCGAGAGGGCGGAGGCCCATTCGCCGCACCATCGCGGTAAAGCGCCGCGTCCCGTGCTAGCCTCGCCCGGCTGACGTCTGCAGCCTCGGCCATCGAGCGCCTCAGCTCGCCCCCGGGGGACGTGTCAGTCAGGAGCCATCGATGCGTATCGCGATCGCCACCGACCACGCGGGGTTCGTCCTGAAGGCGCTCGTCATCGAGCAGGTCCGCTCGCTCGGCCACGAGCCGGTGGACTTCGGGACCTGGGACACCGAGCCCGTCGACTACCCGGACGTCATCGCGCCGGCGGCGCGAGCCGTCGCATCGGGCGACTGCGAGCGGGCGATCGTGCTGGGTGGCAGCGGCACCGGCGAAGCGATCGTGGCCAACAAGGTTCCCGGGATCCGCTGCGTGGAGGCGTCGGACCCCGTGGTCGCGCACCTCGGCCGTTTCCACAACGACTGCAACGCGTTGTCGATGGGCGGCCGGATCGTGGGCGCCGAAGTGGCACGGGCCTGTGTCACGGAATTCCTAGCGACCGACTTCGAGGGGGGGCGGCACATGGCCCGCCTCGCCAAGGTCCGGGCGCTCGAGGAGGAGGCAAGCAGCGCGCGCTGAGCGCGCCTCGGTCCCCGGGGAGCGCCGGCCGGCCACTGCCCGGGGCTTCGGCTCGGCCCGCCCTAGTGGTCCATGATAGCCTGAACGGGATGGCCCGCTGCTTGGATCAGGTCATGGAGACAGCCGGGCTGCATAACACGTCGGCTTCAACGACGACGCGCGCCTTCTACTCGATTCCCGCCGCCCGCCACGACGTTTGGCGGTGCGCCAGCGCCAACTGGCTCGCCGGCCTGGTGGTGCGCGGTATTCTGGCCGAAGTCGATGCGCGCACCGTGGCTGGCGAGATGGCTACGGTCTCGCCAAGGGCGCCTACGGGCTGGAGGGGTCGCGCGGCGACCCGAGAGGGTGCGGGGCGTTGAGAAGCGCGGCGACTGATGGGATCGCTCTCGGATCGCCGATACGCGGTCCGAGCCGAGCGGCTGAGATTCCTCAAGCGGCCCACGTGCTGCTTGACTTCAAGCCCCGGCAAGCGTTCTTTGTCGGGATTGACTCTGACGGCTGCGCGTTCGATGCCATGGAGTTGAAGCACAAGGAGTGCTTCACCCCCACGATTATCAAGGTCTGGGGACTGCAGTCGGTCTCCAAGTACGCGCGCGAGACGTGCGATTTCGTGAACCTCTATTCGAAGACCCGCGGCTTGAACCGCTGGATCGCTCTGACCAGGGTCTTCGACCTCCTGAGGGAGCGCCCAGAGGTGCAGGCGCGCCATGCGAACGTGCCCACGGGAGCCAAACTCAAGGAGTTCATCGCCTCAGGGTACCCGCTGAGCCACAAGGGCATCGTCGAATACGCCGCCGCCCACCCGGATCCGGAGCTCGAGCAAGCCGTGCTGTGGTCGAAGACCGTGGACGCTGCGATCGCGGACATGGTGCACGGCGTGCCCCCCTTCCCTGGGGTGCGCGAAAGCCTGCAAGCGATGCAGGGCAAGTGCGATCTGATGGTGGTTTCCGCCACGCCCGTCGAAGCGCTGGAACGCGAGTGGGGCGAGCACGGCTTGGCCCAATACATGAGCGTGATCGCCGGACAAGAGATGGGCACCAAGAAGCAGCATCTCCAGTTCGCGGCCAAGGGGAAGTACGAGGACGACCATATCCTGTTGATCGGCGACGCGCCGGGAGACCGGGACTCGGCCAAGGCGGTGTGTGTGCTCTACTACCCGATCAACCCGGGCGACGAGGATCGCTCGTGGAGGCGGTTCCAAGATGAAGCGCTTGGGAGATTCCTCGATGGTACCTACGAAGGCGCGTACGAGGCCTCGCTGATCGCTGAGTTCGAGAAGCTGTTGCCCGAGACGCCTCCGTGGAAGAAATTGGAAAGGGTGGAATACGAAGACTAGCTAGGGGAGTCTTCTTATTTCTGCTTGGTAATTGCCTGCTATGGCTCGATCAGAGACCGGACACCGCGGCTCCGGCTCACCAAAAGGACACCTTGAAGGTTCGAATTCATGACTTGCAACAGGCGGACATACCAATGCCAAGACTTGTAGATCTCACCGCCAAACCCTACAACCTCTCGCCCGAACAGATCAAATGGGTCGAGGACACCCTGGCCGGGATGACCGCCGAGGAAAAGACCGGACAGCTGTTCACCAGCCTGTTCTGGTTCGGCGCAGACGCCTTCAGCGGCAACGACCTGACCAACGCGCAGATCCTCGCGAAGTATCACATCGGCGGCGCTCGCTGGCAGGGTGGCAATGCCAAACAGGTCCTGGAACTCCTGAACAGCTTGCAGACGGACAGCAGGATCCCCTTGCTGATTGCAGCCAACTGTGACTCCGGTGGCAACGGTGCCTGCTCGGACGGCACCTACATCGCCTCGGGCGCCCAAAGCGAGGCATCACGCGACCCGAGCGTGGCCTACAACGCCGGCTACGTGTCCGCCCGGGAAGCCAGGGCGCTGGGCGTCAACGTGAACTTCGACCCCTGCGTGGACATCCTGTTCAACTGGCGTAACACCATCGTTAACACGCGCGCCTACGGCACGACCGCGGATGACGTGATCAAGTACACCAGTGCGTACATCGAAGGATTCCGCGCCGGCGCCAAGGGCGAGATAGTCACCTGCATCAAGCACTTCCCCGGCGACGGCACCGAAGAGCGCGACCAGCACCTCGTCTTGGGTGTGAACGAGCTCTCCCCTGCAGAATGGGACGCCTCCTTCGGCCGGGTCTACAGGCACCACATCAACAACGGCGTCGAGATGTTCATGGCCGGCCACATCGCCCTGCCGTACTACCAGAAACAGCTGGACCCCTCGCTGTTGGATGAAGAGATCCTGCCCGCGACCCTGGCCCCAGAGCTCATCACGGGCTTGTTGAAGGAGCAGCTCGGCTTCAACGGCTTGGTGACCACCGACGCCAGCCACATGCTGGGCATGACGTCCGCGATGCGCCGCGAGGATTACGTGCCGGGCGCGATCGCCGCCGGCTGCGACATGTTCCTGTTTTTCAACGATATTGACGAAGACTTCAACTTCATGCTCAACGGGTACAAGAAGGGCGTCATCACTGAAGAACGCATGAATGACGCGGTCCGGAGGGTGCTGGGGCTCAAGGCAAAGTTGAACCTGGCCAAGAAGAAGGAAGCGGGCACGCTGCTGAAGAGCGAGAAGGACCTGGAGGTCGTCGGGTGCCCGGAGCACCTGGCGATGCGCGCCGATGCAGCCGACAAGGGGATCACCCTCGTCAAGAATACCCACGACCAGCTTCCGATCCGGCCGGAAACCCACAAACGCATCCGCTTGTACTACCTGGAGGGCGAAGTTGGCGGCATCTACGCCGCCGGGTCGAGAGTCCGCGATGCCGTTCAGGAGGAGCTGGAGAAGCGCGGCTTCGAGGTCACGGTGAACGACGGCACGACCCGTGTAAAAGGGCGCACCCTGGACTATCGCAAGAATGTTGATGCGGCGCTCATCATTGCCGACGTCGTTGGCTACGGCGCCCAAAACAACTACCGGATCCAGTGGAAGACCGCGATGAGCAACGAGTGCCCTTGGTACGTCCAGGAGGTGCCGACCATCATGGTGTCACTCAACTTCACCACCCACTTGCACGATGCGACCATGGTGAAGTGCTACATCAACGCCTACCACAACAACAAGGAGATCATCAAGCAGGTAGTCGACAAGATCATGGGCGAATCCGAGTTCAAGGGCACGCCGAATGATCTGGTGTGGGCCGGCAAGTGGCAGGCGAAGCTGTAATCGCTTTAGGCGCCCGCGTCTGGGCGGCGGGTCCAGGGTGAGGGCGATGACCCGGTCGCGGTCCTCGCGCGAGTAGGTCGAGGGCGTCTCGGACGGCGTTCGTCGGCAAATCCCGCCCGCGTGCGGCAGTACTCAGGCTTGCTTGCCGAGCTCCGGGGGGGCGTGAGGGTCGCTCCGGTGGGCGCTGGCCCCGCAAGGTCCGGCCCGAGCGATGACCCACCAGTGGGCGTGCCCATGAAAAAAGATGGCGGCCGGAGCCACCTCTGTGGCCCGCCCCATAGATGACCCGGGTGCGTGCGCCCCATTCACTGCCGACGGAGACGCGCAAGGTGGAGAGGACCTCCTCTGCGCGGTGGACCGGAGCGTCTGGTGCGAACATGTTCACCTGCGCGGAAATGGCCGGGTGTGGCATCGCGACGTGAAAGGCGTCTTGGCGGTTGTCCTCGCAGGCGGCGAAGGCGAGCGGTTGTCCATCCTTTCCGGCGTGCGGGCCAAGCCTGCCGTGCCATTCGGCGGGAAGTATCGGATCATCGACTTCACGTTGAGCAACTGCGTGAACAGCGACGTAGACAACATTGTCGTGCTGACGCAGTACAACCCCCGCTCGCTCAACGACCACATCGGGTCGGGGAGACCCTGGGACCTCGACCGCACCTCGGGCGGCATCCGGCTCCTGCAGCCCTACGTCGCACGGGGCCGGCCTAACGAGTGGTACCGGGGCACGGCCGATGCGGTCCTGCGCAACCTCGAGGTCGTGGAGCAGGCGCCCGGCGACACGGTGCTGATCCTGGCCGGCGACCACATCTACAAGATGGACTACCAGCCGTTCCTCGCCGCGCACCGCCGCCATCGTGCGGACGTTACGATCGCTGTCCGCACGGTGCCCATCGAGGATGCGCCGCGGTTCGGGATCGTCACGCTCGACGAAGGCGACCGGGTCGTCGACTGGCAGGAGAAGCCGCGACAGCCCAAGAGCAACCTCGTGAGTATGGGGATCTATGTGTTCTCGAAGCGAGCGCTTCTGCGCTGGCTCAGCGCGGAACGCCCGGATTTCGGGGCGCACGTCATCTCGGCCATGCTGGCCGGCAACGCCCGCGTGTATGGCTACCGCTTCGCTGGGTACTGGCAGGACGTCGGAACCGTTGAGAGCTACTGGCAGGCGACCATGGACCTGCTCGACGAGCGCCCGGACCTCGACCTGTACGACACGGGCTGGCTCATCCATACGCGGTCGGAGGAGCGCGCACCGGCCAAGATCGGGCCGACGGCCAACGTGCACCGCAGCATGATCAGCCACGGCTGCGTGATCTACGGGACGGTGGAGCACTCGGTGCTCTCGCCAGGCGTCCGCGTGGACGTCGGCGCCGTCGTGCGCGACAGCATCGTGATGTTCGACTCGGTGATCTGCGCAGGGGCCATCGTCGACCGCGCCATCCTCGACAAGCAGGTTTCGGTCGGTTCGAATGCTGTCATCGGCGAGGGCTCCGACTTGACGGTCGCCAACCGCCAGGAGCCAACGCGGCTCAACGCTGGCATCACGGTAGTGGGCAAGCGCGCCGTCATCCCGCGCGGCGTGCGGATCGGCCGCAATGTCAAGATCGCCGAGGGCGTGCGCGCCAGCGATTATCGCGGCCATGTCGTGCGCAGTGGCAACACGGTCGAGCGTCACTCGGGGGGCGGCAAGGAGGCGCCGGCGACACAGCCGGCCGCAGACCGCGGGGCGCCCATGGTTGTCGCGTGACCCGTCGGGGGCGGAACCACCCTGCCGCAGCACGGGCACGGCGCCGCTGGCATCTCGGCAGGCGGGACCTCCGCCGTGTGGCTCGAACCATGTAAGGGATGACCCTCGACGAGGTACAGATGACTGCAGTGACCACCCGCCCGGACCAGCTCGCCATCGACACGATCCGGACTCTCTCGATCGACGCCGTGCAGGCGGCGAACAGCGGACACCCGGGCATGCCCATGGGGGCCGCGCCGATGGCCTACACCCTCTGGACGCGCTTCCTGCGCCACGCCCCGCACGATCCGGCGTGGCCGGACCGGGACCGCTTCGTGCTCTCGGCCGGGCACGCCAGCATGCTGCTCTACGCGCTGCTGTACCTCACCGGCTACGACCTAGCCCTGGACGATCTCAAGCGCTTCCGGCAGCTCGGGTCGCGCACGCCCGGACACCCCGAATACGGCATGACCGCGGGGGTCGAGGCGACGACCGGCCCGCTCGGGCAGGGCTTCGCCAACGCCGTCGGCATGGCCATCGCCGAGACCCACCTCGCCGCCGAGTTCAACCGGCCCGGCCACGCCATCGTCGATCACTGGACGTACACGCTCTGCGGTGACGGCGACATGCAGGAGGGGATCTCGTCGGAGGCGGCCAGCCTCGCGGGTCATCTGCGCCTCGGCAAGCTCGTCGCGCTCTACGACGACAACCACATCCAGCTCGACGGGCCGACGGACTGGTCGTTCAGCGAGGACGTCCTCGCGCGGTTCGACGCGTACGGCTGGGACACCCGGCGCGTCGAGGACGGCAACGACATCGAGGCGATCGCGCAGGCCATCGAGGCCGCCCGGCGGGATCCGCGTCCGAGCCTGATCGCGGTGCGCACCCACATCGGCTACGGCTCGCCCCACCGTCACGACAGCTCGAAGGCCCACGGACAGGCGCTCGGCGAGGACGAGGTGCGCCTCACGAAGGAGGCGTACGGCTGGGATCCCGATCGCCACTTCTATGTGCCCGACGCGGCGCTCAACGTGTTCCGCGCCGCCGTGGGGCGGGGCGACGACTGGGTCCGCGCATGGCGGGCGCGGCTAGACGCGTATCGACGCGAGTTTCCCACCGAGGCCGCCGAGCTCGAGCGTCGGCTGGCCCAGCGGCTGCCGGGCGGCTGGGACCGCGACCTCCCCACGTTTGGGCCGGACCAGGCCCAGGCGACGCGCCAAGCGTCGGCCGCGACGATCCAGGCCGTGGCGGCGACGATGCCCGAGCTCTTCGGCGGCGCCGCGGACCTGTCCGAGAGCAACCTCACGGATGTGCGGGACGAGGCGCAGTACGGCCCCGACGACCGGGGTGGGCGCAACATCCGGTTCGGTGTCCGCGAGCACGCCATGGGGGGGATCGCGAACGGCCTCGCCTACCACGGGGGTTACGTGCCGTTCGTCGGCACGTTCCTGACGTTCAGTGATTACATGCGCGGCAGCGTCAGGCTCGCGGCGCTCTCCCGCCTCCATGTGATCTACATCTGGACGCACGATTCGGTCGGCCTAGGAGAGGACGGACCCACGCACGAGCCCGTCGAGCACCTCGCGGCGCTGCGCGCGATGCCGAACCTCTGGATGATGCGGCCTGGCGACCCGAACGAGACGGTCGCGGCCTGGCGCGCAGCGGTCGCGCGGCGCGACGGCCCGGTGGCGCTCACACTCACCCGGCAGAAGGTTCCCGTGCTCGCCGGGACGCGGGAGCGCGCGATGGACGGCGTGGCGCGCGGCGGGTACGTGCTAGCCGACGGAACCGCCCCAGACGGCCAGGCGGTCCCGCCTCGGCTGGTCCTCCTCGCGACTGGGTCGGAGCTGCAGCACGCGATGGTGGCGCGCGACCGGCTCCAGGCAGACGGCGTCCCGACGCGCGTCGTGTCGCTTCCGTGCTGGGAGCTGTTCGAGGCGCAGCCCGCGGAGTACCGGGACCAGGTGCTGCCCCCCGGCAGCACCGCCCGTGTCAGCATCGAGGCGGGTGTCTCGCTCGGGTGGGATCGCTGGGTGGGGCCACTGGGTGCCATGATCTCGGTCGAGCACTTCGGCCTATCGGCGCCCGGCCCACAGGTCATGGAGGCGTTCGGGATCACCGCGGACCACCTCGTGGACGTGGCGCGGGGCGTGCTCGAGCGGCGCGTGCGCGGCGTCGTGGCTGTCACGCCAGCTGGGGCGACGCCATCGCTCGACCACAGCACGAACGATCGATCGACGCCGCGATGGAGTTTCACGTCTCGCGCGAGGCGCGTGGCCGCTTCGGCTTCGACGGGGCACTTTTCTCGCTGACCGGCAACGTGGTTCTGCCAGACTTCCGCGCCACGCGGGAGCTGGCGCGGAAGATGAATGCTGCTCGTGACATCGCCGCGCACCCGGAGCTCGCCGTGCAGCCGGGCCAGCTCAACGCGATGGGCCTCATCGACGAGATCCTCCATTACGTCTCGGCCCTGTACCGCCAGCAGCGCGACCCGCGGGCTCTCGAGGCGGCCCTGGCGTCGCTCGACACGCGCCTCGGCGCCGAGACGGTGGACGCCACGTTGCTCGCGTTCGTGGGGCGCTACCCGCCGTCCGCCGTGTACCGCGGCGACCTCGACGCGCGCACCTGGCTCGCTGGCTCGACCGACGGGCAGCCCAATCGCCAAGTCGCGCTCGAGGAGCTCGCGCACCTCTGGCTCGCCAACGTCAATCCCGCGTTCGCCCCGTTCGCGGAGCTGTTCGACGACGCGACGCTCGCGCGCGACTCGGCGTACCCGGACATGATCGACGCGCTCGGCGCGTTCTTCGCCGGGCAGCCGCCCTTCGGGCCCGAGAACCAGGGCCTGGTCGCCATGCTGCGCAGCCCCGCAATCGCCTCGCCCGACTCGCTGGCCGGCCAGCTGCGCTACATCCGCGAACGCTGGGGCCTCCTGCTCGAGGGAAGCTTCGGGGGCCGCCTGGCCTTGAGCCTGGACGTCCTCGCGGAGGACGAACGGGCCCTCTGGCTGCGCTTCCATGGCGCGGGCGACATCCGCCGCGGGGACATGCCCGACTTCACGGGCCAGGAACTCGAGCCCGAGCGGTTCAGCATGGACCGCGACTGGATGCCGCGGCTGGTCCTGCTCGCGCGGAGCACCTACGTCTGGCTCGACCAGCTGGCCAAGCAATACCAGCGCGAGGTTCGCCGCCTCGACCAGGTGCCGGATGAGGAGCTCGATCGTCTGGCGCGCTGGGGCTTCACCGGGCTCTGGCTGATCGGCCTGTGGGAACGCAGCCGGGCGTCGGAGCGGATCAAGCAGCTACGCGGCAATCCGGACGCCGTGGCCTCGGCCTACTCCCTGCTCGACTACCGGATCGCGCACGACCTGGGCGGCGAAGCCGCGTACGAGAACCTGCGCGAACGTGCCTGGCGGCGCGGCATCCGGCTTGCCAGCGACATGGTCCCCAACCACATGGGGATCGAATTCGACCTGGGTGATGGAGCATCCGGACTGGTTCATCTCGCTCGACCAGCCCCCGTACCCGGCGTACTCGTTCGGCGGGCCGGACCTCTCGCTGGACCCGCGCGTCGGCATCTGGATCGAGGACCACTACTACGACAACACGGACGCGTCGGTGGTCTTCCGGCGGGAGGACCGCGCGACCGGCGAGAACCGCTTCGTCTATCACGGCAACGACGGGACGAGCATGCCCTGGAACGACACGGCGCAGCTCGACTACCTCAAGCCCGAGGTCCGCGAGGCGGTCATCCAGACGATCCTCGCGGTGGCCCGGCGCTTCCCGGTCATCCGCTTCGACGCCGCCATGACCCTCGCCAAGAAGCACTACCAGCGGCTCTGGTTCCCCGAACCCGGGACGGGCGGTGCGATCCCGTCACGCGCCGAGCACGGGATGAGCAGGCGCGAGTTCGACGCCGCCATGCCGGTCGAGTTCTGGCGCGAGGTGGTCGACCGTGTAGCGGCGGAGACGCCCGACACGCTGCTCCTGGCTGAGGCGTTCTGGCTCATGGAGGGCTACTTCGTCCGAACGCTCGGGATGCACCGCGTGTACAACAGCGCGTTCATGAACATGCTGCGCGACGAGGAGAACGCGAACTACCGCAGCGTGATGAAGAACACGCTCGAGTTCGACCCGGAGATCTTGAAGCGCTACGTGAACTTCATGAACAACCCCGACGAGCGGACCGCCATCGACCAGTTCGGGACCGGGGACAAGTACTTCGGCATCGCGACGCTGATGGTCACCCTGCCCGGGCTGCCCATGTTCGGTCATGGGCAGGTGGAGGGGTACGCGGAGAAGTACGGCATGGAGTTCCGGCGGGCCTACTGGGACGAGCGTCCCAACGAGTGGCTCGTCGCGCGTCACGAGCGCGAGATCTTCCCGCTCCTGCACCGGCGCCATCTCTTCGCGGAGGTGCGGGACTTCCTCCTGTACGACCTCGTGGATCCCTCGGGGAACGTCAACGAGGACGTCTTCGCCTACTCGAACCGCTCGGGTGGCGAACGGACGCTAGTCGTGTACCACAACCGCTACGCCGAGGCGCGGGGCTGGATCCGCCAGTCGGTGGGGTACGCCGTGAAGGGCGCGGGCGACGAGCGCACGATCGTGCGGCGCACGCTCGGCGAGGGCCTCGGGCTCACCAACGACGATCGGCACTACTGCGCCTTCCGCGACCAGCGGACGGGACTCGAGTACCTCCGCCCCAGCCGGGAGCTGTGCGAGCGAGGCATGTACGTGGAGCTCGGCGCGTACCAGTGCCACGTGTTCGTGGACGTGCGCGAGCTGCGCGACGACGTCGGGCTGTACGGCGAGCTCGCACGCGAGCTGAATGGCCGCGGCGTGCCCAGCCTAGACGCCGCGCTCCGAGAGCTCGTCCTCCGTCCCGTGACGGATCCTATCCGGGCGCTCGTCTCGGGCGACATGCTGCGGCGCCTGCTCGCCGCCCGGCGGGACGCAGCCGAAGTCGGACTCATGCCGACGTTCGAGGCGGTGCTCGACGAGGTCGAGGGGCGGCTGCGGGCGGCGCTGGAGGGGGCGGCCCGGGTGACGGGCGGGATCGCCGATCCGGTCTCGATCGCCCGCGAGGCCCGCGATGGGTTGGCGGTGGTGTTGGGCCTCCCGGGGCTCGGCGGTGACGATACGGAGACCGCGGCCGCCGGGCGCGCGAAAGGCGCGGCAACCGCCCCGGCCGCGACCTACGCGACAGTGCGGGACAGGCTCCGCGACGAGTTCCCCGATGATCTACCCACCTGGTCCACGCTCCTCGTCTGGGCGCTCCTGCGGCCGCTCGGCCGCGTTGCCGGCGACGATGGGGCCGGGCTGCGCAGTCGCGCCTGGCTCGACGCGTGGAACTTGGCGGCCGCGGTCGCCACCGGCTTGCGCGACGTCGGTCTCGATGAGCCCGCCGTGGGCCGCGTGCTCGACACGCTGCGGGTAGTGCTGGCACTCCCCGATCCCGCGACGCTCTCCGCGCTGACGGCCGGCGAGGACGGCGATCTGGCCGTGGAGGGCGCTCGGCTCGTGGAGTCGTGGCTGGCGGATCTCGCCACAGCGCAATACATGGGTGTCAACACGTACGGCGGCGTGACGTGGTTCGATCGCGACGGGTTCGCCCGCCTGGTCCGCTGGTCGTTCCTGCTCGACGCGGTCGAGCTCCGTCGCACGGTCGCCGGCGACGCTCTCGAGGCGGCCATCGCCCGCGCCCAAGTGATGGCACTCGGCCTGGCCGCCGCGAGCGAGGCGTCCGGCTACCAGGTGGAACGGCTCGTCGAGAGCACGCGGCATCGGGAGCCCCCGGAGCCGTCGGATTCGGCGGAACGGCTTGACCTGCCGAAACAGCCCGGATCGTCGCCTTCACCGGCCGAGAGGCGCTGACGGTCCGGAACATGGCGCGACGGTTCAGGCTGCCAATTGGCGATGCGAGGCTGAAATGGTCGCGCCGCAGGTCTGAGCCGCTCGCGCGTGGCGCCGCCTCAGACGGTCACACCGCGGAGGGCTCCGTGCGTGCTTCGGCATCCCGCAGCGAGGCGCCCAGGAACAGGTCGGCCGCCGCGACGTTGGTGGCGATCGGCACGTTGTGCACATTGCAGACGCGCAGCACGGCCTGGATGTCGGGGTCGTGGGGATGCGCGCTCAGCGGGTCGACGAAGAAGAGCACGGCGCCGACGCGCCCCTCAGCCACCAGGGCGGCGATCTGGGTGTCGCCCCCCTGGGGGCCCGAGAGCACCGTCTCGACCTCGAGGCCGACCTTCTCGCGCAGCACCTGACCGGTCGTCGCGGTGGCCACCAGTTGGTACTCCGCCAGGACGGCCCGGTTGTAGGTGGCGAAGGCGACGAGGTCGGCCTTCTTGCCGTCGTGGGCGATTAAGGCTAGGGATTTCATTGCGGGCTACCTCCCGGGCCGCCGGGCAGTCGCCGGAACGGACCGGTCTCGTATCCTAGCGGGCCCACCTGTGCGGGGAGGCGGTGGCGCGTCGAGACACGCGCAGCGCAGGCTCGGACGCGCCTGGGGTTACCAAGCCGAGCTTGATCTTCGCGCCCCCCAGCATCTTGGCGATCCGGTTGAACTCGTATGCGCGCTCGCGGCTCGGACTGGTCCGGACGCGGACGTAGTGTCACGCCCATCGCGCGGATCCGCTCGGCGCATGAAGCGTGCCTACGGGGTGGTCCACCATGTCGGCGGGGATGCCCAAGTCCCGCCCGAGCAGTCGTCGAGCGTGTCGTAGCTGCGTGACTTTGTCAGGTCAACTGCTCACCGACTCTGTCAGTCGCCGTTCCTGCTGGCGCTGACGATAGAGCTTCTTGTTCGTCGCGACACGGCGCCAGGGGTGATCGGGACGCACGACCGGTGAGCCCGCCGAGGGGGCCAGGGTCCCCAGCTGCACCCGCGCGCGCCCGAGCGCCCGCAGCTGGACCGGGTCGGGCGGCGCCGCGCGAATGACGAGCGCACGGCGGCCGTCCCAGGCCACGAGCCGCCCGTCTAGCCGCAGCTCGCAGCTCGACGTAGCGCCCGGCGAGGCTGCGGCCCCCGGGACCCGGCAGCTGGAGGACCGTGGCGGCGACCCGCACTGTTCCGTCGGCGCCCACCCGGCGGCGGTACTTCCAGGCAGCACACGTGCTCCGGGCGCAGATCCGCTGGTGCCGCACGCCAGGCCGGCTCGGAGTTGGCCGGCGGGACGGCGAAGCGGCGGTTGAAGCGCGGCAGGAAGCGGGCCAGCACCTCGTTGGCACCCGCGAGGTCGGCGGCCCCGGCGAGGCGCAGCTCGGTCACCAGGCGGTCCTGGAGCGTGCCCCAGGTGCGCTCCACCCGTCCCTTGGCCTGGGGGCTGCCGGCCGCGATCGAGGCGATGCCGAGCTCGGTGAGCGCCCGCCCGACCTGGGTCGGCAGGCGGGTGTCGGCCAGCTGCTCCTCGAGGGTCAGGAGGCGCGGGTCGGGCGTCTCGAAGATGCCGTGGCGATCGCGGTAGAGGGCGACGGGGATCCCGTGCCGGCGGACGGTGTCACGCAGCACGACCAGATAGCCCGCCGCATCCTCCTGCTCCCGGAAGGTCGCCCCGGTCAAGATGCCGGTGGCGTCGTCGACAGCCCCACCAGGGTGAGCCGCGGACCCCGCCCCTCCAGCCAGTCGTGGCGGCTGCCGTCGATCTGCAGCAGCAGCCCCGCCGCGGGCATCCGCTCGCGCCGGCTCCGGTGGCGGGGTGGGCGGCGACGATGGGGTGAGGGTCGGCTCGCGCTCCGCAGCAGCCGCTGCAGGGAGGAGCGGCCGATGGTGATCCCCTCGCGCTCGGCCAGCAGCTCGGCGAGGTGGCTGTCGTTGACGCCGGCGTAGCGACCGGCGGCGAGCTCGAGGATGCGCGCCCGCCGGTCCTCCGATAGACGTCGCGGCGAGGCCCGCCCGCGGTTGCCGTGCACGAGCCCCGCGGGGCCCTCCGCTCGTAGGCGGCACGCAAGCGCCAGAGCTGCCGCTCCGAGCGGCCCATCAGCGCTGGCCGCCTCGGCGACCGTCAGCTCTCCACTGGCCACCTTGGTCAGGACCATCGCCCGGCGTTGCTCCTCGAGGGTCATCGTGATCGTCTCCTTCATCGGTGGAGACTGACAAAGTCACTGAGCCATTGGCACTGCCGGATTCACGGAGCAACGACAGGTGACGGCGCGCGTTGGTGTCCGCGTTATACTCGCCACTCGGACGTCCTAGCGCTACTTCCTGAGCCTTGCGAAATGGCATGACGCCGTGGTCGAGGCGCATGGCCCAACCGCCCAGCGAGAGGACGTGAAGTGTCACGCGCTCGGGCATGGAAAGTGGGTGCGACACGGAGGGCGCCTCCGTGGCGGTCAGATCGTCATGGCCGCGAACCCGCCGTCGACTGGGATGAGCGTGCCGGTCACGAACCCGGAGGCCCGCTCGGATGCCAGCCAGATCGCCGTGCCGACGAGCTCGTGCGGCTCACCCAGACGTCGGGCAGGCGTGTGTCCGAGGATCGCGTTGATCCGATCCTCCGAGAGCAGTTTGCGGTTCTGCTCGGCGGGGAAGAAGCCGGGGACGATCGCATTGACTCGGATCCGATGGGGCGCCAGCTCGCGCGCGAGATACCGGGTGAGGATGTTGATGCCGGCCTTCGAGACCGAGTACGTCAGTACTTTCGAGAGTGGGATCTCCGACGACGTGGACGAGATGTTGATGATCGTGCCCCCTCGGCCCCGGTCCACCATGGCGCGCCCGAAGACCTGACAGGCCAGGAACGCAGAGGTCAGGTTCGTGTCGAGGATGCTGCGCCACTCCTCGAGGTCGATGTCGAAGAACGGCGTCGAGCTGTTCACGCCAGCCGCGTTGACCAGGGTGTCGACTGGTCCCAGCTGCTCCTCGATTTGGCGCTGCGCTTGCTCCAGGGAGCTTCGATCGCTGGCGTCGACGAGGACGGCCATTGCGTTGACCTCCGCCGCCTGCAGTGCCGCGACCCGCGCGTCGGCCCGTTCCCGCGACCGGCCCAGCACCGCAACTGCGGCGCCGGCGGAGCCGAGGCCGTGGCACAGAGCGCCGCCCAGGACGCCGGTGCCGCCGATGACCGCAGCGACCTGGCCGCCCAGGTCGAACAGCGCCGTCCCGCTTTCAGCCGTGTCAGTCATCACGTCGCGCTCCAGTCCTGCCCGAAGGGGTCATGGACGCCCCGCCCGGAGAGGTCGACGTCGCCACCCCGTGTCGACCGCCGGGTTCTCAGAGTATGCCGTACCCACGGCCCGCTCGAGCTCCCAGCGCGGCTGGCGCCGCACATCCGCATGACGCCGGGCGTCCGGCCGGTCGCGGGCGAGCCTCGCAGGGGGGGCAGCCACGCTCCCGATCGACGCATTCCTGGACCTCCCGCCTGCCTATGGTGACCGACCCGAACCGCCCCCGCCCGGGGGTTGCAGTGCCCCACAGACCCGCGTCCCGATCAAAGAGCGGACCCCGATCACGATCTGAACAGACAGAGGGGTGTGACCCATGACCACGTCCGAGACAGCCGGGGGCGGTCAAGTCCCGGGACGTGGTGTCACAGTGCGTCATCCTCGCGCTCACTTAACTCGCCATCAGCAACGCCGGCACCTCCTCGTGAGGGAGCGCGTCGATCAAGGCCATCGACTCGGGGCTGAAGTAGCGCCGTCCGTCCTGCCACTCGTCATCCTGCTCGGCGAGGACCATGCCGACGAGGCGGAGCACGCTGGCGCGCGTCGGGAAAATGCCGACGACGGCGGTGCGGCGTTTGATCTCCTTGTTCAGGCGCTCGAGAGGGTTGGTGCTCCTGATCTGGCGGCGATGGGCCTCGGGGAAGGTGAAGTGCACGAGGAGGTCGGGTTCGCCATCGAGGAGCAGCTCGCTCACCATCGGGAAGCGGGCAGACAGGCCGTCCGCCACCCGACGCAGCTGTTCAGATGCCGAGTGCTCATCGGGCTGCTCGAAGATGCTGCGGATGGCGGCCGCCACCATGTCCTGGGAGCCGCGGGGCACGAGATCGAGCGAGTTGCGGGTGGCATGCACGCGACACCTCTGCCACCCCGCGCCGAGCAGCTGGCCGTGCACGGCCTCCACGATCCCTCGCTGGGCGTCGCTGATCACCAGGCGCACGCCACAGAGACCGCGCTCCAACAGGCCACGCACGAAGCCTGACCAGGCGTTGCCCTCGTCGTTGCCGGCCGCGAGGTCGAGGCCCAGCACGCGGCGCTCCCCGCTGGCGGCCACCCCGATGGCCACCAGGCAGGCCATGCTGACGACCCGCCCAGCGTCCCGCACCTTCACGTAGGTGGCATCGAGGAACACATACGGGTAGCGCTCACCTGTGAGCGAGCGATGCCGGAAGGCCTCCACCTCGGCGTCGAGGGCGGCGCAGATGCGGCTGACCTCGCTCTTGCTGATCCCGGCGATGCCGAGGGCCTCCACCAGATCCTCCACCCGGCGGGTTGAGACCCCCAGCACATAGGCCTCCTGGATCACCGCGAGGAGGGCCCGCTCGGCGCGTCGACGGGGCTCAAGAAGGCTCGGGAAGTAGCTGCCGTCGCGCACGCGCGGAATGGCGAGCTCGACGGTGCCGACCCGAGTGTCCCAGCGTCGCTCGCGATAGCCGTTGCGGCGGGTCAGCCGGCGCTCCGGGTCACGCTCGCCGTGTGGCACCCCCGTGAGCTCGGTGACCTCGGCCTCCATCACCGCCTGGGCGAGCACGCGCACCCCCTCGCGCAGGAAGTCGGTGTCGCCAGTGGCGATCGCCTTGCGCACCGTGTCGAGCACGGCCATCCTGTCTGTGGCCATCGTGGTGCCCCTCCATGTCGTCGGTTCCTAGCCAGACGACGCGAGGATGACGCGGTGGCCGTTCTCGTTATCGGCCACCTGCGCTGTGACACCACGGTATGGGACGTGACCCCGGGGGCGCCAACCAGGAGGCTGGGACACAGCCCGTCGACGCGGCTGCCGCGAGGCCCAGCTCCGTGCGCCGCTGGGGCACTGTCGGCATCCTCTCCATACTCCAGCTTGTCGAGAACTCCGAGAGCGGGCTCATCAACACCGTCTTCCCGATTATCGCGCAGGGGCTCCACCTCACTCTTGGCGACCTGGGTGTACTGACGAGCCTCGGCAAGTTCATCCGGATGATCTTCGGACCTGTCTGGGCGGCAGCCGGCGATCGCTTCGGGCGCAAGCTCGTCCTGGTCATCACCGCCCTGTGGGGCGCGTGGCTCATCGTCGCCGGCCTCGCCAACAACTTCCCGCAGTTGCTGATCTTTTACGGCCTCGGCACCCTGGGCACCGTGGCTGGCGAGCCGATCTCCAACGGTCTCGTGCCCGACATCTTCAAGGCGGAGGAACGGGGCAAGGTGTACGGGACGATGCGGTCCGTCACGAGCCTCGGCTCGGTCATCGTCACACCCCTCCTCGGCCAGCTGGCCGCCATCCCCAACAACCAGGGCTGGCGCTACGGCATGTTCATCATGGGCGGTGTCGGTGTGGTCGGCGGCATCCTCACCTGGCTGTTCATTACCGACCCGAAGCACGAGGTCACCGACGCGCAGTTCCGCGCCGCCAGCGCCGGAGCCGCCAAGCAGCCTGAGAGGCCCTCGACGAGCTTCAAGCTCGCAGACGTGCCCCACCTCATCGCGATCCCCACCATCGCCCTGATGGCCGTGCAGCTCCTCTTCATCACCAGCCTCGTCCTCTTTGCCTTCCAGGTGGTGTTCCTGGTGGACGTGCGCAAGTATTCGATGCAGCAAGCCACCGGCATCGTCGGTCTCTTCTACCTCGGCTTCATGGCCAGTTCCTTCCTCGGCGGCTTCCTCGGCGACGTGTTCACCCGGTGGCGGCCAACCGGGCGGATCACGCTCATGCAGCTGTACTGCGCCGCGTTCGCGATCATGAGCTTCATCACGATGCAGGTCGATCTGCCCAAAGGCCTCGTCGACACGGGAGCGTGGGTGCTCTTCGGGCTCGTGGCCTCGATCGGGTTCTCCGGCTGCGTCCTGCCCATGGTCTCCCAGGTCGTCCTGCCCCAGTACCGTGCCACCTCGTTCGCCTTACTGTTCTCCCTCATCCAAGGCCTCATCTCCGCGCTCCTGTCGCTCGGCCTCGGCGCGTGGGCCCAGCAGTACGGCTTGCGGCCGGTGATGCTGGCGCTCATCACCGTTCCGTACGCGATCAACGCCTTCGTCTGGTTTGGCTTCTATAGGCTGTACCCGAGGGACGTTCGCCGAATGCAGGAGCAGCGCGCCGCGCAGTCGTAGACCCCATCCAATCCTCGACCCGCGCCAGCATAGGAGCAGCGACTGTGCTCTATCCGCAGCAGAACGACTTCCGTAACAAGCTCGACATCTCGGGGATCTGGGACTTCCAGCCAGACCCCGACCGGGCCGGTGCGGAGGGTGGCTGGGCCACCCGGCTGCCCGGTCCGCGCCCGATCGCGGTCCCCGGGAGCTGGAACGAGCAGTACGAGGACCTCTTCGGCTACTTGGGCCTCGCCTGGTACGTGAGGCGGACGTGGGTGCCCCAGACCTGGCGCGGCCAGCGCGTGTTCATCCGGGTTGGCGAGGCGAGCTACCAAGGAACGGTGTACGTGAACGGGGCCCGGGTCGGCGAGCACGAGGGTGGTCACCTCCCCTTCGCCTTCGAGATCACGGACCACGTCGCCTGGGACGCGAAGAACGTCATCGCCATCAGCGTCGAGAACGAGCTCACGGCGACGCGCGTGCCGTCCGGCAACATGGCCTCGTCGTCGATGGGCATGTTCGTCACCACTCCACGCACCACGTTCGACTTCTACCCCTTCGCCGGCCTGCACCGTCCGGTGGTGCTGTATAGCCTCCCCCAGCTGCACATCGAGGACGTGACCGTCACGACTCAGATGGATCGCAGCACCGGGATCGTGGAAGTGGCGGTCCGCCTAAGCGACCAGGTGGCGGTCACCGGCACAGTGGCGCTCGAGGGGGCGGCCAAGC
Organism: uncultured Chloroflexia bacterium; assembly: GCA_963835945.1. GTDB lineage: Bacteria > Chloroflexota > Limnocylindria > Limnocylindrales > CSP1-4 > JAJYNJ01. Next base: position 24,721 of record CAWIHR010000023.1, read on the forward strand.
CCGTCGCATCCCAGCTGTCCTTCGTCGAGGGCGTGGCCACCGCGCGGCTCCGCGTCCCCCAGGCGCGCCTGTGGTCGCACGTCGACCCCTACCTCCATCGCCTCACGGTCGCGACCGACACCGACCGGTACACGCTCGAGATCGGGATCCGGACCATCGCCGTCGAGGGCGGCCAGATCCTCCTCAACGGCGGACCGGTCAAGCTCAACGGCTTCGGTCGACACGAGGACTTCATCGCCAGCGGAAAGGGGCTCAACCTGCCTCTCATCGTCAAGGACTACCAGCTCATGCGCTGGCTGGGAGCGACCGCTTACCGGACCTCGCATTACCCGTACAGCGAGGAGGAGATGGCCCTGGCCGACCGCGAGGGCTTCCTCATCATCGACGAGATTCCGGCCTGTAGCCTCCAGTTTGACACGGAGGAGAACATCGCCGAGCGGCAGCGGATGTGCCTCCAGCTGATCGACGAGCTGGTCGCCCGCGACAAGAACCACCCGAGTGTGGTGGTCTGGAACGTGGCGAACGAGCCGATGCCGCCGTCGCTCAACCCGGCCAACCTCGGCCTCCCCAGCGCACAGACGACCGAGCCGTGTGTGGGCGAGGGCAAGGCGATGCTGGACATTCTGCTAGCCCACGCGCGCGCCCTCGACCCAACACGGCTCGTGACCATCGTGACGGTCATGGGGGGCCCGGAGTCGTGGATGGAGAACTGCGACATCATCTGCATGAACCGGTACTGGGGCTGGTACGCCCTGGGCGGCGAGCTGGATAAGGCTCAGGCTGCGCTCGAGCGGGAGCTCGACACAGTCTGGTCGATGTGGCACCGACCGATCGTCATAACCGAGTTCGGGGCGGACACGATCGCCGGCTACCACGGCCATCCCGACGTCATGTGGACGGAGGAATACCAGGCCGAGTTGATACGACGGCATCTTGAGGTCGCGGCCGCTCGCGACTACGTGGCCGGGATGCAGGTCTGGAACTTCGCCGACTTCGCCGCGGTGCAGAGCGTCGCGCGCGTGGGCGGCCTCAACCACAAGGGCATCTTCACGCGGAGCCGGGCGCCCAAGCTGGCCGCTTCAGTTCTGCGCCAGCATTGGGCCGGGCCTGGGGCCTAGGCATCCCGATCGACGTCCGTACGCGCATCCGGAGGCGACCATGAACCCCCAACTCACGCAGCTGCCAGCGGATCGGTTCTTCGCCGGGGATCCCGCCCAGCGGCGCGTGGCCGTGGGCCTCTACCAAGAGATCGCCGGGCTCCCGATCATCAGCCCGCACGGCCACGTCGATCCGCGGCTCCTCGCCGACCCCGCCGCCACGTTCGGCACGCCAACGGAGCTGTTCATCATCCCGGACCACTACGTGTTCCGCATGCTCTACTCCCAGGGGATCCCGCTCGAGGCGCTCGGGATCCACACCCGCGGCGTCGATCCAGGCGGAGTAACGGCGGACGCGGGGGAGACGGATCACCGTCGCATCTGGCAGACGCTCGCCGACAATCTGCACCTCTTCCGCGGTACGCCGTCCGGGATCTGGCTCTCCTACGAGCTGCACGAGGTGTTCGGCATTGCCGCACCGCTCGGCAGCGCCAATGCCCAGGCAATCTACGACGAGCTCGAGGACAAGCTGGACCAGCCCGCGTTCCGCCCCCGGGCCCTGTTCGAGCGGTCGCGGATCGAGACCCTCTGCACGACCGACGACGCTGCCGACTCCCTCGCCCACCACGCCGCGATCCGGTCCTCTGGCTGGTCCGGCGACGTTCGCCCGACGTTCCGCCCCGACGGCGTGGTGAACCTCCTAGCACCGGGGTGGCGCGAGAGACTCGACGCGCTGTCCGCCGCCGTGGGACGAGAGATCACCACCGCGGCGGGCCTGATCGTGGCACTCGAGGAGCGCCGGGCGTTCTTCCGCTCGATGGGTGCGGTCGCCACCGACCACGGCGTCGAGACCGCCTACACCGCTCCCCTCGACGCGGTCGAGGCCGATGGCATCTTCGCCCGCGCCCTGCGGGGCGCGGTCACCCCCGACGACGCCCGCCGTTTCACCGGGCACATGCTGATCGAGCTAGCCCGCATGAGCGTCGAGGACGGCCTCGTCATGCAGCTCCACGTCGGTTCATACCGCAACCACAACCGGACCCTGTTCGAGCGCTTCGGGCCCGACATGGGCGCGGACATCCCGGTCGCCGCAGAGTTCACCAAGAATCTCCGGCCGCTGCTCGAGCGGCACGGGAACGACGCCCGGCTCCGGCTCATCCTGTTCACCCTGGACGAGAGCTGCTACGCGCGCGAGCTCGCACCGCTCGCCGGCCACTACCCGGCGCTCCGGCTGGGCCCGCCGTGGTGGTTCCACGACAGCCTCAACGGGATGGCGCGCTACTTCGACGCCGTGATGGAAACGGCCGGACTGTACAACACCGCTGGCTTCAACGACGACACGCGAGCCTTCGCGTCGATTCCGGCCCGCCACGATGTGTGGCGCCGGGCCAGCGCGAACTGGCTGGCCGGCCTAGTCGTGCGCGGCCTGGTCGACGAGGCGGAGGCGCGCGACATGGCCCACTTGTTGGCGCATGGGCTCGCACAACGGGCGTACCGCCTGGGCGCCTGGGCCTAAGCAGATGGGACCGTTGGCCGCACGCAGCAAACAAGGAGACCAAGCCATGTGGACGCCCCAGCCCCCGGTGCCGCCGCTCCGCGAGCGGCCGGCCTGGCGCGCCCTGGAGATGCACCGGGCCGCCTTCGGTAAGACGCACTTGCGCCAGCTGTTCGCCGACGAACCGGGTCGCGGGGTACGCCTTACCCTCGAAGCCGCCGGGATCTTCCTCGACTACTCGAAGAACCTCCTAGTTGATGAGACGATCGGCCTACTGGTGGCGCTCGCGGAGCAGTCGGGGCTGCACGAGCGCATCGAGGCGATGTTCTCCGGCGAACGTATCAACGTCACCGAGAACCGTGCGGTCCTCCACACCGCCCTGCGCGCGCCGCGCGACGCCCATGTCCTGGTGGACGGCGTGGACGTGGTGCCGGAGGTGCACGAGACGCTGGATTGCATGTCCGCGTTCGCGAATCAGGTCCGGGACGGCGTGTGGAAGGGCTTCACCGGCCGGCCCATCCGGAACATCGTCAACATCGGCATCGGCGGTTCCGACCTCGGCCCCGTGATGGCCTACGAGGCGCTCCGCGCGTACTCCCGGCGCGACCTGGTCTTCCGCTTCGTCTCCAACATCGACGGCACCGACCTGGCGGAGGCGATCCGCGACTTGGCCCCTGCCGAGACGCTTTTCATCGTCAGCTCCAAGACTTTCACCACGATCGAGACGATGCGGAACGCGGCATCCGCGCGACGCTGGCTGCTCGCAAGTTTCGGCGACGAGGCCGCCGTCGCACGCCACTTCGTGGCCGTCTCGACCAATGGCGACAAGGTGGCCAAGTTCGGCATCGACGCCGCCAACATGTTCGGCTATTGGGACTGGGTGGGTGGCCGCTATTCAATGGACTCGGCCATCGGGCTGTCCACGATGCTGGCGATCGGCCCCGGCAATTTCCGGGCCATGCTGGCCGGCTTCCACGAGATGGACCAGCACCTGCGAACGGCGCCGTTCGATCGCAACCTTCCTGTGCTGCTGGGCTTGATCACGGTTTGGTACGCGGACTTCTTCGGTGCCTCGACCGTCGCCGTGCTGCCCTACGACCAGTACCTGCACCGGTTCCCCGCATACCTCCAGCAGCTCACGATGGAGTCCAACGGCAAGAGCGTCACCCTGGACGGTTCGCGGGTGGACTACGCGACGGGATCCATCTTCTGGGGGGAGCCGGGCACGAACGGCCAGCACTCTTTCTATCAGCTGATCCACCAGGGGACGCACCTCGTGCCAGTGGATCTCATTGGCTTTCTGGAGACGCTGAACCCGCTGGGAGATCATCACGACCTGCTGACGGCAAACCTGTTCGCCCAGGCCGAGGCGCTTGCCTTCGGCAAGACCGCCGACCAGGTCCGCGCCGAAGGCACCCCGGAGCCTCTCGTGCCTCACCGGGTCTTCGAGGGCAACCGGCCCAGCAATGTGGTGCTCGCGCGGCGCCTGACGCCCGAGGCGCTCGGACGGCTCGTCGCGCTGTACGAGCACAGCGTGCTGACGCAGGGCGTTATCTGGGGCCTGGACTCCTTCGACCAGTGGGGGGTGGAGCTCGGCAAGGTGCTGGCATCGCGCGTCGCGGCCGAGCTGCAGGCGGCGCAGCCGCCGGCGCTCGCCCACGACTCCTCGACGAACGCGCTCATCGGACGCTACCGCGCGGCGCGCCGTGGCGACGGCGAGTAGCGGCACGCCTGCGGCCACGACGTCCGGCACGGATCGGGGAGGTGCAGTCATGACAGTGAGCGAGCTTGCGGGGCGGCCGGCCGAGCCAGGGATGCTCGTAGACGTCGATCGGCTCGTGCGGGCCTACTACGATGACCGCCCGGACCCGGCGGTCCCTGCTGAACGGGTCATCTTCGGGACCTCTGGCCACCGCGGGTCGTCGCTGAGCCGCTCGTTCAGCGAGGCGCACATCCTGGCCATCACGGAGGCGATCTGCCGCTACCGCGCGGTGCACGGGATCGACGGTCCCCTGTTCGTCGGGCGCGACACCCACGCGCTGTCCGGGCCGGCCTTCCAGACCGCCCTCGAGGTGCTCGTCGCGCATGGCGTCGAGGTGATGGTCGATGCGGCGGACAGCTGGACGCCCACGCCCACCGTGTCCCACGCGGTCCTCGTGCACAACCGGGGCCGCACGACCCATCTCTCGGACGGCATCGTCATCACCCCCTCCCACAACCCGCCCGAGGACGGCGGCTTCAAGTACGACCCGCCCACCGGAGGCCCGGCCGACACCGAAGTGACCGCGACCATCGAGCAGGAGGCCAACGCCCTGCTCGAGGCTGGCCTCGACGGTGTCCGGCGCGCCGGTCCCGAGCGGGTTCGGGCGGCCGCGTCGGTGCATCCCTACGACTTCCTGTCGGCCTACGTCGGGGACCTGCCCTCGGTCGTCGACATGGAGGCGATCCACGGTTCCGGCCTCAAGCTGGGGGTCGATCCGCTGGGCGGGGCGAGCGTCCACTACTGGGGCGCGATCGCCGAGCGCTACGGCCTCGACCTGACGGTGACCAACGAGGCAGTCGACCCCACGTTCCGCTTCATGTCGGTCGACTGGGACGGCCGGATCCGCATGGACCCCTCGTCGCCCTATGCGATGGCCGGCCTGCTCGGGCTGCGTGACCGCTTCGACGTGGCCTTCGCCGCGGACACGGACGCCGACCGGCACGGCATCGTGACACGCGGGGCGGGGCTCCTCACCCCCAACCACTACCTGGCTGTGGCGATCAGCTATCTGTTCGGGACGGGGCGCCGCGCTTGGCCGGCCGCGACCGCGGTCGGCAAGACGCTGGTGAGCAGCGCGATGATCGACCGCGTGGCCGCCTCGCTCGAGCGTCGGCTCGTGGAGGTGCCCGTCGGCTTCAAGTGGTTCGTGGGCGGTCTGCTAGACGGCTCGCTCGGATTCGGCGGCGAGGAGAGCGCCGGGGCCTCGTTCCTGCGGCGCGACGGCACCGTCTGGACCACCGACAAGGACGGCATCATCCCCTGTCTGCTCGCCGCAGAGATCACGGCCTGCACGGGCCGCGACCCTGGCGAGCTGTATGAGGCGCTCACCGAGCGCTTTGGGGCCCCCGCCTACCAGCGGATCGATGCGCCCGCCACGCCGGCCGAGAAGGCGGTCCTGGAGGCCCTGTCGGCTGAGCAGGTGCGAGCCACCGAGCTCGCCGGCGAGCCGATCACGGGCGTGCTAACGACGGCGCCCGGCAACGGCGCTCCCATCGGCGGCCTCAAGGTGACCACGACGAATGGCTGGTTCGCCGCCCGGCCCTCGGGCACCGAGAGCGTCTACAAGCTCTATGCGGAGAGCTTTCGCGGCGAGGAGCACCTGCAGCAGCTGATCGAGGCCGCCCAAGGGCTCGTGCGCAACGCCCTGGCCGGCGAGAGGGCCGGCTGACATAGACGGAGCCGTGCCGGCGAGGAGCCCGTGCACGAGGAGGATGCCGCGGAGCGCATCAATGAGCATGGACGCGAATGGCAGTCCTGGGTGGATGGAAGATGGCGCACACTGAGCGCAGACCTTGCACATCGGGCTTGCGCGCCGCGCTCGGACCTGCCGGCGTCGAGGTAGGTGCCGACGAGCGGGGGGCGACTGTGTACTGCGAGCAGGACGAGGCAGCGGTGATGCGCTGCGCAGGCCCTCAACGGGGCGCCCTCACGTCGGGCCACCGGTCGTCCATCGGCCTTGGCTTCCAACCCTGCGGCACGCGTCCTTAACTGACTGCCATGATCGGCCTCGACCTCGGGACCACCAACTGCAAGGCGATCGTTCTCGACTCGGACGCGCGCGTCGTGGCGTCGGCGAGCGAGCCCCTCACCATCCGGGTTCCCCGTCCCGGCTGGGCTGAACAGGATGCGCTCGAGATCTGGGCAGCTGTGCAGCGCACCCTCCGAGCAGTCGCAGAAGCGTCGACGGTGACGCCGAGCGGGGTCACACTCAGCGGCGCGATGCACAGCTGTTTCCCGGTGGCCGAGGATGGCACCCCGTTGGGGAATGCGATGACTTGGGCGGATCACCGGGCGGCGGATCTCGAGCGCTCGGTCCGGGATGAAGTCGACGTCCATGCCATGTATGGACGGACGGGCTGCCCGGTCCGCTCGACATACCACCCGGTCCGCCTGCGGTGGTGGTCCGTCGCGGCACCCGACATCACGCGGCGGGCCCGCCGGTTCGTCGGGCTGAAGGACTGGCTCATCCACGCGCTCACGGGGGCGTGGGCAACCGACGTCGGCCTTGCCTCGACGACGGGCCTCCTCGACATCACACGGTTTGCCTGGGATCCCGAGGCGCTGCGCGCCGCGCGCGTCACCCCGGACCTGCTCCCCTCGCTCGTCCCATCCACGGCCGTCGTCGGTGGAATGTCCCGGGCAGCGGCTGCGGCGACCGGCCTGCCAGCCGGTCTCCCGGTGATCGCAGGCGGGAGCGATGGCGGCATGGCGAACCTTGGCACGGGGGTCACGACGCCAGGCCAGGCGGTGATCACCGTCGGGACGAGTGGGGCCGTCCGCCGGCTCGTCGCGCGCCCGTGGATCGATCCATCCGAGCGGGCGTGGTGCTATGTACTCGACGAGAATCACTGGTTCATCGGCGGGGCGATTAACAACGGCGGGCTCACCCTCGAGTGGACGCGCGCCATGCTCTACCCCGACCTGGCCCCCGCTGCCGGGTTCAGCCAGCTCGTGGCGGAGGCGGGCGCGATCCCCGCCGGGGCGGACGGCGTCTACCTGCTGCCCTATCTTGCCGGCGAACGGAGCCCGTCATGGGCACCCGACGACGTGGCCATGTTCTTCGGTCTTCGTCTCGAGCACCGACGTTGCCATCTCGCTCGTGCGGCGATGGAGGGCGTGGCTCATTGCTTGGCCGACGTCTGGGAGGTGCTGCCCCAGCCAGCGGAGGGCGGCGAAGTCACCCGCCTGACGGGTGGGATCACTAGGAACCCGTTGTGGGCACAAATCCTCGCTGATGTCCTCGGCGTCCCGCTGCTGGCCCTTGACGTGGCGGATGCATCGGCGACGGGCGCGGCGTTCTTGGGCATGCTCGCCACCGGTCGCCTATCCCAGGCGCAGATTGGGGCGGCCGTCCCGCCGGGGCCGGTGTACGAGCCCGGGGCCGACCACCACTTCTACATCACCCAGCATCGTGCGTTCCAGGCGCTGCGCCAGGGCCTGTGGGCCCAGGAGGCGGCGCTGGCTCATCTGCGACAGCCCGCGGCGGGCGCCCCCCCGGAGACGCAACGTGACACGGTACAGGCACTGGATGCACACGTGCGATAGGAACAACGTCATGCTCATGGTCTGGCGGCACGGCCACGGCGCTTTGGCGATCCGAGGTGGTCTGCTGGCCGGCCTCCACACAGGGCTCGCATGCGAGCAGAAAGGAACCGTCCCATGAAGCTAGGACTCATCGGACTGGGGCGCATGGGCGCCAACATGTCCCGCCGCTGGCTGCGCCATGGACACACGGTCTACGGCTACGCGCGGCACGCGGACACGGTCGAGGCACTGGTGAAGGACGGCGCGATCTCGGGCGGCGCCACGTCGCTCGCGGATCTCGTCGCGCAGCTCGAGCCACCCCGCGTGCTCTGGCTCATGGTGCCGGCGGCGTCGGTCGACGCCAACCTCGACCAGCTCGTCCCGCTGCTCGCGGCGGGCGATGTGGTGGTGGACGGCGGCAACTCCTACTACCGCGACGACATCCGCCGCTCGAAGGCGCTGGAGGCGGCCGGGCATCCGCTACCTCGACTGCGGCACCAGCGGCGGCGTGTGGGGCCTCGAGCGCGGCTACTGCCTGATGATCGGCGGGCCCGCCGACGCGGTGGCGCTCCTCGACCCGATCTTCGCGGCGCTGGCGCCGGGCGTCGCGGCGGCGTCTCGCACGCCGGGCCGGTCCGGCGACCCGGACACCGCCGAGCAGGGCTACCTGCACTGCGGCCCCTCGGGTGCGGGCCACTTCGTCAAGATGGTCCACAACGGCATCGAGTACGGCGTGATGGCGGCCTATGCCGAGGGGCTGAACATCTTGCATCACGCCGACGCCGGGTCTGAACCAGCGCGAGATCGACGCCGAGACCACGCCCCTGCGCGAGCCCGAGCTGTACCAGTACCGCCTCGACCTGCCGGCGGTGACCGAGCTCTGGCGGCGGGGCAGCGTCATCGCCTCCTGGCTCCTGGACCTGACCGCCCAGGCGCTGCGTCGAGAGCCCCGATCTCGCCGAATTCTCCGGGCCGCGTGTCCGACTCGGGCGAGGGACGCTGGACGAGCATCGCGGCCATCGACGTGGGCGCCCCGACGCCCATCCTCACCACCGCGCTGTACGAGCGCTTCACCTCGCGCGGCGAGGCCGACTTCGGGGACAAGGTGCTCTCGGCCATGCGCTTCGGCTTCGGAGGCCACCTCGAGAAGAAGGAGTAGTTCGACATGAGCGACCCGCTCTCCATCCCGCAGGGCGGCGCCCTCGATTTCCTCTCGCTGGGCGCCGTGGTGATCCGCCTCGACCCGGGCATCGTGCCCTTCCGCAAGGCGCGGGAGGTGGCGATCCACATGTCGGGTGGTGAGTACAACGTTGCGGCGAACCTCGCCGACTGCTTCGGTCTGCACACCGGGATCGCCACGGCCATGGTGGACTATCCCATCGGCGAGCTCGTGGACGAGCGGATCCGCGCCATGGGCGTGACTCCCTTCTACCGCCGCTTCGAGCACGACGGGGTGCGCGGTCCCAACATCGCCACCGTGTACAGCGACCGTGGCTTCGGGGTGCGGGCCCCGGTGGTCTTCTACAACCGCGCCGACGAGGCGGCCGCGCGCCTCGCCCCGGGCGACTTCGACTGGGACGCGATCTTCGCCGGAGGGGTGCGCTGGTTCCACGCGGGCGGGCATTTTTGCCGCCCTCTCGCCCTCCACCGCGGAGCTCATCGGCGAGGCGATGGCGGCCGCGCACGCCGCCGGGGCAGTGGTCAGCTTCGATCTCAACTACCGGGCCAAGCTGTGGGCGTCGCAGGGCGGGCAAGTGCAGGCGCAAGCCGTACTCGGCCGCCTGGTTGAGCAGGTCGACGTCCTGGTGGGCAACGAGGAGGACCTGCAGGCGGGGCTGGGTATCCCGGGACCCGCCGTGGCAGCGGCCTCGGGCCTCGACCCCTCCACGTTCCTGGGCATGATCGAGCGGGTGGTCGCGCGCTACCCGCGCGTCAAGGTGGTAGCCACCACCCTGCGCGAGGTGCACTCGACCAACCGCCACTCATGGAGCGCCGTGGCCTGGGTGAACGGCGAGGCGCACGTGGCACCCACCCTGGAGCTCGACGTCTACGACCGAGTGGGCGGCGGGGATGGCTTCGCCGCGGGCTTCTTCTACGGGCTCCTTGCCGGGGAGGAGCCCGAGCAGGCGCTGCGCCTGGGCTGGGCGCACGGCGCGCTGCTGACGACCTTCCCGGGCGACACCACCATGGCCACCCTGGCCCAGGTGCGGGCGCTCGCGCAGGGCGGCTCGGCGCGAATCCAGCGATGAGATTAGGGCGAAGCGAGGAGCGACATGCTGCACGATGATGGCCGCCGCCCGCGCGTAAGCGGGGAGGCGCTGAGCGATCCGCCGCGACTTGGAGCAGAAGCAGCGCCCGGGCCCGGTGCCGACGAGTCTCGGTTCGCCGAGTTCATGCACGGCACCTTGCCCGAGTGGGCCCTCGTCCGCCACCAGCTGGACCGCACCGAGGTCGAGGACGTGCGTGCGGCTGTGCGTTCCGCCCTGGAGCCGGTGGCCGCGTCCGTGACACCGGGCGCTCGAGTCTGCCTTGCCGTCGGCAGCCGCGGCATTGACCGGATCGACGAGGTCGTGGCAGCGGTGGTCGAACGGGTGCGCGAGGCCGGCGCTGCGGTGTTCATCGTGCCGGCCATGGGCAGCCATGGCGGCGCGACCGCCGAAGGGCAGCAGGAGGTACTGGCCTCCTACGGCATCACGCCGGAGTCGGTGGGCTGCGAGATCCGCTCGAGCATGGAGACCGTCGAGCTCGGCGAGGTCCGGCCCGGCGTGCCGGTATTCGTGGATCGTCACGCGTTCGAGGAGGCGGACCTGATCGTGCCGATCAACCGAGTCAAGCCGCACACCGACTTCACCGGCGAGATCGAGAGCGGCCTCTGCAAGATGATCGCGATCGGCCTGGGCAAGCAGAAGGGTGCCGACACGTTCCACCGCCAGGGGTTCGCCACGTTCCACGAGCTGATCCCCGCAGTGGCGGCCTACACCCTGGCGCATGCCCCGATCCCCTTCGGCCTGGCCCTCGTAGAGAACGGGTACGCCCGGCTGGTGCACGTGGAGGCGGTGCCAGCAGGCCGGATCGCCGAGCGCGAGCGCGAGCTGCTGGTCATGGCCCGCGCTGCCATGGCGCGCCTTCCGCTGGCCGCCATCGACGTACTGGTGCTCGATTTCATCGGCAAGGACGTCAGCGGCTTGGGCATGGACTCCAACGTGGTCGGGCGCTACTACGCGGGATCGACCGGCATCCCGCCCTCGGTGCAGCGCATCGTCGTACGCGACCTGACGCCGGAGACGGAGGGCAACGCGGTCGGCATCGGAATGGCCGACGTGGTGCTGCGCCGAGCGGTGGAGCAGCTCGACGCCCGCAAGACCTACGTGAACTGCATCACCGCTAAGACCCCCGAGGGCGCCCGGATCGCGCTCACCGTGGACTCTGACCGGGAGGCCCTGGCCGTGGCGCTCGCCTGCTGCGTGCGGGTGGCGCCGCAGGACGCCAGGATCGTGCGGGTACGCGATACCAAGCACCTCGAGCTGCTCTACGTAAGCACGCCGGCCCTGCCCGAGGTACTCGGCGCCGGTGCCTGCGAGGTCCTCGAGCCGGCGCACCCGATCCGTTTCGACGCGGTGGGCATGTTCGCCGAGGATGATCTGGGGACGGGCGCTTCCGGATGACGGAGCAGGCCCCGGGGTAGGCCTCGCACGGGCGGTGCAGAATGAACGCGCCAAGAGTATGGGGCGCGCCCTCCGAGCCTTCGCGGCCCCGCAGATCGGGAACGGAACCGGTAGGACATGCTCGGGCGACGTGGCCGCCATGAGATCGCAGCGCCTGGCGGTGGCACACCGAACCTGTTCCGCACTCGCCGTCGGGCGGCTCGGCGCAGAGGCTGAGAGGGTAGGCTCGGTGCGCTGGATGTGCGGCGCATCCCTCCAACGGCGTCTACCTCGTCGTGCCCGGTCTCGCGCCCGGCGAGGGCCGCCTCTATCGCAGGGCCCATCTCATCGGGGAGGCAAGGCCGACCTTCGCGGCAGCGCCGATCCGGAACGGAGTCAGCGGAGCGTGAACGCAGCAGCGCCGAGCCCCAACCTCAGGGCCTCCCGCGGTTCCTCCGCGGAAAGAGGCACGAAAGGAGCTGTTCACATGGGTGACGTCGAGTCCGTTTCCGAGATGCCGTCCGACTGGCGAGCGAGGCTCGTCCGCTCTCCGCCGAGGAGCTGCGTCTGATCGACGCCTACTGGCGCGCCGCGAACTACCTCTCGGTGGGGCAGATCTACCTGCTCGACAACCCCCTCCTGCGCGAGCCGCTGCGCCCCGAGCACGTCAAGCCCCGCCTGCTCGGCCACTGGGGCACGACGCCCGGGCTCAACCTCATCTACGCGCACATGAACCGCGTCATCCGCGCCTGGGGCCTCGACGCGATCTACGTCATCGGACCGGGCCACGGCGGCCCCGGCATCGTCGCCAACGCCTACTTGGAGGGCACGTACAGCGAGGTCTACCCGAGCATCGGACAGGACGCCGAGGGGATGCGCACACTCTTCCGCCAGTTCTCATTCCCGGGCGGGATCCCGAGCCACGTGGCCCCCGAGACGCCCGGCTCGATCCACGAGGGCGGCGAGCTCGGTTACGCCATCTCCCACGCCTACGGCGCCGCGTTCGACAACCCCGACCTCTTCGTGTGCGCCGTGGTGGGGGACGGCGAGGCCGAGACGGGGCCGCTCTCGGGCTCCTGGCAGAGCAACAAGTTCCTGAACCCCGTCACCGACGGCGCCGTCCTGCCCATCCTGCATCTCAACGGCTACAAGATCGCCAACCCCACGGTGCTCGCCCGCATCCCCCACGCGGAGCTGCAGGCGCTCTTCGAGGGCCACGGCTACCACCCCTACTTCGTCGAGGGAGACGACCCGCCAGCGGTCCACCAGCGCCTGGCGGCCGTTCTCGACGCGTGCGTGCGGGAGATCCACGACATCCAGCGCGCGGCCCGCGAGCGGGGCGAGACCGCTCGACCCACGCTGGCCGATGATCGTGCTCCGCACGCCCAAGGGCTGGACCGGGCCGAAGGAGGTCGACGGCCTGCTCACGGAGGGCACGTGGCGCTCGCACCAGGTGCCCATCACCGAGGTGCGCGGCAACCCCGAGCACCTCGCGCTCCTCGAGCGCTGGCTGCAGAGCTACCGCCCCGAGGAGCTGTTCGACGAGTCGGGGGCCCTCATCCCCGAGCTGGCGGCGCTGCCGCCCCGCAGCTGGCAGCGCATGAGTGCCAACCCGCACGCCAACGGCGGCCTCTTGCTGCGCGACCTGGCCATGCCGGACTTCCGCGACTACGCGGTCCCGGTCGAGCGCCCCGGCACGAGCCAGAGCGAGGCGACCCGCGTCCTCGGCACGTTCCTGCGCGACATCATCGTGCGCAACCCCGAGACGTTCCGCCTGTTCGGCCCTGACGAGACCGCCTCCAACCGCCTGGGCGCCGTGTTCGAGGCCACGAACCGCGTCTTCGAGGGCGAGATCCTGCCCACCGACGACCACCTCGCCCCCACCGGGCGCGTCATGGAGGTCCTCTCCGAGCACCTCTGCGAGGGCTGGCTGGAGGGCTACCTGCTCACCGGTCGGCACGGCCTCTTCGACTGCTACGAGGCGTTCATCCACATCGTCGACTCGATGTTCAACCAGCACGCCAAGTGGCTGAAGGTGACGAACGGGATCCCCTGGCGCCGTCCCATCGCCTCGCTCAACTACCTCCTGAGCTCGCTCGTCTGGCGCCAGGACCACAACGGCTTCAGCCACCAGGACCCGGGCTTCATCGACCACGTGGTGAACAAGAAGGCCGAGGTCATCCGCGTCTACCTCCCGCCCGACACGAACACGCTGCTCTCGGTGGCCGACCACTGCCTGCGCAGCCGCCAGTACGTCAACGTGATCGTGGCGGGCAAGCAGCCGGCACCCGACTGGCTCTCCATGGACCAGGCCGTCCTGCACTGCACGCGCGGCCTCGGGATCTGGGAGTTCGCCAGTAACGACCAGGGCGGCGAGCCCGACGTCGTGATGGCCTGCTGCGGCGACGTCCCCACGCTCGAGACGCTGGCGGCCGTGGACCTCCTGCGCCAGCACCTGCCCGAGTTGAAGGTGCGCCTGGTCAACGTGGTCGACCTGATGCGCCTGGAGCCCTCGAGCGAGCACCCCCACGGCCTCTCCGAGAGCGAGTTCGACTCGCTCTTCACGACCGACCGGCCCGTGGTGTTCGCCTACCACGGCTATCCCTGGCTCATCCACCGGCTCACCTATCGGCGCGCCAACCACGCCAACATCCACGTCCGGGGCTACAAGGAGGAGGGCACCACCACCACGCCCTTCGACATGGTGATGCTCAACGACCTCGACCGCTTCCACCTCGTGATGGACGTCATCGACCGGGTGCCCGGGCTGGCCTCGCGCGCCGGCCACGTGCGCCAGGCAATGGCCGACCGGCGCCTCCAGGCCCGGGCCTACACCCGGCTCGAGGGCGACGACCTGCCCGAGGTCCGCGACTGGACCTGGCCGTACTAGAGGGAGGAGGTCGAGAGACGAGACGGGTGGATGGCCCGACCGGGCCGGCCTCACCACCCACCGAGACCGCCCCAACAGGGGCGCCCCACGGACAGGCTAGGTTTCGATGCGAGCCACCTTCTCTGGCCGAGCCGCAGAGTTTCGCGGCCCCCGTAGCGCAAGCTGTGGTCATGCTCCGCGCCCATCTCGACCTGGCCGCTCCGATGACTCGTCGGGCTCCCTGCGGATAATGGCAGCCCGGCATTCCTCACAACTACGCACTCCGGAGGAACTATGAACCCAACGGTGCAGCTCAACCGGGTCGGGCAGAGTCTCTGGCTCGACAACATCACCCGCGACCTGCTCGACCGCGGCATCCTCCGGCGCTACATCGACGAGCTGTCGGTGACGGGGCTCACCTCGAACCCCACCATCTACGACAAGGCGATCGGCGGCACGGCCGCCTATGACGCCGACGTGCAGGCTGGCTCGGCGCGCGGGACGTCGGCCGAGGAGATCTTCTTCTCGCTGGCGCTCGACGACCTGGGCCGGGCCGCCGACCTGTTCGCCCCGATCCACGCCCGGACTGGCGGGGTGGACGGCTACGTCTCGCTCGAGGTCTCGCCGCTCTTGGCGCACGACGCGGCGGCGACCCATGCTGAGGCCGTGCGCCTCCACGGCCTAGGCGGTCGGCCCAACCTGTTCATCAAGATCCCCGGCACGCCCGAGGGGCTGGGCGCGATCGAGGAGACGATCTTCACCGGCGTCCCGGTCAACGTGACCCTGCTGTTCTCGAGCGCGCAGTACCGCGGCTGCCTGGAGGCCTACACGCGCGGCATCGAGCGGCGCGTGGAGGCAGAGAAGCCGGCGTTCGTCGGCTCAGTGGCGTCTGTCTTCATCAGCCGCTGGGACAGCGCGGTGGCCGACCGGGTGCCGGCCGATCTCCGCAACCGGCTGGGCATTGCGATCGGCATGGCGGCGTACGCGGAGTATCGGAGGTTCTTCTCCTGCGACCGCTGGCAGCGCCTCCTCAACGTGGGTGCCCGCCCCCAGCGGCTGCTCTTCGCGAGCACCGGCACGAAGGACTCCGCAGCCTCGGATGTCCTCTACATCGAGGGGCTGGCCGCGCCGCACACGGTGAACACGATGCCCGAGGATACCCTCCTCGCCTTCGCTGACCATGGCACGGTGGGTGAGCTCTTGTCCCCTGACCCGGCCGCGGCAGCGGAGCTCCTCGGGCGGTTCGCGGCGGCCGGCATCGACGTCGAGGCGTTGGGCCAGGACCTGCAGGTCCGGGGTGCCGATGCGTTTGTCAGGTCCTGGAGAGAGCTGCTCGGACGCATCGAAGCCAAGGCCGCCGAGGTCACAGCCACGGCCCGGTGAGGAAGCGCCCGGCCACGACTCGTTCGACACTTTTGTCCGGCCCCATGCGCGCCCGGCCTGACGCACGCGAGCGGCGTCGAGTCGTCTGTTTCCTCGCCGAGCGTAGAGAAGTACCATGCCCCTCGAGAGGTCCCGACCAGTCTGGTAGTGCCGCATGGGCGCATGGGCGACGGCGCGGCTGCTGTGCCGCTGGGACCTGCGGGCACCGACACGGCGCGCCGAGGGGAGAGTCACCGTGACAACGCACAGGATCGGCATCCTGACCGGAGGCGGGGACGTGCCCGGCCTCAACTCTGTCATCAAGAGTGTGACCTTCCGCGCCACCGAGCTCGGCTACGAGGTGTACGGGATTCGCCGTGGCTGGGAGGGCCTGACCCACATGCGGCCGGGCCCGGAGCTCGACCCGCAGTACGTCGTGCGCCTCGACCGGCACAACACGCGGACGATCGACCGCACCGGAGGCACGTGGCTGCACACGTCGCGCACCAACCCCCGCAAGATGGCCCGCGCCATGCTGCCCTCGACGGTGCCGCCGGAACGGCTGGACACGATGCGGGTGGCCGAGGGCGTGTACGACCTCACGCCGGTCGTGCTCGACAACATCGGCCGCCTCGGGCTCGACTACCTGGTGCCGATCGGCGGCGACGACACGCAGAGCTTCTCGCACGCACTCGTGCGTGCCGGCGTGCCGCTCATCGGCATCCCCAAGACGATGGACAACGACGTCCAGGGCACCGAGTACTGCATCGGCTTCTCCACGGCGATCAACCGGGCGAAGGAGTTGATCAACCGGCAGCGCACGACCCTCGGCTCCCACGAACGGATCGGGGTCTTCCGGATCTTCGGGCGCGACGCCGGCTTCACGGCGCTGCTGACGTCCTACGTCACGTCGACGCGGTGCCTGATCCCCGAAGCGCCCTACGACCTGGATCTGCTCTGCCAGCTGATGGTCGAGGACAAGGGCAACAACCCGAGCCGGTATGCCATCGTCGTCACCGCGGAAGGCGCGATGTGGCAGGGCGGCACGCTGGCAGAGTACGGAGACACCGACAGCTTCGGCCACCGCCACAAGGTGAACGTGGGCGAGGCGCTTGCCGACGAGATCCACACGCGCACGGGTGAGGATGCCGTGGCCAGCGAGCTCACGTACGATCTCCGCAGCGGCGATCCCGACGGGGTGGACACGATTGTCGGCATCACGTTCGCCAACATCGCCATGGATCTCGTGGAGGACGGCCAGACGGGCCGCATGGCGGCGATCCTCAACGGCACGTTCACGCACAGCCCGCTGCCCGATCCGGGGCGGGGTCCCCGCCGGGTGGACGTCGAGACGATGTACAACCTGGCCCGCCTGCGCCCGCAGTACGCCGGCCGGGCGGGTCGCCCGATGCTGCTGGTGACGGCCGACTGACGCCCCACCGAGGACGGGCGAGTGGGTGCGAGTGCCTCCACCTCTCGCCGCGAAGGGGACTTCGGCGCCGGACGCGGTCGGTCGACCGCCGATCCCTGGTGCCCCGCTCAGCCGTCCCGACCTGGCAGGTGTTTCGCCGACGACCAGGATCTCTTCCTCGGCACGTCGTCGGGCACTTGACCGTCCAGCGAGCTTCTGAGTGATCGGGATTGTCGCACCGCTCGCGAAGGGACTTTCGCTGACCCGCATGCGTAGTCGGAAGCGGGCCTGGCCGTGACGCTGGTCGCGGTCGACCTGCCTCCGGGTGTCGAGCGTGTTCTCCGCGGGGGAGGCGAGGTAGTCGCGGACCTGACACCTCCTTGGTCGAACAGGACTCGGACCGTGCTCGTAAGCCCGGCTGGCGGCGCGGCGCATGCGGAACTTGTCGTCGTACAGTGGAGCGCCGATGCGGCGACGATCGCCCGCCGGCTCCGCCTCGGGCGACGGCTGCCGGAGATCGCGCCGCGACTCCCGCTCGCCCCGGTCATCGGCGGCGACCCCGACGCTCCGACGCCGTTCCTTGTCTCGCGGTTCATCCCGGGAACGTCGGGCCGAGATCTGCTCGGGGACGAGGTGGCTGCCAGTCGTCTTGGCTCCGCCGTCGGCGCGCTCGCCCGAGAACTGCGGACCGTGCCGGCCGCCGGGCTTCGACTCTCGCGTCGGTGGGCCGACCCGATCCGGCTCGAGGCTGCGGCGCAGCGGTGGCTCGACGATGGGCGCCTCAGCCTCGGTTCGGTGACGTCGCGCCGGCTCGGCCGAGCGATCGAGCGGATCCCCGTCGAGCTCGGGCAAGTCGAGCCCGTCTTCGCCCACGGCGATCTCGCCCCCGTCAATATGGTCGTCCGCGACGGCGCCGTCGTCGCCCTTCTCGACCTGGAGCGCGCACGCCTCGCCCACCCACTCTACGACGCAGCATGGTGGACGTGGATCATCCAGCACCATCATCCAGAGCGGACCCGGAGCGCGGGGGACGCCTTCCTCGCCGCGGCGGGCATCGAGCGCGACCGCCGGACGCTCGACCTGCTCGACCTGCTCGCCGTGCTCCAGTGCCTCGAGATGCTGGCCGGCGTTCCGGTGCGGGCGAGCGCGGAACGCCGCGAATGGGCTGCGCGCGTCGCCGCTGCCCTGCCGATGTAACTTGCTGGGCGAATGCGGCGTCCTGCCGGCCAGCGGCAGAACATTTGAGCGCGCGATGGACCCTCTGAGGCAGCGGTAGCTGTCGAACCCAGTAACTCCTTCCCGGCTCGACGCGCCGGGTCACCCACATCTGGGTCACGGCGTTCAGGCACCGCACCGCGCCCTCTTTCGACCATCTGAGACATCGGCCGGCCCGGCGTAGACAATGTGCTGGTGACCAGGCTCAGCAGGCACGCGGGTGGTGATCGTCGGCGGTGGCCACGCCGGGGTGTCGGTGGCCCGAGAACTGCTCCGGCTGCGCCGACCCGCCGACCGGCTCGAGGTCGCCATGGTAAGCGCGGAGTCGGCGCTCGTGTGGCAGGGGCTACTGCCACAGATCGTGTCGAACCTGATTCAGCCCCAGGATGCTCTCGTGCCCCTACGGGGCACGCTTCCCGGTGTCGCGATCTACCCGTACGAGGCAGTCTCAGCCGACCTCGAAGCCCACACAGTGACCCTCGACCGCGGCACGGAGCGGGGCGAGGAGGTGCTCAGCTACGACAAACTCGTCATCGCGGTTGGGGTCGTCACCGATTTCTCCCGGACGCCCGGGCTGGGGGAGCATGGGCTCCCGCTTAAGACGATCGGGGACGCCTTCCACCTGCGCAACCACCTGATCGAGATGCTGGAACTCGCGTCTGTCGAGACCGACCCGCAGGAACGTCAGCGCCTGCTGACGTTTGTCGTGGCGGGTGCGGGCTTTGCCGGCGTCGAGACCGCTTGCGAGATCGCGGGTCTTCTGCACGACGCCCTGCGTCTGTATCCTGGCGTTAGCCGCGCCGAAGTCCGCGTGGTCCTACTGAACCCCGGCAAGCGCATCTTGCCTGCGATGCATGAGCAGCTCGCCGGACGGGCGCAGCGGAAGATGGGGCGGTGGGGGATCGAGATCCGCCACGGCGCCCACCTCGCAGCGGTGACCGCGGGGGCGGTGCAGTTAACCGACGGCAGCCTGCTCGCCACCCGCACCCTCGTGGGCACCACCGGCCTCGGTCCAAGCCCGCTCGTCCGACGCCTGCCACTCGAGCTATCCCGCGGACGCATCCCCTGTGATACGTACTGCCGCGTCCAGGGGTGGCCCGGCGTGTACGCTGCCGGCGACGCCGCAGCTGTCCCCAACCCGCGCGACGGAGCGCCCTTCCCCGAGACGCTCTCCAGCGCTGGCGCCGGGGGTCACTGCGTCGCCGCCAATATCCTGGCTGATGTGCGGGGGACGGCGCTGGTGCCCTGCGACAGCCAGCATCCGCAACTGGCGCTGCTGTCGCGCTCTTATGGACTAGCGGACGTTGGCGGCCGGCGCACGGACGGGCTGCGCGCGTCTCTCCTGTGGCGGTGGGCCTTCCTGACGCGGATCCCCTCGTGGTACCGCCGCACCACGCTCCTCTTCGACTGGCTCTCCACGGCCGCCTTCCCGCGCGACGTTACGCCGGTGCGCATCGGACGGTCAGGCGCCGTTCTGCCGATGCGTTACGCGGCCGGCGAGGTGATCGTCCGGCAAGGAGAGCCGGGCGGACGCTTCTATGTCATCACCGACGGCGAGGTCGAGGTGGTGCACGAGGAGCCGGATGGGCGCGAGGTGCTGCTCGCCCGGCTTGGA
This sequence comes from uncultured Chloroflexia bacterium, assembly GCA_963835945.1. Classification (GTDB taxonomy): domain Bacteria; phylum Chloroflexota; class Limnocylindria; order Limnocylindrales; family CSP1-4; genus JAJYNJ01. The sequence goes on from CAWIHR010000023.1 coordinate 44,716, forward strand.
CCGGGGCGCTACTTCGGGGAGATCGCACTGTTGCGTGCGACTCGCCGCACGGCCACCGTCCGGGCCGCCACCGACGTCGGCGTATTGGGGATCGCCCGGCGCGACTTCACGGCTCTGGTCGAGCACCTGCCGCAATTCCGTGAGGCGCTGGCGCCCGCCAGCGGTCCCGGGGGGAAGCCTGGGGCCGAGATCCAACCGACAGACGGGCCCCCTAGCCCGCCCGCGTGAAGTGCCACCTGCCGGAACCGGGCCGGGGGCGATGGCCCGCCTTCTGCGGATGAAGCGCCGGCGATAGGGGCGTTCCTGCCAGGCTCGATCCCGACGGAGGCGGTCGAGTCAGGTCGTTCTCGCGAACGCCGTCACCGCGTCTGCAAAGCCCTGCGCGTAGGCTGCGATTAGGCGGTCCCACCGTGCGTCGACTTCCGCATCCACCTGCTGGCGGGCGGGGTCCGCGTCGAACCAGGCCACGGTCCGCCGAATTCCTTCCGCGAGCGGAGTGGAGGCACAGAAGCTTGGCACGAAGCGCTTGATCTTCGTGGTGTCGAACACGGCGCTCACCGACTTGTCGCCCAGCAGCGTGCCGCGCATCTCCGGCAGGCACCCCGCGATGAAGTCCGAGGCGATGTGGACGATCCGCGCCTCCGCGCCCGCGGCGGCAGCGACCTGTCGGTAGATCTCATCCCAAGTGAGGACCTCGTCCGACATGATGTTGAAGGCGTGGCCGATCGCTTGGCGGCGACCGAGCAGGCCCACGAAGCCCTGTGCGAAGTCGCTGTTGTGGGTGATCGTCCAGAGGGACGTCCCGTCGCCGGGCACGATGACTGGCTTCCCCTGCCGCATTCGCGCGATCGCCGTAAACGGCCGTTCCCAGCTATTCACGGCGAGCGGCACCTGCGTGTCGCCGTAGGTGAGCGACGGGCGGATGATCGTGATCGGGAACCCATCCTCGCGGTAGGCCCGTGACAGCCGCTCCTCACACGCGATCTTGTTCCGTGCGTATTCCCAGAACGGGTTCGCCAGCGGCGAATCCTCGCGCAGGCGCCAGTCGCCAAGCGGCTTGCAATAGGCGCTCGCAGAGCTGATGAAAACGAACTGGTCGGTCCGGTCACGGAACAGCCGCACGTCGCGGTCGATGTCCTCAACCGTGAACGCGATCCAGTCCACCACGACGTCGAAGCGGTGGCCGGCCAGCGCTCGTTCGGTCGCCGTCACGTCGCGCACGTCGGCGACGAGAAGCGTCGCGCCGTGCGCCAACTCCGGCTCGCGGCCCCGATTGAGGACAAACAGTTCTGCGCCGCGCTCCACGGCCAGGCGGGTGCAGGCGCTGCTGATCAGGCCGGTGCCCCCGACAAACAGGACCTTCATGGACGGTCTCCAGTGCGGGTGAGTCCAGCGTACATATGGACTGCACGCGCCCGCACGACGCGCGGTCCGCGGGCGCGGATGCGATGCCCCAAGGATGGCCCCGCGACTCCCGATGGTGCCGACAGACAGTGTGCAGAAGCGGCGTCTGCCCGTGCGATGACAGCACCCAACACCGCATGTGACCCAAGGCGGAGCATCAGCCCAGGTGCTCGCCCGGCTGCGGCAGCTCGGTGCAGAATCCCGCCCATGGACACTCAGCAATATGATCTCGTGGCCGACGTGAGCTCGGCCAACCCGGCGGCGATCGAGGTGATCCTGCGCCAGCTCGTCGATGGGGAGATCACGCCTACGGTGGACGGCTTCCACGTGGTCGCGACGCTCTCCGGCGAGAACGCCCGGGACCTGAACCGTTCCCTGCTCTCCGCGCTTCGCCACGTCGAGAGGCGTACTCGCATGCGGACGGCGTGGACGGCGCTCGGTGTGACCGAGCGTTTCTTTGACTACGCGTCGAAGGGGCCGCGACCCACACCGAGGTAACGGCGGTGCACGGGGTCGTTCCCCGACCGGCTACCAGCTGCGTCGCATGCTTCAATTCACGAAACGCACGCCCCGCCGCTCGGGGCCCGCGCACCGTGCGCAGGTAGAGCGGCGCGGTTCCGCGGCCTGAGCTCGCGCGGCCACTTCTTTGCGGGACCGACTACGCTGCGCACGTGCGCACTGGATCGCTCCGCATTGTCCGCATCGCCGGCATCGACGTCTACGTCCACGTCAGCTGGTTGGTGGTCTTCGCGCTCGTCACCTGGTCGCTCGCGGTCGGGTATTACCCGCCTCTCCTGCCGGCCCTGACGGCTGCCCAGGCGTGGACGCTAGGGGCGATCTCGGCGATCCTGCTCTTCGCCGCGGTCTTGGTGCACGAGCTGGCCCATTCGCTGGTGGCGCGGACCCAGGGTATGCAGGCGGCCTCCATCACGCTGTTCCTGTTCGGGGGCATCTCCAGCCTGACCAGCGATGCCCCCCGCGCCTCGACCGAGTTGCTGGTCGCGATCGTGGGACCGCTCACCAGCCTCGTGCTCGCGGGTGGTTGCTTCCTCATCGCCCTGGTCGTCGCCGACCCACGCGTGGCCGCCCTCTTCGGATACCTGGCGCTCGTGAACGCGCTGCTCGGGGGCTTCAACCTCATTCCGGGCTTTCCGCTCGATGGCGGCCGGGTGCTGCGAGCCGTCGTCTGGCAGCTCACCGGCAGCATGCGCCGGGGCCTCGAGGTCGCCGTGACCATCGGGCAGCTGGTGGGTTACGGACTCATGCTCTTTGGCATCCTCTGGGCCCTCGGCGGCAACGTGCTAAATGGGATCTGGCTTGCCGTGATCGGCTGGTTCCTGCAGGGGGCCGGCGCCGGGCAGCTCCGGCAGGTGCGCTCAGAGCAGCGCCTGAGCGGCGTCACGGTGCGCGACGTCATGCGCCCTGACACGAGCGCCATCGGGCCCAACGCCTCAGTCGAGGACCTGATCGAGGGGTATCTCGTGTCCGGCAACCGACGCGCGGTCCCGGTTGTCTCGGGGGAGCGCCTGGTGGGGATGGCTTCGCTCAGCGACATTCAGGGGATCGCGCCGCAGGTGCGCGCCGTGACCCGGGTGGCCGACGTGATGGGCGGGCGCACCGGGGTCACCACCGTGCCGCCCGACGCTCCGCTGGCCGAGGCGCTGAAAGCGATGCTCGGGGGTGACTTCGAACAGCTGCCAGTCCTCGAAGACGGTCGGCTCATCGGTGTGCTCAGTCGGGCGGACATTATCCGGCAGATCCAGCTGCGCGAGGCGCTGCACCTCGACTAGTCTCCGACGCATGGGGACGCGCCTCGGCGCGGTCTGCCAGCGTCGCCCAACTTGCGAGCGGTCGGTCGCGACGCGCAGGTCGCGCTTCAGGCTCGAAGGACGTGCTTCGGCATCGTGTCGGCGATCGCAGGGCCCAAGCGCTGGATCGTTCTGTGACTGCATGGGATCCGCAGCCGACAGGCCAGGGGTCGGATGTCTGCCCGGCAGCCCATGAACGGAAGGTGATCCTGGTGTACGTGGACGACGACGCTCAGTGCGGCTACGGGCTCCAGGGATGTTCGACGGCACGGAGGCGAACTTGACGCCGCTCGACCGAGGCGGTAGCTCGGCGCATTACCGGCGGCTTCGGGCGCCACGCTTGGTGCGTTGACGCCCTTGAGCTGAGCGCGGCCCGCACGCCGGTTTGCCGCAGATGCGGACCCGAGCCTAGCCTGTATCGTCCAACCTTAGGACGCTCGGAGGTGCAGCATCGACGCAGACGTCATGCCGGGCACCGACTTGCTCCCAGCGCATCCGCCCGCCGATCTGCCTTGCGAGTCCGACCGCGGGGATTGGGGTCAGTTGTGCCCGGTTTGCGGCCGGCGGCTGCCACCGCGGCCGGACCCGCTTCGCTCGTGGCACGCGGGAAGGGCGCTCGACCGGGCGCGCTCGCAACAGGCACGCGTCTCGCTCCATTCCCCGTTGCGACACTGGCATCTTTGAAGACGGGCGGCGTCGCCCACTGAAGGCGATGGGGCGCCGGCCTACGCGTGCCTGTAGGTCGATGGCTTACATCCAGTGCGACTCCGGTCTCGCCCGCGGGATCGCCTGCTCGCCCGAACGACCGACGAACACTGCCGATCAGGAGCTGCCGGGCAACCGATTGGCAGGACCCCCGCATGGAGGTGTCGGCGCGGCGCTGGCGGGAGGTGTCGGCGCGGCGCTGGCGGGAGGTGTCGGCGCGGGCATCGGGGTGGGCGCTGGCGAAGGACTGGGTGGCTGCTTCGGGGTGGGGCCGCGGGTAGGCACTGGAGCCTGCGTCGGGGTGGGGCCGGGCGCAGGCGATGGAGCCTGCGTCGGGGTGGACGTGGGCCAGGGGAACGGCGACGGGGAGGAATAAGTGTTCGAGGATGGGCTCGGCTGCGGAGCCGGCGTCGCCAGGCTCGCTGTCGCGCCGGACGGGGGGAGTACCCACTCGTGCCACGGTTGTCGACTCGCGGCCGGGTAGACAGCTTGGGCACCGTCGGGCGTCATGGACGGCAAGGGTGCCACTGCCATCGAAGGGAGTGGCGGGATGGAATCGACCGCTGGGGACTCGCTCGGGCTCCCAAGGGGGAACGAGGGAGGCGCGCTGGCGGCGACGACCACCGCTTCAACCGCACCGCTCGGCGGCGCCACGTGCGGATGGACACCGGACGGGAGGCTGAGGACGAGCAGAACAGCGAGCCCGGCGACGAGCACGAGCGCTGAGGTGTCGCGTACGAGCGTGAGGCGAACGACGGCCTCTCGCAGCGACTTAGCCGCGGCCGACGTCGCCGGCTGGTTGGGCGCCAATCCGGGCGCAGCCTTGGGCACGGGGGTCAGGGCCGCGCTTTGGGTCGCGACCGACGGAGCCGTCGCTGCAGGCATCGTGGCAGGCAGCGCCGGCGTCGTACCCCTGGTGACCTCGTTGGCCGCAAAGTCGGGTACCCCGAAGAGGGCCGCCAGGCGCCGACGCGCGGCTTGCTCTGCGGCGGCCGTGTCGGCTGCTTCGACGAGCCGGCGGTGTCGACGCGCGGCGACGCGCATTCCGACGATTCGGGCGATGGCCGTCAGAACGATACTGAGCACGGCCAGCGCGACCAGAATGGCGAAGGAAACCATTGCCGGCGTCTCCCGGTGCTCGGTCCTGCAGGCTCGAACTTGGCACCCGTTGCGGGGCGGCCATTGTAGGCGAGCATCCTGGTGGGGGCAATACGGAGAAGCACGTAGACTCGCCGGACGAGGCGGTCCTAGCCGGAACCGGGCTGCCCCTGGTCGATTAGCTGCCCGGCGAAGAACAGGCGGTAGTTGCGGTGCCGGAAGGCGCGCGCAGGCCGACGGATGTCGACATGGACACGCCTACGCGCCGTGCGCGCGGGACGAGGCGGGGCACGCCGGGAGCTTGGTTCCCGCACCCGTCCGTCCGCCGGGGCGGTTGTCCCTGTTCAGGGCTGCGTGCCACCCGCCGCGGTGCGTTGGGTCCGGCCGGCGGATCGGTCGGCGTCGGCCAGTGAGGTCGCCTTCCGTTCCTCGTGGACGAAACGGCCGCCGCGGAGGGCCGAAGCCGCGGCTGCGATGAGCGCCATCACGGCCGCACCGGTGAAGACGACGGTGAGACCGTCACCGAAGGGGGCGGCGATCAAGTTCGGGAAGAACGCCTTGCCGGTGAGGATCGCCGCCTGGGTCGCCGGCAGCGCGTGCAGGACTTGGGGTGGCAGCAAGGTTGCCACGGGGTTGTAGCCCAGCAGTGCGCCAAAGAGGCTCGCCGTGGGCGGCAGCGCCCCGATCTGGCGCGCCACGCTCGGCCGGAACGTCGTGCGCGACCAATCCCCGGAAGAGCGTTGCGGGCAGCGAGGCTGATAGGCCGGCGATCATGAGCGAGAAGAACACCCCGATCGACAGCACGGTGGCCGAGTTCTGGAACGTAGCGCGCATCCCCGCCGCGACACCGCGCTGCTGTGCCGGCACGCTGTTCATGATCGCCGCGTTGTTGGGCGAGTTGAACATGCCGTTGCCGATGCCGATCGCGACGAGCGTGAGGGCGAAGGCAGGGTACGGGAAGTCCACCGGCAGGCGCGTCAGCGTGAGAAACGCGCTGGCCGCCACCAGCATGCCGCCCGTGGCGAACGGGCGGGCGCCGAACCGGTCGGACAGGAAGCCCGAGATCGGACCAGAGATGAGGAATCCGCACGTCAGAGGGAGCATGTAGATGCCTGCCCAGAGCGGCGTATCCACGAAGTTGTACCCGTGCAGCGGCAGCCAGATCCCTTGCAGCCAGATCACCAGCATGAAGTTCAGACCGCCGCGTCCGACGGCAGCGAGGAGGGTGGCTAGGTTGCCGGCCGCGAAGGCCCGAATGCGGAAGAGGTCCAATCGCAGGAGTGGCGCGGCGACCCGGCGCTCCACGCCGACAAATGCCAGGAGCAGCAGGCACCCTCCGCCGATGAGGCCGATGACGAAGGGATTGGTCCAGCCCATCGCCTGACCGCCGTAGGGCTGGATGCCGTAGGTGATGCCGACCAGGAGCGCGGTCAGGCCGATCGCGAACGTCAGATTGCCCGGCCAGTCGATCTGGGCGCGGGTCGTTGACCCAGCTCCTCGAGGCGCAGGTATGCCCAGATCGTGCCGGCCAGGCCCACGGGCACGCTGACGAAGAAGACGAGCCGCCAGTTGATGGCGGCCAGGATGCCGCCCACCACGAGCCCGATGAACTGGCCGGCGATCGCCGCCACCCCGTTGATGCCGAGCGCCAAACCGCGCTGGGTGGGCGGGAACGCGTCGGTCAGGATGGCCTGCGAGTTGGCGAAGAGGAAGGCGCCGCCGACGCCCTGCACCAGGCGCATCGCGATCAGCCAGATCGCCCCGGCCGGGCCGGTGAAGGGCGTGGCCGCGAGCAGCAGCGATCCGACGGTGAAGATGACGAAGCCCGCGTTGTACATGCGGACCCGGCCGAACATGTCGCCAAGGCGCCCGAACGCCACCACCAGCACGGCCGTCACGAGCAGGTAGCCCATCAAGATCCAGAGCAGGTAGCTAACGTTCCCCGGGTCGAGCGGGTTGAGCTGGATGCCGCGGAAGATCGCGGGCAGGGAAATGATGACGATCGACCCATCGATCGCCGACATCAGCACGCCGAGGGTCGTGTTCGACAGGGCGACCCACTTGTAGTGGGGGTCGTGCCGGCGCGACGGGCCGCGGCCCCGTGCACGGGGAGTGGCGGACTCGGACCCGGCGGCCGCGGGCGCCGGGCAACATAGCGGACATGCGCTCAGCTCGCAGCGCCCTGCCCGGCCGAGGCGAGGAACGCTAGGACCCGATCCCATGCGTCGCCAGCGGCGTCGGGACGGTACGTCGCTGCGCGCGAGTCGTTGAAGAAGGCGTGCGGGGCGCCCTCGTAGACGTACCACTCGAAGCGCTTGCCCGCTGCCGCCATGGCCCGCGCGAGATCGGACACCCCGCCGGTGATGCGGCGGTCGTCCCCACCGTACAGCCCGAGTACCGGGCAGCCTATGTTGGTGATCTCATCAACCGGTGGGTGCTCGCCATAGAAGATGACGCAACCACTGAGGGCTGCCCCTGACGAGGCGAGGCGCGCCGAGAGTCCCCCGCCCATGCAGAACCCGAGCGAGAAGATGCGGCGCGGGTCGACGTCGGCCTGCGCCGCTAGCCAGTCGCGGACGGCCTGCAAGTCGCTCACGTTCTGCGCGCGGTCCTGGCGCTGGAGCCAAGCAAGGGCGCGCTCCACCACCTCACGCGCGTCGGCCGGGAGCTCAGCTGCGCGGCTGCCCACCGATTGTGGGTCGGCCCGTTCCGCGACCGGCACTGTCTGCATGAACGCCATGGCCCGGCCGATCTCCTCGGGGGTCACGGGCAGGCCGCTCCGGCTGTACAGATCCGGCGCAAGCGCCACGTAGTCGGCGCCGGCGAAGCGCCGGGCGACGTCCTGCGATGTGCGGCACGAGGCCCCAGATCTCGTGGATCACAATGATCGCCGGCCACGGTCCGGCGCCATCAGGGTAGGCGACGTAGGCGTTGATCTCAGCCCTTCGGCGGGGATTCCAACGTGGCGCGTCAGCATCGGGTTAGCTCTCCTCCTCAGGTGCCGGCGCCATCGACAGGCCCGCAAACGCCGGGGCCGGGGCTGGGTGCCCCGCCGCGGCCTCGCCGGCCAGCAGGTCCGCTTCGAGTTCCTCGGCCTCCAGCTCATCATGGACGTAGCGCCCGCCGCGCAGCCAGGAGGCGGTGGCCGCGACCAGGAAGATGACGATCGAGAAGATCGAGACCACCACCACTCCGTCGTGGAACGGGCCGGCGATGAGCGAGGGGAAGAAGCTCGTGCTCACGAGCCGTCCCGCGTCAGTGGGGGGCAGCGCGGACAGCACCTTCGGTCCGAGCAGCGTCTTTAGCGGGTTGTAGCCTAGGAAGGCGGCGAACAGGTAGCCCACGGCCGGAAGATGCGCCAGCGAGGTGGCCGTGGCGGCGGCGACGCGATTGGCGGTCAGGCCGCGGTACATCGCGCCTGGCACGTTGGCCGACGAGCCCCCCGATCATGAGCGTGAAGAAGACGCCGATGGAGAGCGGCATGCCGGTGTTCTGGAACGTCGCGCGCATGCCCGAGGCGGCGCCGCGATAACCCGCCGGCACGCTGTTCATGATGGCCGCCGTGTTGGGTGAGGCGAACATCCCAAAGGAGATGCCGTTGAGCAGGATCACTGCGGCGAACGCCGGGTAGACGAAGTCCGCCGGCAGGACCATCAGGAGGGCGAACGAGAGGGCGGCGAGGAGCATGCCGCCGGTGGCGAAGGGCCGCGCCCCATAGCGGTCCGAGAGCCAGCCCGATACCGGTCCGGCGGCCACGAAGCCCACCGTGAGGGGCAGCATGTAGATGCCGGCCCAGAGTGGCGTGTCCTCGAACCTGTAGCCGTGCAGGGGGAGCCAGATCCCCTGCAGCCACATGATCAACAGGAACTGCAGGCCGCCCAGCCCGACCGAGCTGAGGAGTTGGGCCAGATTGCCGGCGCTGAAGGCCCGAATGGTGAAGAGCTCCAGCTTGAACATCGGCGTCGGGACCCGGCGCTCGATCGCAGAGAACGCGACGAGGAGGGCAAGCCCGCCCACGATCGACCAGGTCACGAACGGGTTGCCCCAGCCCATCGCCGAAGTGCCGTACGGCGCGATGCCGTACGTGATGCCGATCAGGAGGAGGCCCAGGCCAGCTGCGAAGGTGGCGTTGCCGGCCCAGTCGATATGGGCGGCATGCCGTTCGCCGAGCTCGCGCAGGGCGACGTAGGCCCAGATGGTGCCCACGATCCCCACCGGCACGTTGAGCAGGAACACCCAACGCCAGTCCACCGCGGCGAGAACACCGCCCAGGATCAATCCGAGAAAGGACCCCGCTTGGAAGGCGATCTGGTTGATGCCCAGGGCCATGCCGCGCTCGTTCGATGGGAACGCGTCAGTCAGGATGGCCGCCGAGTTGGCCATCAGCATCGCGCCGCCAACGGCCTGGACCATGCGCATGCCGATGATCTCGACCGCGCCGGCCGGACCGGTGCTCCACGTCGCCGACAGCCCGATAGACGCGAGCGTGAAGACTACGAACCCCAGGTTGTAGATGCGCACCCGGCCGAACATGTCGCCGATCCGCCCGAGGGTAACCACGACCACCGCCGTCACTAGCATGTAGCCCATCAGCACCCAGAGGAGGTAGCTGAAGTTGGCGGGATCGAGCGGGTCGAGGTGGATGCCCCGGAAGATCGCCGGCAGGGCGATGATCAGACTCGTCGCGTTGATGGCAGCCATCAACCCACCGAGCGTGGTGTTCGACAGGGCGACCCACTTGTAGGGGAGGTGGGCCAGCCCTCGGTGGCGCGTCGTCTGGCTCGTCATGCGGTGCGCTCCGCGCCGGCGGCGACGGGCTGCCGCGCCGACCGCGATTTGAGGGTCCAGTCCCCCACCACGCCGTCTGGCCCGGGCTCCAGCAGACGCTCGAGGAGCGTCGTCAGCTGTATGCGCTCACCTGGACCCAGCCGCTCGATGCGCGCCACGAGGCCGCTGCTCTCGACCAGGGCGCGGTCGCCCAACGCGTCGCTCGCGCGCTCGGTCAGGCGGAGCAGCGTGACGCGCCTGTCCGACGGATCGGCGCCGCGCTCGACCAAGCCCGCTCCCTCGAGACGATCTACCAGGTTCGTTGTCGAGGAGGGATGGAGCTGCAGGGCCGCGCCAAAGCGACCGATCGGCACGGTCCCGAGGTCGCGCAGCAGCCGGAGGGCGTGGAGATCGCCGAGCGCCACACCGTACGTCCGGGCCAGCTCGCGCTGCAGCGGCTCGGCAAGCGCGACCGCGTCGAGGTAGGCGCGCAGCACCCGGCGCGTCTCGGGGGACCAGTCGGCCATCGCGACACTCCCACAGAGCGGACAATGCAGAAGTTCGAAGTATAGTCGACGTCTCCTATGACGCTGGCGTGCGGGCGGAGCGGGAGGGTCGACTGTCGAGGGCAGCCTCACCGGAGGTGGCGAGAGGCTAGCGTCGGGCCTCGTCCAGCAGGGCCGGATGAGGAACGAGCACGGCGCGGACTAGTGGGAGCTGTCCGCTGTCGCGACGGGCTCCGGGCGGCCGAGAGATGAGCCGTCGAGCCTCCAGCTGAGCAGGCCCTCGCGCTTAACTTGATATCCGCAGCCGGCGCACGTCCAGCGCACTGGACCGAGAGTCGGCGCCCACGTCACGTGCAGGTCGCCGGTCGGGTCGGATGCGGCGACCACGAAGTCGCGGACCCACACTAGGCCTGCGCATCGGGGGCAGGCGATCGTTGTCATGCGCAGAGCATTGGACCGGCCCGGTGCATGTGCCGACGGCCGCGTGGCAGGTACTCGCCGGGCACTTTGGCCCGGGCCGAGTGCCGCCCGACTCGAGCACACAACCCTGTCGTCGCCGCCCCGTGGCTTGCAGGTGGGTCAATTGCGGCGCCCTGCGGCGCAGTAGCCTTTCGTCTGGCCCCGCGTCGCGCGGCGCCGGCGACGCGTCTCCGTTGACAGGCAGACGGCCCAGGCCGAGTGCCGGCAGTGGGGCTCTTCACTCTGACGCACGGGGCGCATTCAAGGAGAGTCCCGATGGGTGTAAGCGAGGTACTGAACCACGCGCGAGACGGCATGACGGTGAAACGAGTCTTCGGCGATCCGTACGAGAAGGACGGGGTCACTGTCATCCTCGCGGCCAACGTGATGGGGGCGCGGGCGGCGGCGGATCGAGGCCGGCACGCACCGGCGAGGCGTCCGGCAGGGAGGACACGGCGGGCTTCAGGTACGGGATGGGGTACGGGCTGCGAGCGACCCCGGCCGGCGTCTATGTCATCCGAGGCAGGGACGTCGAGTGGCAGCCCCCCGTGGACCTGAACTGCCTCGCTCTACAGCGGGCCGTCGTGGCCCTGTGGTCGTCCGGGCGATCGCGACGACACTCGCGCGCCGCTGACTGAGCCCGCGGACGCCGACCGAGGGGGTCACCCCGGTCCCGGCGGCGCCTCGGCCGGGCCCTGCATTGCCCGATCGGCGAGAATCGGGAGCGTCGGTCGCCTGTTCTGTACCACTGCTGAAGGTGAGGCAAGGCCATGGCTGCCACCACGTCCACGATGCTCCCCCTGGGCACACCCGCCCCGGATTTTCAACTCCCCGACACGACCGGACGGCGCGTCTCGGCCGGCGATTTCGTGGGCAGTCCTGCGCTGCTCGTGATGTTCCTGTGCAACCACTGCCCCTATGTGCAGCACGTTGCCGAGGAGATTGTCCGCCTTGCTAGGGAGTACCAGGCGCGGGGTGTCGGGGTGGTGGCCATCAGCAGCAACGACGTCGCCCAGCACCCAGAAGACGGCCCCGCCCAGATGGCCCAGACGGTGGTCGCCATGGGCGCTACATTCCCCTACCTGTACGACGAGACGCAGGACGTTGCGACGGCTTACCGCGCCGCGTGTACGCCCGACTTTTTCGTTTTCGATGCCGGCCGACGTCTCGTCTACCGGGGGCAGCTCGACGGCGCCCGCCCGGGCAACGATGTCCCAGTCACCGGACATGACCTGCGGGCCGCGTTGGACGCCGTGCTCGGCGGCACTCCAGTGCCCGAGCCCCAGCTGCCCAGCCTTGGCTGCAACATCAAGTGGAAGCCTGGACGCGAGCCAGACTACGCCGTGCCGCTGCCCTTCACCTCGGCCTGACTCCGAGAACGTGCCGGTCGACGCTCCGCGAGACTCTTCCCGGCCGTTTTCCCTCGCCCTACTGCCAGCGGAAGTATCGGGCCGAGATGCCCAGACAGGCTGTCAGCCACCCCGCGAGGATGGCCAGGCCGACCGCCAGCGGCACAAAAGGCGAGCCGCCGACCATGGTCTGGCGGAGGGCGTCGCCGAGATAGGTCAAGGGCAGCAGCGTGGCCACGGTCTTCATCCAGTCGGGCATGAGATCGATCGGGAAGAAGATTCCCGAGAGGAACATCATGAGCACCTGGACCACCTGGGTGACCCCGTTCGCCGCCTCCTCGGTGCGGGTGAACGAGGCGATCACGTAGCCCAGCGATGTGAACATGAGCGCGCCCAAGGCTACGATGCCCGCGATCAGCACCCAGCTGCCGGTCACCTGGACCTTGGAGCCAACGATACCGATACCCAGGATGATGACGGTCTGCCCGGCCGCGATCACCAGCCGCAGCAGGACGTTCGAGCCGACGAGGGTCCAGCGCGGGAGGGGCGTGGCCCCGATGCGCTTGAGGATGAGCTTCTCGCGCTGTTGCACGAGCGGGATGGCGGCGAACACGCCGAGCTGCATGATCGCCATGGCGAGGATGCTGGGCACATAGTAGGTGGCGCCAGTGGGCACGGCGCTGCCCTGGATCGGCCGGGTCTGCACGCTGAGCAACGGCGGCCGGCCCGAGAGGGCTTGGTTCACCCCGGTGGTCACCCCGGACACGATCTGCTCGAGCGTTTGGGCGTCGGTCGGGTGGCTCAGGTCGGTGTACAGGGTGAGCGCTAGGGGCGCTCCGGGTGCCGCGGCAGCTCCCGCCGCGGCCACCGCCGCGCCGTAGCCCGCGGGCACCACGATAACCGCGTCCAGCTGGCCGTTGCGGGCAGAGGTGAGGCCGCTCGCCTGGTCGGTCGTCGTGAGGGTCAGGACGCCGAGCTTGGCGAAGGCCTGCTCAAGTTGCGCCGAGGCGAGGCTGCGGTCCTGGTCCACCCAGCCGACATGGTAGACGGCCGCCCCGCCGCCGAAGAGCGTCCCGAAGAGGACCACGAAGATGACGGGGAACGCGATCGTCCAGAACAGGGCGGCGCGATCACGCACGAAGCTCTTCATGTTGGCGACGGTGAGGCTGAGCAAAGCGTCCACGGCGACTTCCGGTACCGGTCAGTCGCGCAAAGCGTGGCCGGTCAGGTCGAGGAAGACGTCCTCGAGGCTGGCGCGGCGCACCGACAGGTCGTGGGGCGGCGCGTCCAGCGCGTCGGCCGCCGCCAGAACCGCCCCGATCGTGGCCGGTACGTCGGCGGTGTAGAGGAGCACCTCGCCGTCTTCGTGGGCCACCCGCTTGACGCCCGGGAACCGCTGCATCCGCGGGTCCTCGAGCCCCGCGATGTCCGCGAAATGCACCGCGCGCTCGTGGAAGCGACGGCTCACGAGTTCCTCTACGGTGCCGAGCTCGAGGAGTTGGCCGTGGTCCATGATGGCCAGCCGATCGCACAGGACCTCCGCTTCCTCCATGTAGTGCGTTGTCAGAAGGACTGACTTGCCCTGGGTGCGCAGGTCGCGGATCACGTTCCACAGGGAGCGCCGGGCGGCCGGATCCAGACCCGTCGTGGGCTCGTCGAGGAAGACCAGCTCTGGATCGTTGACCAGCGCGAGGGCTACCGATAGGCGCTGCTGTTGGCCGCCCGAGAGGGTCCGCGTCTGGGCGTCGCGCTTCTCGTTAAGCTCGAGCGCATCGAGCATGCGCTGCTGTGGCAGCCGCCGGGGGAAGAACGTGCCGAACAGGTCGATCAGTTCGCCGACCGTGAGATATGGGTACAGCGAGGCGGTCTGGAGCTGCACCCCAATCCGCGCCTTGATCTGCCGCGCTTCGCGCCGTGGGTCTAGCCCTAGGACTCGCACCTCCCCGCCGTCGGCCTCGCGGATGCCCTCGAGGATCTCGATGGTCGTGGTCTTGCCCGCGCCGTTGGGCCCGAGCAAACCGAACACCTCTCCCGGGTGCACGTCGAAGCTCACCCCCGCGACGGCCTCCAGCGCGGCGTAGCGCTTGCGGAGATCGCGGCACGCGACCACAGCGTCGGCGGGCGCGGGTGAACTCGGCATGTGCACCTCGACTGCATGACGCTGAGCCAGGCTGTTCACGGTTGGCCCCGGGGCGAGGCCAGCCGCGGCTATCAGAGCCTATCCCAGGGTCGTTAAGGGTGCCCACCGTGGATGGTTACGCGTCGGTCGGATTTGTCTCGTGCCAGGCAGCGCCACGCCAGCGCCAGCGTTCGAATGCGGGGCGGCCTCGGTCTGACGTCAGTGCGGACAGACCGCCCCCCAACCGCTCGCCGGTCTGGGATCTCGTAAACGGGACAAGATTGCCGGATCATGGCGAACATGCTGGAACGTCTGCCCTTACCATCGCTGCTCTCACAGGCGCTGACCGCGTTCATGATTGCCCAGCAGGGCTGGCAGGAAGTGGCGGGCCTGCGTTCGACTGGATCGGCCCGAGCGGTGGCAGTCCGCTGATCGTCCGGGCTGCCGATCGCGCGCGACCTCGAGAGTCGACCGGCCGGTGGCTCAGAGGCTGTAGCGAGGCAGTTCGTACTGCGACTCAGGGGGAGGAACATGGAGCGGATCACCGTTTACGGAGCGCCCTGGTGCCCCGACTGTCGCCGCTCCAAGACGTTCCTCATGGAGCAGCGGATCCCCTTCAGGTGGGTCGATATCGACAGCGACCTCGACAGCCTGCGCTTTGTAGAGACTCTCCAGCACGGAGGACGGACGATCCCCACAATCGTCTTCCCTGATGGCAGCCACCTGCTCGAGCCATCGAACGTGGAGCTGGCTGAGAAGTTGGGCCTTCGGCTGCAGGCGGAGCGCCGCTATTACGACGTTTTGATCCTGGGCGGCGGCCCGGCGATCGGGCCACCGGTAGCGAGCAACGATTTAAGCCGGCCGCCGCCTTCGGCTTCGTTGGCTTGGACCCGAACACCCAGTTCCTGCATGGGGCCGTCGACTTGGACGAGCGCGGTTTCGTCGTAACCGACGACATGTTCGCCACCTCCCTCACCGGGGTCTTCGCGGCCGGCGACGTCCGGGCGGGGGCGACCAAGCAAGTCGGCAGCGCCGCCGGCGAAGGCATTGCGGCGCTGCTGGCCGTCCGCCGGGCCCTTGAGCGCCGGCACCTCAAGGCCGTCATGACAAGTGACGAAACCATGCCAGTAGCCGACGCCGGCTGAACTGAGCGCGCTCCTCAATGGTGGGCGAAGCGGCGAGTTGGTGGCGGGTGGCCGGGTGGGCTCCGCAGCGAACCTCCCAACGCATCTTGACCTGGGTAGGTGGCGAGATGTATTAGTTCAACTGAGCGGGCTGACCATCCCCGATTGGAGCACCAACCGCCTCGGGGAACTCACAAGAGGTCGCCCGCTCGTTGCGTCCGCCCCGAACTCAGTCGATCCGGTGCGCGTCTGTCGACAAGTCCACCAGTGAGCGTAGTGCCGAGTGTTTCCGCGCCGTGCCACCCCGGCCGGTGCCCGAGAGATCGCTCCCACGATCGGCAGCCGGGTTGCCCGAATGCCCGGCTGCCTGTTGCCCGCGATCGGGCGCGCTCGTTACCGCAGCGGATAGACGCGCGCAGCAATCGGCGGGTAGTGCTCGTAGGTCTCGGTGAGCGCACGCGCCCCGCCGGCCGGGACGGAGAGGCGTGCCGCTGCCGCCTCCGTGATGAGGGCATAGGCCCCGTGGCCGATGAGCTCAGCGGCGTGGTTTTTCAGTAGGCGGTGTGCGAGGACCACCTGCGAGCCGATCAGCTCAGTGCTGCCCGCGACCGTCTGCACGACGTAGCTGCCGCCGTGGAGCACGAACTTGAGTTCGAGGCTCTCGACCTGTACACAGGCGCTGCATCGGCAGGTCCAGATCTGCCGTGCGCCGCCCAGACGCTCTCGGAAGGCGGCGTAGCAGGCCGTCAGGCAGTCGAGCAGCGCCGCGCCACGTGGGACGCTCGCGTCGTCGTCTCGGGCGAAGGTGAAGACCGCGTCGCCCTCGAGCTTGGAGAGCGTGAAGGGCGGCACGATGCGCCCGACGATGCCATCAAGCAGGGAGGCCACGAGCCCATACGCATCGGGCACCCGCCCATCCGCGAAGGCGTCGTCGCGGTGCGCCTCGCTGACTGCCTGGAGGAAGCCGGTGTACCCTGAGATGTCGGCGAGCAGCAACGGCCCAGATGCGGATCCCGCGTGGATAGGGTGGAGCATTGTCTCCTCATTGTCCCGCAGGCCCAGTCGGCGCGTGACGCCACTGCCGGTCATGCGGATTCCGGACCCGAGCCGGGCTGAGCCGCGCCGACACTTGAGTGGGAATCGGGCGGCACGGAGGACACCCCACGCGCTCGTGGCGGCCGACCGTCGACCGCGGCATGTTGGGCGGACTTGCGGCCGACCGGCTAGCCCCTGGGCAGGTTCAGTCGCCGACGCCCACTCGCTCGCGTTCGTGATCTCGAAGGGTTGAGCCAAGGGAACCTCCGGGCCCACAGTCGGTTCGTCATGCGCGAGCGACTTGGTTTCGGTCGCGTCGTACGCCACCAGACCGTCGGGCGTGCGTCCAGCGGAACCACTTGCGCCGTCCCGCGTCCTTGCTGGCGATAGGCAGCACGTGGGCGGAACCGAGGCAGATCATGATTGAAGGCATGGACGCACTGCAGACCGCGCAGGGGACGCGGCGGCGCCCCGCGCACCGCACTCTGGTCACCGCCGGACTGGGCGTCGCGATGTGTGCGCTGGCCGTCGGAGGCTGCGTGAACGTTGGGTCCACGAGCGGAACAACGCCGGGCACCAGCAGCTCGGGTCCGCCACCGGCGGCGTCTGAGCCCGCATTGCTGGGGAGCGTGGGCGGAGGCACCGCGCCCTGTGTCTCGGCAACCAATCCTGCACAGCTGTGCGGCGGTAGACCGGTCGCGCCCTCGCTGGCCGGCTCGGCGAACCTTTCCTCGGCGCCGCCCGCCGTTGGCACCCCTGTGCGCTCTACGCCGGCTAGGCCGGCTGCGATTCGGGTTACCCCTGTCCCGCGGGCCGCGCCAACCAGTGCCCCAACGTTGTCGCCTACTCGGTCGGACACGTCCCCGGTCATCGTCACCACCGCGGACAACCGCACGACTATGCACCTGGTGGTGGGGCAGGAGTTCCTCCTTGATCTCGGCTCGAACATGGACTGGACCGTGACGGTGGCAGACCAGCGAATCGTGGATCGCGTGATCGGGTCGCTCGTGGTCCAGGGAGCCCAGGGGCTCTACGCGGCGCGCGCGCCCGGCACGACGGTTCTCAGCGCGGTCGGGAGCCCGCCCTGCGCGTCCGGCGGCGCTTGCCCCCTGTTTCGGCTTGGGTTCCGTCTCACGATCGTCGTCGCCTGAGATCCGCACACGCTGGACCGACGCTCTCGAGACTTCGCCGACCAAGGTGCTCTGCTGTACGGGGGTATCCTTGGACTAGGTCCAAGAACTGACTTCCCGAAAGAGGTACCGCATGACGCAGCTGCTGGAGACCCGCCCGACCGGCGAGACCGCCGCCTCAGCCGAACCGCTCCAGGCGACCCTCGTGGAGCTCATCGACCTGAGCCTGCAGGCCAAACAGGCGCACTGGAACGTCGTCGGCCCGAGCTTCAAGGCGATCCATCTCTTCCTGGACGAGCTCACCGACCAGTACCGTGAGTGGTACGACGAGGTGGCCGAGCGGCTGGCCGCGATCGGCGTTTCCCCGGATGGACGCGTTGCGACCCTGGCAGCCAGCTCTCCGCTCGAGTCGCTGCCCGCGGGTCAGCTGCGAGACCAGGATGTGCTGGCGTTCTTCGACTCCCGGGTGACGCACGTCGCCGGCCGGGTGCGCGCGCGCATAGACTCCGTCGGCGCGCACGACCCGGTCAGCCAGGACCTCTTGGTCGGGATCGCTCACGGGCTCGACAAGCAGCGCTGGATGCTGCGCGCGCACCGCGCGTGATCGACGCCTCGGGGCGACTGCGCGAGGCGGGGCTTCGTGTCACGCGCACCCGCCTCGCTCTCTTGCGCCAGCTCGACGCCCTGGGCGGCCATCGCTCTGCCGAGGAGATCGGCGCTTCCTTCCGCGGGTGTGGCACACCGGTGCCGCGCGCCACCGTCTATCACGTCCTTGGGGTGCTGCAACAGGCCGGCCTCGTGCTCGTCGCCGACGCCGGACCGGGGCGGGTCTTGTATGAGTCGGCCGCGGCGTGGCATCACCACCTGGTGTGCCGTTCCTGCGGTTCCGTGATCGATGTTCCCTGTCTGCTGGGCGAGACGCCCTGCCTGCAACCCGATCATCCCGGGTTGCGAGTGGACCAGGCCCAGGTCGTCTTCCGTGGGCTCTGTGTAGCGTGCACGGAGCGCAAGGGCCGCGAGCGCCGCCCGACAGGTTCGCCAGCCGTCGTGGGTGAGACCGACCGACCGATGGGGGTTCCTGTGACTGCACCCCGCGGCGCTCAGGAGGAGGTCCGTCTCGGGGCCGGCTAGCAGGCTGATGAGGATAGCCGTCGAGGCGGGTTCCTCGAGCGGCGGCGCCCCGGCAGGTCGCCACGGCCTCATCCCCCACGCTCGGCGACGCTGGTCGAAATCTTCAGGGCCCGTTCAGACGCATGCCCGAACGTTCGGGCACGCTGTGTGTCAGGCGAGGCTGGCGGTTGGTTCCTGATCCGGCGACCATGTGAAAGGACGAAGCCGACGAGGGCTACGGCGTACCGATCGAGCACAGAGTGAGCACGGTGAACGCCCAGCGTTCCGTTCGGGTGAACCCGCGTTGACAGTAGCGCAGCTCCTGCTGGTCGGCGCCGGCGGGGTCTTCGTAATGGTCTACGGTCTCCTAGCCGGCGACCTGATGCGGACGCGGGCAGCGCGCGACGAAACCGTTCGCCCGCGCCTGGAGGTCGAGCTGGCCGAGACGATGCTCCCCCTTCTAGCTGTACTGGCCACCATCATGGTCGCGGTCGCGGGCTTCGGGAAGGCCGGTCCACGCTGAGCTTTCCATGGGCCCTTGGGTCGTGGTTCGGACCCGACACTCGTCGTCCGTGCCTCAGGCGCGCGACGCACCACCCATTACACAGATACCCGGAGTACCTCACATGATGCGTCCCACTGGTGGGTTCCTTCGCTCGACCCGCTTGCGGATCGGCCTTGGTCTCGTGGCGGTCGTGGTCGTCGCGGCCGCCGCGTACGGCGGCTGGTATCTCTTCCTGCGCCCGGCCGGACCCGCCCCCGTGAACCTCGCGGCCTTACCGGCGGCATCGCAAGCTCCGGCAGCTCCGTCGGCTCTGTCGTCGGAGCCCGGGCCGGGCACCTCAGGTGGAGAGTCGCACGGCTCGACACCGTACGGCCCACGACCTGCAGTCCGTCGGTCGAAGCCACCCGCCGCGCCGGCCTTGGCTCCTGCCTCGGCGACGGGCCCCGCCATCGCAGCCACGGCTCTCGACGGGACCTGGACGGTGAACACGTCAATCGGGTCGGGTGCAACTGGATCGTTCGTGGGATACCGCGTGCAGGAGCAGCTCGCCGGCATTGGCGCGAACACCGCCGTCGGGCGGACGTCAAAGGTGACCGGATCTCTGACTCTGCAGGGCACCACCATCACGGCCGCTACGATCAGCGCCGACCTGACAGCCCTGCACAGCGACAACTCGATGCGCGACGGTCAGCTCGCCCGGCGTGGGCTGGAGACCGCCACGTACCCCACGGCGACGTTCGTGCTGAGCAAACCGATCGCCCTCGACTCGATCCCCGCCGAGGGCCGGATCGTCAACGTTTCGGCCACTGGGCAGCTCACGCTCCACGGCCAGACCCGGACGGTGCAGATCGCGCTGCAGGCTCGCCTGTCAGGCGGGGTCGTCGCCATCGCCGGGTCGCTCCCGATCGTGTTCTCCGACTACGACATCACTCCGCCGACGTCGTTCATCGCACTCTCGGTCGCGGATCACGGGACCATGGAGGTCCAGCTCATGTTCACGCACGCCTGAGCCCCCGCGGATGGCTCGCTCGGCAGCCAGTGAGCAACGCCATGACGACTGCGTTCCCGAATGCCCCGTCGGCCGCTGATCCGCGTCGTCCTGTTCCTGGGCTTGCTCGCTGTGGTGGCCGGCGCTGGTTGCGGCAGCCGGGTCACCGGCACCGCGGCGACACTCACTCCGGGTTCGCCGGCCCCGATGGGGGTGTCGGTGGGAGCGTATGCATTGACGATCGCCAATGTCACGCGCTCGCTGCACGACAATGCCGGGTTCATGCCGCTGACAACGCTCGACAACCTGCGGGTCACGATCGCGTCGAGCGCTGACGAGGTGGACATCGAGGCGCGACCCAACCTCGTACTCGACGAGCGCACCTTCCTTCTACAGGCGGGCTCGGACGCGCTGGTGGCGGCGAAGGCGATCTTCGGCTCGTACCCCTCGGTCCAGCGCATTACTGTCACCCTCGACGGCACCTTCACCGACGCTGCCGGTAACTCGATCGTCGAGCCGGGCGCGTCGGTCACGCTGGGGAGCGACACCGTCGCAGCGTGGTTCGCGGGGACGGTGGTGGCCCCCGACGCCAGCACCGTCCTCTGCTACGCCGACAGCTACGCCATCAACCCGATCGTCTGGGATGTACTGAGCCCGAGCGACCGTGGCTGCCTGACACAGCCAACCGGGTGACCGTCTCCTCTCGGCATCTCGTCGCAGGAGTGTCGGGCGGTCAGGTCTCCCGCGCCACGGCAGGGGCTGCCGTCAGCTCGATGCGTGGGTCTAGCAGCGCTTCGGCCTGGAACAGGTTGATGCCGCTGGCGACGAGGTCGGCCGCGCGCCGCATCTCTCGCTCTGCCGCGGCCTGTCGCTCGACGAGCCATTGGGCAACCAGCAGCGTCTCCCCGTCGCCCTTCGACGCCGCCGCGCGGGCGAGGTCGTTGACCTGGACCGTCATTTGGCGCTCGCGGTCGAGCGCCGCGCGCACCGCTCGCGCCGGGGACTTGAACTGCGTCGGCGCGCTCGGCAGCTCGGGGAGGTCGAACTCGACACGGTTTGAGGCGAGGAACGCCAGGATCCGTCCCGCATCGGTGGATTCCTCGCGGGCGCGATCGCGGAACAGGCGAGCCCAGGTCGTGAGGCTCATCCGCTCGAAGTAGAGTGAGACGCCGAGACAGACCTGTTGTCCCGCCAGCTCGGCACCAACCTGTCGGGTCAGGAGCCTGCGGAGGCGCTTTCCGATCACGTGTGGTTCCCTCGATGGTGGCAAGGGGTCGGGCCAAGGCGCGAGCGTGAGCGCGTCCGTGCCCATCCTTTCGGGTGGTGCCGGACCCGCCTCGTCCGCGCTGACGCCCGCCTCCCCGTGCACCGGCATGAACCCGGCCGGGAGCGCGCGTTCCTCCGAGAGGCGCCGCGCGGCCATGGCGCGGAAGTCGGGCCTATTGTTCTTCCCGGCCAGGATTCGTCACCTCTCGAACCGCCCCTGAATCACGTCGTCAGTATCGTCGATCCGAGCGTGCGCGTCCGAGGACGGAGGCAAGCGGGGCCACGCCCGATCGTGTGATAGCGTCGGCCGCGTGACGCTAGACGCATCGCAGTCGACGACGTTGCCCGCCGGCATGCACACGCTCCCCCTGATACATGACGGCCGCGACCGGGCCTACCTGCTCCACGTCCCGTCGCTTGCACGCCATGAGGGTGCCCCATTCGTCCTGCAGCTGCATGGCCGAGGCATCGACCCGATCATGTTCGACCGCTGGACGGGGTTCTCGGCGCTGGCAGACGAGGTGGGCTTCGTCCTGGCAATGCCGAGCGCGTTGGGCGAGGTCTGGAACGACGGGCGCTATCCGAAGCGGGTCGAGGACGGCCCGGACGACGTCAGGTACCTGCTGGCGCTTCTCGACGACGTCTGCACGCGTCTGCCGATCGACCGTCGTGAGATCTATGTGGTGGGGATGTCGAACGGAGCGACGATGGCCGCCCGGCTGGTCTGCGAGCATCCGGAGCGGATCGCCGCGTTCGCGCAGGTGGCAGGGACCGCCGCGGAGGCGGTCGCGTCCGCGTGTCGCCCGGCGGTCCCGGTGCCTATCCTCCAGGTCCACGGTACGCGCGACCGGTACGCACCGTATTCAGGGGGACGAGCGCATGGGCTTCGCGCTCGACTGGTCCTGCGCCATCCGGCTGGTCCGTGCGTCGCGGTCGACGAGTGGGCCCGCCTCTGGGTGGACGGCAACGGCGCCCACGACGGTCCGCACACCGAGACCGTCCCGCCCGACGCGACCATCCGCCGCTGGCGCGGTCCGTCACCCGCGTCCGACGTCGTCTTCTACCGCCTCGATGGCGGCGGTCACACGTGGCCGGGCAACCGCACCTGGGTCCCCCCGGTCTTCGGTCGGACGAGCCGCGCCTTCGACGCGACCAGGGTCATCTGGAATTTCCTTTCGACTCACGCGCGCGAGGCCTGAAGAGGGTCAGGAGCGCCGGGGTAGATCTCAGGAGATCGCCGGACGGTTCTCCACCGGCTCCTCCCGGTGGGGGAGGACTATCGCCCGCCGGACACGCGCAGAAGCGCCACAGCAGGGATCGGCCGAACCCGCGAGGCACGGGGCATGCTCAGGGAGCACATCCGAGAGTGCCAGGCCCACCGCGGAGGGCGCGTGCGCGCTGGCTTCGCCGGATAGCTCAAGGATGAGATCGGGGAAGCCTTGATCACCGATGCCTGGCGCGCGAACCCCGGAGCGCGCGAGTCCAGCGTCCGTCAACAACACCGTCCGGCCCATCACGCTCGTGACCGTCGTGGTCTCGACCGGATCGCAAGGCGATCCGGCTGCCTGCGTTTGCAGTGCCGAACGCCTCTCTCGCGCCGGACCGCTCTCGGCTTAGCTTAGCTTTCGAGAACATCCCGGGACGAGAGGTCACGCGCCGATGACTGAGCACCAGGTGGCGACCATCGAGCGCCACATTCTGGGTCGCGCCCATCGTGCGCTCGAGCGCGTGCTGGCCCGCATCGAGACCACCGCGGAGGTCGCGGGTACCCTCGAAGCGTCGGGCCTGTCAAGCGTCGTGCAGAGCGTGCTCGTCGAGCTGGAGACGACACTGACGACTCACATGGAATGGGAGGAGAGCATCTGCTTCCCCGAGACGGACCGCCTCGCGGCCACGCCCTGGGCAACCCGTCTCCTGCGTCTGCAGCATATGCAAATTCGGACAGCCCTCGACCGCCTCGCGGCGGACGCCGTCGCGTTGCAGGCCGGCCCGGGACATCGCCAAGTCGCCGACCTGCGGGCACACCTCTACGCACTGCACGCGATCCTGTCCTCCCACCTGGAACAGGAGGAGCGCGCCGTTCTGACGCTGCTCGTCAGCGAGCCGGGGGCGCCTGTCGAGGGCGTCACCCTAGCGAACCTGGCCTGTCTCGCCGCCGAGTCCGCTCCCGCTGCCTCGGAGGAGTGACGGTCGCGATCTGGACACGTGGCGCCGTGGGCTACGGATGGCATGACGGTGCGGTCCTGTCGGCCCGACGGCCTCACGACGGATCACAGCCTCCACTGGCGTAGGTTGTCGCGCCGACGCGCATATCGCCGCCGTCGGGTAGTGTGGTGTCGTGCCCCGTCGCACGGAGAGCCGAACCGAAGGAGACGCAGACCATGGCACCGGGCTTCGCCGCGGACGTCAAGCCGCTGTTCCGTGACAGGGACAGGTCGGCCATGACCTTCCTGTTCGACCTGTGGGACTACGCAGACGTCAAGGGCAACGCCCAGCAGATCCTGGCGGCTACGGAAGGCGGCGACATGCCATGCGACGGCACGTGGACGACGGAGCAGGTCGACCTGCTCCGTCGCTGGATAGACGGAGGATGCCAGCCGTAGGTGCCTAGGTGCCCGGGTGCCGCTTGACGGCCGGCCCGACGATCGTTGCGCGAGCAGCGGGCCGCAGCGGGCGATACCATGGCGCCTCGAGGCCCGGAGCCGGCATCAAATGCCGTGCACCTTCGTGCAGCCGCCATTCGGGGGCTTCCTGTCCTACGTGAGGTACCAGCAAGGATTGTGCACAAGCGTAAGGTGACTTACCCGGTGGCGCGCACCGCCAACCGGCCCCTGAGGCTCATGAGCGATCCCGGCTACGTTCGCCCTACCGTCGTGACCATTGACACCAGCGCCATGGCCCCCCGCGGCTCCTTCGCCGCCGGAGACCGTGTCGTGATCGCGAGCGAGGGCCTTTACGCGGGCGAGACCGCGATCGTCGAACGGCTCGCCCTGGGTGTGATCCCGGCGGCGGTCGTGCGAACCGACGCCGGACGCACGCGCCGGGTTCGCGTGATCGACCTTCGCCCGGCCTCAGCCGGGGCGCCCACGGACAGCTGAGTGTCGCCCACCACCATCGCGTCGCGTCGTCGCGCGGAACGGGCGGAATGCGCGTGAGCCGACGAGGAGCCGCGGCGCGTCGGCCCAACGACTCAGACCGCCGCGCCGGTCACCACATCCCGCCGATCCTTGCCATAATCCGCCACGCGGCACCTGTGGAACCTGCGGGCAGGAGGTCTGCCACCTGCTCCCTGCCGCCGAGCAGTGTGGAGTCGAAATGACAGACGGTCCTGTGTCGTGACGCCGGGAGAATCCCCCACCACGGCCGACTCGCCAGTCCCCGCCGATTCCTCGACACATACCCTCGGCAGGCGCAACGAGCGGCTGCTGATGACGCTCGTGGTGCTGTATGGCGCGCTCGTCGTGCTGCTGATGTTCCTGCGCGGCATCGAGATCACTCCGGACGTGATGACGGTCGCCTTCCTGCTCGGCGCGGTGATCCTAGGCCGGGGCCGGCTCTTCCTGCGGGACTGGCTGCCGTTCGTCGCACTCTTCCTGGCCTATGAGCTCATGCGTGGTCTGGCCGACAACGTCGGCCTGCCGGTCCACATCGCGGACATGGTGACCGCCGAGCGGCTGATCGCGTTTGGCCAGGTCCCGTCGGCCCTGCTCCAGAACGCGCTGCACCCTGCGACCGGCGTCGATCTCGTCGCGGAGATCGCCACGGTCGTGTACATGTTGCACTTCGCACTGCCGCTCGTGACCGGGTTCATCCTCTGGGTCTGGAGACGCGCCCACTACTACGACTTCGTGGCCGCGCTGATCCTGCTGAGCCTGTGGGCTTTCGTGACGTTCGTGCTGATCCCCACCGCCCCGCCGTGGTACGCGGCCCAGGTTGGCGCGCTCAACGGGCCCAACGGACACGCGGCAATTTCGTACCTGAAGCCCGGCGCGTTCGACACCCTTGCCAACTTCTTCGGATTCAAGGCCGACTACATCTACACATACACGTTCTACGACGTGAACCCGAACGGTTTCGCGGCCTGGCCCTCCCTGCACGTGGGCTACCCGTTCCTCTCGTTCCTGGTTCTCCGCCGTGCATTCGGCAAGATCGGCTGGGTCGCATTCGCGTACACGCTCCTCGTCGCGTTCTCGGTCATGTACACCGGTGACCACTGGCTGATCGACTGCATCGGTGGGGCCGCCTACGCATACGTCTCCTACTACCTGATCACCCATGCCTCGGTCGTGCAGCGGCGCTTGGCCAGCCTCCGTGACGACACCCTCAGCGTTGGTAGCATGGTTGGCGTCAGGGAACGGGTCATGGCGCTCCCCTCGACCGTTTCTTGGGTGCGCCTGCTGCTGGGAGCTGGGATCGCGCTGGTGGGCGTTGGCGGCGTCCAGGAAATGGAGCGCGCCGGCCACACGGCCACGTGGCTTTACTTGGTCCCGTGGGGGGCGGTCGTCGTCGGCGCGTGGCTAGTCGCCGCATCCGTCATCCGGCGAGGCGGCCGGGCCCCGTGACGACCCAAGCGCGAGTCGCGGCCGCCCGTGCCCGCGCCGCCGCGGAGCGCGGGCGTCAGGGCCTTCGGGCGTCGGCGGAGGCTTCCCTGGGGGTTATTGGCGGTTCCGGTCTCTACGAGATCGAAGGGCTGGGCGACGCGGTGGAGGTGAGGCCGGAGACGCCCTACGGGCCACCCTCCGACGCGTTGGTCGTCGGTTCCCTAGGCGACGTGCGGGTGGCGTTCCTGCCCCGCCACGGCCGCGGCCACCGCCTCATGCCGTCGGAGGTGCCTTACCGGGCCAACGTGTACGCCCTCAGACTACTGGGCGTCGGCTCTGTGATTGCCGTTTCCGCGTGCGGCTCCATGCGCGAGGAGATTCGGCCTCGGGACGTGGTGGTTCCCGACCAACTCATCGACAGAACCAGGGACCGCCCTGCCACACTATACGGGCACGGTGTCGTGGTTCACGTCGCGTTCGCCGACCCATTCTGCCCGGTACTCTCCGCGCGGCTGGCCGACGAAGCGGAGGCCATTTTCGCGAACGCGGACCGGGAGAACGGCGTTGCCGAGACCCCGGCGGCCAGGGCCGTGCATCGGGGTGGCATCTACGTCGCCATGGAGGGGCCGCAGTTCTCGACGCGTGCCGAGTCCACCCTCTACCGGAGCTGGGGTGCCGCCGTGATCGGCATGACCGGCCTGCCCGAGGCGAAGCTGGCGCGTGAAGCGGAGCTCTGCTACGCGATGCTCGCGTACGCCACGGACTATGACTGCTGGCACGAGGGCGAGGAGCCCGTGACCGTCGCCCAGGTCTTGGCCAATCTCGGCGCGAACGTCGCATCGGCCAGGTCCATCGTGCGGCGCATCACTGAGGGCAGACTCCCGCCACGCGACGCCTGCGGGTGTGCGTCGGCCCTCATGGGCTCGGTCCAGACCGACACCTTCGCAGTCGGCGACGCCCGTGTGCGGGAGCTCTCGCTACTGCTGGGCGGGGACCTGCCGGCCAAGTGACGGCCTACACCGGAACCGGGACGACGCGGTGATGCCGCTGATCGGCGCAGACGAGCTCCGAGCCGTGCTCTGCGACCCCGCGCTGCGCATCGTGGACGTGCGCTGGTACCTCGGTCGGCGCGGCGAGGGCCACGCGGCGTACGAACGGGGTCACATTCCCGGCGCGATCCACGTCGACCTAGACGCCGACCTCAGTGCGCGCGACGGGCCCGGCCGGCACCCGCTCCCGGACGCCTCCGACTTCGCCCACCGCCTGGGCGACGCGGGGATCGGGTCCGACCATCTGGTCGTCGCGTACGACGACGCGGGCGGCTGGGTCGCGGCGCGCCTCTGGTGGATGCTCGAGCGCATCGGTCACGGCCGCGTCCGGGTGCTTGACGGGGGCATCGGGTCTTGGGTCAAGGGGGGCGGGTCGCTGACCACCGACGTGCCGCAATGGCCGGCTGCGCGCCTCGAGCCCACGGCTGGCTGGTCGGGCACGGTCGATCGCGATGCGCTGCGGGCGCGCCTGGGCCGTGTGGTGCTGCTCGACGCGCGCGCCTCGGCGCGATACCGGGGCGAAGTCGAGCCCATCGACCCAGCGGCCGGGCACATTCCCACCGCGATCAGCGCGCCGTTCGAGGGAAACCTCGGCGCGGACGGTCGCTTCCTGCCGCCGGACATGCTCGCGGCGAGGTTCCGGGCGCTCGGCGCGGCATCGGGCGTGGAGGTTGTGACGTACTGCGGCAGCGGCACGTCGGCCCTGCACCATGCCCTGGCGATGCGCGTCGCAGGCCTGCCGGAGCCGACGCTGTACGTCGGCTCCTGGAGTGACTGGAGCACGGCGGGCTATCCGGTGGCCACAGGCCCGGAGCCGGGATCGTTGGCCTGACAGGTCTGCGGCCTTTCGCCGACAGCGCGAAGCACCGGGGTTCAGCAACGGCGGGGCGCCGAGGCCGGCGTCTGACTGCGAACGCCCAATGGTGCAGGAGGGAAGTAACGGCGGGAGGCTGCGATGCACGTGTCCCCGGTGCCCGGTCACCTGACCCGCGCCCGGCCACTGGTGGGCCCGAGCCGTCGACGAACATGTGCGCGCCCGGCGGGACGACGGCGTTCTCGGCAGCCATCGCGACGGTCGTGGTGTGTCAAATCGTGGCGCTACCCGTCCTCGGGCGTCACCACGGCCACGCTAACCGGGGAACGCGGCGGCCGACTGACCCATCGGCCGGACCGGCGGCGACGCGCCGCGGCCGCAGCCAGGTTGCAGCGCATAGACTGAGGGTCATGCCTCGTCTCGTGACGGCCACCAGATACGTCGCGCCGCTGCGCGAGGGAGGATCGCTGCCCGCCATCGTCGAGGCGGACGACGATGGCCTGTACGTCGCCAAGTTCCGTGGGGCCGGGCACGGGGCGAAGGCGCTGGTTGCCGAGCTCATCGCGGGTGAGATCGGGCGGGCGCTGGGACTGCTGGTACCCGACATCGTCCTCGTCGACCTGGACGCGGCGCTCGCAGCCGGAGAGCCGGATGCCGAGATCCGGGAGCTGCTCCAGGGCAGCGCCGGGATCAATGTCGGCCTCGATTTTCTGCCCGGTGCGCTCGGCTTCGACCCGGCCGCCGGGTTCGTCCCGGGCGCGGACTTAGCCGCCGATGTGGTCTGGTTCGATGCGCTGGTGACCAACGTGGACCGCACCGCGCGGAACACGAACCTCCTTATTTGGCATCATCGGCTCTGGCTCATCGACCACGGGTCCGCCTTGTACATCCACCATACGTGGCGCGATCCGCTCGCCCATGCGGCACGCCCGTTCCCGCAGAGCCGTGCCCATGTCCTGCTTCCGAGCGCCTCGTCGATCCACCGCGCCGACGCGCGTCTCGCGCCCCGGCTGACTCGCGAGCTGCTCGAATTGATCGCGGCCGTGGTGCCCGACGAATGGCTCGTCCCGGAGCCTGGGCTGCCGGACCCGGGGGCGCATCGGCGGGCCTACGTGGACTACCTGTGGCGGCGGCTGGGCGAGCCGCGGAGCTTCGTCGAGGAGGCCGAGCATGCCCGCCTCGCCGCGTAGCCCGTTCGCGTACGTCATCCTGCGGGTCGTCCCACGAGTCGAGCGGGGCGAGTGCATCAACGCGGGGATCCTCCTGTGGTCGCGCCCGCTCCGGTTCCTGGGCGCGCGCGTGCACCTGGATGCGGGCCGCCTCGCGGCACTCGCCCCCGACTGCGACCCCGTGGCAGTCCATCAGCAGCTCGACGCGATCGCCCGCGTCGCCGCCGGGGACCGGTCGGCGGGACCTATCGCCCGCCTGGCGAAACCTGAGCGCTTCCACTGGCTCGCCTCGCCCAGCAGCACGATCGTGCAGCGCTCGGAGGTCCACACGGGGATCACCGACGACCCTGGGGCGACGCTTGAGCACCTGTTCGACACGCTCGTTGCGACTGCAGCCCCCGAACGAGCGGCCTTCGAGCAGGGATTGTCGGCCCCGCGGGTGCCGGCGGAGAATTGCCGGTGACGACCCGGTCGCGCTCGCACGTGGACGGCGGCCGATGACGATCTCGTCGCGACCGAAGGTGGACTCGGTCGTGTTCGACCTTGGCGGCGTGCTCATCGACTGGAACCCGAGATACCTGTACCGGCGGCTGTTCAAGGGCGATGACGAAGCGATGGAGGCGTTCCTCCGCGAGGTATGCACGCCAGAATGGAACGCGCGGCAAGACGCGGGCCGTCCGTGGGCGGAGGGCGTGGCCGAGCTGGTCGGTCGGCACCCGGAGGCGCGGGAGTTGATCGTCGCGTTCGACGAGCGTTGGGAGGAGATGCTGGCAGGCGCGGTGGCAGGCAGCGTGGAGATCCTCGGGCAGCTGTTCTCTGCTGGGGTTCCGCTGTACGCGCTCAGCAACTGGTCCGCAGCGAAGTTCCCCATCACCCGTGCCCGCTACCCGTTCCTCTCGTGGTTTCGCGACGTCGTGATCTCCGGAGAGGTGGGCACGACCAAGCCCGATCCGTCGATGTTCCGCGTGCTCCTTGGAGCGGCATGCGCTTGATCCCTCATCGATCGCGTACGTCGACGACTCGAGCCCGAACGTGGCGGTGGCCGCGGACCTCGGTTTCGCCGCCGCAATTCTGTTCGTCGGCGCCGATGCCCTGCGGCGCGACCTCGTGGCGCTCGGGCTTCCCGGCCTCGCCGAACCGCTGCCTAGGTAGATGCCCCTGAGACAGCGAAGGCAGAGACGCCGTCTGGACGAGGGGCGGCAGACGTCACTTGGGGAGGCGAACGCGAGGGGCGACGCAGCTCCAGCTCAGCGGGCGAGGACGGCCTGCAGGGCCGCCACGACGAGCGAAAGGTTGGTTGGCGTCAGCCCGGCCACGTTGATGCGGCCGGCGCCCACGAGGTAGACGGCGAACTCGTCGCGCATCCGCTCAACCTGCGCCGCAGTCAGGCCGAGCAGCGCAAACATGCCCCGCTGTTCGCGCAGCGGCTGCCAGTCGCCGGGTAGTCCGGCGGCCGACAGCGCATCGACGAGCGCGGAGCGATTGTCGCGTATCCGTCGGCGCATCCCCGCTAGCTCCGTCTCCCACTGCGCGCGCAGGTCGGGGTCGCCGAGGATGATCTCGACGACTTCCGCCCCGTGCGCTGGCGGGCTGGAGTAATTCGCCCGGATCGCGACCTTGACGTGTGTGAGCGCCGACGCCGCGCGCCCGGCATCAGCCGCGACCACGGTCAGCGCCCCAACGCGCTCGCTGTAGAGCGCAAAGTTCTTCGAGTAGCTCGAACAGACCAGGAACTCGAGGCCGGGGCGCGCGAGGCCCGCGATCCAGTCGGCGTCCTCGCGCAGGCCATGCCCGAACCCCTGGTACGCGAAGTCGACGACCGGCACGAGGCCGCGCTCGAGCGCGAGATCGCCGATGGCCCGCCACGTCTCCTGGTCCGGGTCGACGCCCGTAGGGTTGTGGCATGAGCCGTGCAGTACGACCACATCGCCGGGTGCCGCGTCCGCGAGTGCATGGAGCAGCCCCGCCGGGTCAAGCCGCCGCCCGGTGCTGTCGAGATACGGGTACGTTCGCACGCCCATTCCGGCGAGCGAGAAGAGCATTGGGTGGTTCGGCCACGTCGGGTCGCTGAGCCATGCGGTCCGGGTGGCGCCCACCTGCACGAGGAAGTCGGCGGCGACACGGAGGGCTCCCGTGCCGCCGGGCGTTTGCGCGGTCACCGCTCGCCCGCTCGTGACGACCTCGTGGCCGGCGCCGAACACGAGGTCGCGCACGGCCGCGCGGTAGCCTGGGCGCCCGTCGATAGGGAGGTAGCTTCGCGAGCCCGGACGATCGAGCATCCTGCGCTCGGCCTCGACCACGGACGGCAGGACCGGCGTAATACCGAAATCGTCCACGTAGACGCCCACCGCAAGGTTGGCCTTGGCCGGTCGCGGATCGGCGCGGAAGGCCTCACTGAGTCCGAGGATGGGGTCCGGCGGGGCCGGTATGAGCGCGCGTGCTGGCAGCGGCATGACGTCCTCCGAAGTGACCGGCTGGCCGGCGTCCCCAGACTCTATCCGATCTTTGTGCGGCGTCGCCGGCTGTCAGTGCGGCGTTCGTTCGCGCCGGTCGCGCCCTCGGCCCGCGAGCCGTGCCCCGGTCCGGGGCGGAGCCCGTCAGCGCGTTCGGATCCGTTCGGGCTGGAGGCGGCGGCCGTGCCGGCGTTCCATCAGGGCGGCGACATCGCCCATCACGGCTGCAAGTTCGTGCACCAGCTCGTCCGCTTGGCGCCACGCCTCGCTTCCGGGAATCGCGAGCCGGCGCCGCAGCATGGCGGCGCGGCTGGTCCGCTTCAAGTCTCCGAACGCCTGCTGAAGGTCCGGCATGCTATCGCTCCTTCGTGACCGGGCCGATCGCGGTGCTGCCGGTCCGCTCCATCGTGGGAGCACCAGTGTTCAGGCATGGCACGCGGCGGGTGAAGAAACCGATATTGCCGTATTGAGGGGAGCCGAGCGCTGGACGTGTGACGGCACGCCGAGCGCTGCGCTGGCCTCGCCCCGGGGTTCGCTGACCCCGATGGGGAAGCGGGGCGGCACTTTCGGGAGGGGCCAAGGATCTCGCGACGGACGTTTCAGTGGCGGCATGTCGCGATTGCTCGCGGGCGCGCAACCGCTGCCTGCCGTCGTGCTCGGGGCCATCGCCGTCGCAGTCGCAGCCACAGGAGTCGGCCCGGTCGCATCCGGGGCCCTGGGGTTCGCGGCCGTGGGAGCACTGGTTGGCGTCGCGCCTGCGGCCGTCTTCTTCCGTTCGACTGCCAGCGCGCTTCAGGACGAGCTGATCCGGCTCGCCGATGGGCGCTCGAGCCGCCGCCGGCTCCTGGGAGGTTCGGGCCTCTGGGCCGATCGCGCGCGGCCTCATCAACGTCTCCGACGCGCTGAGAGCCGCCCAGCAGGACGCGACGACGGATCGCTTGACCCACCTCATGAACCGCCTGATCGGGCCGCCTGCGCCGTTACAGCGCGCTCGCGAGCGCCGCTCCCGCCCTGGTCGCAGCCTCCGCGTGAAGCTGGGCGTGACTCAAGCGACGCCCGTCGCCCTCGCGAGCGCGACCAGCACGACCCCGACCAGCAGCCCTGCGAAGAGGTTACGGCGCCAGGCGACCAGAACCACCGACGCGACGACGGCGAACCATTCGACCCCGACGTGGAAGACCGGGTGCCCCGCCTGAGACCCGACCATGACGCTTGAGGTGGCGAGAGCTGCGAGCACGGCCGGACCCATTAGCCTCAGGTAGAGCCTGATCCCGGCGGGCAGCCGCTCGACACCCGGCGCGAGCAGGGGCACCGCGCGCGATGGGTACGTGACGGCGCCCATGAGGGCCGCCAGTGCAACGAGCACGACACTCACGGCAGGCCGGTCTCATTGGGTGGGTCCACTGCCGCCTCGGCGTCCGCCAGAAGTAGCTGGGCCGTGTCCAGCCCCGGTGCCATTTCCGCTGGCCGGCTCCGCACAAGCGCCAGTCCCGCGAGCGGCCCGAGCAGGCCGCCGGCCACCACGCCAACCGCAGTCGCTGTCGCTAGCCCGAGCAGCACGGCAAGGCAGGCGCCGGCGATGGCCGCGACGAGCTCGCGGCGCCCGGAGATCAGCCCCGCGGCGAGCCCGGCCATGGCGGCGGGGTACACGACGTCGAGCCCGAACCGGCTGGGGTCGACGATCTGTCCCCCCAGGACGGCTCCCACGACGGTCATCACGTTCCACGGCACGTACGTCGAGGCGATGGCGCCGATCCAGTACCCGCGCTCGTCCGCGTAGCCGAGCCGTTGGAAGTGCGCGATGGACAGCGCGAAAGACTCGTCCGTGAGGACGTACGCCATCGCGGCCCGGTGCCGTCGCGGGCGATCTCGGAGCCACGGCGCCAGCGCCGCAGAATAAAGGAGGTGGCGGGCGTTGAGGAGCGCCGTGACCAGCATGATCGCCGGCCACGCCAGCCCGCCCGTGATCAGGCCAACGGCGGCGAACTGCGACGCACCGGCGAAGACCAGCACGCTCATCGCGATCGCCTCGACGGGGCTGAGCCCGGCATTCCGGGCAGCGAGCCCGTAGACCAGTCCGAACCCGCCGGACGACATCGCGATACCTGCCGACTCGAGCAGCAGCTGCCTGCGCGACGCGGAGAGCAGTGCCGCTGACGGCACGGGCCCGTCGCCTGGAGCCGCACGCTCGCCGGCGATGGGGGACCTTTGGCTCGACATGCGGGCCGACTCTAGGCGATCGGGCGGTGCCCTGCTCGCCGGCTGCCCCGGGTGGCCGGTTCAGCCTGCCGCGGCGATCGGCTCGAGGTTGCCCAGCACGTCCGGGACCGCCTGCCGCTCGAACTGGGTGCGGTACAGCTCGGCGTAGAGACCACCCGCCGCGAGCAGCTCCGCATGCGTGCCCCGTTCGACGATCCGGCCGTCGTCGACCGTCAGGATCAGATCGGCATTCTGCACGGTGGACAGCCGGTGCGCGATCACCACCGAGGTGCGGCCGGCCAGCGCCGTCCCGAGCGCGAACTGCACGGCCACCTCGGACTCCGAGTCGAGATGCGCCGTGGCCTCGTCCAGCACCACAACGTCGGGGGCCTTGAGCAGCAGCCGCGCAATCGCGATGCGCTGCTTCTCGCCTCCCGACAGGCGGTAGCCTCGGTCGCCCACCATGGTGTCCAGACCGGCCGGGAGCGACTCCACAAGGGGCAGGATCTGCGCCGCGCGGAGCGCTTCGACCATGTCTTCCTCGGAGGCGTCCGGCTTCGCGTACAGCAGGTTTGCGCGGATCGTGTCGTGGAAGAGGTGCGCGTCCTGGGTGACCACTCCGACCACCTGGTGGATCGAGTCGAGGGTGGCGTCCCGCACGTCGATCCCGTCGATGCGGACGGCGCCTGACCGTACGTCGTAGAGGCGCGGGATCAGGTGGCTGATGGTCGTCTTGCCGGCACCCGTGGGGCCGACCAGCGCTACTAGCTGACCCGGTCGGACGGTGAACGACACGTCGAAGAGCACCTGCTGGGATGGCGCCTGGTCGAGCACCGCGACCGACTCGAGCGAGGCCAGCGAGACTTCCTCGGCGCGCGGGAAACTGAAGTCGACGTGCTCGAACTCGATGGTCGCCGGTCCCCGGGGAACTGCCACCGCGTTGGGCCGCTCGGCGATCATCGGCTTCAGGTCGAGTACCTCGAAGACGCGATCGAAGCTGACCAGCGCGGTCATGATGTCGACCTGAACGTTCGAGAGGGCGGTCAGCGGAGCGTACAGGCGGTTCAGGTACGCAGTGAGGGCAACCACGGTGCCGACCTGCAGGGCACCGCCGGCAGCGAGCACCCCGCCCCAGCCGTACACCAGCGCGGTGGCCAGCGCGGCGGTGAACAGGATGGCCACCATGAACACCCGCGTGTACATAGCCTGGGTGACCCCGATGTCCCGCACCCGGCCCGCCTTCTCCTCGAAGCTCCGGATCTCGCGGATCGGTTCCCCGAAGAGCTTGACGAGGAGCGCTCCCGCGACGTTGAAGCGCTCGGTCATCATCGAGATCATCTTGGCGTTGAGGTTGTAGCTCTCGCGCGTGATCGCCTGCAGCCGGTGGCCCACCCAGCGCGCCGGCAGCAGGATCACCGGCAGGAGCAGCAAGGCCACGAGGGTGATCTGCCAGGAGAGCAGCAGCATCGCCGCCAGCGTAATCACCACGCTGATCGCGTTGCCGATCACCGACGAGAACGTGTCTGTGAACGCCTGCTGCGCGTCCAGCACGTCGTTGTTGAGCCGGCTGACCAAGGCCCCGGTCTGGGTCCTCGAGAAGAACGCGATGGGCATGCGCTGGAAGTGCGCGAAGACCTGCGTGCGCATGTCGAAGATGAGGCCCTCGCCGACCCGCGCGGAGATCCACCGCTGCCACAGGGAAAGGACTGCGTCGGCCAGCGCGAGGCCGGCGAGCACGAGCGCGAGGTCGACGACCAGTCCCGCGCGATGCTGCAGGATGCCGTTGTCGATGATGGCCCGGTAGATGAGCGGGTTTGCCGCGCTCATCAGCGCGTCCAACACGATCAGCCCCAGGAACACGGCCAGCATCCGCCGGTAGGGTCTCGCGAACCGTGCGATGCGCCGGAAGATGCCCGCGGAGAGCTGCTGTGAGGTCACGGACTCGTCGCGGCGAAAGGAGCGCATGAGCCCCCAGCCCCCGCTGCCGCCGCCCATGCCCCGCCGCATGCTCACGCGTCGAGCCCGCCGCCTTGGCTGATCGACCCGACCGTGTCGAGAGCCGGCCGCGCCTCGGCCGTTACCACGACCGCGTCGGAAGGCTGAACGGTCCCGACGCTTCGCGCCGCCTCCTCATGAACGTAACGCCCACCTCGGAGCCAGGATGCCCACGCCGCGACCAGCGACATGAGCGCGGCGGCGATGAACACCACCGCGAGGCCCTGCCCGAAGGGAGCCGAGATCAACTGCGGGAAGAACTCCTTGCCGGTGAGGACCTGGGCCTGTGCGGCCGGCAGGGCGCGCAGGACCGCTGCGGGGAGCAGTGTGGCCATAGGGTTGTAGCCGAGCAGGGCGGCGAACAGGCTCGCCACTGGTGGCAGGTGCGAGATCTGCGCCGCGACCGCGGCCGGGACGTCGTGCGTCAGCAAGCCCCGGTCAAGGGTGGTGGGCAGCGAAGCCGCCAGGCCCGCGATCATGAGAGAGAAGAAGACGCCGATCGAAACCACCGTGCCGGTGTTCTGGAAGGTTGTCCGCATGCCCGCCGCTGCGCCCCGCTGGCGAGCTGGAACGCTGCTCATGATCCCGGCCATGTTGGGCGAAAAGAACAGGCCGCCTCCGATGCCGCTCACCAGCAGCAGGCCCCCGAAGGCCCAGTACGGGAAATTCACCGGCAGCAGCATCAGGCCGAGGAACGATGCGGCGGCGACGAGCATTCCTCCGGTGGCGAACGGACGGGCGCCGAACCGGTCCGTGAGATAGCCGGAGAGCGGCCCGAAGACGA
Organism: uncultured Chloroflexia bacterium; assembly: GCA_963835945.1. Taxonomy (GTDB): domain Bacteria; phylum Chloroflexota; class Limnocylindria; order Limnocylindrales; family CSP1-4; genus JAJYNJ01. The sequence goes on from CAWIHR010000023.1 coordinate 81,093, forward strand.
GCGAGCCTAGGGTCAGTGGCAGCATGTAGATGCCGGCCCAGAGGGGCGTGTCAGCGAACGCGTAGCCGTGCAGCGGCAGCCAGATCCCTTGCAGCCAGATCACCAGCATGAAGGACAGCCCGCCGCGCCCGAGAGAGGAGAGGAACCCGGCGAGGTTGCCCGCACTGAAGGCGCGGATGCCGAAGAGGTCGAGATCGAAGAGCGGCTGCGCGACCCGCCGTTCGATCCACAGGAACAGGACCAACAGCACGAGGCCGCCAAGGATCATCCCGATGACGAAGGGGTTGGTCCAGCCCATGGTCTGGCCGCCGTACGGCTGGATGCCGTAGGTGATGCCGATCAGCAAGGCTGTCAAGCCCACCGCGAAGGACAGGTTGCCGGGCCAGTCGATCTTGGCGCGGGTGACCGTGCCCAGCTCCTCGAGGCGCAGGTAGGCCCAGATCGTGCCGGCCAGGCCCACGGGCACGCTGACGAAGAAGACGAGGCGCCAGTTGATGGCGGCCAGGATCCCGCCCACCACAAGCCCGATGAACTGGCCGGCCAGGAACGAGATGCCGTTGACGCCGAAGGCGAGACCCCGCTGCTCGGGCGGGAAGGCGTCGGTCAGGATGGCCTGCGAGTTGGCGAAGAGGAAGGCCCCGCCGATGGCCTGCACGAAGCGCATGCCGATGATCCAGATCGCCCCGGCCGGGCCGGTGAACGGCGTGGCCGCGAGCAGCAGCGATCCGACGGTGAAGATGACGAAGCCCGCGTTGTACATGCGGACCCGGCCGAACATGTCGCCGAGGCGCCCGAACGCCACCACCAGCACGGCCGTCACGAGCAGGTAGCCCATCATGATCCAGAGCAGGTAGCTCGTGCTGCCCGGGTCGAGCGGATTGAGCTGGATGCCGCGGAAGATCGCGGGCAGGGAAATGATGACGATCGACCCATCGATCGCCGACATCAGCACGCCGAGGGTCGTGTTCGACAGGGCGACCCACTTGTAGTGGGGGTCGTGCCGGCGTGACGGCCCACGTCCGGGGCCGCGCGTCATCGGCACATCCGCAGCTACGCCCGATGCCATGTGCGCCCTCCTTACATCGCCAGGCGCGGGTAGAGGCGCGCCGCGATGACGAGGAGCACGACCAGCGCAAACGCCAGCACGCCGAAGTCCAGCGCGATCGGAAAGGCGGCGGTGCCACCCGAGACCATCAGGCTGCGCAGTGCATCGACCTGGTATGTGAGCGGGTTGATGTGGGCTACCACCTTCAGCCAGCTGGGCATGAGCGCGATCGGGTAGATCGCGCTGCTGGCGAAGAAGAGCGGCATGGTCAAGACCTGTCCGATCCCCATGAACCGCTCGCGGGTCCGAACGAGGCAGGCGATGATGAGCGAGAACGTGGCGAAGCCGGCGGCACCCAGGACGACTACCACGGCCGCTGCCACGATCGGCACGACGCCGATCTGGAGATGGACGCCGATGAGCGCGGCGACGAGATACACGACGACGGCCTGCACGAGTGCGCGGAGCCCTCCGGCGAGCGCCTTGCCCGAGACGAGCGCAATGCGCGAGGCCGGACTCACTAGGTACTTGTGGAGTACCCCTAGGTCGCGCTCCCAGATCACGGCGATCCCGAAAAAGATGGCGGAGAACAGGGCGCTCTGCGCCAGCACCCCTGGTGCCAGGAAGTCCATGTAGCCCAGCTTGCCCGTCGGAATCGCCCTGGCCTGCGCGAGCACTTGGCCGAAGACGAGCAGCCATAGGATGGGCTGGACGGCCCGGGTGAGCAGCTCGGTGGGGTCGTGCACAAGCTTGCGCAGCTCGCCCTGCGCGACCGTCCAGGCATCCTCAAAGAAGCGGACTGCGGCCGGCGGTTCAGCCCAGGCGACGGGCCGTGCGGCGCGTTCGAGCGACGTCACGATAGGTTCCTCCTTCGTCTAGGTCACCGCCCGTGTAGGTTGTGAAGACATCGTCGAGCGTGGCACCGGGGCCAATCTCGGCCGCAAGGGACTCTGGGGTGCCGAGGGCGACGAGTTTGCCAAGATGCATGATCCCGACTCGCTCGCAGAGCTCGGCTGCCTCATCCATGTAGTGCGTGGTGAGCAGGATGGTGGTGCCCTCCCGGTCCCGCAACCGTCGGATGTGCTCCCAGACGGCGCGACGGGCGGTCGGGTCGAGCCCCACGGTCGGCTCGTCAAGGAACAGGACCTGGGGCTGATGCAGCATTGCCTGGGCGATCTCGAGCCGGCGGACCATGCCGCCCGAGTACGTCCGCACCAGGTTGTCGCCGACGTCGGCCAACCCCATGAACGCGAGCGCTGCATCCATGCGCTCGCTCCGCTCGGGGGTCGGGATGTGGTAGAGGCGGCCCGAGATGTCTAGGTTCTCCCTTGCACTGAGGGCACCGTCTGACGAGAGGAGCTGGGAGACGTACCCGATCGAGCGGCGGACGAGCCGTTGCTGATGGACCACGTCATGCCCGGCCACTGTGGCAGAGCCCGAGGTGGGCGGCAGCAGCGTGATGAGCATCTTGATGGTCGTAGTCTTGCCGGCCCCGTTCGGCCCTAGCAGGCCGAATACCTCTCCTGGCATCACGGCCAGGGAGAGGGCGTCGACGGCCGTCACCGGACCGAACTCGCGACGCAGCTCCTTCGTTTCGATGATTGCTCGCACCAGTGCCTCGCGACAGCGTCAACAGTTAGGGTGCCTAATAGTCTATCATCCACATATGATCTCGTCGAAAGCCGCCGAACCCGAGACGGCCGAAAGGATCAGCGCCACAGACGCAGCGGTGCCGAGCCTCGCGGCCCCCGGGAGTGCAATCCCCTTAGGGTCGGCGTGGAACGCCGCGGTGCCGGATGCTATCGCCGAGGGCACCTCCGCTGACGTCGCCGCCGCGGCCATCCTCGAGAACGTGCCGGCCGCCATGCGGGCAATCCGCGCGCGCATGCGCGCAGGCCGCCCTCCTGGGATCTCTGTTGCCCAGTTTCGCGCACTGCTGTACGTCCGGAGGAACCCGGGGTCCGGGCTCTCCGATCTTGCCGAGCACCTCAGTACGTCTGTGCCGGCCGCTTCCGAGCTTGTCAGCAGGCTCGTACGGCAGGATCTGCTGGTTCGCGAGACGGACCCCGCCGAGCGCCGGCGAATCCGGCTGACGCTGAGTCCCGGAGGAGCGGGGCAGCTGGAGGATGCACGTCGGGGGGCCGTGGGATGGCTTCGTGGGCGTGTCTCTGGGCTCGACTACGAGCGTCAGCGGGCGCTCGTGACCGCGCTCGCCGACCTCCGTTCGCTGGTCGAGCCGCCGCCGGGGCCGGCGGACGGTGACGCGGTGGCCGAGCCCACCAGGGCAACCTGACGAACGGCCGCCCGGGACGGGCTGGCCGGATCTGGAGACGGCGCGGGCCGCAGGCGAGCATAGCCTCGAGCGTGCGGGGCGGACGAGCGGTTCACCCACCCTGCGCGTCAGTGGACGACAGACGTCGCAGGGAGGCCCACCGTGCCCTCGCAGATCCTGCACGGCCCCGCCGCGCCGGTACTGCACGCGGACGACTGGTCTGTGCTGCTGCAGCTGGCGCGTCAGGCGGTGGTGGCTGCCGTGGCCGGCCAACCTTGCCCACAGCCTGACGTCGCGCTCCTGTCGGACGCGCTTCTCGCGCCCGCGGCGGCGTTCGTGACGCTCCACGAGCGCGGCGAACTGCGCGGCTGCATGGGCCAGCTCGACTGGGGGCGACCGATGTGGCAGAACGTGTTGGCGGCCGGCACGATCGTCCCGCGAGAGGATCCCCGGTTCATGCCCGTATCTAGGGCGGAGCTGCCGGTCATTCGCATCGAGGTCTCGGTGCTTGCCCCTCCGGTAGAGCTGCCGGACGCGTCAGCTTTCGACGTGCAGACGCAGGGGATCATCGTGGAGCGCTCCGGGCGCCGTGCGCTCCTGCTGCCCCAAGTCGCCGAGGAACTCGGGTGGGACGCGCCCACCACGCTCGACGCTGTCTGCCGCAAAGCGGGGCTGGCGGTAGACGCGTGGCAGAAAGCCGGCACGCGGCTCTTCGGCTTCTGCGCGGCGCGCGCGGCGGAACCCGGATTTGGCGGCTGATCCCGCGGGGGCGCCGCACCCCGCTTGACCTAGCGCCGGGCGCCTGTCGTGACTGTCGCTATTGCGAGGGCTCCGGCAGGAGCCCGATGTAGCGGATCCCCTCCCGCGGCTCTGCCATCCAGGACGTGACGGCATCTCGCCATGCCAGGTAGTGGGCCGTCTCTCGGTGGGCACGTGCCGCGTCGGCGTCGACGTAGGCCTCGTAGAACACAAAGCGCGTGGGATCGTCCGCGGACTGGAGGATGTCGAACCTCAGGTTTCCGGGCTCGCGGACAGATCCCTCGTGGTTCGCCCGGGTCACCGAGATGAAGGAGTCCACGTGCTCGGGGAGCACGTGGACGTGGACGATCGTGACGTGCATGGCTACTCCCCTGGTAGTTGACGGTCCTCGAGCGGTACGTCCCAGTGCGCGTCGAGCAGCTCGAAACGGTGCCGCTCTTCCGCGTGGAACGCGGCCTGGTCCGGGTACAGACGCCGTGCGATCTCGCCCTCGGAGTGCTCCTCCATCGCGGCCCAGTCGCGGTACGTGATCGTCACCATCAGGTCCCAATCAGCGCGTCCGTCGCCGTGAAAGCGCGGCTGATACATCCGCACGTCGAGCATGCGCCCGCTCTTCACCTGCTCGCGCAGGATCGGCCAGTGGTTGCGCAGGAACAGCTCGATCCACTCGTCGTGGTGGCCCCACTGCACCCGATAGAAGTACGCTGCCGTCACCGGCTTTTCCGCCATCCCGACCTCCTGTGGTTGCGCCTCAGGCGACCGTACCACGCACGCACGCACGTGGTCCGTCTAGGGTCCGATGCATTCTGTTTCAGCCTCGTGGCACCGGTCGGGGGGCCCCTTGAGCTGTCCGTCGCACGCCGACCACGGAATGGCGCCCCGCCTGCCAAGCCGACGGACGCCCGCATTGTCTGCGAGTCTGCGACCTTACGCCGGCTTCGTGAGGGCGGCGTCCACGACTTCCTGCAGGGCCGTGCGCAGCGCCACCAACGACCGCGGCGCCCGGCGGAGCGAGATCAGCAGCGTGAGGCGCGGCTGCGCGCCGCGGAGCTCGAGTACCACCACGTCACCAGCGTCGCCTGCGATGGCCGCGACCCGCTCCATCGCCGCCGCGCCGGCCGCATCGTACGTCACCATGGCCAAGTCACGGCCCGGCAGGTCTCGCTGACTGCCACCGGCCATGACCGCAGCCCGCAACGCCGCCCGCCCCGTCCGGTGCCGCGGGTTGGCCACAAGCCCCGCGCCCGCCGGCACGCGGTCGAGGTCTGCCTTAATGTCGAGCAGGTCGCCCCTGCCCCGCAATGTCGACAACACCCACAAGAGCACCGCCTCGCGCGGTGCCATCCGTACCGTCGCCACGGTCGACCCGGTGCCGCGGACCGGGCGTTCCGCCGTCAGGCGCACAATGCTGCGTCCGAGCCGCTGCACCGTGGGCGGCCCGGCCGGGCCCGCGAGGGCCTCGCGCAGCGCGGTCACCAATACCCGCAGACGCCGAGCGTTCAGCACGCCGCCCACTGCGTAGCCACCGACCAGCACCACGGCGAGCGCGACGATGATCAGCGCGCTGCCGTTCACGTGTCCGATGCCGCGGGCGGCGTCTCGGATGCTGGCAAGGTCCCCACCATCTCGAGCGTCGGCAGGCAGATGCCAATCCGGACGCTGGCATCGGGGCGAGTGGCGGGTGACTGCGACATCCAGGCACCTGGAGCGGGTGGCCACGCGCGCCGAGCTACGCCGGCGCACTGCTCCTCGCGAATTTAGCGCGCAGCCCGCTCGGTTCGTGTGCCCCGCGGCCGGCGTCGGTCAAGTCCCGGGACGTGGTGTCACAGTGCGTCATCCTCGCGCTCACTTAACTCGCCATCAGCAACGCCGGCACCTCCTCGTGAGGGAGCGCGTCGATCAAGGCCATCGACTCGGGGCTGAAGTAGCGCCGTCCGTCCTGCCACTCGTCATCCTGCTCGGCGAGGACCATGCCGACGAGGCGGAGCACGCTGGCGCGCGTCGGGAAAATGCCGACGACGGCGGTGCGGCGTTTGATCTCCTTGTTCAGGCGCTCGAGAGGGTTGGTGCTCCTGATCTGGCGGCGATGGGCCTCGGGGAAGGTGAAGTGCACGAGGAGGTCGGGTTCGCCATCGAGGAGCAGCTCGCTCACCATCGGGAAGCGGGCAGACAGGCCGTCCGCCACCCGACGCAGCTGTTCAGATGCCGAGTGCTCATCGGGCTGCTCGAAGATGCTGCGGATGGCGGCCGCCACCATGTCCTGGGAGCCGCGGGGCACGAGATCGAGCGAGTTGCGGGTGGCATGCACGCGACACCTCTGCCACCCCGCGCCGAGCAGCTGGCCGTGCACGGCCTCCACGATCCCTCGCTGGGCGTCGCTGATCACCAGGCGCACGCCACAGAGACCGCGCTCCAACAGGCCACGCACGAAGCCTGACCAGGCGTTGCCCTCGTCGTTGCCGGCCGCGAGGTCGAGGCCCAGCACGCGGCGCTCCCCGCTGGCGGCCACCCCGATGGCCACCAGGCAGGCCATGCTGACGACCCGCCCAGCGTCCCGCACCTTCACGTAGGTGGCATCGAGGAACACATACGGGTAGCGCTCACCTGTGAGCGAGCGATGCCGGAAGGCCTCCACCTCGGCGTCGAGGGCGGCGCAGATGCGGCTGACCTCGCTCTTGCTGATCCCGGCGATGCCGAGGGCCTCCACCAGATCCTCCACCCGGCGGGTTGAGACCCCCAGCACATAGGCCTCCTGGATCACCGCGAGGAGGGCCCGCTCGGCGCGTCGACGGGGCTCAAGAAGGCTCGGGAAGTAGCTGCCGTCGCGCACGCGCGGAATGGCGAGCTCGACGGTGCCGACCCGAGTGTCCCAGCGTCGCTCGCGATAGCCGTTGCGGCGGGTCAGCCGGCGCTCCGGGTCACGCTCGCCGTGTGGCACCCCCGTGAGCTCGGTGACCTCGGCCTCCATCACCGCCTGGGCGAGCACGCGCACCCCCTCGCGCAGGAAGTCGGTGTCGCCAGTGGCGATCGCCTTGCGCACCGTGTCGAGCACGGCCATCCTGTCTGTGGCCATCGTGGTGCCCCTCCATGTCGTCGGTTCCTAGCCAGACGACGCGAGGATGACGCGGTGGCCGTTCTCGTTATCGGCCACCTGCGCTGTGACACCACGGTATGGGACGTGACCCCGGCGTCCCGCGCAGCTCGCAGACGTACTGCGAGGTCAAGACGAGCGCTGTGGCCCGTTCGTGTCGTACAGTCTCGCCGGAGGTGCCAGATGGCGGACAAGACACCCAAGCGCCCACCGAAACCGAAGCAGCCGAAGAAGCCCAAGGCCTGACTCACCGGGCGGCTGGCTAGGCCGCCCACCAGCATGGGAGATCGCGCGGGACTGAGCGCCCGCGCCGCTTGTGGCTGCGCACCAGACGTTGCGGCTGGCGCAAGTCCGATCATGTCACCGAGCGTCTGCGCGCTAGGCTACGATCCCTCCAGATGCATCGTCTCCGACCCTATCTCACCGTGCGGGACATCCCGCTCTGGCTGGCAGCGACCGGACTGGCCCTCCTGACAGTCACTGGCGCCGCTCAGTCGCTCGCCGATCCTTCCCTCATGCCCGTGTTCGTGCTCGTGGTCGGGCTGGCGCTGGTCGTGACCGCGGGCGGGCGGTCACTTATCCGGCGAATGGCGTACCGCCGGCTCGTCCGGATCGTGATTGCGCTGCTCGCGCTCGCGCTGGTCTTCTTCCTTCCCGGCGCGCTGGCGACCGTGATGCTTCCATCCGCGCTGGCCCTGCTCGCGGTCGAGATGATGGCTCCGCCACCGCCCGCGGCCCTGCCGGCGGGTGGCCCGCCGGCCACCGCACCGTCGCGCGAGAACGCGCGACCGCATGCGTCCGGCTCCGTGGACGAGGGAAGAGAGTTCGACTGGCCCGACGACCAGGAACCCGCGCTCTGACGGTATAGCCGGGGAGCCGGGCCCGGCTTGGACCCCACTGGATCAATCAGCAGTGCGCCGATACCTGCGCGCGACCTGGATCGTCGTCAAGCCGACTGCCGCTGAGACGCAGTTGGAGGCCACAAGCGCCGCGTTCGCGATCGAGAGACCGTAGGTTGCCCAGACGGCGAACGCTACGATGAGGACGGACGGGTAGCCGATGGACACGTCAGCCGATGAGCCGCGCTCGATGACGTGGCGGATCCGTAGCAGTGGACTGATGCCCATCACGATGCCCCAGGTCCCCGCACGGGCGGCGAGCCCAGTCATCAGGGTTCTTCCGGAACGAACGGCGCTCGGGCGAACGAGTCGTGCTCACGGGAGGGCACGAGGACGCACGCGCGGCATCGTCGCTTGTACGGATGCACAAGCACGGCGGGCGCCGCGCTGCTGAGCGAGAATCGCGTGAAGAGACGACCGCAAGTCCATTTCCGCGCGCAAGACTCCCAATTGGGCCGCAACCGTCGCCGCTTGGGGCCGGGCGCGGCACTGCCCAGTGATCGGCAGATCCCGGCCGGGCTTACCCGGACCGGCGGACTCAGACCGAAGGCCGCGCCGATACCGGGGCCCGACATGGTCGCCCCTCACAGGGCGTCTGGTCTGCCGCACGGCCCATCCACGGCGTCATATTCCCCGTGCTGGGTGGTCATTCGGCCCTATTCGCAGGTCGCGTGCGTCCCTTGCTGAAGGGCGGCCCCGGGCAAAGCATTACGGCCAGTGGCTGGCCAGGCCGACGGGGCCGCGGACGCAAGGTGCACGGCACCGTCGCTGCGGGCGCCTTCTCGCGCGGCCTGACGGCGGGCTCGATGTGATGCGGGAGGTGGCCGGTGACCCAGGTACAGCTGGCGCCACCTGCCGTCCGGGATCCGGGCCGCTGCCTCCTTGAGGAGGTGGTCGACCGCCTCGGCGCCGTGTCGCGGCTTGAGATGTCCCTCCAGTGCGGCACGTGCAGTGGCTCGTGTCCTTTGGCTGCCGACATGGGCCACACCCCCGTTGGCGTCGCCGCGTGACGTGACCTTTTTCGAGGGCGCCCATGGGATTGCCGTCCGGTCGCAGCCGCTCGTGACGGGGGAGGTGCCGCGGCGAGTCGAGGACGTCGTCCAGCTCGCACCGCGCGGTGCCGGGGTGAGTCGCTTCGTGAAGATGATGGTGGCCTTCCTAGCCATCATCATCCTGCTCAGCGCGACCCTTGCCGGTGTAGCCGTCGTTTTTATCGGTGACCGAGTCGTGCAGGAGGCCCAGGACCGGGTGGCCTCCGATCTCAACGCGGCCGACGAGATGTACCTTGCCTACTCGGACCGCCTTTACGACCTGATCAGGCTCGAGGCCAGTGCCGACTACCTCAAGGATGATCTGCTCGCCGACGACGCCTCGGCGGCTGCCGCGGAGTTGACCCGGACGATGACCGCAGAGCAGCTCGACTTCCTGACCGTGACCGACGCGGCGGGCGTGGTCCTATTGCGAGCCGGGAATCCCGGTGTCGCCGGCGACTCCCAGGCCGGACAGAGCGTCGTGGTGACGGCGCTGGGCAGGGCGACCCCGGGGGTTGCCACGGCCGTATTCACGGCGGACATGCTTGGGCGGGAATCTCCCCGCCTGCCGCAAGCGGCGAAGCTCGAGCTGGTGCCAACCCGCGGAGCGCGACCGTCGAATGACACAGTTGAAACCGACGGCCTGGTGCTGCTGGCCGCGGCCCCGGTGCTCGACGACTCCGGCAAAGTCATCGGCGCTCTCTACGGTGGGCGGCTGCTCACCCGCCGCTTCGAGATTGTGGACAGCATACGGGACACGGTCTTTGGGGAGTCCCAGTACGAAGGCAGGGGCATCGGCACGTCCACCATTTTTCTCGACGACGTGCGGATCGCCACCAACGTCCTCAACCAGGACGGAACGCGGGCCATCGGCACGCGGGTGTCGGAGGCGGTGTACAAGCAGGTCGTCGTCGACGGCGAGCGCTGGGTCGGCCGCGCGTATGTCGTGAACGACTGGTACATCGCCGCCTACGATCCTCTCCGCGACGCGGACGGCCACGTGGTAGGGATGCTGTACGTGGGCACGCTTGAACAGCCCTACGACGATCTCCGGGTCCGGACGAGTCTCCTGTTCCTGGGCATCACGCTGACCGCCGTGCTGGCCGCGGTCGCGGTCTCGTACATCTTCTCCCGCCGCCTGTCCACCCCGGTGGGGGCCCTGGTCGCGGCGTCTCGGCGGGTGGCCTCTGGCGACCTGGAGACGAAGGTGCCGGTCACCTCGAACGACGAGATCGGGCAGCTCGCCAGCTCGTTCAACACGATGGCGGCCTCGCTGAAAGCGCGGGACGACCAGCTCAAGGAGTTCGCCCGCAGGAAGATCATGGAGTCTGAGCGCCTAGCCGTGGTCGGCCAGCTCGCCGCCGACGTTGCCCACGAGCTGAACAACCCGCTCCAGGGAATCGTGACCTATTCCCACCTCATGCTCGAGCGGATGCCTCCAGACGACACCCAGCGGTCGTCGGTGGAGAAGATCGTGAACGAGGCGACCCGCTGCGCCACCATCATCCGGGGCCTCCTCGACTTCTCCCGCCCGAAGAAGCCGCAGAAGAGGCTGACGCACTTGAGCACGACGATCGACGAGTGCCTGTCGCTGGTCGAGGACCGAGTCATCTTCCAAAACATCGAGGTCGTCCGCGACTACCAGGAGGACCTGCCCGCGACGGTGATGGACCCCGCGCAGATGCAGCAGGTCTACATGAACCTGATCATCAACGCCGCCGAGGCCATGAACGGGGTGGGGCGGCTGACGGTGACCACCCGCCACGACGTCGAGCGGGGGGTCGTCCAGGCCAGCTTCCGGGACACCGGTCGCGGCATCAGCGAGGAGAACATGGGGCGTATCTTCGACCCCTTCTTCACCACGAAGGAGATCGGGCACGGCACGGGCCTGGGCCTGGCGATCAGCTTCGGGATCGTCAAGGAGCACGGGGGCACGATCACCGTGGAGAGCGAGGAGGGTGTGGGGACCACGTTCACCATCGAACTGCCCGTGAACGCGCCGGAGGGGGCGGGGCAGTGAGCGGGCAGCCACGGCGTATCCTGCTCATCGACGACGAAGCAGTCGTGATCGACTCCTGCCTCGCGATCCTCGAGGACAGCGACCACGAGGTCGCCTTCGCGTCGAGCGGCGCGGCGGGCCTGGATATGGCCCGGTCACTTGAGCCCGACCTCGTCTTTGTCGATCTCAAGATGCCGGGTATGTCGGGAATGGAGGTGCTCGAAGCGCTCCGATCGCTTGACCCGACGATCGTCTGCGTCGTGTTCACCGGGTTCGCCACCATCGCCTCGGCTGTCGAGGCGATGCAGCACGGCGCCTACGACTTTCTCGCCAAGCCCTTCACCCCCGATGGCTTCCGTTCGATGATTCGGCGGGGCCTGACGCAGCGTGACCTGCTGGTGGAACGGGCCGCACTGCTCCGGGAGAGGGAGGCGCTCCGGGAGAACTTCGCGGCCATCGTGTCCCACGAGCTGCGCTCGCCTCTGGCGGCCGTCCAGCAGAACCTGTTTGTGATAATCGCGGAGCTCGACGGGGTGGTCTCAGAGGACCAGCAGCGGCGGCTGGAGCGGATGAGCAACCGCGTCGGCGAGCTCCTCGCGCTAGTGAGCCGGTGGCTGCGGGGCTTCTCGGTCGATGTCGCCCCTCTCCGGGAGAGCTTCCGACCGGTCGCGATCTCAGAGCCGGTGGCGAACGCCGTGGAGAGCGCCCAGACTGAGGCCGTGCGCAAGGCCATCGAGATTGCCACCGAGGTCGACCCGTCGGCAGTCGTGCTGGGGGACGGGGGTGCGCTGACCGAGGCCGTGCTCAACGTGGTCGGCAACGCGGTCAAGTACTCAAGGGAAGGCGGCCGGGTCGCCGTCTCGGCTGTCCGTCGAGACGGGAAGGTCGCGATCACCGTGGCGGACAGCGGAGTCGGCATCCCCGCGGCGGACCTGCCGCGGATCTTCGACGCATTCTACCGGGGGCAGGCCGCGGCTAGCGGGGTGGCTGGCGCAGGCATCGGGCTCGCCCTCACCCGGCGCATCGTCGAGGCGCACGGCGGGCACATCACCGTGACCAGCGACCAGGGTCGGGGCAGCGTCTTTGTGATCGAGTTGCCGGCGCTTGATGCGTCGGTTCCGGGACCGGGGGTCGCGCCTCCGGAGCAGGTGTCGAAAGGAGAGGCGGGATGAGCGAGCGCAAGAAGGTGCTCATCGTCGACGACGACCCCGACTTCGTCGCGGGGATCAGGGCCGTCCTCGACAGGGAATACGAGACAGTCGTGGCGTACAACCCCCGGGATGGCTGGGACGCCCTCAAGAAGGACCGCTACGACCTGCTGTGCCTTGACATCATGATGGGCCGGGGCGCCGAGGGCGTGATGATGGCCCGGAAGATCCGCAGGGACAAGGAGCTGCGGGAGATGCCGGTGCTCATCATCACTGGCCTGCGGGAGCAGATCGCCTTCCTCTTCCCGGGCCAGGCCGTGCACCCGGGCTTCGTGCCGGTCGACGAGCTCGTGGAGAAGCCGGTCGAGCCGGACCTGCTGCTGCAGAAGGCCGCCGCTCTGATAGCCGCCAGCGAAGCTAGGCAGGGCAGGTAGGGTCCCATGGTGGTTGCCTCGACTGCGAGCACGATCTCCTTCCGCGAGGAGGTCGAGAACCTCCTCCACGCCGAGGAGGGGGCCTCGCTCATCCGCTGCATCCAGTGCGCCACGTGTTCGGCCGCGTGTCCCGCCGTGGAGTTCATGGACCACACGCCCCGCGAGTTGATCGCGCTCATCAACGCGGGGATGAAGGATGAGGTCATGGCGTCCAATACCTACTGGACGTGTGCCTCGTGCTACGCCTGCTCGGAAAAGTGCCCCGAGGGGATCCGCCCAGCCGACGTGATGTACGCCCTCACCCGCTACTCCCTGTGGAAGGGCACCTTCAACCGGGACTGGGTGGCGCCGGACTTCTCGCGGCGTTTCGCCCGGACCATCCTGCGGACCGGCAAGTCCTACGAGCCCGGCTACGCCCCTGCCTTCATCTTCGAAGGTGGCTTTCCCGGGATGGTGCGGGAGATGCGGATGGCAGTCCGACTCCTGAGCAAGGGGAGGCTGCCCCTGATCCCATCTCGGATCAAGCGGATCCGGAACCTGCGGGCCGTGGTGGCCCGCGTTCTCCCCTTGGACGGTATCGAATGACTCGCTACGCCTACTACCCCGGCTGCTCCCTAGAGACCATGGCCGCCTCGTATCACGTTTCGTCCATGGAGGTGGCGCACAAGCTCGGCATCGAGCTGGAAGAGATCGAGGACTGGAATTGCTGCGGGGCGACGGCCTACTCGAAGGTCGATGAGCTGCTGGCGACCGTGCTGTGCGCTCGCAACCTCGCCCTCGCCGAGAAGCAGGGCCTCAACATCGTCGCGCCGTGCAATGCTTGCTACAAGAACCTCTGGACGGCAAACGCCGCCATGAAGCGGGACCCCGACCTCGCCGAGCACATGAATTACGCTCTCGAGGCCGACGACCTGCATTATGACGGCAGGGTCGAAGTCAGCCACATCATGCACGCCTTCGTCACCGACGAGGCGCTGGAGTCGATCCACCGGTTGGCCGGCGAGCGCATCAAGGGCCTCCGGGTGGCCGCGTACTACGGGTGCCAAATCGCGCGCCCCCGCCGCCCGGGCGTGGAGATCGCCCAGGTCGACAACCCGACCTACTTCGAGGCCTTGCTCAGGGCGGCCGGAGCGAACGCCGTGGCCTTCCCTTACAAGCTGCGTTGCTGCGGGGCTGCCCTCATGGTGACCAACCGAGCAGCGGCGGTGCAGATGCTGCGGGACCTGCTGCAGGGCGCCGTCGACGCCGGCGCGCAGGTCATCGCGACGGCGTGTCCACTGTGCCAGACCAACCTCGAGTGCTATCAGACCGAAGTGAACCGAGCCTACGGGACCAGCTACGCCGTCCCCGTCCTCTACTTCACGCAGCTGCTCGGCCTGGCGCTCGGGGTGGCCGCGAACCGGCTGGGGATCGGTAAGGAGTTGGTGTCCGCGGAGATCGTTGTGAAGCGGCCGACTCCCGCACCGCCGTGCGCGGGCGCGTAGCGTGGGGCTCGGGCGCCCCGGGGCGGGTCCTTCGCTGGCCCGTCCGCGAATGGGGTCGGCATCCGTACCGAAGGGGCGCGAGAGCGGGACGTGGTACCACGAGACGCTGGGCGCTGGACCCCGTCCGAAGCGATCCGGCCGGCGGCAACCGGCCCTGCCCGAGTCGCGGCGTTCGGCCCAGAGCTCCGGGGTCCCATCGGCACTGGCACAGGGCAGGAGGAGGGGCGAACACTCGCCTGAGCGTCCCGAAGCCCGGCGGCGCCCCGGCCGGGGGAGGGAGGCGGCATGACGGACCGGTTCGTCGTCCAGCTCGAGCCCACGCGGCGATGAGCCCGATCATCATGTCTCGGTCGCCAGCCACGCACGCCCAACCGCGGTCGGGACTTGACGCCGCGGGGGCAGGTCACGGGCCAATCCGCCGCGGGATCGGCGACCTGGCTGGACCCGCTAGAAGAGGGACTGACTGATGGCGACGGCGGCCGTGCTGGAGACTCCCGACCTCACCCTCGACGGCCTCCTCGGGACGCCCGCGGGGCGGGCGCTGCTGGCCTGCATCCAGTGCGGCATCTGCGCCGGCACCTGCCCTCACGGCGACGTAATGCGCTACACGCCTCGTCGCCTCATTGGGATGCTTCGCGAGGGTTACATCGAGGAGGCGATCGCCAGCGACGACCTCCTCAGCTGCGTCACCTGCTACGACTGCTGGGCCAAGTGCCCCCGTGGCCTTCACCTCACGGACATCCTCCTGCCGCTGGTCAAGGAGCAGGTGCTGCTGCGGCTCCCCGAGGTGCCAGCGGAGCTGCAGGGTGCGCTCGCAAGCATGATGCGCTATGGGAACCCGATGGGTGAGTCGCCGCGCAAGCGAGCGGCTTGGGCGGACCGCGCCGAGGTGCCGGTTCCCATCCTGCGCGACCTGGGCCGACCGGTCGAGGTGCTGTGGATCGTCGAGTGCTACGCGGCGTATTACCCGCGCGGCCAGGACAATGCCCGGGCGACCGCCCGGGTCCTGGCGGCCCTCGGGGTCGATTTCGCCATCCTGGGCCCCGAGGAAAGGTGCGCCGGAGAGTGCGCCCGGCTCGTCGGGGAGAAGGGCCTGTTCGACACCCTGCGGGAACAGAACATGGCCACCTTCGGGAAGTACGAGTTTGCCTCGCTGCTGACCTCGGATCCCCATGCCTTCGACGCCTTCGCCTACGTGTACCCGGCGCTAGGGCTCGATCGGCCGGTGGAGCACACGACCCCGTTCCTGGCGGCCCGCCTCAACGCCCTCAAGCCCCGCCTGACGCGCAAGCTTGGGTACGTCGTCACCTACCACGACTCTTGCGTGCTCGGCCGCCACAACCACATGCATGACCAGCCGCGACGGATCCTCCAGGCCCTGCCCGGCGTGAGGCTGGTCGAGATGACCCACAACCGCGATAACACGATCTGCTGCGGGGGGGGCGGGGGCGGGATGTGGCTCGACACCCACTACAAGTCGAAGGGGCTCACGCGCCTATCGGACCGCCGCGTGGAGGAGGCCGTCGCTACCGGTGCCGACGTGCTGGCGGTGTCGTGCCCCTACGAGGTGCCGCGATTCGAGGACTCTCTGAAGGTGCTCGGGTACGACGACCGCATGGTGGTCCGGGACGTGATGGAGTTAGTCGCCGAGGCTCTCGATGGCTGAGCGACGGCGACCGGCGGCAGGATCGAGGAGCGAGGAGGACGCGCTGGCGCCATGAAGATCCTGGTCCTGATGAAGATGGTACCGGACATCGTGGAAGAGCTGGAGATTGCCGGCGACGGCACGTCGCTGGACCAGGAGTACTTGCGCTTCATCGTCAACGAGCGCGACGACTACGCCCTGGAGCAAGCGCTTCTCCTGAAAGATCGCCAGCAGGCGACCGTGACGGTGGTGGCGCCGCAGGCCCCCGAGGTCGACAACATCCTCAA
This sequence comes from uncultured Chloroflexia bacterium, assembly GCA_963835945.1. GTDB lineage: Bacteria > Chloroflexota > Limnocylindria > Limnocylindrales > CSP1-4 > JAJYNJ01. The sequence goes on from CAWIHR010000023.1 coordinate 97,187, forward strand.
TACCGCGCTGGCCAAGGGCGCCGACCGGGTATTCCGGGTGTCTGGCATTCCCGCGACCGCTGGTGCGCGGGCCACCGCCTCCGCCCTGGCGGCGACGCTCCCAGGCATCCCCGGCGCGCTGCCCGCGGACCTGGTGCTGAGCGGCTGCCAGGCTATCGACGATCTTGACGGCTTCACGGCGCCCCTCCTCGCGCACGCGCTCGGCCTTCCGTACCTGGGCCTGGTGAGCCGGATCACGGTCGATCTGGGCGCCGGGAAGGCGGTCGTGGGCAAGGAGTACCCCGCCGGGGTGATGGGGCGCTTCGAGGTAGCCCTGCCCGCCTTCCTCGGCGTGCAGGGCTGCGAGAGGCCCCCCCGCTACGTCCCGATCGCTAGGGTGCGAGCCGCGATGGCCTTGGGCCGGATCGAGGAGGTCGCGGCGGCGATCGGGCCTAGCGTGCCTCCGCTCGAGGTCACGGCCATGGCCAAGCCCGAGGAGACTGGGCACGCCGAGATACTGGAGGGATCGGTGCGGGACGTGGCAGAGCGGGTGGCGGACATTCTGGCCGCCCGGGGACTGCTCTGAGGAGATGGCCATGACAGGCAACGTCTGGATCGTCGCGGAGCACTGGAGGGGAGCCGTTTCCGACGCCACGTACGAGCTGCTCGCGCTCGGTCGCGGCGTGGCAGATTCGCTAGATGTGCGCCTCGAAGCGGTTCTCCTCGGCCACGGGATGCGGCGACTGGCCGATTCGCTAGGCCCGGCCGACACCGTCTTGTACATCGACCATCCCACACTGGCGGACGCGACCGGGCTCCAGGCGAGCCGGGCGGTCGCGGCCCTGGCCTCGTCGCGGCAGCCCAGGGCCATCCTCGTGCCGTCGACCAACGTCAGCTGGGACCTGCTCGGTCTGCTGCCCGCGTGCTTGGGCGTGCCGCTGATCAACTTCTGCCAGGAGGTCGAGGTAGTCGACGGCGCGTTACAGGTCCGAAGCCTGCTCTACGGCGGGAAGATGACGGTGACGGTCGCGGCCGGTGCCGGGACCGTGGTGCTGGCCATCCTCCCCGGGACCGTCTCCGCCATCGCATCCCAGGGAGTGACGTCACCTGCCGTCGACGACGTGTCGGTCGACCTCCCGGACGATCCGGGCGTACACCTCGTCGAGTACGAGGAGCCTGAGGCGGGCGACGTCGACATCACCCAGCAGGACGTGCTCGTCGCGGTCGGGCGGGGCATCAGCAGCGAGTCCAACCTTGAGGTGGCCGAGGACCTGGCCAGCGCTCTCGGCGGAGCCGTGTGCGGGTCGCGGCCTGTCATCGACCAGGGCTGGCTCCCTCTGGCCCGCCAGGTCGGGAAGTCGGGTGTGACGGTCAAGCCCCGCCTGTACGTGGCCGCCGGAATCAGCGGCGCCCCCGAGCACGTCGAGGGCATGAAGGACGCCGAGCTGATCATTGCCGTCAACACCGACGCTGGCGCACCGATCTTCTCGATCGCCCACTACGGCATCGTCGACGACGCGACTGATGTCCTTGAGGCGATGGCCGCGGCCATCCGGAAGCGCAAGGGGTAGGAGCCGTGCCGGACCCGACCACCTCGACGCTGCTCGGCGTCCCGGGCTTCGTCTTCCTGTGGGCGCTGACGGCGACGGCGCTGGCCCTCTTCGGCTGGCGCGTCTATCGGATCCTGCGAACCCTGGGCCGGGGGCGCGCCGAACAGCGCTGGGATCGGTTGCCCGCCCGACTCTGGAACGTCGTCGTCAACGTGGCGCTTCAGCGCAGGCTTTTGGACAACCCCGTAATTGGGCTGGCCCACTTCGTCATCTTCTGGGCCTTCATCTTCTACGCCGGTAGCTTCGCGTGGAACCTGCTGCGGGGCCTGCTCCCGTTCCTGCCGGTCCCGTATGCCGACGCATTCGTCTGGGTCAGGGTGCCCATGCTGCTCCTCAGCGCCGCGACCCTCGTGGCGCTTGCCGTGGCGGCGCTCCGCCGCTACGTATTCACGCCGCCGCGCCTGAGCAGGTCGCGAGACGCCACGCTGATCCTGAGCCTGATTTCTCTTCTTGTCGTGACGTACCTCGTTGGCCAGGCGGCGAAGGCCGGGGTGGGCGGCCTCTCCTCGTCGGCCGCCGACTCTCTGTACGTGGCCATGTGGTGGGTCCACATGGTGACCGTGCTGGCCTTCCTGGCCTACTTGCCGTATTCAAAGCACCTCCACCTGCTCGCGTCGCCGTTCAGTGTCTTCACCGCCGCCCTGGACCCTGGAGGCATGCCTCCTTCGTCGGAGGGCGCCGCGCACCTTCCGGAGTTCACCTGGCGGCAGCTCTTCAACGGCGTCTCGTGCGCCGAGTGCGGCCGCTGCGACCGGTCGTGCCCGGCCTTCGCCACGAACCAGGCGCTGTCCCCGCAGGACCTGGTCCACGGCGTGAAGCTGATGGTCCTGGGCGCAGCGTCGGGCCGCGACGGCAACGCCAGCCTGATCGACGCCGTGGGCGCTGATGCGATCTGGGCATGCACCACGTGCGGGGCCTGCACGGCCCGCTGCCCGGTGTTCAACGAGCACGTCCCGTTGATCGTGGAGATGCGCAGGCAGCTGATCGGCCAGGGCGAGGTCGGTGCCGGCGTCCAGGACATGCTGATGGGGATGACCCGCTACGGCAACTCGTTCGGGCAGTCGCCGCGCAACCGGCCGAAGTGGACGCGGGACCTCGAGTTCGAGGTCAAGGACGCTCGCAGGGAGCCCGTGGAGTACCTGTGGTACGTGGGCGACTACGCCTCGTTTGACCCACGGGTGCAAGAGGTGACGCGGGCCGCGGCGCGGATCTTCGAGCGGGCTGGCCTCGACTTTGGGATCCTCTACGACGGTGAGCAGAATGCCGGCAACGACGTCCGCCGCCTCGGCGAAGAAGGCCTTTTCGAGATGCTGCGGGACAAAAACATGGCGGCCTTGCAGTCTACGCAGTTCCAGGCCATCGTCACGACCGACCCTCACACCTACCACGTGCTCAAACGCGAGTACGGGCTGGACGGGAAGGTGAAGCACTACACCGAGGTCATCGAGAGCCTTATCTCCTCGGGCCGCCTGCCCGTCTCGCCGAACGGCGGGGGCCGGGTCACGTACCACGACCCCTGCTACCTCGGCCGCTACAACGGCGTTTACGAGGCGCCGCGCCGGGTGCTCGGGGGGCTGGGGCTGGACGTCGTCGAGATGGCCCGCAACCGGTCCTTCGCGTACTGCTGTGGCGCCGGAGGCGGGCGGATTTGGATGGAGGACGCCTCCGCTGGGCACGAGCGCCCAGCGGAGAGCCGGGTGCGCGAGGCGGCGGGCCTCCAGGGCGTGGGCACGCTTGTGGTGGCCTGCCCGAAGGACCTGGTCATGTTCCGTGACGCCCTCAAGACGACTGGGCTGGAAGGGACGTTCGAGGTGCGAGATATCGCGCAGCTGGTTGAAGACGCCATTGGTGCGACGCAGAGGAGTGGCATATGAACCCGGCCGACAGGAGCGGCGACGGCCAGCCGAAGATCGGGGTGTACGTCTGTCACTGCGGCACCAACATCGCCGGGACTATTGACGTCGAGGCGGTGCGTGCCTACGCGGAAGGCCTCCCCGGGGTCACGGTGGCCCGTGCCTACAAGTACATGTGCTCCGACCCCGGCCAGGAGCTGATCAAGGAGGACATCCGGGCCAACGGGCTGGAACGCATCGTCGTCGCATCCTGCTCTCCGACCCTCCACGAGGCCACGTTCCGCCGAGCCACCGCCGAGGGCGGCCTCAACCCCTACTACTTCCAGATGGTCAACATCCGGGAGCAGGACTCATGGGTGCACACGGACAGGGCCGAGGCTACCCACAAGGCTGAGGACCTCCTTCGCGCCGCGGTGCACCGGGTACGGTTCCACAAGCCGCTAGAGCGCTCGCGGGTCTCGGTCAACCCGGCCGTGATGGTGGTGGGCGGTGGCATCGCCGGCATCCACGCGGCCCTGACCATGGCCAACGCCGGGAAGCATGTCTACCTAGTGGAGCGGGAACCGTCGATCGGCGGGCACATGGCCCAGTTCGACAAGACGTTCCCCACCCTCGACTGCGCCGCCTGCATCCTCACCCCCAAGATGACCGAGGTGCGGTCCAACCCCAACATCACCCTCTGGACCATGGCCGAGGTCGACAGGGTCGATGGCTACGTGGGCAACTACACGGTGACGGTGCGCCACAAGCCCCGCTTCATCGTCGAGGACGCGTGCGTGGGGTGCTTGGAGTGCATCGAGGCGTGCGTCTATGTGCGGGGCAAGACGCCCGACGAATTCAACCTTGGCCTGAACATGCGCAAGCCGGTCTACATTCCCTTTCCGCAGGCGGTGCCGCCGCTGGTGGTCATCGACCGTGACGCCTGCATCGAGTTCAAGTCCGGCCGCTGCAAGAAGACCTGCGTGGAGGTGTGCGCCGACCGCAACGCCATCGACTTCACTCAGACCGAGACCTTCGACACCGTCGAGGTGGGGTCGGTGATCCTGGCCACTGGCTTCAAAACGTTCGACCCCAAGCGGACCCCGGCGTACGGCTACGGGGTCTACCCGAACGTGTACACCGCCATGGAGGTGGAGCGGCTGGTGAACTCGTCGGGGCCCACCGAGGGGCACGTCACCCTGCGTGACGGGCGGACGCCGCAGACCGTGGGCATCCTCCACTGCATCGGCAGCCGGGACGTCAACACGAACGTGTACTGCTCCCGCGTGTGCTGCATGTACTCCCTGAAGCTGGCCCACCTGGTCAAGGAGAAGACCGGGGCCGAGATCTACAACTTCTACATCGACATCCGGGCCGCCGGGAAGGGCATGGAGGAGTTCTACAACCGGGTTGCGGAGGAGGGGGTCCACTTCATCCGGGGCAAGGTGGCCGACGTCTACCCCGAGGCTGGCAAGACCGGGAGGGTCGTCCTCCAGGCCGAGGACACGTTGCTCGGCCGCGTGCGCAAGATCCCGGTCGACATGGTGGTCCTGGCCACCGGCCTCGAGCCCCAGGCCGACGCTGAGGACGTGCGCCGCACCTTCAACATCACGTGCGCGGGGGGTGGGTTCTTCATGGAGCGCCACCCCAAGCTTGCCCCGGTGAGCACCTTCACCGACGGCATGTTCTTGGCGGGCGCCTGTCAGGGCCCCAAGGACATCCCGGACACGGTGGCCCAGGCCGGTGCCGCCGCCTCCGAGGCACTGGCCCTAGTCGATCGCGGCTACGTCGAGATGGAGCCGAACACAGCCTACGTGATGCGCGAGGAGTGCTCGGGCTGCAAGACCTGCATCCCCCTCTGCCCCTACACGGCAATCAGCCGTGTGGACGGTAAGGCCGAGATCAACCCAGTGCTCTGCAAGGGGTGCGGCACCTGCGTGGCCGCCTGCCCGTCGGGGTCCATCCGGCAGAACCTGTTCGAAGACGAAGAGATCTACGAGGAGATCCTGGGGGTGCTGGCCCATGCCTGAGCCGATCGAGATCCCGCAGGGGAGCGCCGCCGGCTGGGAGCCGAAGATCGTCGCCTTCTTCTGCAACTGGTGCACCTACCTGGCGGCCGACCTGGCCGGCACGTCACGCATGAAGTACGCGTCGAACGCAAGGGTCATCCGGGTGATGTGCTCCGGTCGAGTCGATCCCCAGTTCGTCATGCAGGCGTTCGCCAGCGGCGCCGACGGGGTGCTCGTCGGCGGCTGCCACTTCGGCGACTGCCACTACCAGTCGGGCAACCACAAGGCACTGCGCCGCTTCCGGCTGCTGCAGCGCGTCCTAGTGGGCATGGGCATCGAGGAGGACCGTATCCGCCTCGAGTGGATCTCGGCGGCCGAGGCCGACAAGCTCCGCGACGTGATGAACGACATGGTCGCGCGTATCACGGAGCTGGGGCCCCTGCGCATCGACGTGCCGAGAGAGGAGCTTCCCCGGGGGCCTCGCGAGGAGCTGTACGAGGCCGCCGAGCTGAAGGAGGTGACGGCATGAGCGACAAGCCAAAGGTCGCCTTCTACTGGTGCTCCTCGTGCGGGGGCTGCGAAGAGGCTGTCGTGGACCTCGCCGAGAAGATCCTCGACGTCGTGGCCGCCGTCGACATCGTGTTCTGGCCGGTGGCCTTCGACTTCAAGAAGGCCGACGTGGAAGCCATGGCGGACGGGTCCATCCTGGCCGCTTTCGTGAACGGGGCCATCCGCACCACGGAGCAGGAGGAGATGGCCCACCTGCTGCGGCGCAAGGCGAAGGTGCTGGTGGCCTTCGGCTCCTGTGCCCACCTGGGCGGCATCCCGAGCCTTGCCAACCTGTGGGACCGGGAGGCGGTCTTCGCGACGGTCTATCGGACGACACCCTCGACCGTCAACCCGGACGGGGTGATGCCCCAGGTGGCGGTTCCGCAGGACGGCGAGTGGGTCACTCTGCCCGGCTTCTACAACACGGTCCGCGCCCTCGACCAGGTCACCTCAGTGGACTACTACATCCCGGGCTGCGCTCCCACCCCGAACGTGATCGCCGGTGCGGTGCAAACCCTCCTGAGCGGCGAGCTGCCGCCTCCGGGAACGGTGCTCGCGCCCGACATCGCCTTGTGCGAGGAGTGCCCTCGCCTGGACACCAAGCCGCAGGACCTGAGCCTGGAGCGCTTCCGGCGTCCCCACGAGATCCTCATCGACGAGGACACCTGTCTGCTGGCCCAGGGGCTGCTCTGCATGGGACCGGCCACCCGTGCGGGCTGCGGCCAGCTGTGCATCAGGGGCAACATGCCTTGCACGGGCTGCTTCGGCCCCACGAGCAAGGTGCGCGATCAGGGCGGCAAGTACCTGTCGGCCGTGGCCTCAATGCTCTCGGCCACCGACGAAGAGGCAATCGGGAGTGCCCTCGACAGCATCCCCGATCCGATCGGCACCTTCTACCGGTACGGCCTGGCAGGCTCGCTGCTGCGCCGGCGCACGTTGACAACCGTCGACGCCTGAGGAGCCCTGACACATGTCCAACCAGATACCCGCCCAGGAAGCGTGGAGCCGGGGCTCCGCGGGAGCCCAGGCCGCCTACGCCCGCCGCCGCATCGCCATCGATCCCATCACCCGCCTCGAGGGGCACGGCAAGATCGACATCTTCCTCGACGAAGCAGGGGACGTCGAACGGGCCTACTTCCAAGTCCCGGAGCTGCGCGGCTTCGAGAAGTTCGCCGAGGGCCGCCCCGCCGAGGACATGCCCCAGATCACCTCGCGCATCTGCGGGGTCTGCCCCACCGCCCATCACATGGCGGCCACCAAGGCCCTCGACGCCCTCTACAAGGTCGATCCGCCGCCGGCAGCCAAGAAGATCCGAGAGCTCGTGTACTCGGCCTTTATGGTCGAGGACCATGCCCTCCACTTCTACTTCCTTGGCGGCCCCGACTTCGTGGTCGGTCCCGAGGCGCCGGCGGCCCAGCGCAACATCTTGGGAGTCATCGGCGTCGTGGGCCAGGACGTCGGCCTCCGGGTGATCACCATGCGCCGCCGTCTCCGCGAGATCATCACCCTCGTCGGCGGCAAGGTGATCCACCCCGTGCTCGGGCTCCCCGGCGGGGTGGCCAAGCGGGTCACCGCCGAGCAGCAGGGCCAGATCCAGGAGGTCGCCGCCGACGCGGTCGACTTCGCCCGCTTCACCCTCGACACCTTCCGTTCGGTGGTCTTGAGGAACCCGGCGTACGTCGACCTCATCGTCTCGGACGCCTTCACCCACCGGACCTACTACATGGGCCTCATGGACGATCGGAACCGGCCGAACTTCTACGACGGGCGGGTCCGGGTGGTCTCTCCCGAGGGGAGCGAGTTCGCCGCCTTCCAGGCCGCCGACTACCTCGACTTCGTGGCGGAGCACGTCGAGCCCTGGTCCTACGTCAAGTTCTGCTACCTCAAGCCGCTCGGCTGGCACGGCTTCACCGATGGCGCCGAGAGCGGCATCTACTCGGTCGCCCCGCTGGCCCGGCTCAACGCCTCCGACGGCATGGCCACGCCCCTTGCTCAGGAGGCCTACGAGGAGCTGTTCTCCACGCTCGGGGGCAAGCCCGTGCACCACACCCTGGCCAACCACTGGGCCCGGGTTGTGGAGCTGCTCTACGCCGCCGAGCGACTCAAGGAGCTGGCCGACGACCCGGAGCTCATCGACCCCAACGTGCGCACCTTGCCCACCGAGACGCCGCGCGAGGGCGTGGGGGTGGTCGAGGCGCCGCGGGGAACGCTCTACCACCACTACGTCACGGATTCACAGGGCATCGTCGAGCAGGCCAACCTGGTCGTGGCCACCCAGAACAACTCGGCCCGGATAGCGATGAGCGTCGAGAAGGCGGCCAAGGGGCTGATCTCGAAGGGGACGGTCTCCGACGGCATCCTCAACAAGATAGAGATGGCCTTCCGCGCCTACGACCCCTGCCAGGCCTGCGCCACTCACTCCCTCCCTGGGAGCATGCCGCTCATCGTGGCGGTTCGTAGGTCCGACGGCCAGGCGCTGTCGGTGTTGCGCCGCGACGCCGATGGCAGCCTCCATCGCGAGTAGCGGAAGTGCCCTGGTGGACCCAGTCGCGGCTGGGCCCACCAGGGTGCTCTGCCTGGGCAACGAGCTGATCTCCGACGACGCCCTGGGGATCGTCGCCGCCCGCTGGCTGGTTGGACGCCTCGCCGGCGCCGGTACCGCGGTGCCCCCCAGGTCGTCATTTGACCCGGCCCTGACGGTGTGGGCGTTCGAGCTTTCGGGCGTTGGCCCGGTCGAGGTCGTGGAGACTGCCCTCAGCGGCATGTACCTACTCGAGGCCGTGGTCGGAGCCTCCCGGCTCATCGTCCTCGACACCGTGGTCAGCGGCGCAGCCGACCCGGGGACGGTGCTTGAGCTGACAGAGAGGGACTTCGCCGGCCCTCGCGGCGGGTCGCCCCACTACATCGGCCTCCTGGAGACGCTCGACTTGGCCCGCGCGCTCGGCATGCAGGTGCCCGCCGAGGTGGTCATCGTGGCCGTCGAGGCCGGGAACTACGTGACCGTCGGCGGGAAGATGACACCCCCGGTTGAGGCGGCCGTGCCCGTCGTCGTGGACCGGGCGATGGCCCTCATCTGGGGTCGTGCGGTGTCGCCGGCCTGAGACACGGCGCAGGCGGCGACCCCGCACGACCGACGAAGCGGGCGTGGCCGCGATCGGCGAAACTGGCGGCCGACGGCCCGTCGGGGTCCCCGGCCCGGCGGTGGCCGCAGCCGCGTCGCTGCCCCACTCGGAGGCTCTCGTGCACGAAGCCGGTATCGCCGACCGCATCCTCGACATCGTCGTCGCCCAGGCGCAGCAGGCCGGCGCCCGGCGGATCGTCGCGATCAACCTGGAGGCCGGCATCCTAGCCGGCGTGTCGGAGGAGGCGCTGCGCTTTCACTGGGAGCAGCACGCTGCGGGCACACCGGCCGAGGGCGCCGAGCTGAACCTCACGCTGACGGACGAGCTGACCGACCTCCGACTCGTCTCGATCGACGTCGACGATGGCCAGAGTGAGCCGGCTCCGCCGCCCGGGAGTGGCGACGGAGTGCCGAAATAGCGAAGATGCGCGACGCGGCCTTGGCCTACCCGGTTTGGGTCGACACCCGGAGCGACGGTCTGATCTCCCGATCGCTCTCCCGGATGCCGTCGCCGCCCCCCGGATGGCACGGCGAGGGGGCGCGAGAGGCTCCCCGGCTTCGGGACGTTCGGCCGGTCTCAGCGAAGCGCGCCGCGATCACGCTCCACAGCAACGCCAGAGGTGACGACCGCAGGTGCGAGCGAACGTCCGGCAGGGCCGGGCAGTTGTCGGCCCCTTGCCAGTGTTCGGGCGAGGGCCCTGGGCAATCGCGCCCGCAGTCGGCGCCGGAAGCGGTACGTCGGGGCGGGAGCAGGGGAGGCGAGACGATGGGCCAACCGTTCATGATCCAGCTCGAGAATCGCCCCGGCGAGCTCGCTCATGTGACGCGCGCACTGGCGATGCGCGGCATCAACATCGAGACAATCGCTGGCAGCGGCGCCGGCGACAAGATGTGCGCGATGCTCACGACGGACGATAACACGATGACCCGGGAGGTCCTGCACAGCATGGGCATCCCGTTCGTCGAGGGCGATTCGCTGTTCGTGGAGGTCGTCGACCGTCCAGGCGGTATCGCCGAGTTGACCGAGAAGCTCTCTAGGGCGGGCGTCAACATTACCGGGATCCTCATGGTGGGCCGGCGGGCATCCTCCGTCCAGCTGGCGTTGAAGGTCGACGACGAGGTCCGCGCCAGGGAAGTCCTCGGTCTGCCCCAGATTCACACTCTCGTCGAGACGCGCTGATCGGGACGCGGACTGACCGCCACTGCCCGGCGGGCGTTCCCGCAGGCGTCAGACGAGCGCTCGCTTCGCCCGCACCTGTGACTGCGGTAGGTCCCCCGCCCTGAGCGCGGCTGCCGGCGGAGGCGTTGTGGAACAGGGCAAGCGCGAGTACGAGCCCACTAAGTGAGTGCGCGAAGGGACCGCGACGTAACGGATCTCCCGCGCGCTACAACAGGATCAAGGAATACGGACGCCGGGCCGTGGCGCTTGGCCAGGTGATGACTGTGGCGTAGCAGCCTCGGCGATCGACGCCCATGAGCGTCTGACGCCGCCCCACCGGTGCCGCTCCATCGCTGCCGTGCCACCAGTCGCGCGGGCGTCCTGGCCGCTGGCCGCGCCGCACCCCGGCGCCGTACCATCTGGTGGTGCCAATCTCGATCAGGACAGTCGAGGACGACGAACTCCGGGACTGGATTGCCGCCCTCCACGTGCCCTTTTTCGTCGACGCCGACGCAGAGCGACAGGCGGAGATCCGGCGCCCGTACTACGACCTTCGCCGATGCTGGGCAGCGTTCGACGAGGGGCACATCTGTGGGACGTTCCGATCGTTTGCCAATGTGCTGACGCTGCCCGGCGGGACGGCCCTGTCCGCCTCAGCAATCACCGGGGTGACGGTCCTGCCCACTCATCGCCGCCGCGGATTGCTGCGGCGCATGATAGCGGCTGACCTGGACGCCTCGGTGGAGCGGGGGGAGCCGCTGGCGATCCTCATCGCGTCGGAGTACCCGATCTACGGTCGCTACGGCTTTGGCCGCGCGTCGGACCACGTGCGCCTCAGGATCGACACGCGATCGGCGCGCTTCGTGCGGCCCGGTAGCGGGTCAGTCGAGCTGGTTGCCCGGAACACGATCCGGGAGGTCGGTCCACAGCTCTACGAGCGATGCCGACTTGCCCAGCCCGGCGCGATCATGCGGTATGACCACTGGTGGGACCAGTCGCTTGGGATCGTCGACGCGGCATGGCCGATCCCGAAAGGGATGCGGTACGTGGTGCATCGGGACGAGGCTGGTGAGCCGCAGGGATACTTGCGGTACCACGTCGAGGAGAAATGGAACGAGCGGCAGCCCGATAACACGCTCGTTGTGGATGAACTGCTGAGCTGCACGGACGACGCGTACGCACGGCTCTGGCGGTTCGCGTGCGAGGTGGACCTAGTCTCGACCGTCAGGGCCGAGGATCGGTCTCCAGACGAGGCGCTCCCGTGGCTGCTCGAGGATGCACGCGCCGTGCAGCAGCAGCATCGCTCTGACTTCCTTTGGATTTGCCTGCTCGATCCCATCGTCGCCCTGCGGAGCCGCCGGTACCTGGCACCCGGCCGCATCGTCATCGAGGTGCGCGACGAAGCGGGACATGCGCGCGGACGTTTCGCGCTCGAGGCTGATGGCGACGGCGCCGCGTGCCGCCGCACTTGGGAGGCGCCGGACGCCACGCTCGACGTGGCGGCGCTGGGCTCTATCTTCCTCGGCGGTGTCTCCCTCCGCGCGCTCGCCACCGCCGGCCGGGCGACCGAGGAGCGGGCAGGGGCCCTCGACAGGGCCGACACGATGTTCCGATCGAACTTGGCGCCGTGGTGCTCCACTTGGTTCTAACGCGACCGGGGCGCGACGCGGACGGGCGCCGACGCGTCGTGCCAGGAACGCCGCTGCCGCACCCCGAACCGCCGAAGGACGATTCTCCGGAGTGCCTCGAGCAGGTTCCGCAGCCGGTGGGTCCAGCAGCGCCCGAAGGGCACCTCGGGGAACGCCTCGGCGACCGCCTCGCGGATGCCCCGGCGCCATCGGCGACGATGAGGCGCAGCTCGTCGGGGTCGAGGCCCTGCTCCACGAGGGCACCCAAGAGACGGCCCCACTCCGCCGTCGACTCGGAGGCCGCCTGGCGGTAGTCGAGCAGTTCGCGCCGGCCGGCCGCATCGATCGCGTAGGCCGCCAGGATCACCCGCCGTGCGGCGCGTCGGCTGCTCCGGCGCACCGAGACCCACAGCCCATCGAGCAGCAGATAGCGTGCCGGGAAGGCGAGCTGACTGCGGTGGAAGGCGGCCACCTGCGCATCGAGGCGGATGACCAGACGCCTCATCGCCGCCGCCGAAAGCGACACCCCGGTCAGCTCCTCCGCCAGGCGGCCGTCTCGCGGGTGGAGAGCCCGCGCAGGAACGCCCGCCGCAGGACGCGGTCGACGCTGGTTGTGCGCCGCGCGCCCCGCTCCAGGAACGAGGGCCGGTAGGACAGCACGCGGGCCGCGCGGGACGGTGCGCTCGATGGCCCCGAGCTCGGTCGTGAGCCAGCGTCGGAAGTACCCGTTTCGCGCGTCGAGGCGGGTCACCGTCCGCTCGTAGCGGCGGGCGGCAGGGAGCCCCGTCAGCTCGTCTTCCATGGTGTCCTCCAGCACAGCCCGCACCGCCGCCGCCAGCTCCGGCCGCAGCTCGCCCTACAGCGCCTCCTCATCACGGACCTCCGCCCAGCGCTGCGCTGGCGTGCGCTCATCGAGCGCGACTACGCTTCTCATCGGGCGCACTCCCTTCCTGTGTTGCACACACACGGGTAGCACGCCCGCTTGCCGCAGGCACAGTCCACAGGGAACGGTACGTGGCTGGTTGAGTGCAGGTCGTGAGCGGCCTCAGAGCCCGTCAGTAGAATCCGGCGACTCCCGAGCGGGAGTAACTCAGTTGGCAGAGTGCTTGCTTCCCAAACACCCGGTGGATGGCCACTCCTCCGTTTCTGCCCAACTGCACGCCCCGTCAATCTATCCCTTCGGGTGCGGTGCGCGGACTGGCGCGACGCCAGCGGCCGTCCTGCCACGATGCCGTCGCCTTGCGGCGCGATTGCGCCGAGCGCAACCTATCGAAAGATCACCCCGGTTGCGACTGGCGTGCCCGGGCGACGATCCGCAGAGCGCAGTACCCGCTCTTGTGCCGTGCGCGGGCTTTGGCCTATGTCCCCAGGTTGCGGTAGAAGTCGTTGCCCTTGTCGTCGACCAACATGAACGCGGGGAAGTCGACCACCTCAATCCTCCACACGGCCTCCATGCCGAGCTCCGGGTAGTCGATGCACTCGACCCGGCGGATGTTCTCTTCGGCAAGGAGGGCGCCGGGTCCCCCGATCGATCCAAGATAGAAGCCGCCGTATTTGCGGCACGCCTCCGTCACACGTGGGCTCCGGTTCCCTTTGGCGATCATGATGAGCGACGCGCCGTGGCTCTGAAGCACGTCGACGTACGCGTCCATGCGTCCCGCGGTCGTCGGCCCGAACGATCCAGACGCCTTGCCCGGTGGCGTCTTGGCCGGCCCTGCGTAGTAGACCGGGTGGTGCAGTAGGTACTCAGGCACGCCCTGGCCCGCCTCGAGACGCTCCTTGAACCTCGCGTGAGCGATGTCACGAGCCACGACAAGCGTTCCCGTGAGCAGGAGCGGGGTGGAGACTGGGTACGTCGAAAGCTCGGCGAGGACATCTGGCATGGGCCGGTCGAGGTCGATCCGCACGCGCTGGCCGTGGCGACCCGCCCCGCGCGCCTCCCGCAGGAGCCTTCCCGGGTCGTGGTCGAGCTCCTCCATCCAGATCCCGTCGCGGTCGATGCGCGCTCGCACCTGACGGTCGGCCGAGCACGACACTCCCATCCCGACCGGGCACGAGGCGCCGTGGCGAGGCAGTCGGATGACCCGCACGTCGTGGACGAACGCGGTCCCTCCGAACTGCGCTCCGATGCCCAGGCCGCGGGCAGCCTGGAGGAGCCGCACCTCGAGATCGATGTCACGAAACGCCTCGCCGTGTGGACCGCCGGAAATGGGGAGCGCGTCGAGATAGCGCGTCGTGGCCAGCTTCACTGCCTTGAGGCAGCCTTCCGCAGATGTGCCGCCGATGACAAATGGCGAGGTGGTATGGCGGACACGCGGCGGTGCCCAGACTCCCGCATCTTCTCGACCAGGAACGCCTCCAAGTGCGGCCGGCTCGAGGAGGGCCTTCGTCTCCTGCCAGAGCATCGTCTTGTTCGCCGAGCCGCCGCCCTTTGCGATGAAGAGGAACTCGTAGGTCGCGCCCGCGGTCGCCGTGATGTCGATCTGGGCGGAAGGTCGTTGCCGGTGTTCTGCTTGTCGTAGATGCTGAGCGCAGCGGTCTGCGATAGCGCAGGTTCTCCTGGGTGTATGTCTCCCATACGCCCCGCGTGAGACACGCCTCGTCGTGCGCCCCTGTCCAGACCTGCTGGCCCTTCTTCGCGACGATCGTGGCAGTGCCCGTGTCCTGGCAGAGGGGCAGCTCGCCACGCGCCGCCACCTCGGCGTTTCGGAGCAGGGCGAGGGCCACCACCCGGTCATTCGCCGAGGCCGCCGGGTCGGAGAGAACCGCCGCTACCTGCTCGTTGTGCGATGGTCGGAGGAAGAAGGCACACTCGCGGAACGCGTCTCGGGCCAGGCGGGTCAGCACGCTCTGCTCGACCTTCACGATCTCCTCGCCCTCAAATGACGCGACCGACACCCCCTCGCGCGAGAGCAGGCGGTAGGGGGTGTCGTCCGACTCGAGCGGGAAGAGGTCGTGATAGGCGAACACGTCGGAAGTCATCGAGTGCTTCCTTCCTAGTGGTCGAGCAGGCCGACGGGTGGATGAGCATGAAGCCGTACGATCGCGTCGGGTCTCTGCTTCGCGGTCTGCTCGATTTGTGCGCCTCCCTACGCGGGATCCGATGACCACGATCCGGTGCGCGTTGCGGTCGAGCACCACACCGGCGCAGTAATCGCGGCCGATGTCGGAGGCGGGTGCGACAACACCGTCAGGCATGGGTCAGCGATGACGCGGAGCCGAGATCGGCAGCGCCGGCGCTC
>CAWIHR010000024.1:0-75833 GCA_963835945.1 uncultured Chloroflexia bacterium
AACCGTACCACCCAGGGTCCACCTCCCGGCAGCTGGCGTTTGGCGTACACGTCCGGCAAAACGCCGCGGGGGCAAGTGGTCCTGAGAGAAGAACCGATACAGGCACGAGGTCGTCGACCACTTCGCCGACTACGTGCGGGCCCTGGACGCGCGCCACGGTCAGCCGCGCCGGATCGCGGTCGAGAAGAGCGGCCCGCTCAGCGACCGGCAACTGCTGGCCCGCCTGCGCGCGTTTGCGGGATCGCCGGCCCGCCGTACGCCGCCGCGCTAGGCCTTACCGCGGGTCGACCGTCCCGCACTGAGTAGGCCGACGCGACTACTGCACGGCCTGCAGGACGACGAGGACCAACACGACCGCCAGCACGGCCGCGACCAGGTAGACCCAGATCGAGACCTGTGGCCGGGGGATGCGCCGCGGGGCCCCATGTTCCCGCCACCGCTGTTCAGCTGTTGTCGGCTGCCTGGAGTGCCCGCAGTTCCCGTGACGCGGAACGTGTTGGGGGCCCGCTGGTCCCGCAGCGTGTGGGCCGGACGTCACCGGGCCCGCCCTGCTGGTTGGTCATACGATGCCTCTCCGCTGCCCGGCCCCAAATGTCCGGGCGCCAATCAAGCCTGCCACCGAGGGCAGGGAATGCAAGAGGACGATGGGCTCAACGTGGCGCGAACCCGGGCGAGTCCCAGGACCATCGCACTGTCAGGCGACCTCCGGCGAACGTGCCGGGTGGTGGGTATCATGGGCCTGACTGCGCCTCGCGCTCCGGCCCAGCGAGGGGCTCAGAGCTTGTAGCCGAAGCGCCGCAGCAGCGCCTTGCGCTCGAGGACGTCCTGCTCGGTCTCCACGCCGAGCGGTGACCCCGTCGACGACGCCCAGGATGGCGCGCCCTTGCTCTGTTTCGGCCACCACGACGTCCACCGGGTTTGCCGTCGCGCAGAAGATGCGGCACACCTCAGGGACGGCCTTGACCGCGTTGAGCACGCTGACGGGGAATCCCCCCTCGAGGAAGATGATGAAGCTGTGCCCCGCCCCAATGGCCTGCGCATTGGAGACCGCGACGCGGACTAGCTCGTCGTCGTTGCCCGAGCGCCGGACGAGGCGAGGGCCGGAGGATTTGCAGAAGGCCAACCCAAAGCGGAGGTGGGGCCCGGCCTGGGCCAGCGTCTCGTGCAGGTCCTCTACGGTCTTGATGAAGTGAGCCTGACCGAGGATGAAGTTGAGTTCATCGGGCTTCTCGATCGGGACGATCCGCAGGTCCATCGTGCGCCCTCCAGAGTCTTCGCGGTCCTACTGACATGGCACCGCCTAACGGTAGCGCCCTCGGACCCGACTTCGGTGCAAACCTCGGGAGGGTGGCCTCCCAAGCTCGGTCGGGCTATGCGTCCGCCGCGTGGACGACCTGGCGGTCGAAGCGCTCGACCGCCGCCACGAAGGACTCGGGCTCGCGGGGTTCGAAGCCGACCGCGAGGTGCTCGACCCCGATGGCAGAGAAGGCCCGCACCTCCGCGAGCATGGCGGCCGGGTCGTCAGCAGGCAGGGACCCGCTGCCGCCGGTCGGTCCGTCGCGCACGGTGAGTCGAGCGGAGAGGTGCGGCATGCTCCGCCCGGACGCGTCGGCGGCCGCCCGGATCTGTGGGAGTCGCGCGGCGTAGTCCACGGAGCCGGTCGAGCTCGAGTGGTAGCCGTCGCCGAGGGCGCCGGCGCGCCAGAGGGCGGCCGCGGAGCGCCCGCCCACGAGCAACGGAATCCGCGAACCCTGCGCCGGCAGCGGTTCGAACGCGAAGTCGTGCAGGCGGTGGAAGGCGCCCTCGAACGGCTCCGACGACCCCGACCAGAGATGGCGCCACAGGCGCATGGTTTCGTCGAGGTAGGCACCCCGCTGCGCGAACCGCTCGGCCGTTCCGAGGTTGGCGAATTCGGCCTCGTTCCACCCGACGCCGACCCCGACGAGGAGACGGCCCCTGCTCAGGGTATCGAGCGTAGCCAGCTCCTTGGCCAGCACGACGGCGTTGCGCTGGGGAACCACGATCACGCTGGTGCCCAGGCGCAGCCGGGGGTGGCGCGCGCCCACCCAGGCGAGCGTCGTGATCACCTCGTAGATGCGACCGTACTCGCCCGCCGCGCTGCGCGGCACGAGCACGTGGTCGGTGGTCCACACCGTCGTCCAGCCCAGGCGCTCGGCTGCCTCGGCGCCGGCCTCGATCACTTCGGCGCTCGCGCCCATGCGCATCGTCGGCAGGATCAACCCGAAGCTCGGCATCGACGCAATCCTACCGGCGGGCACGAATCGGCGCGGCGACTGGCCGGACGAAGAGCGCTGGCCCACGTGCCAGACTGGCCGCATGCGCGCCTTCATCTTCGATCTCGACGGGACCCTCGTGGACACCGTATACGCCCACGTGCTGGCCTGGCAGCAGGCGCTCGCGGAGGCGGGGCTCGAAGTCGAGGGCTGGCGTATCCACCGGCGCATCGGCATGAGCGGCGGCCTCTTCACCCGCGCCCTAGCCCGCGAGATCGGGCGGCCCCTCTCTCCCGAAGAGCAGGAACAGCTGCAGCACCGGCGCGGGGAGATCTACCGCTCGCTCCTGCCTGAGCGGCGGCCCGACCCCTCGTCGGCCCGCGTCCGGAGACTGTCTCATCGCGGGCGGCGCCGCCGAGCGAGGGAGTCTGGTCCGGCGCCGCAGCGGCGGCGATAATCCCCGACAGCATGGTGGGTCACCCTGGGGCACAGCGCCGGCTCGCATGCGGGGCCCCGATCTCAGGAGGACGCGGGACGTGGAGCAGCGCAACAAGGTACGGGGCGTGGACACCGACCGCAACGTGGCGCAGCTCACGTTCGTGTCGGTGCCCGACCGACCGGGCGTCGCGCGCAGCGTCTTCGCCCCGTTCGCTGCCGCGGGCATCATCGTCGATGTGATCGTGCAGAACGTGGGGCACGACGGGACGACCGACCTCTCCTTCACGGTGGCCCGCGCGGATCTGGCCCGCGCGCGTCGCCTGTTGAAGCCGCTCGTCGGCGAGATCGGGGCCCGCGACGTGTCGGTGGACGACGCGGTCGCCAAGGTCTCGATCGTGGGTGCCGGCGTCCAGAATGCCCCGGCGTACGCGGCGCAGATGTTCGGGGCGCTGGCCGACGAGGGGATCAACATCGCCTTGATCTCAACGTCGGAGGTCCGCATCACCTGCCTCATCGAGGAGTCGCAGCTGGAGCGGGCGGCGCAGGCGCTCCGCCGCGCATTCGACCTCGAGGTTCCTGAACCGGGCTTCCCCCTCCCCCGTTCCGAGGGCGGTCCGACCGGGGACCCGCTCTAGGACGCTGCCGAGCATGAGCGGCGACGCCATTTCGGGCAGCGTCCTAGAAAAGGCTTCTGGGCGAGTCGATGCGTTTCCGGGGCGACCGCCTGCCAGGGACCGCTTCAGCCCAGTTCACGGGGAGCTCGCCAGCCCAAAGACGCTGTTCACGAAGGGTTAACTAGCGCAGGTCGGTCCGTTGCCTGGGTCGCCCTAAGCCTGCAGGCTCGCGCCCCTATACCACACGGCGGCGAGATCGCGTCAGGGTGCTACATCAGGTGCCAGTGCCGCAGGGGCGCGTGGTGCGACGAGGCACGTCCGGGCGGCGAGTGGGCACGGTCGGTCACGACGTCACAGCTTGGTGCCCGTCTTGACTGTTGCCCCGATTCGGCGCCGCCGTTTCAGAACGGCGGGACGGTTACGACCATCGGCTCTAGCCCCTCTGGGCCGGCTCCACCACACTGCCTGATGCACGGCTCCCCCAGAGCCGGGCGGCCAAGCCGGGGTCAAGTCCCGGGACGTGGTGTCACAGTGCGTCATCCTCGCGCTCACTTAACTCGCCATCAGCAACGCCGGCACCTCCTCGTGAGGGAGCGCGTCGATCAAGGCCATCGACTCGGGGCTGAAGTAGCGCCGTCCGTCCTGCCACTCGTCATCCTGCTCGGCGAGGACCATGCCGACGAGGCGGAGCACGCTGGCGCGCGTCGGGAAAATGCCGACGACGGCGGTGCGGCGTTTGATCTCCTTGTTCAGGCGCTCGAGAGGGTTGGTGCTCCTGATCTGGCGGCGATGGGCCTCGGGGAAGGTGAAGTGCACGAGGAGGTCGGGTTCGCCATCGAGGAGCAGCTCGCTCACCATCGGGAAGCGGGCAGACAGGCCGTCCGCCACCCGACGCAGCTGTTCAGATGCCGAGTGCTCATCGGGCTGCTCGAAGATGCTGCGGATGGCGGCCGCCACCATGTCCTGGGAGCCGCGGGGCACGAGATCGAGCGAGTTGCGGGTGGCATGCACGCGACACCTCTGCCACCCCGCGCCGAGCAGCTGGCCGTGCACGGCCTCCACGATCCCTCGCTGGGCGTCGCTGATCACCAGGCG
The DNA here is from genome assembly GCA_963835945.1 of uncultured Chloroflexia bacterium. Taxonomy (GTDB): domain Bacteria; phylum Chloroflexota; class Limnocylindria; order Limnocylindrales; family CSP1-4; genus JAJYNJ01. The sequence goes on from CAWIHR010000024.1 coordinate 4,382, forward strand.
CACGCCACAGAGACCGCGCTCCAACAGGCCACGCACGAAGCCTGACCAGGCGTTGCCCTCGTCGTTGCCGGCCGCGAGGTCGAGGCCCAGCACGCGGCGCTCCCCGCTGGCGGCCACCCCGATGGCCACCAGGCAGGCCATGCTGACGACCCGCCCAGCGTCCCGCACCTTCACGTAGGTGGCATCGAGGAACACATACGGGTAGCGCTCACCTGTGAGCGAGCGATGCCGGAAGGCCTCCACCTCGGCGTCGAGGGCGGCGCAGATGCGGCTGACCTCGCTCTTGCTGATCCCGGCGATGCCGAGGGCCTCCACCAGATCCTCCACCCGGCGGGTTGAGACCTCCAGCACATAGGCCTCCTGGATCACCGCGAGGAGGGCCCGCTCGGCGCGTCGACGGGGCTCAAGAAGGCTCGGGAAGTAGCTGCCGTCGCGCACGCGCGGAATGGCGAGCTCGACGGTGCCGACCCGAGTGTCCCAGCGTCGCTCGCGATAGCCGTTGCGGCGGGTCAGCCGGCGCTCCGGGTCACGCTCGCCGTGTGGCACCCCCGTGAGCTCGGTGACCTCGGCCTCCATCACCGCCTGGGCGAGCACGCGCACCCCCTCGCGCAGGAAGTCGGTGTCGCCAGTGGCGATCGCCTTGCGCACCGTGTCGAGCACGGCCATCCTGTCTGTGGCCATCGTGGTGCCCCTCCATGTCGTCGGTTCCTAGCCAGACGACGCGAGGATGACGCGGTGGCCGTTCTCGTTATCGGCCACCTGCGCTGTAACACCACGGTATGGGACGTGACCCCAGCCGGTCGGTCCGGGATGCGGCGCGGGTCAGTCCGCAGCCCACCGGGCCGACTGGCAGCGATCGACGCAGGTGTCGGCCTCGACAAATCACCGAGCCCTCGGAAGCATCCGGGCGCGCGTTCTCGCCCCGCGCTCCGAAGCCCACTTTGGACCGACCTCGGCTGTGGAGCCCGCGCCACATTTGGCACCCGAGCGTGGCGTCCAGACGGCGGATCGCGTAGGGTCGCGGGAGAGACGCCCGCCGACGCGGCGGTGACGTGGCTAGTGTGCTCTCTCGAGCCCCCGATCGTGGTTGTTCCGTCGCCTGAGCCGGCGGCCTGAGAGCCCCGTCCAGGCGCTCGAGGGAGCGGGCGAGCCCCCAGCCGAGCGAGCATGCGGGGCGGGGCCGACGATCCAGAGTGGCAGGCTCGACGTACCCGGCTCTCGACTAGCTCGGCAGCGGGTCCGTAGTGATGTCCTCCTCGACACCCTGACCAAGCAGCTCGGGCGCGAGGCCGGGCGGCCGGACGTCCGAATGCCACGCGGGCGCAATCCGATCGGGAAGCAGGCGGTTCACGAGAAGGGTCTCGTGCCGCGAGCGCACCCGGCCAGCGGGCGAGTCGTAGGCGATGGTCGCCTCGGTGAGAGGGACCATGACCTGGCGCCGCTCGAAGAAGCCGGCGAGCGGGTCGGTGCCGGGGAGGACGTGCAGGTTGCCGCTCACGTCGTAGTGCCCCAGCCGAATCTCCACCGGACAGGGCCGGGTCCGCATTCGACGCCGCGGGTTGCCCTGCGGCCCGGAGACCGCCACCGCACACATCTCCTCGCGCATGACGACCGCCTCGGGCAGCGACAGCGCGCGGCCGTCGTCGAGGCTCTGCACGGACAGATCGACGAACGTGAACGCATCGTGCTCGTTCATCAGGTCGGTCACGCGGTCGGCCGAGAGCGCTAGACGGCCGGAGGCCTGGGAGTCGCCCGAGTAGACCGTCAGCTCGACAAATGGGCCGGACGAGACATCCGGCGCGAGTGCCTCCATCGCGTTCATCATCTCGTCTCCCCTACCGGCCCGGAAGGATCACGCCGCCCCTCGGAGCTGGGCACTGCACCCCTCGGCGAGACCATCGACTGTGCGCGCCGGTCCCCGAGGCTGCAATCGTCAGGACTGCGTAACCGTCAGCGCCGACGATGAGCGAACGCTGAGCCTGTAGACTCCGCCAGACCAGCTGGCCGAGGAAGGCGCAACCACACGCGACACCGGGGTATCGACATGCCGGGTATGAACCTGACACGCGACGAGGCGCGCGAGCGGGCGTCGCACCTGCGCGTGACGTCTTACGACGTCAGCCTCGACGTGACCGGCGACGACGCGACGTTCACCTCCAGGACGCTCGTGCGCTTCGCTAGCAGCCGACCCAGCGCCGGCACGTTCGTCGACCTTGTCGCGCCGCAGGTCCGGCGCGTCGTGCTGAACGACAGGGAGCTCGACGCCGCCGAAGTCGCGGACGGGGTGCGGGTGCAGCTGCCAGTTCTCGCTGCCGAGAACGAGCTGCTGGTCGAGGCGTCCTGCACCTACATGCACACCGGCGAGGGGCTGCACCGGTTCGTCGACCCGGCGGACCAGTCCGTGTACCTGTACACCCAGTTCGAGGCCGCCGACGCCCGGCGCGTCTTTGCTGTCTTCGATCAGCCCGACCTGAAAGCCAGCTTCTCGTTCTGAGGGTCTGTAGCCGAAAGATCCCGTTCAACTCGCCCGATGCGTGCCAGATGAGCTGACGCAGCCGACCGGCAGGCTGACGGCATGGCCTTCAGCCTCACGCTCTCCGACACGCAGTGGGGCCTCGTCGCCGACCTGTTCGACCCGCCGGGTCGACGGGGCGCGCCAGCGCAGATCCCCCGGCGCCAGATGGTGGACGCGATGCTCTTCCTCGCCCGCACCGGGTGCCACTGGCGCTACCTCCCCGAACACTTCGGCGCATGGAGCGCCGTGTGGTCCCAGTGGCGGCGCTGGCGCGCGAACGGGGTCTGGGAGGAGGCGATGGCCCGCTTGGCCCAGCACATCCGCATGGTGCACCAGCGCGACCCACTCCCCTCGATGGTGATGATCGACGCGCAGACCGTGAAGGGTCGCCGCTACGGCCCGACGTTCCACCAGGCCGGTGGTCGGGGTGGGCGCACGATCGGCACGAAGCGGAGCATCCTCGTCGAGATCCTCGGGCTGCCCGTGGCGGCGCATGTCGACTCCGCGCGGCCGCACGACGTGCGGGCGGGACGCGAGCTGCTCCATCAGGCGCTGCCCCACCTGCCGCGCGTCCATGCGGTACTCGGTGACCGGGGCTATCGGGCGCTCGAGAAGGCGACCCAACACCATCACGCGCGCCTCGAGATCAAGGCGCCGCTCCCGGGCCAGGTCGGCTTCGCGCCCTATCAGACCCTCTGGCGGGTGGAGAACGCCTTCGCCCAACTCGGGCGCTGGCGCCGGCTCAGCCGCTGCTACGAGGGGACCAAGGCGAGCGCCAAGGCCTGGCTCGAAGTCGCTGCCTTCAGCTACCTACTGGGCCGGCTGTAGCGGGCCGGTCGAGCCGAGCCAGCCGTCCGCCCCCCCTGGGGCGGCGGCGAAAACCCATCGCTCGGCGCGACCACAACCCCCTGGCGGGCCCCCCGTGCTGGCGCCCGTGCCGTGAGCCGGCTCTGGGTGACGCATCCCTGCCACCGTTCCCACTTCCTGGCCGCCAGCTCGCGCCCGGGGACCAGCAATTCGGCCACAGGCCCTCAGTGACAGCTCCCTCATCATGGCAGGTCGTGTCGAACTCCCCCACGCCGCAACCCGAGGAGGCCGGCCCCGGTCGCTCCACGTGGCGCTTCGCGCCGACTCCTCGCCTGCCACCCTACGTGACGGCCATCATGGCCGGTCCCTACCACGTCGCCCGTGGCGAACTCACCAGTCGTGACGGTCGCGTCATCCCGCTCGGGGTCTTCTGCCGGTCGTCGCTGGCCGCGTATCTCGACGCCGACGAGATCATGGACGTCACGCGCCGAGGCTTCGCCTACTTCGAGCAGGCGTTCGGCCTCCCGTACCCCTTCGCGAAGTACGACCAGCTTCTCGTGCCCGAGTTCAACGCTGGTGCCATGGAGAACGCCGCGGCGGTGACGATCACCGACTCGTGGGCCTTTCGGTCCCGGGTGCCGGAGGCGATGCTGGAGTACCGCGCCAGCACGATCCTGCACGAGCTCGCGCATATGTGGTTCGGCGACCTCGTCACCATGCGCTGGTGGGATGACCTCTGGCTCAACGAGTCATTCGCCACGTATGCCGCCACCGTCTGCCAGGCGGAGGCGACACGCTGGCAGTCGGCCTGGACCACGTTCTCGAGCGAAGAGAAGACCTGGGCCTACCGCCAGGACCAGCTGTCCTCGACTCACCCCGTGGTCGCCGACATCGTCGACCTCGAGGCAGCCGAGGGAAGCTTCGACGGCATCACGTATGCCAAGGGCGCCTCCGTGATCCGCCAGCTCGTCGCTTGGGTCGGGCGCGACCACTTTGCGGACGGCCTGCACCGCTACTTCGTCACCCACGCCTGGGGCAACGCCGAGCTCTCGGATCTGTTGGCCGCGCTCGAGGCGACCTCGGGACGCGAGCTGCGGCGCTGGTCGCAACTGTGGCTGGAGAGCGCCGGCGTCACGACGCTTCGCCCTGAGCTCCAGGTGAACGCCGGCGATGTCATCACTGCCATGGCCATCAGCCAAGAGGTGCCGCCGGACCAGCCCACCCTGCGGCCGCACCGCCTGGCGATTGGCTGCTACGACTTCGTGAACGGCGCCCTAGCGCGCACGCATCGGATCGAGCTGGACGTGGACGGCGCGCGCACCCCGGTACCCGATCTCGTCGGGCGCCGCCGCCCGGACCTCCTCCTGCTCAACGACGACGATCTCGCGTACACCAAGGTGCGCCTCGACGAGCACTCGATGGCAACGGCTGCCCGACACGTCGGAGCGCTCGCCGAGTCGTTGCCGCGGGCCCTGGTCTGGTCCGCCGCCTGGGACATGACGCGCGACGCTGAGCTACCGGCCCGGGACTTCGTCGCCCTCGTGCTCGACAACATCACAGCGGAATCCGACTCGACCGCGGTCGGGCAGCTTCTCCGTGAGCTCGGATCGAGCCTCGCTTTCTACGTCGCACCCGAGTACCGCGACGCAAGCGCCGCGGCCACGGCCGGCCGCCTCCTCGTCCTGGCCCGTGAGTCCCTGGCCGGCAGTGACGCGCAGTTGCAGTTCGTCAAGGCGTTCGCCGCGCATGCAGTCACGGACGAGGAACTGGACGCCGTCGCGGCACTGCTCGATGGCCGCGAGCAGCTCGAGAGCCTGTCGATCGACACCGACCTGCGCTGGGAGTTGCTGACCGCCCTCGTCGCCGCCCGCCGGGCCGGAGATGCTGAGATCGACGACGAGCTGGCTCGCGACGACACGGCAACCGGCGAGCAGGCGGCGGCGACCGCCCGGGCCGCCCGGCCGAGCGCCGAGGCCAAGCAGGCGGCCTGGGCCTCGGTCATGGAGTCTGACGAACTGTCCAACGCGCTGCAGTCGTCGGTGATCGTGGGGTTCGGCCGAGTACACGACCGCTCCTTGCTGGAGCCATTTGTCGAGCCATATTTCTCGGCACTCGACCGCGTCTGGTCCACTCGCACGGACCACACCGCCAGGCGCATCGTGGTCGGTCTCTACCCGACCCTGCTCGCCAGCGCACAGCTCGTCGAGCGCACCGACCGCTTCTTGGCGTCCTTGGGCCCGGACCGGGCGGCCCTGCGCCGCCTCACCATGGAGAACCGGGACGGCGTCGTCCGAGCACTGCGGGGACAGGAATGCGACCGACAGCGCTGATAGAACCTAGCGTAGACTCCCCCACCAAGGAGCTGTGATGCTGCTCGCAATGACCCTCCTGGGTTTCAAGTTCTCCGGCCGCGAGGCGGCGATCGTGGGCGTCGTGATCGTCGTGATCCTGCTCATCGTCTGGTGGGTCTGGCAGAGGCGTCGCTGACAGGTTGTCGTGTGGACAACGGGCATGGAGCACAGGGCGTCCGTTAGCCCTCAGACCGAGCTCGGCCTGAGCGCGCTGCGCGTGCTCGCGCACTGGCCCAAGGACTGGGAGCCGTCCCATCTCGCAGACGCCCTTGGCGCGCGGCCAGACCTGCTCGGCGAGGTCGTAGCACGCCTCGCGGCGGCCGGGTGGGTCCACGTCGCGGTCCGATCGGGCCGCCTCACCTACCGCTACACCGACCCGCAGCCCGCCCCGACACTCTATGAGACGATCCAGGCCGTCGAGGGTGCATCGGTGGCCGACGACTGCGTGCTGGGGCTGGGTCCCTGCGGCGGCCTGTCGGGCGGCCCGGCCTGCACGGCGCACCACGCTTGGCTGCGCGACCTCGGCTGGAGCGCGTTGATCGCGACTCCCCTTGTGCCCGCCGCCTCGGCCCGGGGCACCATCCCGGACCGGTGGCACAACTGGCTCACAGGAGACGCGAACGGCGCTGCCGCTCCTTCTGCGACGGGAGCTCCTGGGACCGGCGATCCCGCGGCGGTGGTCGCGGTGACCGACCAGCCGCCAAGGATGAGCAACGAGGATCGCACCACGGAGCAGCCAGCATGATCACGCGACGAGCCGTGCTGAAGGGGGCGCTCGTGGCTGGTGGGGCAGCCGCGCTCGACGCGTGCACCGGTGCGCCGCTGCGGACGCTGCTCCGGTCCGCGCCGCCCCAAGCGGCGACGGTGACTGCGCCCGCGTTCTCCGTGGCGCCGGTTGCGGCACCTTCCCCCTTGGTTGCGCCACCAGTCGCGCGGCGGCGAACGGACCATCCCGTGCGTCGGGAGAACGCGCGCGCGGGCACCCCCGGCTGGTGGGCCGGCGCTGGGGGGTTTCAGACGGCCGAGGGGTTCCTCTCGGCGGCCTCGGTGGCGCCCAGGGAGCGCGCAACGCTGCACGTCGCGAGCGCGTCACGCACAGTCGACGTGGCGTGGTATCGCCTGGGCTGGTACGGTGGCGCGGGCGGTCGACTCGTGCGCCGCACGCAGATCACGGCCGCGCCCGCGTCCCCAATTCCTCAGCCGTCTCCGCTCGGCCTCGTCGAGGCCGGCTGGCCGGCGGCAGCCGAGCTCGAGATTGACGACAGCTGGACGAGCGGCATGCACCTCGCGGTGCTGCAGGCAGCCGACGGTGGCGCGGTCGGATACGTCCCGCTCGTGGTTCGCCCGCCCGACGGTGCGAGCCCCGCCGATCGGGCACCCGTGCTCGTGGTGAACGCCGCCACGACCTGGCAGGCCTACAACTGCTGGGGCGGCAAGAGCCTGTACGCGTACAACTCTTCGGGCGTGCCCATGCCCTGGGGCGCACAGCAGGCCGTGCAGGTGACCTTCGATCGACCCCACGTCCTCGACCAGGGCGCGGGCCTCCTCTTCTACTGGGAGATCCAGTTCATCCGCTGGCTCGAGCGCCAGCCGCGTGACGTCGAGTACGCCTCCGACGTCGACCTCGTGCTTCACCCCGATGTCTTCTCCGGTCGCCGCTTGGTCGTGTTCCAGGGGCACCACGAGTACTGGTCACGGGGGATGCGCGACGCGCTCGAGGGGCTCATTGCGGCGGGCACGAACGTGCTCTTCCTCTCTGCCAACGAGATGTACTGGCAGGTCCGTCTCGACGACTCGCCCCTCGGGCCCGCGCGCCGGGTCACGTGCTACAAGTTCGCGGCCCCCGATCCTGTGCGCATGACCGACCCGCAGCTCACCACCACCCTCTGGCGCGACCCGCCGGTCAGGCAGCCCGAGGCCGCCGTGGTGGGCCAGATGTACGCGCACGTCGTGTCACGGCCGGCCGACTGGCGCGTCGTCAACGCCGGGCACTGGCTCTACGCGAACACGGGGCTCCACAACGGCGACGCCATCGTCAACCTCGTGGGACAGGAGTACGACACGTTCCATCCCAGGCTCGCGCCCCCTGGCACGATCCTCCTGGCCCAGAGCCCGGTCATTCCCGACCACTACGATCCCAGCACGCCGCCGATCCACACGGCCACGATGTACACCGCGCCGTCGGGAGCGACGGTCTTCGCGGCCGGCACCTTCCAGTGGTCGTGGGCGCTTGATGACTTCGGCCGGCGGACGTGGGCCGGCATACGCACGCCGCTAGACCGGCGGGTGGGGATCATGACTGCCAACCTCTTCAACCGCCTCGGCGACGGAGTGGCCTGAGGGATCACGGTCGGTTCGACTCGGGCCGCGAGTTCTGCGAAACCCGATCAGACGCGCTGATCCGTGCTGGGCTTCTCCCACAGGTTGACGCCGCTGTCGACCGCGTACTGGTCGATCTCAGCCAGCTCCTCCACGGAGAACGCTAAGTTAGCGAGCGCCCCGACGTTCTCTCGGACCTGCGCCAGCGAGCTCGCGCCGATGAGAGTGCTGGTGACCCGGGGGTCGCGGAGCACCCACGCATAGGCCATCTGCGCCAGTGTCTGGCCGCGCCGCACCGCGATCTCGTTGAGCGCCCGCACCCGAGCCAGGTTCTCCGCGCTCAGCATCTCGCGCCCGAACGACTCGCCCCCGGGGCGGTTAACCCGAGCGTCGGCGGGGATGCCGGCAAGATACTTGTCAGTCAGCAGCCCCTGGGCGAGCGCCGTGAACGCGATCATCCCAGCGCCGACCTCCTCGAGCGCATCAAGCAGCTCCGGCTCGACCCAGCGGTTCAGGAGGTTGTACGACGGCTGGTGAATCAGCAGGGGCACGCCCTCGGAGCGGAGGATCGCCGCGGCCTCGCGAGTCTTGCCGGCCGAGTACGAGGAAATGCCAACGTAGAGGGCCTTGCCCTGTCGGACTGCCGCAGCGAGTGCCCCCATCGTCTCCTCGAGCGGCGTGTCGAGATCGAAGCGGTGGGAGTAGAAGATGTCGAAGTAGTCGACGCCGACGCGGCGGAGGCTCTGCTCGAGGCTGGCCAGCACGTACTTGCGCGAGCCGCCGCCCTGGCCGTAGGGACCTGGCCACATGTCCCAGCCGGCCTTGCTCGAGATAATCAGCTCATCACGGTGCGCCCCTAAGTCCTCGCGGAGGATCCGCCCGAAGTTGCGCTCCGCACTGCCATACGGCGGGCCGTAGTTGTTCGCCAGGTCAAAGTGGGTGATGCCGAGGTCGAACGCCGTGCAGACGATCTCGCGCTGCGTCCCGAGAGGTGTGAAGTCGCCGAAGTTGTGCCACAGGCCCAGCGAGAGCACCGGCAGGCGCAGGCCGCTTCTCCCGCAGAAACGGTAGGCCATCGCGTCGTAGCGCCCGGGTGCGGGCAGGTAGCTCATGGTTGCCCCTCCCATGTGGCGGGCATCTGCGAAGCCGCAAAGGCCGATGTCTGGATCCCGAGCTCTGCCTCGTTCGCCACGGCCCTTAACGACACCTTGTCGAACCATCCCCGAGCGGCCAGCGGTGTACGCCTGAGAAGCAGCCCGGCGCGATGCAGGCGGACGTCCGGGCCAATACCCAATGCCAAGGATCCTGCGCCACCGGCCGGTACTCGGTCCACACCCGACCGATCGCCCCCGCCAAGAAGACATTCATGATCCTGAGGCTACCCCGAGTGTCTGCCAAGTGTCTGACCGCCCCGCGACGTTGGTCGCACGGTCCTCCTACTCGCTCCTAAAGGACAGCGTCCGGGAGGACCACCGCGGAGGGAGGCCACGGGCAGGGTCAGACATACGAGAACGGCCTTCCTGCTTTCCTTCATCGGTGCGTTTCCCGAGCGCTCGACGCGCCCGGCCAGGCCGGCCACGCGGGCGTCAGCGACCTCGCGTTGCGGGAGCGCTGGCTCGCGTGCGGGAGGAGACGGCGACCGGCAATGTCTTCTTCTCGGACCGCTTCAGGGTCGCTCGCCCGGACGGCACGCCCGCCTAGGTGTGCCCGTTGTGAGATGTGCGCCTGCGCTCGGCGCGTCATGGAGATCGGCCGACCGACCCCGAAGCCCGCATTTGCGTCGAGGCGTGTGCAGCGGCTCGCCCTCACTGGTACGGCTGACATGGTCACCGAGCTCCACGGAGGCTGGGGGCTCTTCGGGCCCCAGAGTCGGCGGTCCACATATCAGCCTCGGAAGCCGTCGCGGCCCCCAGCGTGCACCGGCAGGAGGAGCCGAGAGCGGATCCCGCCGGGTGTGCACAGAGGCCGGCCCCGGGGCCGGCCTCTGTGCACTGGTGTGGCCGGGCGGCGGCCCGGCAGGGTCTCTGCCTAGGCGGGCAGGAGGACCGAGGTGATGACGTGGATGACGCCGTTGGTGGCCGGGATGTTGAAGAGCTTGTCGGCGATGTCGATGCGCGCGGTGGTGCCGGCGGTGGTGAAGAGGGTGCCGTTGTGGATGGCCCAGAGGGGCTGCCCCAGGAGGGTCTTCAGCGCGTTGATCTGGCCCCAGGCGGCGGGCAGGACGTCCTTGGCGTACTGGTCACCGGCCACCACGTGGTAGAGGAGGATCTTCGTGAGCGTGGCCTGCGGCAGCGCCGTGCAGACGTTGCTCTTGGTGAGGCCGAGCTTGGCGAAGGCGGCGTCGGTGGGGGCGAAGACGGTCAGCTGCTGGCCGCTCGTGAGGGCCTTGCCCACGGCCGGGTCAGCGCAGCCGACGGCGGCGAGGAGCGTCGTGAAGTTGCCGTTCGCCGTGGCGATCTGGACGATCGACTGGGTCGGCTGGGCCGCCGCCGCGAAGGTGGAGGGGACGATGGCGAGGACGAGCACGACCCCGCCGAGCAGGGATGCGATGCGCTTCACCGGTGCTGATCTCCTTCGAGAACTGTGCTGGTCGACGTCTGCCTGGCCGTGCTGACTGATCCAGGGCGTCGTCATCTCTCTCTTCGGAGACGGTGGCGGCTTGGATGGGAAGGGATGGTCGGTGGCGGATAGGGAACCCCAACCCAGCTACCACTTGGGTCGGGCTACCCGGCGCAGGCTGGCGCCCGGCAGTCGTCCTGCCGGGCCCGCACTGCGTGGCACTCTCATTAGCCCCGGGCCTCCGCGACAGTGATCGAGTCATCGCTGCCAGGGCGGAGAAAGGACGTGGCCTTCCACGCCGCCCGTCTCCCGTCCATGCTGTCCTGCGGCCAGGCGGAGGCCGCATCCACGCCCCGAGATGCCAGCGCCGCGCGGGGTGATGCCGGCGTCCCCCGAGCTAGGTGAGCCGGTGTCGCCGCATGGACCCGGCGGTCGTGCCGCGCGCATTCGGCCCAAGCGCGTCGGCCAGCCGTCGCTCAGCCGGCGGGCGTGCGCTGCGGAGCCGCGGGCCGGCTTGGTGCTAGCGCATGCCGCCGGTCCGCCAGCACTTGGTCGAGCCGCTCTAGGAACGGTCGGGCTCCCAGCCGCGCCAGGGTGATCTGGGCCGACTGGGTGGCGGAACCGACTGCGTGGTCGGCGGAATCCAGGAGCGTCGCCATGTCGATCCCGGTCAGTGCCTCGTTATCGCGATGCCCTGCGGTCCTGATGTCCGGCCATGTCAGCTTCCAGATCGTCTATGCCACGCCGGTGGCCGGAGGCCGCCATCGGCCGTCCCTGACGACTAGCGCAGCACCCCGAAGAGTAGGTTCGAGGCGGCCCCAAAGAGTCCGATACCCATCACGAGCGCCGCGGACGGCAGGGCGTACGCCGGGAACCGCCTGACCACACGCGCCAAGGCCAGCAGCATGATGGCGATGGCCGTCGCCTTCAGCGCCGCTGGCCCCAGCGGGCCTACGGAGAGGTAGAGCGTCCGCGCGAACGGGTTGCTTTCGGCGCCGATGCCCACACGGGCGACAGCGGGAACGAACGTCGCGAGGTCGAGGAGTTGGGCGGCGGCCACCGCGGCGAACACCGCGGCGTACCGGTTCGACATCGGGCGCAGCTTGGACATCGGGCGCAGCACGGAGGCACCTCGGCATCGGGCACGGGTCCTGCCTTCCGACAGCATCCGTTCGTGCCGCCCGCGCTGTCCCTAGGACCTCAGTCACCTGCGCGCACTCCCGGGGTACCGGGCGTGGTACTCGGGGAGAGGGACGCGCTCGCCACCACGACGAGGAAGATCTGCGAGGCGCGGAGCCGAACACACCGTGGCGAAGAGCACGCAGCACGACGCCGGCCGGGGGCCCGATCTATGACTGGCGCTGGTGCGGTCCTAGGACGACGAGGCCGCGACGTCGTCGGGGGCGGGCCCCAGCTCGTCGCCGAGGGTGCCGGTCAGATCGAGTGCACGCGCTGCGGCTGGTCGCGGGGCACCCGAGGCCTCCCATGGCAGGGCGACGCTCACCGGTTCCACTGCCTCAAACGAGCGCGCTAGGTCTCGGTTGACGAGAAGCGTGGCCACGTCGTCTCGGACCGTGTCCCCGACCCGGCGGTACGTGACCGTCACGTCGGTGAGCGGCACCCAAGCCGCGCGACGAAGCGCCAGATGAAGCGGATCGGACGCCGGCGTGCCGTGGACGTCGCCCTCGACGTGGTACGGGCCAACGTCCGCCTGCACCCGCGTCGTGATGGTCCGGAGGCGACGGGCCGGATCGCCGCGGGCCTCGTTCGCCACCACGCCACACAGCTCGTCCCGCGTGACCGTGAGCTCGGGAAGTTCCGCCACGTGTCCGTCTGCGAGGTCCTCGAGGCGCGCGTCCATGACCCGCAGCTCTAGGGTCGCATTGAGCATGTCTGTCAGGCGAACATCACCGAGCTCGACGCGCCCGTACAGGCGGCAGTCTGCTGCGTACGCCTTTAGGTCGGCCATGGCGAGATGGTACGCGACCGCCTTCAGGCGGTGGACTCGATGTCCACAGAGGCCGCAGCCCGGCCGGCGTGCGGCGGGCGCCGGCGGTGGCGGCGCAGGATCGTCCGATCACGCCCCGCCAAGGACCACTGGCAGCGGCAGAGGCCTTTGGAGCAGTCTGCGTGCGGCAGCCGGGGCGTCCGCAGCTCTCGGCTGATGCGGAAGATCCTGCCGTCGTCCGCCCGGCACGCCCCGCAGCAGGTCGAGCCGACAAGCTCGGCGTCGCGGGCCAGTTCGCTGATGTCGCGCAGCGCGAGGCTTGCGCCCTCGCGGTGGAGCGCCACGATCTCGTGCGGCGGCGGAACGGGCGATCCGGCGAGACGGAACAGGACCCGCGCCTGTTGCTGTCGGATCGTCGACGCATCACCCCAGCGGCGATCATGCCGGGCGGCCTTCACCTCGCGTGCGAGCGTAGTCATGTAGAGCTTGCGTGCAGCGGCGACGGCCGTGTCGGTAAGGGGCACCCCTTCGAGGCGCGTCACGTGGTCCGCGCGTGCGCCGGCGATGGTCGCCAGTTCGAGCCAGCGGCCACGCTGGCGTGACCAGCGCGCGACAGCGGTGAGGCGCTGCTGCTCCACCTCGAAGATTGGCAAGACCGCCTCCGCGAGGTAGACCGTCCGACCCTCGGCGCGCTTGACGACGATGCGTTGGCGACAGCGTGGGCAGCGCCGGCTGGTCGTGGGCGGCGGCAGCAGGAGCAGGGCACAGTAGGGGCAGGTCACGACCGGGGCGGTGGCCTTCCGCGCCCGCCTCGCTCGAGGTGCGGCCGACCCGCTGCCGACTCGTCCAAGTTTCGCTGCCGGCCGTGCGGCGGGCTGGCGGTCCAGCGGGGCAGGTGGGACGTCTCCGTGCCGGGGCGCCCCGTCCCGGCTCGCCGCTGGTGGCGCTGTCGCGCCGGACTGTGTCTCCCCTGCGCCGCCCGTCGAGGCTGGTAGCGCTGTCGCGCGGGCCTTCGCCGCCCGAGGGGATGCCGCCACGACCTCCACAGCGCGATCAGGGCCTGTCAGCACCAGGTCCGCCATGACGTCCACGACTTGTGCCGACAGCTCAACCATCGTCGCGGCCCCCGGCGCGCGCTGTGCGCTCGCGAGCGGCAGATCATCGGGATCGAATGCAGCCGAGACGGCGACGGCCGCGTGCTCCGATGGGTTGGGCGCAGCGTTGCCCGCTGTCGCTTCATCCAGGACGGTGGCACCGAGCTCGAGTCCGCCCAGTTCAATCCCGGGCTCGCCCGTGCGGCGCACGTCAGTCGCCGTCTCCGCGCCCGGTTCCTCGGCTGGCGGCGCGTCCGTGGAGGCTTCGGAAGAGGGCCCCTCGTGGAGGTCCGACAGGCGCGCCAGCGCGCGCGCGCGGAACTCCTCCATCTCAGCTTCGTCCATGACGGGTCGGCGCTTAAGTAGACGCTGCAGGTTAGGCATCGGGCCGCTTCCTCTCGCACGTCGAGTCGGACTCGGGCGCGCGCGCTTTCGGGTCGCCCAGCGATCCGAACCATCAGCCTACACCGACCGGGTCCACTCCTGTCCACATGCGCTTCCAACTACCGGTGCGCGAGCGCACCGGTCGAGCATGGAGTGGGCTGCGTGCCTCGTTCACGGCGCCGCCTAGCGGCACGCCGATTGCGCGCGACGGCTCGTACGTTCGGGTCATTCCGGCGGCCACGACATGAACCTACGCTACCCGGATCATGCACTCCGCACCCGTTCCCTCACGACTTTCGCTCGAACTGCAGCGCCTGCCCGAGGATGTCTTCGAGCCCGACTTCGTGGCCGATGCGCCGCTCGTGCGCTTCGTCGCCTACACGGACCGGGGCCGCATGTTCGGCTGGGTGCGACTGCGCGCCGATCGGCTCACCGACCTCCTCAACGCCCACGAGGAGCTGCTGCTCGCCGAGGCGGAGGTCGAGAGCCTCGTCGACGGCGCAACCCGTGCGGCGGACAGGCAGTTGGTGCGGCGTCACGACCTGGTGGCGGTCCACGCCAGCGGCCCTCGCGGCGACGAGACGCGGCGGCGGCGCACCCGCACCTACGCGGTCGCCGTCCAGTCAGGGAGCTTCCTGATCGGCGGCCTGCTCCACGCGCCGCCGGACGTCGACCCGGTAACCACCTTCTTCGCGCGGCCCCCGATGGTCCCGCTTACCGACGCCTGGATTGAGTTCTGGTCCGCCGGCGAGCGCAGGATCGACCTCTGGAGTGGCACGCTCATTGTCAACCGCGACCAAGCCGACGCAGTTTGGACGGTCACCGAGCACGACCTCGCCGAGGGGCTGCTGCGCCCCTCAGTGCTCCGCGAGCGCGCGCCGGTGGCCTGAGCGGCGGCCGTCAGGCTGTCGCCGCCGAGTCCCGAAACCGCCCAGCCACCACCTCGTCGACCGTGCGCGTCGTCTCCCGGCCCGTCAGGCGCCGGGCGCGGCTGGAGTTGCTGCCGGAGTCTGGTGATGCGGCCAAGCGCCGCTCCACGCATGCCCCGGACCACCCATCATGCCGAAGGGGCGCCCGAACGCCGCAAACGGCAGCTGTCCCGCCGCCAGCGCCTTATCGACGCCCGCCAGCAAGGCCGTCTCCTGGGCGGACGTCAGCGTGCCCTTGGTCACCGCCGTGTCGAGCTGGGCCTTGACGGCCGCATGAATGGCCTCTGTGAACGTCGCGTACGGCACTCCATCCTTGGCCGCGATCGTCCGGAGATCCTGACCCTTGGTGAGGGCCGCGAGCTGCTGTTGGAGTGTCGCGGGATTCGTCTTCAGGGCCGCTGCGGCGGCCTTGAGGATTGCGTTTCGGTCGATGACACCGCCCGGAGCGCCCTGACCGAAGCCACGGGCGAAGGGCATGGCGCCGCCCGGAGCGCCCTGACCGAAGCCACGGGCGAAGGGCATGGCGCCGCCGAAGAAGCCGCCCATCCCAAGACCCATCCGCCCGCCGACCGCGCACGGTGAGGACGCATTCGCCGAAAGGGCGGTCTTCAGCTTCGTCGCCTGGTCAGCCGTCAGACGGCCCTGCTGCACCAACTGGCCGATCGTGTCGCTCGCCGCGCCGCTCAGCGCCGTCTCCAGCGTGTCGACCGAGATTTTCAGGCGCGCCGCGAGAGCGGAGAGGAAGTCCTGGCACCTCTGCTGGCCGGTGCCCTGCCGCGTTGCGGCGGCCGCTGTCGAGGGGGACGGGCTGCTGCCGGCCCCGGCGGCCGACGCGGTGAGGGGGCTCGAGGGGAGGCTCAGCACGAGCGCACTGACCACTGCGACCACGACGAAGAGGGTCGCCGCCGCGAGCAGCACCGAGAGGTGCCGACGGACGCCTTGGGAGTGAGCCAGCACGGGCACGACGGGCTGGACGGAGCGCCACGCCCAGCCAGGACCCTCCGGATCCGGCGGCACGTCGGTGTCGACGAGGCCGTGAGACGGTTCTAGTTCTTCGCTTGGAGGTTGCTGGCTCATGAAGATCCCTACTTTCGGGGCGACGATCGCGGACAGTATGGAGCGCTGTTACGCCGAAAGTCCTGAATTTTCGATCCCGACCGCTAGGTCGATCGGCGCTTTCTGGTGCATGAGCGCACCACCGGCTAGCCTACATCGCGAGTCGAGGGAGCGAGGACGCTCTCCCAAGTGGACCAGGCTGAAGCGAGCATCGAGGGCCGATCGGCTTCGTCGCGGAAGGGCGCATCCTCTCCATCGCCTGGTAGTCGTGGGAAGCACCGGAAGCTCGCTGGTCTGCCTCGTGTGACCTCACGGAGGCGACCGCGCTATCGTGCCGACCATGGACGTCGTCCTCTTGATCGTGATCGGCGTCTTCTTGGTCGGCGGCTGGCGCACGGGCTTTCTCCGCAGGCTGCTGGGGCTGGGGTTCCTGGTCCTTGCGTTCGTGCTCGGCGCCTATCTGCGCCATCCGGTCGGTGTGCTCGCCAGCCGGTTCCTGAAGGACGTCCCCGGCGCGTACGCTGACATGCTCGGTTACGGCATCGTCTTCGTCGCCGTCCTAGTGGCGGCGCAGGTACTGACTCGCATGCTGCTGGGGCGCGTCGCCGTCGATAGCCTATCGCGGGCGGTGGACCAGGTCCTGGGCGCGATCTTCGGGGCCCTCGAGGCCATCCTCCTCATCTCGGCCGTGATCGTGATCCTCGACACATACTTCGGGACGAAGTCGTCGCTCGGGTCGACCGTCAGGCTGGGGTTCCTGCAGCAGCTCAGCACGTCGCTGAATGCGTCGACGATCGGGCATGCGCTGCGCGCCACGAGTGCCCCAATCGTCCTTAGGGTCCTAGGGCCGTTGCTGCCCAAGGACATCGCCCACTTGCTCCCAACTGGGTTGTCGATCAGTCTCCCCAGCGGCCTTCCGCTCCCGAGGGGTATTCCGATCCTGAGCGGCGGGCCCAGCCCGAAATCCGTGACGGCCGTCGTCGCTCCGCCGGCGAGCGGTCCGTGACGGCCGCCGCGCGCCGTGCTCGCGGGATGGCCGACCGCTCAGAAGCCACGTCCCACGGGGCTTGTCCTACGCTGTCACCGAGATGGAGTTGACCCCTCTCCCGGTTGCCGTCGTCTTCGACGTCGACGACACCCTTGCGCCCGACACCACGAGCCAGTTCCTCGCGACCAGGGGCGTGGACACCGACGCGTTCTGGGCGCGCTCGGTCGCCCGCGCGCGCGGCGGCGCACACCCGGCGACGTCCTACCTCCACGAGTTCGTGGTCGAGAGCGCAGGGCCGCGCGGGCCCTTCCGGCGGTCCGACCTAGCCGCGGCGGCGCCGCACATGGAATTCTTCCCGGGAGTCCCCGACCTGTTCGCGCGGCTGGCCTCGCGTCTCGCGGCGCTCGGACTGTTGGCCGAGTTTTACCTCGTGAGCGGCGGACTCGCGCCGATCGTGGGCAACCTCCCGATCGCACGTGACTGCCGTGGCGTCTGGGCGCTGGACTTCGAGTATGACCGCGATGGCCGACCCTCCGTTCCAGCCGACATCGTCGATGTCAGCGACAAGCGGAAGCCGCTCCTCGAGATCGCCCGGGGCCCGACGCAGCTGGACTCGCGGGCCAATCCGCGCATCGCCAGAGACCGAGGACGGCCGAAGGAATTCCGGATCCCCTTCCGACGGATGCTGTTCGCCGGCGACGGCTTTAATGACGTCCCCTGCTTCGAGCTGCTGACGTCCAACGGCGGGGCGGCGGTGGCCGTCTACCGACCGGGCAACCGCGGCGCGCGCGAGCAGGCCTTGCGGTTCCACCGTGCGGGCCTCGCCGGCTGGGTGGCGGAGGCCGACTACACCGTCGGCGGCGAGGGCTTCCGGACCCTTTGCGCAGCGCTGGAGCATCTCGCCGGTCCGGCGGTTTGAGGCTGGGCGCAGACGTGCGTGATCCTCGCCGGACCGACGTTGCGCCGCCATCGGGCAAGTCCGGCGGGCCTGCCGCCCGTGCGCACCGTCGCCGTCTGTGCTGGGTGCTCGGAGTGCTGGCGCTCGGCGCGCTGCTGGCCGGGGCACCGGGCGCGGCGCCTGTGTCGATCGCGGCCCAGTTGAGCCCGACCCCGACGGCGGCCGAGACGGCGAGCACAACGCCGACGGCGACGCCGACCGGCGCCGTCCCCCACACTCGCACCGTCGTCGTCGCCAACCCCGACTCCAACTTTGACCCCGCCTGCGACAGCCTCGCCCCTGCCGACCGTGGTCGCCACTCCGCGTCCGTCGCCTCGGCACACTCGCCGACACTCGCCCGAACCCCGACACCTCGCCCGACACCGACGCCCATTCACACCGCTCGCCCGACGGCGGCCCCGACTGCCGCGCCGACGAAGGCGCCGCCGACCGCGTCCCCGACCGCACCCAGTCCAATCAGTCCGTCGGTGGCCCCATCACCAGCCCCTACGGCGGCCCCGACTGCCGCGCCGAGCCCGGTGGCATCGACGGGTGGGGACGCGACGAGGTCCGGTGGAGTCAACCCGCTCCTGCTGCTCCTCGCGTTCGTGGCCCTCGCGGTGGCTGTGATCGCCTACCGGTCGAACCCGTCCAGGTAGCGCACACCGCGTTGGCGGCTCGTCGCACCACTGACCCTCGGTCGGCAGGCCTCCGCGACGCGTCAGCCGCGGTTGCACCACGAACGTCGATTGAGCCCGCCTCGCCCCGTGTACCGCTCTGCATGTCTCTGCCGACGGCGGTACCGTGATGGAGGGCGACGGAGATCGCGACTGACGAACGGAGTACCAGCGTGGACGTGATACCTAGCCAACTCGCCGACCTGCTGCAGACGAACGTGCCCGCGCACGTCTCCCTGACCGAGGAGGACGGCTCCATCGTGACCCACGTCATGTGGGTCGACTTCGACGGCGAGCACATCCTGACGAGCTCGCCCACAGCCTCCTACAAGAGCCGGGCTCTGCGGGCGCGTCCGCACGTGGCGGTCTCGGTGGTCGACCCGGCGGACCCCTGGCGGCGCCTCTCGATCAGCGGTCGGGTCACCGAGATCCACGATGACGTGGGCCTCGTCTTCATCAACAAACTCTCTGAGCGGTACGTCGGAACGCGCTATCCACGCCCTGGGGCGCGCGAGATCTTCGTTATCACCCCCGACCGGGTGCGCGCCTTCGAGGGGCGGCGCTGAGCCTTCCGCCCGGCCCAGCGCTCCGTCACCACGCTCTGCACGGCTTCGCGCGACGCTGCATCACCCGTAGCTGCTGTGGCGTGGCATGCTCGGCGCGCCCAGCTCACCGATCGACCTCGTGGTGCACGTGGGTCGACGGTTATGACAGACCCTTGCCACGCCGCAGGCCGTCCATCGGAAACGGATCCCACTACCTCGTCCCACTCACCTACGGATCGGGCGCACGTTGGTGCCAGAACGTGCTCGCCGCCGGCTTCTGCCGGCGGCGCGTGGGGTGACGGGAACTCGTCCTTGTCTGGCCTCGTGTGGTCGGCCCTGACCCCCCACCGACGCTGCTTCGAGCCCTGTGTCGGCTGGTCGGCTTCAGGGAGTCCCTGGCACTCTCCGCCGACTGCGCCGGCGCGTGCTCCGGTGCCGTGCCAAGATGAGGCCGTGCCAAGGATGACCAGGGCCGAGGATCGCGAGCGGCTGGCTCGCGCACTGCTCCGGCTGCTCCACCAGAGCCTCCCGGACGGCATGCCGATCGACCTGAAGCTGGCCGCCGAGGGGGACGATGAGAGCCAACCCGACGACGGCCGAGCGCGGATCGCCCTGCGTGGTCCGGACGCCCTGAGCCGGCTCTTCTGGCCCCCTACCCCGACGAGCCTGGCCGAGGCGTATCTGCGCGGCGACCTCGACATCGAGGGCGACATCGACGCCGCCATCCGGGCGGGCGAAGCCTTCGATCTGGGACGGCTCGGCTGGGCCGATCGCCGCCGGCTCCTGCGCGGCGTGCTGCGCCTGCGGGCGGGGGCCGCTCCCGCGCCCGAGCTGCACCGCGTGGCCCACCTGCAAGGTGTCCGCCATTCGCCGGCGCGAGACCTCGCCGCAGTGCGCTTCCACTACGACGTCGGCAACGACTTCTTCGCCCTCTGGCTCGACCGCCGCCTCGTCTACAGCTGCGCCTATTTCGACGACGCGGACGCGGCGCACCCCGAGGCAGCGCTGGACGCGGCTCAGGAGGCGAAGCTCGACCTGATCTGCCGCAAGCTCCGACTGGCACCCGGCCAGCGAATGCTCGACATTGGCTGCGGGTGGGGCGGGCTCGTCGTCTTCGCCGCAGAGCGCTACGGGGTGGAGGCCGTGGGGATCACCCTAAGCGAGCCGCAGGCAGCCTACGCTCTCACCGCGGCCGAGCGTGCGGGTGTTGCCGAGCGCGTCCGGGTAGAGGTGCGTGACTACCGCGACCTGGCGCCGCTCGGCACGTTCGACGCAGTCGCCTCGGTGGGCATGGTCGAGCACGTGGGGCGCGCCCAGCTGCCTCGCTACTTCGAGGCCGCGTATGGCGCACTGCGGCCGGGCGGGCTCTTTCTCAACCACGGGATCGCCACGACCGAGGCGAGACGCCGGCCGGCCCTGCAGTTCCGTCCGCGCGGCGGCGACTTCGTGCGGCGCTACGTGTTCCCCGACGGCGAGCTCACGCCCCTGCACGAGACGCTCGCCCGGGCGCGCGGCGCCGGCTTCGAGGCGCTGCACGTCCAGTCGCTGCGCCTGCACTACGCCCTGACCCTGGCGGCGTGGGTGCGCCGGCTCGAGGGCCACGCTCCGGACGCGCGGCGCCTCGTCGGCGAGGAGGTCTACTGGACTTGGAGGCTCTATATGGCCGCCTTCCGGCGGGGGTTCGAGCAGGGCTCCCTCGACGTGGCCCAGCTCCTGCTCGCGCGACCATCCGATCGCCTGCCGGCCGAGAGGCCGCTGCGGCCCTGGTGGTGAGCCGGCGACACGACTGAGCGGCGCCCGACTCCGTCCGAGTTACAGGGAAGCCGGCGCCCCGTGTCCCGGCAGCAGCACCGTGATGCCGAGCGCCCTGATCTTGTCGGCGGAAGCCGACGCCTGAGCAGGATCAAGCGACAGACGAGGGTTCGGCGGCAGCACGCGCCCGTGCATGTCACTCAGCAGCGCATCGCCGGAGAACACTACGCCGTCCTCTCGATACAGGGCGATGCTGCCTGCCGTGTGCCCCGGCACGTGCAGGACCCGGAACCCTCCGATCGTGTCGCCGTCCTGGAGCAGAACATCGGGCATGACCGGCTGCAACCGGAACAGCCTGGAGAGGAGCCTCATGGCGCGTCCGCCCTTTTGGGGCCGCTGCTTTCCCGACAGCACCGGAGCGTCTAGCGCGTGGATCGCCACGTGGACGCCCGTCAGCCGCTTCAGCTCGGCCGCGCTTCCGGCGTGGTCGATGTCGCAGTGAGTGAGGACGATCGAGCGAAGCTCGCGTGGCTGTCGGCCTAGGCGCTCGATGGACGCAAGGACGCGCTTGGCGCTCCCTGGCATGCCGCTATCGACGAGCATGAGGCCGTCCGGGATCGTCACCAGATAGGCGTTGGCGACCCGTATGCCGTCGACCTTGTTGATGCCGTCGGCCACCTTCATGCACGCCATCATGCCACCCGAGCCAGGTCACGCGAGGGGCGGCACGACATCACCCCTTATTCACGGCGCCGATCAGCCGTGGGCGTTGGGCAAGCCCTAGATGCTCCGCTGGCGATCAGCCCTTTGCGCAGCGAGTGCAGCGAACCTAGCGGTCAGACATGCCGGTGCAGCGAGTCGGCGTCCGGCGCCGAACCTGGCGCATCTGGCTCCCGCGGCGGCTGCTCCCAGCCCATCTGTGCCGCCTCGTTCTTTGCGAGATTGAGGTGCACCTGCTCGTGCTCGACGTTGGCGATCGCTGAGGCGGGCACGTACAGGTGACCGGAGAAGGCGCCTCGTGATACGAGCAGGTAGTTGTGGCCGACGTCTTCGACCGTGCCAAGACGGCGCCCGTCATTCCCAACGACGGCCCACCCCGCCTTCAGGTCCGCCATTCGCATCTGTTCTGGACCTCCGCACCACGCAACTGCGAATACCGTAGACGAGCCGGGGCGGCACGTCCACACGAGCGGATCACTGTGTCGACTCGCCGACAGGCAAGCTCGCGGTGCGACCGGGGCCCGGATCGCCGGTAGGCTGTCTTCACAGCTCCCGACGAGAGAACAGCAGGATGGCGAGCGACAGGACCACCACGATCCACGCGCCCGCATAGACGAGCTGGTCGGTCGGCGGTGCTGCAGCCGCGTAAAAGGGGTTAACGGCGAAGATGGCGGTGCCGCGACCGAGCGACGAGAGCAGGGTCGCGGACGGCTCGAGGCTGGCGATCGCGCCGCGCCACGCGATGTCGGTCGGCAGCACGATACGGCTCACGGTCCCCGCGGTCCGGATCGAGTCATTGCCGAGGATCGCGCCTGCCGCGCCGACCACCCCCATGACCCAGGCGATCCCGAAAAGTACGACCGCGATCGCCCCGCCCGTGATAACCCCGAGTCGTGTGCTCAGGAGCACGGCCAACGTCAAGAGCACAAGGCCCTCGAGGGCGACGTAACAGGCGGCCTGGAGCGGATGGGGCGGCAGGTAGCCGGTCGTGACGCCGACCGCGCCGATCTCCCCGAGGCCGGCGACGGCCGCGTAGATCACCACCACGACCCCGAAGCCGATGAAGCGACCAAGCACGAGGTCGGCGCGCCGGATCGGCCGGGCCAGGAGCGCGAGCGCCTCGCCTGACTCCACCAGGCCGGCGATCGCGGGCGAGCCGACGAACACGGCCGTCATGGCCAGCACGAAGCTGAACATGAAGGCCACAAGGATGAGGAGCTGGGACACCGCGAGCTGCGTCTCGCCCCGGGGCAGCGGCGAGGCCTCGAGGAGGCGCGCGAACGCCCAGGCGGTGATGACCACGAGCAGCGCGGTGAGCCCGACGAGGGCCCACAGCAGGCGCCGCCGGAGCGCCTCGACCAGCGAGAGCCGCGCGATCGTGGCGATCCCGGCGAGCTCGCCCGCCAGGCGATCGCCCCGACCACGGGTGGCGAGCGACGGCGCGCTCACGCGCGTCCCGCGGCCAGCAGCTCGAGGAAGCGCTCCTCGAGGGACTCGCGGCCCGGCAGCACGGCCATCACCTGGCCGCCGGCCGTGACGATGGCGGCCACGAGGTCGGGCACGGACGCGGGCTCGACGTCGCTGAAGACCAGCCACTCCCCGTCCCCGGCCATCCGCCCGAAGCGCGCCAAGCTAAGCCGCTCCGTCGGCCCGAGGCCGCGCACCTGGATGCGGACTGCGCGCGCCGCGACGAGCTCGGCCACCGGCCCGAAGGCGACGACCCGGCCGTGATCGACGATGGCCACCCGGTCGCACACGCGCTCGACCTCGCCGAGCAGGTGCGAGTTGAGGAACACCGTCACGCCCCGCGCGCGCAGCTCCGCCAGGATGCGCCGCACGTCCAGGCGACCCACCGGGTCGAGGGCGGACGTAGGCTCGTCGAGCAGGACGAGCTCGGGCTGTCCGAGGAGGGCGACCCCGAGGCCCAACCGTTGCTGCATGCCTTTGGAATACGTGGCGACACGGTCGTCCCCGCGGCCATGGAGTCCGACGGTGGCCAAGGCCGCCGCGATCTCCTCCTCCCAGCGACTACCCGGAAGGCGCGCCAGCTCACAGTGCAGGCGCAGCACCTCGCGTCCGGTGAGCCAGGGCTGGTAACGGAAGAGCTCAGGCAGGTAGCCCAGGCGGCGGCGCGCCTCGCGGTCACCGAGCGGTGCCCCCAGCAAGCTCCCGCTGCCCGAGCTCGGTGTCGTCAGCCCGAGGAGCAGCTTGACGGCCGTCGTCTTGCCGGCCCCGTTCGGGCCGAGGAAGCCGAACACCTCCCCACGCTCGACCGTCAGGCTGAGTCCCGCCAGGGCCACCGTCGAGCCGTAGCGCTTGGCGAGGTCGTAGGTGACGATGACAGGCTCAGCGAGCGAGTGGGAGATGGGCTCGACGGCTGCCGTCTCGTCGGCGCGCAACATCATGCTCCCAGTGTTGCAGGGCTCGCTCGTCCGTGCCGATCACGCCGCGCTGCGCATCCCTCCGGGCCGCGTCCATCGAAATCGCTGGAAGAAAATCTGCTGATGCTCAGCCGTCCTTGCAGCGAAGCGCCTCGGGGCCGACGGGCGTACGACGAGCGCTCGCTCGTTCTGGCCCGAGGGGTGCGCAAGGCCCTCTGGAACCTGGCGTCGCACGCACCCCAGATGGCCAGCGTGAGAGAAACGGGCCATAGCGGCTGTGCATGCTCTGGGGCGCTTCGCTACCCTTGGGCAGTCCCGGGCCCCCGACCTCGTGGGGAAGCGATCTGCCAAGAGGCACAATCTCCGTGCCCCACGGGTTCACGGTCGTGCTCGTCGCGGTGCTGCTGCTGGCAGTCGTCTTCAACTACACCAACGGCTTCCACGACACCGCCAACGCGGTCGCGACGTCCGTGGCGACGCGGGCCCTCAGTCCCCGGAGCGCCGTCCTGATGGCGGCCGCCTTCAACTTCATCGGCGCGTTCGCCGGCACGGCGGTGGCCACCACAATCGGGGCCGGTCTGGTCAACGACCAGACGTCGACCACGGCCGTGGTCGCGGCGGCCCTGCTGGGGGCGATCGTCTGGAACCTCATCACCTGGCGGCTGGGGCTTCCGAGCTCGAGCAGTCACGCGCTGATCGGCGGTCTTCTCGGCGCCACCAGCATCGCCGCCGGTGTAGGTGCGCTCCAGATCAACGGGATCGTCACCAAGGTCCTGATCCCCCTGGTGATGTCGCCGCTCCTGGGTTTCTTTGGGGCCCTCGTGCTGATGGTCGTGCTCTGCAAAATCTTCTTCAACGTCCCCCGGAAACCGCTCGCCCGCGGGTTCCGGAGGCTCCAGGTCATCTCGGCTGGCTACCTGGCATTCTCCCACGGCTCAAACGACGCCCAAAAGACGATGGGCATCATTACCCTGGCCCTGTTCTCGGCCGGCGTGCTGAAGTCGGTCCAGGTGCCGCCGTGGGTCATCGTCATCTCCGCGACCTCGTTGTCAGTGGGTACGGCGGTAGGCGGCTGGCGGATCATAAAGACGATGAGCCAGCGAGTCGTCGAGCTGGAGCCGATCCACGGCTTCGCTGCTCAGGCCACCGCTGCGACGGTGATCCTCGGTGCCGCCCGCTTGGGCATGCCAGTCTCGACCACGCACGTGATCTCGAGCGCCATCATGGGCGTGGGCTCGGCGCGGGGCCTTCGCGGCGTGCGTTGGGGTGTGGCGGGCAACATCGTCGGGGCCTGGATCCTGACGCTGCCGGCCGCCGGCCTGATGGGGGCGCTGTGCTGGCTCGCGCTCCGCGCGGTGGGTGTCAAGTGAGCGTTCTGTCACATCCCGAACCGCGATGTGACGTGGACTGTAGGCGGGTGCGTTGCCCGCGAGATGGAGACGAGTGATGCCGCGCCTGATCCCGAGAGACGAACGGTTCTACGACCTCTTCAAGCAGTTTGCCGCGTACCTGCTCGACGCCGCGCGGAAGCTCGAGGCGATGATCACCGAATACGACCGGCTGGATGAGCGGGTCGCCGAGATCCGGGCCATTGAGCACCAGGCCGACATGGTCGAACTCGAGATCGGCGTTCGGCTCGAGCGCGCCTTCATGACGCCCTTCGACCGCGAGGACATCCACAGCCTCTCATCGCGGCTCGACGACATCATCGACGAGATCCAGGAGGTGGCAGAGGCGTTCCTGATCTACAACATCGGGCGGCCGACGCCTCAGGCGCAGCGGCTGGCCGGCATCCTGTCGGCCCAGTCCTCGCAGCTCAGCCAGGTGCTCGGCAAGCTCGAGTCGCTCCAGGACCTCGAGCCGTCGCTCCGGGAGATCCATGAGCTCGAAAACGAGGCCGACGGGCTCTCGCGTTCCGCGATAGCCGCCCTGTTCGCGGAGCAGACAGACGCGATGGTGGCCCTGAAGTTCCGAGAGGTCTATGCCACCCTGGAGGAAGCGATCGACGCCGCGGAGGATGCCGGCGAGGTCATCGAGCGCATCGTCGCCAAGGCGCAGTAGGCGCGAGTGAGGACGCCTCCGGAGGGCCACGGCCCACCGACTGCCCTGGCTTGTTTGGGTTGCGCGTCACGGTACTAGTCCGCCAGACTCAGTGAATGCTTGGTGATCCCGCTCATCCGCCGACCGTCGAGGCAGGAGGTGGGGCCGTCGTCGAACGCCGGGCGCTCATCCTGGCCATCGTGGCGGTGGTTGCGACGGCGACCACGCTGGCCCTGCGTGTCGCCGGAGCCGAGAGCGTCGCGGTCTTCGCTCTCGCCGCCATCGCCTTGGGCGGGTTGGCCGGCCTCGTCGGTGAGGCAACCAACCAACTCGGACGCCACCTGGGACCCGGGGCCACCGGCGTCCTCCAGTCGGCCCTGGGCAATCTGCCGGAGCTGTTCGTCGGGGTCTTCGCGCTCCAAGCTGGCTTGGTCGCAGTCGTCCAGGCGGCCCTTATCGGCTCGATCCTGGCGAACACGCTGCTCGTCCTGGGCCTGGCGTTCCTCTTCGGCGGGCTGCGACACGGGACCCAGCACTACAGCGCGGGCCAGACGCGCATGATGGCGATGCTGCTCGTCCTCGCCGTGGCGGCCCTGGCGATCCCGGCCTTAGCGACGGCGCCTGGAGCCCCGGACCAGGGCCACGCCCGGGAGCTCTCCGTTGTCGTATCGCTCGTCCTGCTGGTCGTCTTCGCGGCCAGCATCCCCTTCTTCATCCGCTGGGGGTCGGCCGGCGGCGCACCAAGTGCCGCGGCAGTAGAGGCCGCGGAAGGCGCGGCCTGGCCCATTCCAGTCGCGGTCGGCATGCTAGTCGTAGCGGCCGTGGCGGCGGCCTTCGTCTCCGACTGGTTCGTCGCGGCGCTGCAGCCGGCCATGCATGCGCTCGGCATGTCCGACACGTTCGCCGGCCTCGTGGTCGTCGCGATCGCCGGAAACGCCGTCGAGAACGTCGTCGGGGTGCAGGCCGCGATGCGCGACCAGCTCGACCTGGCCATCAGCCTGATCCTCAACTCGAGCCTGCAGGTCGCCCTAGCCCTCACGCCGGCGCTTGTCCTGCTCAGCCTCATCGTGGGACCGGCGCCACTGACGCTGGTCGTGGCGCCGCTGCTGGTGGGTGCCCTGGCCGTCTCGGTCATCCTGGCTGCCCTGGTCGTGATCGACGGAGAATCGACCTGGCTGGAAGGCCTTGCCCTGATCGGGCTCTACGTCATCGTCGCCGCCAGCGTCTGGTGGGGGCCAGGCATCGGCCGCTGACTCGCCCCGCCCCGGGCCGCGAGCGGGACGCAGCGCTGGTCGGGCTCGTAGGATGGCCGCTGGCCAGAAGGACGGGCGACGACCACACGCTGTGCGGCAACCACGTCCCCAGGTGCCGAGGTCCGCGTGTCCGTCCGCCACTCAGCAGCCCGCTCGATCCGGCACGCCTTGGGGCTGCTGCGAACGGCCGACTACCGACGACTGTGGGTCGGCGAGACCATCAGCCAGTTCGGCTCGCAGGTCAGCCTCCTCGCGATCCCGTACATCGCGACGGTGCTGTTGCGGGTCACCCCCTTCGAGGTGGCGCTGCTCGGGGCCCTCCAGTTCCTGCCATTCCTGCTCTTCACGCTCCCTGCCGGCGCGTGGGTGGATCGGCTGCGGCGGCGCCCGATCCTCATCTCCGGCGATCTCGTACGCGTGGTCGCGCTGGGCACGATCCCGGTCACCTGGTCCTTCGGGACGCTGACGATCTGGCAGCTCTACCTCGTGAGCTTTGTGGCGGGGATCGCGACCGTGTTCTTCGACGTCGCGTACCAGTCCTACCTGCCCGCGCTCGTAGAGCGCGACGAACTGGTGGAAGGCAACTCGAAGCTCCAGGCGAGCGAGGCGTCGGCTGCGGTGGTCGGACCGGGGCTCGGCGGAGCGCTCATCGGGCTCATCGGCGCACCCTTCGCGGTCATCGCCGATGCGCTCAGCTACCTGGCCTCGGCGTTTTTCGTATCGCGCATCGAGCGCGCGGAACCGCACCCCGAGGCGGAGCGGCGCGCGGCGGGGCTCGCCCGGGAGCCACTGCGGCGCCAGATCGCGGAGGGGCTCCGCTTCGTGCTCGGCAACCCGTACCTGCGCGCGATCGCCGGGGCCACCTCGTCGTCGAACCTGTTCAGCACCATGATCTTCGCGATCATGCCCGTCTACCTATACCGGGAGCTTGGGCTGAGCGCGGCGACGGTAGGAGTCATCTTCGGGATCGGCGCCTTGGGCACCCTCGGCGGAGCGCTGGTGGCCAACCAGATCGCCGCGCGCCTCGGGCTCGGCCGCGCGATCATCGGCTCCATGGCGCTCGGCGGGCCGGCCATGCTGCTCCTGCCCCTCGCGTCCCACGACGCGCCCGTCGCCTGGCTCGTGGCCTCGATGGCACTCATGGGCTTCGCATCGGTCGTGTACAACATCAACCAGGTGAGCTACCGCCAGGCGATCTGCCCGACCGCGATCCAAGGCCGCATGAACGCGACGATGCGTTTCCTCGTGTGGGGCACTATCCCGGTTGGCTCGATCATTGGCGGCCTCGTGGCAACCGCGGTGGGCGTCCACGACGCGATCTGGATCGGCGCGTTCGGGTCGTGCCTGCCGTTCCTCTCCGTGCTTCTTTCACCGGTGCGGTCGCTGCGCAGGATGCCGGAGCCGCTCCCGGAGGCCGAGTCGATTGCCGAGGGCGCCGGCTGAACGCAGGGGCGATCACGTCGAAGGGGCAGACTGGGTATGGACGCAGCGGCGGTCGAGGTCGGCCACTCCCACCCGATGGATTGGGCGACAATGGAACGTGCGCTCGCGCCCGGGCGAGACGTCCGAGTGCGGCTGTCCTCGCGATCGGCGGGACGGAGGACACTGGGTGCGAGCCCGCACGCTGCCAGCGACCGCCGGAGGGCACGATGGACCAGGCACTCGGACCGCGAAAGAAAATCGGCCTCGTCGCGCACGATCGCAAGAAGGCCGATCTCATCGACTGGGCGAAGTACAACCGCCACCTCCTCGCGCGGCACGACCTAGTGGCGACGGGCACGACCGGCACGCTGCTCGAAGAGGAGCTCGGGGTCGAGATCCGCAAGCTCCAAAGCGGACCCCTGGGCGGGGACCAGCAGCTCGGCGCCCTGATCGCAGACGGCGAGATCGACTTCCTCGTCTTCTTCTGGGACCCCTTGGAGCAGCAGCCGCACGATACCGACGTGAAGGCTCTCCTGCGCATCGCGGTGGTATGGAACATCCCTGTGGCATGCGACCGGGCCTCGGCAGACTTCATGATCTCGTCGCCGCTGATGGAAAGCGCATACCAGCGCCGGCTGCCGGACTATCACGCCTACATCGACCGCTACGTCACCCCACCTGATGGGGGCGAGGACGCGCCCCTCGCGCCGGGCACGCCCGCGCGGTAGCCGGTCGAGCGAGGGTGGTGATCGAGTCATCCGACGTCTGCTCGGCCGCCACGACCATGCTGCCGATTCGGTGCGCTCCTGCGCCGCGGGGGCTGGTCAACCCTTCGGATCGAGCTCCAGCGCCGCCGAGTTGATGCAGTAACGCAGCCCCGTCGGGTTGGGGCCATCGTCGAAGACGTGCCCGAGGTGTCCGCCGCAGGTAGCGCACACGGCCTCAGTCCGAGTCATGAACAGGCTGCGATCGGTCGCGGTTGCGACGGCTGCGGGATCGGCCGGGGCGAAGAAGCTCGGCCAGCCCGTGCCCGAGTCGAACTTTGCGTCGGACTGGAATAGTGCCGCGTTGCAGCCGGCACAGCGGTACACGCCCGGGCGGTGTTCATCCCAGAGGGCCCCGGTGAAGGCCCGCTCGGTCCCCTTCTGTCGGAGGACCTTGTACTGCTCGGGCGTGAGGAGGGCGCGCCATTCGGCGTGGTCACGTCCGTCAAGGTGGTGTATGAGCGCCGCTTCATCCGCCGCGTGAGTGACTATCCGGCGGCGGCCAGCACCGGCATCACCTCCTCGGTCAACTCGTCGCCGAGGCGGACGAGGCGCGCCTTGGTGAGCGACTCCGCGCTCATGTAGCGGCGCGCCACCGCCCACTCCTCATGCTGCTCGGCGAGCACGGCGCCGACGAGGCGGATCACGGCCTCGCGGGTGGGGAAGATGCCCACCACGTCGGTGCGCCGCCGGATCTCCCGGTTGAGACGCTCCTGGGGGTTGTTGGACCAGATCTGGCGCCAGTGCTCCGCCGGCAGCAGGCGGAAGGCCAGGAGGTCCTCGCGACCCTCCGCCAGCAGCTCTGCGGCCTGCGGGAAGCGAGCTGCGAGCTGCTCGACCACGCGGGCATGCTGGGCCTCCACCTCGTCGCGCGAGGGCTGGGCGAAGATCGAGCGCACCAGGGTAGCCACCAACGGCTGGGCGCTCTTGGGAACGCGGGTGAGCAGGTTGCGGACGAAATGGGTGCGACAGCGCTGCCAGCTGGCGCCGGGCAGCACCGCCGCGACCGCGGCCACCAGCCCCGCGTGGTCATCGCTGATCACGAGCCGCACGCCCGAGAGGCCCCGGGCCACGAGGTCCCGCAGGAAGGCGGTCCAGCCTGCCCCGTCCTCGCTGGTCACGAGGTCGAGGCCCAGGATCTCCCGATAGCCGTCGGCGTTCACCGCGGTGGCAATCACCGCCGCGGGCTGGGCAATCCGGCCGCCCTCCCGCACCCGCAGGGCCAGCGCGTCGAGCCAGAGGTAGGTGTAGGGCGCGCCGTCCAGGGGCCGAGAACGGAAGGCCGCCACCTCCTCATCGAGCGAGCGGGCGAGCTCGGACACCTGGCTCTTGCTGATGCCGCTGATGCCGAGGGTCGCGATGAGGCCCTCCACCCGCCGGGTCGAGACGCCCCGCACGTAGCACTCCGCGATCACCGCCACCAGGGCCCGCTCGGCGCGTCGGCGGCGCTCCAGGAGCCAGTCGGGGAAGTAGCTCCCGCTGCGCAGCTTGGGCAGGGCGAGTTCGAGCGTTCCGGTCCGCGTGTCGAAGGGCCGCGATCGGTAGCCGTTGCGGGTGTTGACCCGCTCGGGCGAGCGCGTCCCATAGGGAGCGCCGCACAGCGCGTCGGCCTCCGCGCCCATGAGCGCCTGGATGAACGTCCCCAGCATCTCCCGCAGCAGGTCGGCGTCGGCCGTCTCGAGGTGCTTGCGGAGCCAGACCGCTGGGTCCATCGTGGCGTCGACCACCGTGTTCCTCCTCTCCGAGTCCGTTGTGCTTGGTTCTCGGTTGAGGATGAAGCGGTGGTCCCCGCGTTCGAGGGCCCTCAGCTCACTCGTACACCACGTCCGTGGACTCTATGCTCGGCGTCCGACCTCGCGGAGTTGGCAGGTGTCTTGGTGTCGCTCATGGCGACACGGTACGCCCGCTGTGTGGCGCTTCGATGACGGAAGCGGTGGATCGAGACCATCGAAGTGGTTACTCGATCGGTCTCCCTTCCTTAGTGCGCGAGTGTGCGCTCAACCTATTGGTGAGGGACGCCCCAGCGGCCGCGACCTTCGCATTACGCTCGCCCCCGAGCACGTGTGGTGCGCCGTCGGCCAATCCAGTTCTGCGAACGCGATCGTGACGCACCGCGTGTCACCCAGCGGGTACAGTCCGCGGGTGCCCTCTTACGACGTGCGCCGCGCCCTCATGCTGATCTGTGCCGTCGCGGTCGCGGTCTCGACGAACTACACCAACCACGGCCCGGTCCTCGGCTTCATCAGCGGCGAGTTCGGGTTGAACGCAGCGAGTGCGGGCGCCATTGCGACCGCGTTCTTCCTGGGCTCGGCGACGCTCATGCTCTTGGGTGGTACTCTCGCGGACCGCTATGGGCCGCGCCCCGTGGTGACGCTCGGATTCCTCGTGACGTGCCTTAGCACGGTCGGTTGCGGGCTGTTCGCGCCGACCTACCCGGCCCTCCTAGTGTGGCGCTTTGTGGGCGGTCTAGGCGGGGGCGTCGCCTTCGCGGCCGGTGCCGCGTATACCCGAAGCGTCTTCGCGGACCGGGGCCAGCACCTCGCGCAGGGTCTGTACGGCGCTTCGTTCCTCGCCGGGTCGGCGAGCACGCTCCTCTACATGCCCTTCCTCGCCGGGGCGGACGGCGACTGGCGGCGCGCGTACGCCGTGTCTGGACTGGTGGCGCTCGGCATCTGGGTGGCCTGGTGGCGGCTCGCCCCGGCCGGTCCATCGGCGAGGGCGAGGGCGACGGAGCGGCACGGTCGGCCTCGGGCCGGCTTTTCGCGCGCGCAATAGCTGGCTCCTGGCGTGCTGCCACATGTGCGGCTTCGGACTCGCCATGGTGCTGGGGACCTGGGTAGTGACCTACATCAGCGCCGGCTTCGGTGTTTCGGTCGTGATCGGGGGAATCCTCGGCTCCCTGGTGCTCGTGCTCGGGATCGCGGGACGGTCGGCCGGCGGTCTCGTCCTCGAGCGCGGTCTGCCGCCGATCCGTCTGATCCGGCTGGGACTCGCCGTAGCTGTTGTCGGCCTCGCGACGCTGGCACTGGCCGGCTCGCTCGCGTTCGCGGTTGGCGGCCTCCTGATAATCGGGGTTGGGGTGGGCCTGCCCTACGCAGCCGTCTTCAACGGCGCCGCGGCGAGCGTGCCATCGAGTCCAGCATCTGCACAGGGTTTCGTGGGCTGGGGCGGCGTCATGACGGCCGTCGTGGGGCCGCCGCTGGTGGGCCAGCTGCTCGACGTGACCGGGGGATTCGCCACCGGGTTCCTCGTTCTCGCGGCCTTCACCTCGATCGTGCTGCTCGCCACCCTGGCGTTGCGCCCGTTCTCATTCACGGCCGACGGAGCCAACGCCGGGTCCGAGGCGGCTGCGCCGTAAGGCGGGCATCGCGCGAGCACGCCCCATCCGGATCGATGCGGCGGAGATCCAAGACGCGGCCCGCGTAGGGCGCGAGGCCAGCCGACTGTTGTCCCCAGCCTCGGAGGCGCTTTCAAGCCTGACGGCGGCGATCGGGGCCCGAGCGCAGATGCGCCGACCTTACGCGAAGGTACCGAGCGCCGTGACGAGCCTGCGAACCGACTCGACCGACGCCTGAAACGCCGCCCGCTCGTCGTCGGCGAGTTCAACTTCGACGATCTCGTCCACACCAGCACGGCTCAGCCGGACCGGGACGCCGATGAACAGATCATTCACCCCGTACTCCCCCGTGAGGTAGGCCGAGCAGGGCAGGATCTTGTGGCGATCCTCGAGGATCGTGTCGACGATCTCGGCGGCCGCCGCGGCGGGCGCGTAGTAAGCGCTGCCGGTCTCGAGCAGGGACACGATCTCGGCGCCACCGGCACGCGTCCGCGCCACAAGCCGGTCGATAGCCTCCCCGCTCAGGAGCTGGGTGATCGGAACACCGCCGACGGTGGAGTAACGCGGGATGGGCACCATCGCGTCGCCGTGGCCGCCCAACACGAAGGCGGTGGTGTTGGCCGGCGAGACGCCGAGCTCCAGCGATAGGAACGTGCGGAAACGGGCTGCGTCGAGGACGCCGGCCATCCCGATGACCCGCTGTCGCGGGAACCCGCTTGCCTTGAGGGCGACATGACACATCGCATCGAGAGGGTCGGTGACCACCACCAAGACGGCATCCGGTGAGTGCTTGGCCGCCTGTTCAACCACGCCGTTAACGATCTGGGCGTTTGGAAGCAGCAGGTCGTCCCGGCTCATCCCGGGGTGACGGGCGCGCCCCGCCGTCACGACCACGACCGAGGAGTCGGCCGTGTCGAGGAAGCTGGTCGTGCCGATGACCGACACGTCATGGCCGAGGAGCGGCCCGGCTTCGGCGAGGTCGAGCGCCTTGCCCTGCGCCAACCCCGGGACGACGTCGACGAGGACGACGTCCGCCAGCCCGGCCTCGAGGATGCGTTGAGCGACGGTTGCGCCGACGTTGCCGGCTCCGATGATGGTGACTTGGCGGCGGCGTACCCGCTGCGGTGCCATAGGTGCCTCGCTCTCCTGGCGCGGGGAGCCGCCCGCCCCGACGGCGGGGCAGCCCGGAGCCACGCACGATATCTGAGACGAGTCTACGCACTCAGCGCGAGGTGGACGACACGAGCCGCTGCAGCTGAGCGCCGGGTCAGAGCGGCGTCGCGGTGTCCAGTTGGCTCAGCAGTGCCTCGCCGACCTCGCGCACCGTGGCGCAGAGGCCGGATGCTCGTTCATGTACGTTGCGCCCACGGTCGACCTGCCGGAGCGGCTGCGAGACGCGCGGATCGGCCTCCCGTTCACCGCACACGACCTCGCGTCGAGGGCGGAGACCCGATGCGAGTCCTCGGCAGGTCGCAGGCGCGGTCGGGCACGTCCAGCTCGCCGACTTCCCGACACGCCACGGGCCCCCATGTCTTCCCCCATACCTGCGCCGTGCCGCGTCGGCCGACGAGCTGGCCAGCTCGTGGCCGCGTGCCGCCAGAACCCGCTTCCGGACGGGGACTGATGGGCTGCCGCAAGGCCGGCTGACGCTCGCTGACGATCACGGTGCGGCAGCCGACCCCACCTCCGAACGGTCATGCGGCAAGCTGCACGCAAGAGGTTCGCGGCTGACGATCCCAGGGTGTGCGACCGAAGCGCTTCGTGACGGCTGAGGCAGATCCTGCAGGCCTCGCCGTTCGGTCCGTTCGGCCCGGTCGCCGGAGACGACATGTCCTTGCACGCACGAGGCCCCCAAGTCCAATCTCCCCCCAAGCGGGCAAGCAAGTGTCCCGTTAGCTACGTGTTGCCGGAATCGGATCTTCGTGTCTCGGACATGAGGGGGTGGGAGCTACGGCCTAGTCCGACGCCCGGCTCGCCCGGCAGTCCGACGCGTTTGTTCCCTCAGCACCCTGATATGGCGAACGGGCGGCGTCGCCCATGGTGCCAGAGCCCTGAGGTCATACAGTGGCGGAGAAACGGAGTGCACTCGCCGATGCCTGACACCGCTCACCAGGATGCTGCCGTCTCGAGGGGCCTGTTGAGGACAACACCCCGGAGGGTTAGCCCGTGAGCACGCTCGACCTCTCGAGGTGGCAGTTCGGGATCACCACCGTCTACCACTTCCTGTTCGTCCCGCTGACGATCGGTCTCGCCTTCCTCGTGGCCGGCTTTCAGACCGCGTGGGTGCGGACGAACAAGGACCGCTACCTGCAACTGACCCGGTTTTACGGAGATCTCTTCCTCATCAACTTCGCCCTCGGGGTCGTGACGGGCATCGTCCAGGAGTTCCAGTTCGGCATGAACTGGAGCGCGTACAGCCGCTTCGTGGGCGACATTTTCGGCGCGCCGCTGGCCATCGAGGGGCTGCTCGCGTTCTTCCTCGAATCGACCTTCCTGGGCCTCTGGATCTTCGGCTGGGATCGACTCCCGAAGCGCGTCCACCTCGCGACGATCTGGCTCGCCGCGATCGGGACTGTCCTCTCCGCGTACTTCATCCTGATCGCCAACGCGTGGATGCAGGATCCAGTGGGCTACCAGCTGAACGCCGCGGCGGGTCGCGCCGAGCTGACCAACTTCTTGGCCGTGCTCACCAACTCGGTGGCCGTGATCACCTTCCTCCACACCATCGCAGCGGCCGTTCTGACGGCGGGTGCCTTCGTCGCCGGGGTCGCCCTGTGGCGCCTGTGGCGCCATCCGGATCTCGACGCGGACGTCTTCCGGACCGCCGCCCGCGTGGGCGCCTGGACCGTCCTCGTGGCAGTCGTCCTCGTGTTTGTGACGGGGGACCAGCAGGGCAAGGTCATTACCGACGTTCAGCCGATGAAGATCGCGGCGGCCGAGGCCCTGTACCACACCGACCAGCCGGCGTCATTCTCGATCTTCACGATCGGCTCGCTCGATGGCCGCACCGAACTGTTCTCGCTGCGCATCCCGGACGTCCTCTCCTTCCTTGCCACCGGCAACCCCGATGGCAAGGTGGAAGGGATCAACAATCTGCAGGCGCAATACGCGGCGACATACGGGCCCGGCGACTACGTGCCGTACGTGCCAGTCATCTACTGGACCTTCCGGCTCATGATCGGGATGGGTGTGCTCGCCGCACTCGGGGCGCTCTGGATCCTGTGGGCGGTGCGCCGGCGGGGGCTGCCCGTCGGGCGCTGGGTGCTGGCGGTGGCGTTGATCCTCCCGCTGTTGCCGCTGGCGGCCAACTCGGTTGGCTGGCTCTGCACCGAGATGGGGCGCCAGCCCTGGCTCGTCTTCGGCCTGATGCAGACGCAGGCCGGCGTCTCACCTGGCACGTCCACGGCCGAGGTGCTGATTAGTCTGGTGGGGTTCACGGTCCTCTACGGGGGCCTTGCGGTGGTCGAAGTCCGCCTCCTCGCACACCGTATCGGCCAAGGGATGTCCCGGCCGGCACCGGACGATGAGGGCACGGGAGCCGACAACCCCTTCGGCTTCGGGTACTGAGGAGGGCGACGATGGAACTGACCACGGTCTGGTTCGCGCTGATCGCCGTCCTCTGGGTCGGGTACCTCGTGCTCGAGGGGTTCGATTTCGGGGTCGGGATCCTCCTGCCGGTGCTCGGCAGGGACGAAGCCGAGCGTCGCGCGATGCTGCGGACGATCGGCCCCGTGTGGGATGGCAACGAGGTTTGGGTACTCGTTGCAGGGGGCGCCACGTTCGCCGCCTTCCCAGAGTGGTACGCCACCCTATTCAGCGGCTTCTACCTGGCCCTGTTTCTGATCCTGGTCGCGCTGATCGTGCGCGGTGTCGCGATCGAATACCGGAACAAGCGGTCCGAGCCGGCCTGGCGGGCGCGCTGGGACTGGGCGATTTTCGCCGGGTCGCTGCTGCCGGCCATCCTGTGGGGAGTGGCATTCGGCAATATCGTGGGCGGCGTGCCGCTCGACGCGCACCACGAGTACGTCGGCACCTTCTTCACTCTGCTCAACCCGTACGCGCTCCTCGGCGGCCTCACAACACTCGGGCTCTTCGTCACCCATGGCGCGATGTTCCTCGGGCTCAAGATGCGCGGCTCCGTTCGCACGCGCGCCAACCGGCTTGGTGGACGGGTGGGCCTGCTGACGGCGGTCGCGGCGGTGGCGTTCCTGGGCTGGACACACTTCGTGCGGGGCGACGTGGCCTCGCTCGTCGTGTCCGCCCTCGCCGCGGTCGCACTGATCATGGCACTGGTGGCGAACCGGCTGGATCATGAAGGGTGGGCGTTCACCGGCACGGCTGCCACGATCGCGCTTGCCGTCGTCGCCCTCTTCCTGGCCCTGTTCCCGGATGTCCTGCCGTCCACGATCAACGCGGCCAACAGTCTGACGACCACCAACGCGTCGTCCACCGACTACACCCTGAGGATCATGACGGTCGTCGCGGTAGTCTTCACCCCGATCGTCCTGCTCTACCAAGGATGGACCTACTGGGTCTTCCGACGGCGTATCAGCGTGGACGCCGCCCCGACCGACCCGACGCCCGGGCCCGGTCGGCCGCGTGAAACCGCTTGATCGCCGGCTGCTGACTTACGCCCGGGCGACGACCGCCGCGCTCGCGGCGGCCGTCTCGCTCGGCCTGGTGACGGCGGGCCTGGCCATAGCGCAGGCCTTCCTGCTGGCCGCGCTCGTGACCGCGGCATTCCTGGGCGGTCGCAGCCTCGCGCAGCTGGCCGGTGGCATCGCCCTTCTGGCAGTTGTGCTCATCGCACGGGCCTGTGTCGGTTGGGCACAGGAAGCGGCCGCGTACCATGCCTCGGCCTCGGTGAAGTCGACGCTGCGGCGCCTGGTGCTCGAGCGTGCGGCCGCGCTGGGACCCCGGTGGGCATCAGAGACGCGGATGGGCGAGGTGGTCGCTCTCGTGACCCGCGGCCTTGATGCCCTCGACGCCTACTTCGCACGCTACCTGCCACAGCTCGTGCTCGCCGTGATCGTGCCCGTCGCCGTCGTCGCGAGCATGGCCGCCACCGATGTCGTCGCCGCCATCACCGTCGCGCTCACCGTGCCCCTGATCCCCGTCTTCATGGTCCTGATCGGCCGAACGACGGAGGTCCGGCGGCGCCGACGCTGGCGCGTCCTAGCCAGGCTGGCCGCGCACTTCCTCGACGTGGTTACGGGACTCCCCACGCTGCGCGCCTTCGACCTGTCGCGCGCCCAGCTCGGCGCGCTCGCCCGGGCCACCGACGAATACCGGCGAGAGACGCTTGCGACGCTCCGTGTGGCCTTCCTGTCGGCCTTCGCGCTGGAACTCGGGGCGACCCTCTCCGTGGCACTGGTCGCCGTCGGCGTGGGGCTGCGCCTCGTGGCCGGGGATCTCGACCTGCGGACCGGCCTTTTCGTCCTGATCCTCGCCCCGGAGGCCTATCTGCCGCTTCGCCAACTCGGCGCCCAGTTCCATGCCAGCGAGGAGGGCCTCGGGGCCGCTGCCGCCGCGTTCGAGATCATCGAGGCCCGCCCGGGCATCGTGGGCGGTGGTCGCGCGGTCCCGGACCTCGCCGGCAGTCGCCTCCGGGTCCAGGGTGTTCGGGTCGTCCACCCGGGCCGTGAGCGGCCGGCGCCCGACGGCATCTCGTTCGAGGTCTGGCGCGGCGAGGTGGTCGTCCTCACGGGACCGAGCGGATGCGGGAAGAGCACGCTGCTGCAGGCGGTGCTCGGCCTGGTGCCCACCGACGCTGGCGCCGTGCAGGTGGTCGAGCGGGGCGGGGCCACCGTCGATGTGGCTGAGCTCGACGGCGACGCGTGGCGGCGACGCATCGCATGGGTGCCGCAGGCGCCGTTCATGATCCCGGGCACTGTTGCCGACAATGTCCGGCTCGTGGCCCCGGGAGCGTCGGACCGCAAGGTTGCGGCAGCGCTCGTGTCCGTCGGCCTAGACGCGGATCTGCAGGGATCCTTGCTCGGCGAGCACGGCACCGGCCTGTCGAGCGGGCAGCGGCGCCGGGTCGCAGTGGCACGCGCTCTCCTCCGGGACAGCGACTACCTCCTGCTCGACGAGCCGACCGCCGGCCTCGACGAAGCGTCTGAGGCGCTCGTGTTGCAGGCGGTCCGGGCGGCAGCCGACCGGGGGGTCGGCGTCCTGCTCGTGGCCCACCGCCCCGGCGCCATCGCCATGGCCGACCGGATGGTGGCGATCAAGCCGACGGAGGGGGCGGCCGCAGCCAACTCGTGGCGGGCACCTCTGGTCGCCGTCTGATGCAGCCAAGCGGAACGTCCCCGCTGAGTCCACTGGTCCGCATCGTCGGGTTCGGTCAGCCGGTCGCCCCGCGGCTGGCGCTGGCCGTGGTCCTGGGCGCCGGGGCCGCCGGTGCGGCGATCGGGCTTGCGGCTACCTCAGCCTGGCTGCTGTCGCGCGCCGCGCAGGAGCCCCCGATCCTCTACCTGATGGTGGCGATCACGGCAGTGCGCGCGTTCGGGATCGCCCGGGCGGCCCTGCGCTACGCCGAACGCCTCGCCGCGCACGATGCTGCGTTCCGGGTCCTGGGTGAACTGCGAGGCCGCGCCTACGCTCGTCTCGAGCGCCTGGCGCCGGCCGGACTCGCGGAGTTCCGCTCGGGTGACCTGCTGTCCCGACTGGTGGCCGACGTCGACGGGCTGGCCGATCTCTGGCTGCGCGTGCTGCTCCCTTACGCGGTCGCCGGGATCGCGGGCCTGGGCGCCGCGCTACTCGTAGGTGCGCTCGTTCCGGCGGCCGGCCTCATCCTCGTCGCGTCGCTGCTCCTAGTCGCCCTGGTCGGCCCGCTGCTGGTCGACCGCGTCACTCGCCGCGCGGAACGGCGGCTTGCCCCGGCCCGTGGGGCGCTCGCGGCGGCCTCCCTCGATCTGCTGGCTGGTGCCCCGGAACTGCTCGTCGCGGGGACGCTGCCGGCCCAGCTGACCAACGTGTCCGCGCTGGATGCGGTGGTCGCGGCGGGTGAGAAGCGGGTGGCGATCGGGGCCGGTCTAGGAACTCTGATCGCGGGCTTGGCAAGCGGTGCAGCAACGTGGCTGGCTCTCATTCTGGGCATCGTGGCCTTGCGAGCCGGCAGGCTCGACGGCGTCGCACTCGCCGTCGTTGCCCTGACGCCGATCGCTGCCCACGAAGGCATGGCCGGACTGATCTCCGCCGCGCAGCACGTGCCAGGACTCGCCACGTCGGCCGAGCGCCTACTAGACGTGCTGGACCGGCCTGTGCCAGTGTACGAGGCGCCCTCGCCGGTGCCGCTCCCGGCAGGCCCGTACGGCCTCCGCCTCCGAGGCGTGCGCGCGCGGTACGGCGACGGGCCGGAAGTGCTGCACGGGGTCGACCTGGAGCTGCGTGCGGGCGAGCGCGCCATCGTGACCGGGCCGAGCGGGTCAGGCAAGAGCACGCTTGGCGCGATCCTGCTGCGGTTCCTTGAACCGAGCGAGGGGACCGTCGAGATCGTCGGCGCAACCGGGCCGGTCAACTTGGCGCGCCTAGCCGGCGATGACGTGCGGCGGATCGTCGGCGCCAGCGACCAGGATCCCCACATCTTCAACGCCTCGATCGCCCAGAACCTGCGCCTCGCGCGGCCGGACGCATCAGCCGACGAGTTGCGCGAAGTCCTCTCGACGGCCTGCCTGCTCGACTGGGTCGAGGCGCTCCCTGACGGGCTCGACACGGCCGTTGGAGAACAGGGCGCCCGGCTCTCAAGCGGCCAGCGTCAGCGCCTGTCTCTGGCCCGGCTCCTCCTGGCCGAACGGAGCGTCGTCATCTTCGACGAACCGACCGAACACCTGGACGAGTCGATGGCGACGGAACTCATGCGGGACATGCTCGCGGCAATCGCGGGCCGGACAGTGGTCGTGTTGACGCACCGACCGGATCTCATGGGCTCGGTCGAATGGGCGGCCTCGATCGACCTTGGGTTGGCGCACGCGGCGGAGTCGTCCTGGCCGGATGGCCGGGCCGGCGCGACTTTGGCTTCGTCCGACGCCTCCAGGGTTCCGGCCCTCGCCTTGCGAGCATGACGGGCAGGCCGGCGCGGGCCTGCTGCGGTCGCGGGATCGCCCCCGCCACCGGTTCCGCGGCAGAACCGACTGCTTCGCGGTCAACGACGAGGCCGCTCAGTCGGTCTCGTGTTCCGTCGTGCGGCCCCGCGCTAGTCCGACATCAGCCAGAGCCTGCGCAGTAACGTCGGGGAAGGGATCAAGAGTACCGAGCAGCGCGCGAACCTTCGACGCGTCAGTGAGGAGGCCCAGCCGAACGACAAAGCCGTACCAGGTCGAGGTGCAAGGATCCTTCTGAAAGGCCGCGAGGTTCTCCATGACCCGGCTGGCGGTCGATGCCGCGGTGTTTGGACTTTCCGCGATCGCCGCCCGCACGGCCGCTGCGAGGTCGGCGGTCACGACGCACCCGTACAGACCGGAGGCCCGGTCACCCGGCGAGCCATGACCACGCCGCCCCGCGAACCCTCACCTCGCTTAGCCTACGCGCGGTTGGTGAACCAGACGGTCGGGGCTCCGAGCACGCCGGCGTCGTGCATCGCGGCTCGCAACTCGGCGGTCCCGGCGAAGGCCTGCGCGGCCTCGACCGTGGCAAACTCGTGGATCACGGTGATGTCGTTCGGGTTGTCGGCCGCTTGGTAGACCGCGTCGGACTGGACGCCGAGCGTCCTCGCCTTCGGCTGGAAGCCGTCGTAGGCCTTGCGCCAAGCCGTGTAGTCGGCTGCCTGGTGTCGCACGAACAGGGTTGCCACGGTGATCTCCTTGCCGCCAGGACCACGGTGGGGACGTCTCGCCGTCGGTCCTACAGTTAGTGTAGAGACAGCGACTGCATTGTCAACTACCGCAACATAAGTAGTTGGCAATGCAGCAACTATGGTGTAGCCTCACCTGAGTGGAGGCAGACAAGGACCCCGGGCACGCCGCGCGCTGGAATGATGCCTGGCGGGGCGTGCTCTTTGCGAGCGCCAAGGTGTTGCGTGTCGCCGAGCGCGACCTGATGGCTCGAGAGGGGTTCCCGCTCACGTGGCTCGATGTCCTAGCCCAGCTCTACGATGCCCCCGGCAACGGGCTGCGCATGCAGGAGCTCGAGGAGCGCTCGCTCTTCACGCGCAGCGGCCTGACCCGTCTGGTCGATCGCATCGAGGCGGCTGGCCTCGTGCGGCGCGAACCGGTCCCCGGCGACCGGCGCGGGGTCCGCGTCGTGTTGACGCCCGAGGGGCGTCGGCGTCACGACGCTGCGTTCGCGGAGCACCTGCGCCTCATTGAGCGTGAGTTTGGCGATCGGCTGACGCCGGATCAGCACCAAGCGGTGGCCGACGCCCTGACCGGCTTCTGGCACGACGGCGAAGAGAGCGCACCGGCGGAGTAAGCGCTCAGGTCGCGGGGCTTGCCCGCCGTCGGGCGACGAACGTCCGGGCAGGCTGGCTTCTCGATTGAGCCCCGGGGGTAGCGCAGATAGGTGAGGGCGCCATCGCTCCCTCGGGTCAGTGCCTGCCGACAGCTCCCGAGGTCTGTCTGCACACACGGGGCGAACAGGCGATCCGGACTGCCCGGAGGGCCTCGAGGACCTGCTAGCGTGACCACGGCTTGACAGCGAAGAAGCAACCA
This sequence comes from uncultured Chloroflexia bacterium, assembly GCA_963835945.1. GTDB lineage: Bacteria > Chloroflexota > Limnocylindria > Limnocylindrales > CSP1-4 > JAJYNJ01. The sequence continues at coordinate 46,810 of CAWIHR010000024.1, forward strand.
CGCAGGCAGTCGGGATCGTCGGGGCACCGCGGGGCGTCGAGCAGGCCGGGCTCACGGTCGCTCAGGTCGCCGCGCCGGCTCGGTCCTTGTCCGTGAGCGCGTGAGCGGGCTGACGCGTCAGGCCGCGCGCCTCTCGTACGCCGGCTTCTTCCTGCTGGGATGGATCGCGGTCCTCGTCCCGACTCTGATCCTCTTCGTCGAACACCAGTTCGCGGAGTCCGACAGCGGCATCGGCGTTCTGTACCTCATCAGCGCTGTCTGCTACGTGGCCGGGTCGCTAGGCGGAGGCCCGGCAGTGGAGCGACTAGGGCGGCGAGCGTCGTTCCCGGGAGCCTGCCTGCTCCTCGGTAGCGGACTCCTCATCCAGGGGCTGGCTCCGGCGTGGCCTATCTTCGTTCTCGGCTCGGCTATCCAGGGCGTCGGCGCCGGCGCACTCGGGGTCTGCGGCAACAGCCTCGTCATCGACATGTTTCCCGACGCTCGCAGCAACGCGCTCGCCGATTGCATCTCTGCTACGCCCTCGGTGCTCTGACCTCGCCCCTCGCGCTCTCGTGGTTGGTGCAGTCCGCGATCCCTTGGCGAAGCTTGATGGTTGGGACGGGGCTCGCCGGGCTGCTGCTCGCCGCGCTTCTCGTGCCACAAGAGATGACGTCGGGCCGCTACGTCACGAGGCGCGCTCCGACGTCGCCCTGGATGGGGGCGAGCAACCGCCGCCGGCCTCGGTTACCGCTCGCGGTCGTCGTGCTGGTCGCTGCCACGGCGCTGTACGTCGGCTCAGAAGCAGGGGTGACGGGATGGGTAGTCCGGTACTTCTCGCCGATGACGACTGTCTTGGCGCCTGTGGCACTGACCCTATTCTGGGCCGGCCTCGCCGTCGGGCGGATCGTGTCGGCACGGATCTCGCACCGTTTCGACCTGGTCCGGCTCGTCCTCGCCTGCGGTGCCACCGGTGCCACTACGCTCGTGGTCGCGCTAACCGTGCCCGTGCACCCGGTAAGCGTGGCGCTGTTCGCGATCATCGGGCTTGCCTACGGCCCGATCTACCCATCGATCATGACGCTGGCGAGCCAGCACTACCCCCAGCGCTCCGCCAGCGTGAGTGGCCTGGTTGGGACGGCCGCATCGGCTGGCCAGTCGGTCTATCCGCCGATCATGGGGTTCCTGTCGCCGACACTCGGGCTCGGGGTGGGCATGCTGGGCGCTGCGGCGCTCGTCGCTCTGGCCGGCATCGCGACGACGATCGCGGGCGGCGGCTTCGGAACGCGGCGCGACACGTAGGGGCCGGCCGCGCTACCGCGGACGATTGGGTCCAGGAAGTTACCGCACTACGCTGTACACGAGTGGTGTCGCCTCTAAGGGCCAGGAGGATAGATTGTGACGGGAGGAGCTGACCAGCGAATCCGGTGGGGCATCCTCGGCACGGGGGAGATCGCGTCCAAGTTCGCGACGGACCTGGCGCGGGTGTCGGACGCCGAAACCTGCGCTGTGGGGTCCAGGAGCCGCGAGGCGGCGGATGCCTTCGCCGAGCGGTTCGGCATTCCTGTGCGCTATGCGAACTACCGCGCCCTGGTGGAGGATCCCGCGGTCGACGTCGTCTACGTGGCGCTGCCACACCCATGGCACCATGAATGGGCCCTCGCGGCCCTGGAGTCCGGCAAGGCCGTCCTGTGCGAGAAGCCCTTCACCGTCACGGCCTCCGAAGCCAGAGAGCTCGTGGCCGCCGCCCGTCGCCAGCACAGGTTCCTGATGGAGGCGATGTGGACACGCTTCCTTCCGAACATGGTCTGGGTCAGAGGTATCCTCGCCGCCGGAGCCCTCGGCGTGATCCGGACGGTCCACGCGGAGTTGGGCCAGCGGATGCGTCACGACCCGGCGGGCCGGATGTTCGCCCGCGAGCTCGGTGGAGGCGTCCTGCTCGACCTCGGCGTCTACCCGGTCTCCTTCGCGTCGAGGCGTGCTGGGCACTCCGCAGGCGGTGACCGCGACAGCGACAGCGACCGAGACGGGTGTCGACGCGCAGTGCTCGGTGATCCTGCGTTACGCGAACGGAGCGCAGGCCGTCCTGCACGCCACCCTCGAGGTGGATACGCCGAGCTCGGCGGTCGTCGCGGGGAGCGAGGGCCGGCTCGAGCTGTCGGGTCCCCTCTTCGACCCCTCCTCGGTGCACCTAGTTCACGGCGCGAACCCGCACGCTGAGGTGGTCGAGGAGATCCGCCGGAGCGACCCGGGCCACGGGTGGCACCACGAGGCGGCGGAGGTCGGCCGATGCCTCCGCGCGGGTCTCCTCGAGAGCCCGACGATGCCGCTCGACGAGTCAGTCGCGATCATGGAGACGCTGGACGAGATCCGGCGTCAGATCGGCCTGCGCTACCCGTTCGAACGCTGACGCGCCGTGTCCCGGCGCCCGAGCAGGCTGGAGGACGCGGCGTGGCAGTCAGCGTGCCACGCGGGACGCGCGGTGCTACGCGGCAGTGGACAGGGCGTCGTCGGCAGGCACATCCAGCGCGTGCCGGTCGTGCAGGCCGGCGGCTAGGCGGAACCGGATCCCGTGACGCCCGCGGAGCGAGGCGCACTCGACCCAGAGCGCGTGCTCGCGCGCCTGGATCATCATCGGTTCGCCGCATGAGCCGCAAAAGTCGTAGGTGCGAAGGGCAGTCTCGATCCGCTCGCGAGCAAGGTCGAGATCGGTGGTCGTCGTCGTGTTCATCGGTAACTCCCAGCCCTAGTCGATCCCTGGGACATTCTGGATCGATCAAGAACTGCGCGTAGCATAGCGCGCCCTTCTGGATCGGTCAAGATCGACGACAATGGGGAGCAGCAATGGACGACGATTCGATGACGCCCCGTGCGCGCCTGCGCCTCAAGGACATCGCCCGCCAGCTGGACGTCTCCCGGACGACGGTGTCCAACGCGTTCAACCGGCCGGACCAGCTATCGGCCGAGCTTCGCGGCAGGGTGCTCGATGCCGCGCGTAAGGCGGGGTACGCGGGGCCGAACCCAGTGGCCCGGATGTTGCGAACCGGCCGCGCCGGCGCCATCGGCCTAGTGCTCCCAGAACCGCTGCCGTTCGCCCTCGATGACCCAACGACCAGCGCGCTGGTTCGCGGCATCGCCGACGCCTGCGAAGAGCGGAGGCTGGGGCTCCTGATCGTGCCGGGAGTGCTCACGGCGTCTGACCCGCACGTGATCGCCGATGTCGCGGTCGATGGTTTCATCGCCTACTCGCTGCCGCGGGATGCCGCGGCCCTGCGACGGCTCCTTGTGCGCAACGCCCCGCTGGTCGTCGTCGATCAGCCCAGGCTGCCCGGCGTGGCCACGGTGAGCATCGACGACCACGGCGGGGCGCGAGAGGCGGCTCGCCACCTCGTCCGCCTCGGGCACCGCCTGTTCGGCATCGTGGCGTTGCCGTTCCATCCCGACGGCTACAGTGGACCCGCATCGGCGACCCGCTCCTCGCCGGCGAGCTTCGACGTGACCGCCCAGCGCCTGGAGGGATACCGCGCCGGCATCGCGGAGGGCGGATTGGACGCCGACGCGGTGCCGATCTTCGAGTGCGCCCACAGCGACGAGAACCTCGGGCGGCAGGCCGGGCGCCACCTGCTGGAGAGCGCTGCGCCCCCGACCGCCATCCTCGCGATGAGCGACCGCCTCGCACTCGGCGTCCTCGCTGCCGCGCGTGAGAGGCGGGTGCACGTCCCGGAGAGCATGTCGGTCGTCGGGTTCGACGACATCGGAGCGGCCGCCCACAGCCGGCCTGCGCTGACGACCGTGCGGCAGCCCCTGCGCCTGAAGGGGTACGCGGCCGCCAGGCTGTTGTTGGATGCTCCCGATCGCCGATCCACGAGCCGCGCGGGGACCGTCCCCGGGGGCGGCCCGGACGAACTGGACCTCCCGGTCGAACTGGTGGTTCGGCGATCGTCGGCCGAGGCACGCTGACCCAATCGGCTGACGCCGCGAATTCCGCGCCAGTTTCCATCAGCTCGGCATGGCGATTTCCTAGTCGGGAGAAAGATCACCCGATAGACGCAGTCGCTGAAGAACGGACGGGTGAACTTGCGGTGGCAACCAGCTCGACGGAGCTGACCATGACAAGCGGGGTCCTTTGGGCCAAGTGTGATCGATCGGGTCGCCGTACTCTTCAGAACAAGAGGAGGACCCAATATGCTCGGCCAAAGCAGCCGGGCGGAAGATCAGCACCGGCACCGTCCCCCTCCCCCGCTCATCGCCGTCACGAGCGGCCCGACCCACCGAGGGCGTCACCGCTCAGGCCGGAGGCGGCACGACCTGCAGGGGCGGCGAACCTCGCGTGCGCCGACAACCGACAATCCGTGACGGCTTCGGCTACGAACCCCGACAAGCGGAAGACCTCAGAAGGTGCCATCGTGAAACTCCCTGACGAACTGCTCGGGCTGCTGCGCAAGCCGAGCACTTGCTACCTCGCCACCACGATGGCCGACGGTTCGCCCCAGGTGACCCAGACGTGGGTCGATACCGACGGCGAGCACGTCATCATCAACAGCGTCCAAGGCCACCTGAAGGTCAAGAACATCGAGCGCGACCCGCGTGTCGCCGTGGCGGTCTCCGCGCCGGACAAGCCCTCGCGCTACTACCAGGTGCGCGGTCGGGTGGTCAGTATGACCACGGAGGGCGGGGCGGAGCACATCGAGATGCTTTCTCAGAAGTATCACGGCAGGCCCTACCCCTGGTATGGGGGGCGCGATCAGGTGCGCGTGCTCATCGCCATCGAAGCCGAGCACGTCATGGGCATGGGGTAACTCCGGACAAGTGCCAACCCCGACACCTCAGGTGTCTAGCCCGCCGTGCGGCCGCGCAGTTCCTCGCTCAGGCGGACCGGATCGAGTACCTCGATCTCGTCGCGGCCTGTTTCGATCAGCCCGTCGCGGCCGAGCTGGTCCAGCGTGCGCGTGACCACCTCGCGGACGGATGCCACGGCGTCCGCCAGCTCCTCGTGACTGGCGCGCACGACCAGGTGTCGTCCTTCGCCTGGGGTGGCGAGGGTCAGCAGCTGGAGGATGATGCGCTGGCGCAGGGTCAAGAAGGCCTGTGCCGCGAGATCCTCGAAGACCTGCTCGAGTTGCCGGCTCAGCTCTTGCGCGCAGGCGCGGGCGACCAGGACATCGGAGGCGAGCATGGTGCGCAGCGTCTCCACGCGGAGCGCCACGACCGAGGCGGCCGTCAGCGCCTCGATGCTCGTGGGGCCCGGTCCGCCCAGCACGAGCACGAGGCCCACGACGTCGCCGCTGTGTGCGTACCGGACGGTGATCTGGCGACCATCTTCGGAACTCAGGAACACGCGCAGCAGGCCCCGGACCACCACGATCACCCGTGGCTGCTCGCCGCCTCGGTAAAGGGACACGCCGGCCGGAACCGTAATGCGAACGGCCTCGTCCAGCAGTCGATCCGCGGCGGCCTCCGGCAACTCATACAGGAAACCGCCCGCTAACCCGAGCGCCGCCAAGCGCTCCCGTCCGCGCGCCGCGGTGGCCATCCCTATGCCTTCACTCGAGGCCGTCTGACCGAACGGCCGTAGTGTAGGCGCACGTTGGTGACGTTCGTTCGGTGACCTGGGTCACTGTCCTGCCGAACTTGCCGATCGACCATTTCAAAGGTGGTGACGGATGCAGCCAGGGCGCCTCAGGGGAGACCCGCTGCAACGACCGGAAGGAGCGTCGCCAAGAAGCGGGTCGAGTATCGCGTCGAGCAGTTGCCCCACCAGGAGCACCCAGAACAGAACGTCCCCGTGATGCTGGAGCGGCTCACCGAGTTGGGCAAGCAGGGCTGGCATGTGACGAGCGTGGATCTCACTTACCACCCGTCGTACACGCCGGCGTGGTCGGCGCCGGAAGCCACGCTGCCGGTGCTCTTGGAGCGCGAGGTCGAGGCGTAGGGCCCATCTGGACGCAGCACTCGCGACAGATCCAGCGGATCCGGTGTCACGTCTTGCGGCACACCCACCCAGGCGTCACATGCCTACCTCGGGTCACCTAGCGAGGTGGGAGGGCGGACTCTAGCCGCCGCCCTCCCACCTCGATCGCAGGACGCGCTTCACCACCGGATAACTCCGCCAAGTAGCTGTCGCCGAATCGTCTCGGAAAGCATCTTGGTGACACAGGGTCCGGGCGCGTTGCCCCTCACTGATGGTGTCGTGGCGTTGGATCGCTTCACCGACGCCGATGTCGACTCACTGTGGGCCGGCGAAGACGATGAGTACGTGCACCTGTCTTGTCTCCCGGGCCCTTTCACGAGGCCGGACATCGCAAGCCAGATCCGCCACTGGCAGATGCAGTGGGAGCTCGGCGGATCCAGACGGTCGTTCGCTATCCGAGAGGCAGGAACGCGAAGGCTGGTGGGCGGCTGCGTGCTCGACCTCCGTACCGACGACGGCGCGATCGCCGAGCTGTCGTACTGGGTCTTCCCGCCGTATCGGCGTCGAGGATACGCAACCCGTTCGGTTGCACTGGTGTGCCGGTATGGGTTCGACACTCTGGGCATCGCGCGCGTGGAGTTGCATATCACGCCGACGAATGACGCCTCGCAACGGGTGGCGACCAAGGCTGGCTTCCTACAGAAAGGCCTCCTTCGTCAGGAGGGATTGGAAGTCTGGGTGGAGACGATTGATACGGGCGCATCGTCCCGCGCCTCTTCCCGTGCCCCGTCACCTGCCGCATCGTCGTCGAAGCGAGAAGCCTCAACGGCGGCGAGGGGATGAAGGCCTTCCGCATCTAGCGCTCACAGCTGTGGGCATGTAAGAAACTTGTCTAGTTCGGGCGCGCCGTGGGCGAGTTCGAGACCTACGTCCGTTCGGAGCACCTGGCATCGCACTTGGGAGGCGGCCGCGCCGCGCAGCCTGGGACCTGGTCGGCGGTGGACCCGATCGAACTCCTGGCCGCGTCGGCCGCATCGCGAGTTCCGGTGCTCGTGATCTACGGCGCCGCCAACACGGCCAACCCAGCGTCCTTCTCGTAGCAAGTCGAGGCGGCCCTGGCCGGCGCGGGATGCCAGGGCAGCTTGGTTCTTGTCCCGGGCGCGACGCACAGCAGCGTCGTCGGTGCCCCGCCGACAATTGACGCCATCGCGCAGTTGGCCGGCGTGGGCTGAGTGCGCCATCCTCGCGCGCCATCGCGCAGGGACAACCAAGAGGCCCTCGGGAACTCGCGGCCTGGTGCGGTCGCCACGTGCGCCGCCATGCTCCTCACCGCCACCCCGGATTGCCAAGCGTTAAGGGAGGCTTAGTGCCGGCTCAATCGTGTCCTCAGCGTTTCTTCAGCGAAGTTGCCGATCTTGGAGCCATCAAGAACACCCAGCCCATGGGAAGTACCGATGGAGCCAATGCCAACCATCCCACCTCAACCCAACAAGCAACTCGGGCCTGCTGCGGCGCCCGAGGCAGCCAACTCGGCGGAGCTTCGATCGGAGACCCGATCCGCGCCTAGCGGCGAGGCACTCAGTGATGGAGCATTCACCGACAGCCTCGGGCCAGCCCCCAGCGGTGGAGTCACGTCAGGGACGGCTCTCGTCCCGAGGGCCACTCTCGAGACAGACACCTCCGAAACTGGCGGACCGTCGGGCCGTGGCTCGGGTGGCCGCTCAGCTCGCCGGGCGGCGCGGGTGCGGAGCGCAGCCGGCCTCTTCGCGCTCGTTCTGCTCGCGGCGACGCTCGGTTCAGGCGGAACCTACCTGGCCCTGTCGGCAAGCGGGGCGCTCAACCGAGTGGCGCTCACCACCGTGACCGCGGCCGCCGTCGGACAGTCGACCAGCCTGCAGGCGCCAGGCACACCGACCCCTGGCGTCCCGAACGCCGCGGGGCCCGATAGCAGCTCCGCGGTCATCGCCGCTGCGGCACGCGTGAGTCCCGCGGTGGTCACCATCATCTCGTCGTCTAGCGCGTCCGACGTCTACGCCCAGAATCCGTTCGGCGTGGGCGGCGGCGCGATCCAGACCGGCATTGGGTCAGGCGTGATCTTCGACCCTAACGGCTGGATCCTCACCAATCACCATGTCGTGGCCGACGCTACGTCGCTGTCCGTCCAGCTCAGCAACGGGAAGAGCTATCCGGCGCGGGTCTACGGCATCGACACGCTCACCGACCTGGCCATCGTGAAGATCGACGCGACCGGCCTGCCGACAGTCCAGTTCGGCGACTCCTCGTCGCTCAAAGTCGGCCAGCTCGCGATCGCGATCGGCGACCCGCTGGGGCAGTACCAGGGCACGGTGACCACAGGCGTCATCTCGGGCGTCAATCGCTCGATCGACGCAAGCAACGAGTCCCTCAACGACCTCATCCAGACCGACGCCGCGATCAACCCGGGCAATAGCGGCGGACCGCTCGTGGACGCCAGCGGCCAAGTAATCGGCATCAATACGGCTGAGGCCAGTTCGGCGCAGGGCATCGGTTTCGCCATCCCGATCAACCTAGCTCGACCCCTCACCCAGCAGGCTCTCGCCGGCCAGCCGCTCTCGCGGCCCTGGCTCGGGATCCGCTATGAGACCCTCGACGCCGGGCTCGCCGCGACGAACCATCTACCGGTGAACTCCGGCGCGTGGATCACATCCGGTCAGACCGGCCAAGTGGCAGTCGAGGCAAACAGTCCAGCGGCGAAGGCCGGCCTGCAGGAGAATGACGTCATCGTCGCTGTCGACGGCACGAACGTCGACGACGGCCATCCCCTCGATGAGCTCCTCGCCTTGCACGCACCCGGGTCGTCGGTCAACCTCACCGTGGTTCGCGGCTCGACCACCCTCCAGGTCCAGGTGACCCTGGCCACTCGACCTACGACCGCCCAGTGACCGTTTCTGGAACGCGCTAACACACCTGTTCCTCGGCCCGACCGCGCTGGTCCCCGTCGCCGTTTCTGATCCCTCAGACGGCGACGGGGACCAGGCTAGATCGCCAGGCACGCAGTAGCGCGCTCGTGGATCTTGTAGGCAGGCAGACCACCTGGGTGCCTCACACCCGACGAAAATGCTAGACGCCGCTCGTCTCTTCGCCGGAGATGCAGGCTCGGTGATGTGCTCGGTACGTTCGGAGGTCCTTGCCGGAAGACACACGAAAACGGCGCATGATCGACGGTTCCTCGCCTCGACGCGTGATCCCCCCATCCTGCTTGGGAAGTCCCGGCGTCGTGAGCGTAGGAGCGGGGGAGTGCGCGCGCGAGCGGATCGGGCGCAGTCATCGTGTCGTGACGACGTCCAGGTGTGAGCCTCACTCTGCCTGCTGAGCTCGCCCTCGATCTACTTGCACCCTGGCAGGATGACCGGGCTCGCCTCGCAGGCGAACGAGAGCACGGTGACAGCCAGGCGATGTGCGAAGGCGACGCAGCGGATCGCCCGTCGTCCGGGTCTGTGTGGCCGCCGAACGCCGCGAACCAGGGCACGGAGGCCCAGACGTATAGTGATGACCGTCGCGATCTCCTAGTCCGGCGAGGAACGATGCTCTCAGCCGCGCAACCCACCTGCTTCCTGATCGCCGATATTTCCGGGTACACGGGCTACCTTGCCGACGTCGAGTTGGACCACGCCCAGGACATCCTGGCGGATCTCATCGGTGCCGTCGTCACGGCGCTCCGGCCGAACTTCCGGCTGGCCAAGCTCGAGGGCGACGCCGCCTTCACCTTCGCGACGGCCGAGAAGATCGACGGGTCGATGCTTCTCGACACGATCGAGCGCTGCTACTTCGGGTTTCGCCGGCGCCGCCGCGACGTTCGCCAGGCGACGTCCTGCGAGTGCAACGCGTGCGTCCGGATCCCTGATCTCGACCTCAAGTTCGTCGTCCACCACGGCTCCGCCATCCACCAGAAGGTCGCCGGCCGCCAGGAGCTCCTAGGGTCGGACGTGATCGTCGTTCACCGGTTGCTGAAGAACGAGGTCGTCGAGAAGCTCGGCATCAAGGCTTACGCCCTGATCACCCAGCCGTGCATCGATGCATCCGACATCGACCCCGCCGCGCTCGGCATGCGCAGGCAGATAGAGACCTACGATCGGATCGGCGACGTGCCGGCTTGGGCTCACGACCTGGGGCTCCGCTGGCAGGAGGAGGAGGCTCGCGGGCGCGTCCGCGTCTCCCCCGAGGAATCCATCCTCACCGTCTCGGTGCCCACGAAGGTGCCGCCGCAGGTGGCTTGGGAGTTCCTCACCACGCCTGGGCAGAGGATGAGCTGGCAGCCCTGGGTGACGGAGGTCACGTGCAGGGGGCCACCGGGGGGCGGCGCGGGCCCGGCTCGACCAACCACTGCATGCACGGCAAGGACGCCGTCGTCGAAGAGATCCTCGATTGGCGCCCGTACGACTACGTCACGGATCGGACGATCCTCGACACGCCCGGTGGACCGGTGAAGGTGCTCCACACCATCGAGCTGGAGCCGGCCGCGACGGGCACCACGGTCCACTTCCGGTTCGGTGCTCCGAAGACCCGACGGGAGATGGCGCTCATGAAGGACATCGGACCGGCGTATGGGCAGGCACTCCAGGCGAGCACCCCGACACTTATCGCCCAGCTGGACGCCAAACTCGCGGCTCGTGAAGCGGACCTCGGGCCGGAACCCGAGCTGGTCGGGCCCAGGCCGGACGGCCCCCTGTCCGGGCTTCAGCCGCTGTTGATCATCGGCTGACCGCCGGCCGCCCGAGCGCGCGGCGGTCCGCACGGCGTGGGCCCGCCAGGCTGTACCTCGACAGAGCGGGGCTGGGCGTCACGGCCACGACGAAGCCCGGCTGGACAGGGGCCTGAAGACACGGGCATCGTGTCATTGGGGCGGGAGACGGGATTGGAACCCGCGACATTGGCCATCGTGCCACGTGCCGTCGCGTCCGCGCTCGTCCTGCCGGTAGGCAGGGTGCATCCCTGCGCGGCGGCACGCGCGTGCTGTCTGCGACAGAGGTGAGCGATCTCGCGACGCGAGCCTTGGGCGGCCTGAAGATGCGCTGACGCTTCACAGGGGGTGGCTGAGAGAATACCGGCCATGGACGCAGGCACCGACCCCGCCGAAGCATGGATCGCCTGACACCCACCCGCCCGGTCGCCTTCCGCCACGACGGGCGCTGGCGCGAGTACCTGCTGCACGTGCCCCCGCTCCCCGATGCCCGACCGCGGCCGCTGGTGCTGGCCCTGCACGGCGGAGGCGGCACTCCCGCCTCGGTGGACCGTCTCACGGGGCTCTACGCCCTGGCCGACCGCGAGGGGTTCGTGCTGGCGGTGCCGCGGGGCATCGGCGGCAACTGGAACGACGGCCGTCCCGACGCCCCCTTCCGGGCCCGCATCGGCGAGGTCGATGACGTGGGGATGTAGTCCCCCCTTTCGTAGGTGGCACGAGCCATGTGCGCGATGGGCGCGGGGTCTTGGCCGGGAGCCACCGCCTGGCGCCCGCTCCATCTGGCTCTCGTACTGGTGTCGTGGGTCGCGCCGTCACGTCCCTCACGGGCGAGCCGGAACCGGAGCGCGAGCACCCGCAGAGCCGTGGCCTCGTCGGCGCCCACAGCCTCCCTCCCGCGACTGGTACAGATCAAGCGTCGGGTGGCGGTACTCGTCGGATGGCGGGCCATTGCCCTGATAGAACGGAGGTGCTATGTCGTAGCGGACCCTGATCCAGCCCGGCCCAGCAGCACTCCCTCCGGATCGAAGGAGTCAGCTGCCCGAAAGGGGGACGTATCATCGCCCCGCACGCTCGTGCCGCCTGCACCACGGGGGCTGCGGGCGGTGTCGTGACATTGCGCTCGATCGAGGTGCACGACGATGACGACCCGGCCGGCTCCTCTTGATCCCTCCACCCTGCTGGCCGCGATGACGCTCGACGAGAAGGTCGCCCTGCTGTCGGGCCGCGACTTCTGGAGCCTGTACGGGGTCGAGCGTCTCGGCGTGCCGTCGATCGTCGTTACCGACGGCCCGTACGGCCTGCGCAAGGCGAAGACCACCAACTCGATGAACGTCGCGGACAACGTCCCGGCCACGTGCTTCCCGACCTCATCCGCCTTGGCCGCCACGTGGAACCGGGACCTCGTCGAGGAAGTGGCGGCCGCCATCGGGCGAGAGGCGGCGGCCGAGGGGGTGTCCGTCGTCCTCGGCCCCGGGGCGAACATCAAACGCACGCCGCTGTGCGGGCGCAACTTCGAGTACTTCTCGGAGGACCCGCTCCTGTCCGCTCACCTGGCAGCGGCCTGGATCCGGGGCGTCCAGGCGAGCGGCGTCGGCGCCTCGCTCAAGCACTTCGCGGCCAATAACCAAGAGACGCGCCGCATGACGATCGACGCACTCATTGACGAGCGGGCGCTGCGCGAGATCTACCTTGCCAGCTTCGAGCACGCCGTCTCCGAGGCGCGTCCCTGGACGATCATGGCGGCCTACAACCGGCTGAACGACACGTACTGCACCGAGAACCGCGGGCTGCTGACCGACATCCTCCGTGGCGAGTGGGGCTTCGACGGCGCCGTGATGAGCGACTGGGGCGCGGTGAACCGTCGGGAGGCAGCGGTCGCGGCGGGTCTCGACCTCGAGATGCCGGGGTTCAGTGGGCGCAGCGACGCGGCCCTGCTGCGCGCGATCGCCGACGGACGGCTGTCGGCCGAGGCGGTCGACGCGGCCGCCGGAAGGATCCTGGCGCTCATCGCCAGGACGGCCGCCGCCCGCGAACCTGGCCGGAGCTACGACCGCGACGCCCACCACGAGCTTGCCCGCCGGGCGGCTGAGCAGGCGGTCGTCCTGCTGAAGAACGACGCCCTGCTCCCGCTCGACCCGAGGGGCAAGGTGCTGGTCGCTGGCGCGTTCGCGAAGGAGCCGCGCTTCCAGGGCGCCGGCAGCTCAATGATCACGCCGCACCGGCTCAACGACGCCTGGACCGAGCTCGTCGCCCTGCGCGGCGAGGGCGGTCTTGCCTACGCGCCCGGCTACCGGCGCAACGCCGAAGAGATCGACCAGGCGCTGCTCGCCGAGGCGCGGGACGCGGCCCGCTCGGCAGACGTGGTCCTCGCTTTCGTCGGCCTCACGGAGGCGGCGGAGACCGAGGGCATCGACCGGCGGAACCTCCGGCTGCCGGCTGCGCACGACGCACTCGTGGAGGCGCTCCTCGAGGCCAACTCGAGAGTGGTAGTCGTGCTCGCCAACGGTGCGCCCGTCGAGATGCCGTGGGCGTCGCGCGTGCCCGCGATCGTCGAAGGCTACCTCGGCGGGCAGGCCGGTGGCAGCGGCGTAGCCCGCGTGCTCACCGGCGCGGCGGAGCCCGGGGGGCGCCTGGCGGAGACCTTCCCGGTCCGCTGGGAGGACAACCCGGTCCACGAGTTGGCGCTCGGCCCGCGGTTCGCCGAGTACCGCGAGAGCGTGTACGTCGGGTACCGGTACTACGACAGCGCGGGCGTGGACGTGCTCTTCCCGTTCGGCCACGGCCTCGCGTACACGACGTTCGAGTACAGCGACCTCGCGGTGGGCGAGTCCCGCGGCGGACCTGCAGGCGGCGGTTGCGGCGTCGGTGACGGTGACGAACTCGGGCGCGCGGCCGGGCTGGGAGGTCGTCCAGGTCTACGTCCATGACGTCGCCTCGAGCGTCTTCCGGCCCGAGCAGGAGCTGCGTGGCTTCACCAAAGTGTGGCTGGCGCCCAGCGAGTCCACGCGTGTCGAGGTCCCCCTCGGCCGCCGCGCCTTCGCACACTGGGACACCTCGACCCACGGGTGGGCGGTCGAGGGCGGGCAGTTCGAGATCCGAGTGGGGGCGTCGTCGCGGGACATCCGGGCGACGGTCGTCGTCGACGTGCCGGGCGATGCGCCCGGCACTGCCGCCACCGAGCCCGAGGCGGTCCAGAGCGCCTACCGGCACCTTGTGCCCAGCCGCGCGTTCGACCGGGCGGCGTTCGAGGCGCTCTATGGGCGCACGCTGCCGGAGAACACCCCGGAGCCTCCCGGGCACTACACCCTGAACACGCCGCTCGCCGACATGCAGTCGCCGGTGGCGCGCCTGCTGGTCCGGGTCATGCGACACCAGGCGATGGCCTTCGCTGGCGGCGACCCCGAGTCTCCGCTCGGACGAATCGTGTCCCACGCGATCGGCGAGATGACGCTCAGGACGTTCCGGATGATGAGTGGCGGAGCGGTGGAGGGCCGGATGCTCCAGGGACTCCTGCTACTCTCCAACGGCCGCTATAGCCTGGGATTACGCACCTTCCTGCGCGCAGCAGTGGCCGGACGGCGCCGCGGGGGAGGACGGGATGCGAAACGGCCTCGCGGTGAACCGAGAATCCCGAGGGGATCAACGGCACGCTGGGCGGACGGCTACGTCGAGGCGAACGGGATCCGCATCCACTACTACCGCAGCGGCGGCGACAAACCGCCGATGGTCTTCAACCACGGCGCCATGGACGACGGGCTGTGCTGGACGCGAGTGGTCCGCGAGCTCGAGGACGCCTACGACTGCGTCATGGTCGACGCACGTGGCCACGGCCGCAGCGATTCTGGGCACGGCGACTACAGCGCTGTGGCCCGCGCCGCCGACCTTGCCGGGACGATCGAGGCGCTCGGGCTCGACCGGCCGATCGTGGGCGGCCACTCCATGGGCGCCGACGCCGCGGTCCACCTCGCAGCGGCTCGCCCAGAACTCGTCCGCGGCGTGTTCCTCGAGGACCCGCCGCTCCTCACACCCAACGAGCCGGTCTTCGGGGGCGAGATCGGCCGGCGGATGGGAGACGCGGGGAAGATGATGGCAAGGTTCATGTCGATCTTCCGCTACATGCCAGCGGGCGTGGGGCGGGCGCTCGCGCGGCGGATGAGCCCGACCTACCCCGACGTCGAGATTCGCCCCTGGGTCGACGCGAAGCGCCGCCGTCAGCCGTGACTTCCTGCGGACCATGGCGAGCGGAGCCGTGACCATGGAGACCTCCGTGGACACCCTGCGGCAGGTCACGGCTCCCGGGCTGTTGATCATCGGTGACCGCGACGCTGGGGCGATCGTCTCCGAGCAGATCGCCGCCGAGGCAGCTGCGAGCATGCCCAACCTCCAGGTCGTCCATCTGGCGGGCGCGAACCACGACATCCGGCGGGCTCGGTTCGATGCCTACATGCGGGCGCTGCGCCACTTCGTCGATCGAACCTACGGTCCGCACGGCACGGCGTAGCGGTGCCGGTGACCCTGCAACGGCCGGAACGGGCGGCTTGGGTGGGCTCTGGCTCCTGGCAATCTTGATGGCTTCCGGGCCGCGGCACCAGCCGCGTTAGTAACCGCGCCAGTTACATCGTCCCGTCGCCACCCGCCAGAGGCTCGGATCCACTGAGGCTGTCGATGGCCCGCCAAATCTAGCCGCAAGTCAGCCGGATGCGTCCTCGCGGTCCAGCCGCTCGGTTGCCTCGAGGGCCGCATCGCTCGACTCCCCTACGCTGCTCGGATCGACGGGCGCTGCGGTACGGGTGCCATACGGCGCAGCCAGGGCGGCGAGCTCGGCCATGCCAGTGAGGTAGGGCGACCCGCCGATGGGGTCCACGCTCGACGGTATCGGCAACGGGATAGGCAGCGGCTCGGCGGCGTAGGCCTCGAGTGCGGGGGCCACCGTCGTGACGCCGGCGACGGCAAGATCGCCGAGCGACTCGCGCTGGGCGAGGGCGGCGCCGCAGGTCGAACAGTGCGTCGCGTCGGGCGGCACCAAGGCCGAGCACCACGGGCACTCCCGGCTCGGACCCGTCTCGTTCCCCTCGGTCATCGCGGAACCTACCTCTGGCTGACAGTCATGGAGATAGTAGGCCACCGCGAGACGAGCACCCGAGACGTTGGCCCCGGCTAACTGTGACCCTCGACCTCGCCCCACGCCGCGAGATGGAGACGCCCCGCAGTGTGCAGCGCCGAAGGGTCGGTCCATGCATCGGTACGGGGTGCCAGTTGCAGCTTGATGGTCTTTCCGACGCTGCGCCGCCAGCCAGTTGCTGACCTTCGTCCAGCCCGCCTTGTTGCCCGTGCTGCCCATCCTGGCGGGCTGGTCAGACTGGTAAGCACTTGCGCCCGCAGACGGCCGATCTCCTCGTCGGGACTCCCGAACTCGGGCAGTGGGCGCTCGCGGGTCAGGCTGACCTGCGCGGCCGTACCTGTGCGAGGAGGACGCCACGCTGGCACAGGGTGTAGCGATCGCTGGAGGCGACGGGGACGACGGCAACCTCGGAGGCCAGGAAGGCGGCCACCCGGCCCACCCCTGTCTTGATCACCACGAGGTCGCTGCCATGGCGCTCGAAGTGGACCGCGTCACCGGCAGTGACGCCGGGCAGCCCCTGCACGGGCTGGACCAGCGTCCACCCCCGAGCCAGCAGCAGGTCGAGATCCGCAGTCAGGGGCGTGCTCCGTGCACCGACCACGGGCGGGCGGCGCGGTCCCCTCGCCCTAGCCGAACCAGATGGCGCCGTCCTCGGGGGTGACGGCGGACACCAGCAGCATGGCCCGGATGGTGTGCGGCGCCGAGCCGGAACGACGGCCCACGAGACGGGCGATGCAGGCCGCGTCGTGCCGACAGCGGGCCAGGGCGCGGCGGTCGAGGCCCGGCCACAGGGCCAGGGCGCGACGGTCGATGGCGCATGCCGCGTCCGGGGGACAGGTCGTGTGCTCTGGCGTGTGAACGGTCATGACACCACCCGTGCGGCGACGAGTCGCTCTGGCCAGTGGCTCAGCGCGGTGTGGGACGGCCGGGAACGTTACCGCGCGTCAATGCCTCTCGTCGCCACGTCCGACGATAGGCGAGATTCCCGCGAGAATCAAGGCCCGTCGTCAGGACAGGCCCGTGTCTTCGCCACATCGGAACCGAGATGTTGGAGCGGGAGACGGGATTCGAACCCGCGACATCTTGCTTGGGAAGCAAGCACTCTGCCAACTGAGTTACTCCCGCTCGGGAGGACGCGATTGTAGCGGACTGCCACCGCGGCGCCAAGGCGCGTCACGCCGGCCTAGTGACCCGCGTCAGGCGATCCGTGCCGCCGCAGCCACGACAGCCAGACGCGCATCGCCGCTGACCCCGAGTCGGACGCCAATGTCCATCAGGCCCAACATCTCGGGTCCTCGAAGTTGCTGATGATCTCGACCTTCACGCCGCGGCCGTCTCGCCGGGCTCCGTCAGCTGTACTCCACACCGGCAGTAGTCCGAGGTGACCTCGACCCACCACGTGAGCCGTGCCCTTCCGCCACCGAGTTGGCCACCGACGCGACTGCGCCGAGCCTCAGCGGTGCGTGCGACACGGCCGACCGTCGCCTTGGCGTCGTCCAGCGTGTCCGCTACGACCGCAGCCCACAGGCTGCCGTCCTTCATCTCCACGCGCTCGATGCTCGGGCACCGGCCTGCAGACAGGCGAGGGCGCAATGGCGTCTTCAGGTGGAAGTCCTGCGCCCAGACGATCTCCTGCCGATGAGTAGTCTGCCCGCTCCCCTCAGTAGCCGACGATGTCGGAATCCTGCACGACCATCTCCCCGCGATCGAGCGCCGAGAGGGCGCCGACATCCCCCCGACTCAGGCCGAAGTCGAAGATCTGGATGTTTTGGGCGATCCTTTGGGGGTCGACAGACTTCGGAATGGGCACCAGGCCGAGTTCGATGTGCCAGCGCAGCACGATCTGTGCCGGGGTCCTGCCGTACTTACTGGCTAGGGCAGTTACTAGTGGCTCACGCAGCACGCTGGCGCCCTCGCCGCCCATCGGACTCCACGATTGAGTGATGATGCCGTGTGCGGCGTGGTACGCGCATGTAGCCGCGCGGGGCGAGGCCGGGCTCAGCTGAATTTGGTTGACATCGGGCACAACGCCAGTCTCGGCCATGATCCGCTCCAGGTGTGCCGGCTTGAAGTTAGACGTACCGATTGCTCGGACCCGGCCCTCCTCCAAGAGCTGCACGAGTCCACTCCAAGCCTGAACGTATCGATCCTGCTGGGGGTTCGGCCAATGAATGAGAAGGAGGTCAATGTAGTCGAGACCAAGCTTGTCGGCGCTACGATTGAATGCTTCAGCGACAAGGCCGGCGCCGTGCCAGCGCTTGGTGAATTTCGTCGTGACGAACAGTTCCTCGCGTGGTGCCCCTGACGCGCGTAGGCCTCGGCCAACCCCTCGCTCGTTGTCGTATGCCTCGGCTGTGTCGACGAGCCGGTAGCCGACCTCGATCGCGGAGGCGACGGCTGGCTCCACGTGGGAGTCGTCCATCTGAAAAGTGCCAAGACCCAATCGTGGCATCGCGGCGCCGTGCAGCAGTCTGATCGTCGGTGCGGCAGCTGGAGTCATGAATGTCACCCCTAGTCTTCAGGCCACGGCGCTGACTCTGACGGACAGACGATCCGATCCGACGAATTGCGACACATGGAGCGGTGAGGGAACCAGACCCAGCCCGAAGAGAGTCGGTCAAGGTCGGGTAGGGAGCTGGCGCGGTGGCGTTGAACGGCGGTAGGTCCGGCGCACAGCCCCGGCGTTTCCGCCGGGCGCCCAGATCCGGCGACCGTGGCCACGCTCCGGTTCCAGCTCCCTCCCATCGAACCGTGCATGCGGTTCTCCCGCACACGGCTCACCGACGTCCTTCACCGCCGGCATTCGGCCTTGCCCGCCAGCCCCAGTTGGGTCTGGGAGCGACGACGGTCCCGTGGAGGTTGATCAGGGGCAGCTACCCGGACCGGACTCCCACCGGCCGCCCACGACGAGCTTGCGTTGGTGGCTCAGGTCATCTCATCGACCCACCTCCAACTACAGGGCGCCAGGATGCCGCGCCGTTACACCACGTGCTGGGACTTGACCGGTCGAGGTGGCATGGGCGCGAGCACAGAGCCTGGTTCACTCAGCCGGAACCCCCCCTTTTCGCTGTGGCCCGGTGAGAGAGAGAAGGCGATCCCGCGTCTCCTCGACATGGCGCCTAATCGCGCGCGCTGCCCGATCCGCATCGCCGGTTCGGAGCACCTGCAGAAGACGGGCGTGCTCTCCGGAGATGTCAACTCCTGCGGCATGCAATCGTTCTTCATCCGCCCGCAGTAAGACTCGCAACTCAGTGACGTAGCGGACGAAGACGGAGTGCAGCCGGGAGTTGCCAGTGGCCCTGCACATCGCTTCATGAAAAGCGTAGTCAGCCGCACTGATCTGCGACTGGTCGCCTAACTGGCAGGCCTCCGCAAGCCGCTCGACTGCTGCCTCCAGCACGTTCAGGTTGTCACTGGCGCCTGACTGGACCAGTAAGCGAGCCGCGCACGCTTCGATTCCGGCGCGCAAGTCGAGCAGCTCACGAACGTCGACCGGGGTCAGCGCGACTACGTACGTGCCGCGGCGAGGGATGTCCTTGAGGAGACCCTCCGCGGCCAGCTGCTTGAACGCGTCCCGTATTGGGCCACGGCTCACCCCGAGTTGCTCGGCAAGCTGCCATTCGACGACGCGCTCGCCGGCGCGCAGGTCGCCATCGACGATTAGCTCGCGAAGGCGATCCGCCGTTCGCTCTCCAAGTCGATCGACGTCGATGGAAAGATCCCCCCCGGCGACTGAATCCTCAGCCGAAAGCCGGTCTCCAGGAGACGTCACTGCCCTCATCCTGCCTCGGTCAAGGGGCGGCATTCCCATTCAGTAGAGCTTATCTCGACTCCTGTTCCCATGGCGGCCAGCCCAAGCCTCCCTATGACCCGAAGGTTGTCGCACGCACGGCCAGGCGGCGCCGCAACGACGCTGGCGCCGCGCGAAACGCCAGGCCGTGCGTTTGACAGTGTTCGGTAAACTGTTATCCAGGTCAACCCACTCAGCTGTTTCCGGCAGGGCATCGCTGAGCGATGTGCCTGCTATTAGCGTCACATCGGACCCAATGCGGCCGGTGCACCGCCGCTTGGCCTCCTGAAGTGGAGGGGTGTGCATGGGAGCGATGGAGCCTTGGCGTCCCGTCATCGTGTGTCTTCTTCACCCTGTGACGACCTGGGACGGCAGCCGACAGGAAACCCTCTTTGAACCCACGCAGTGGCACAAGTCGCGTCATGATCATTGACGCGCATGCGCACATCGACGAGGCGCCGGGGCTCGGCTGGACCGACCCACCCGAGAAGCTCATCGCGCTAATGGACGCGGCAGGCGTCGATCGCGCCTGCGTGATGACGTACACCGAAGCACCGCAGTTCAACCCGAATGCGTTGGAGTACATCGCGGACGCCGTGGCGCGCTTCCCGGACCGGCTCATCGGATTCGCCCGGCTGCATCCCAGATACGCGGAGGCGCCGGCGTTGCTCGACCACGCTGTGCGGGACCTCGGCATGCGGGGGGTGAAGCTCCACCCCGTGGGCACGCTCGCCCACCCGGCCGGCGACGAAACCCTCGCCTTGCTCCGCAGGGCCGGCGAACTCAGCGTGCCGGTGCTCTTCCATTGCGGGGACGAGGCGATGACGACGCCCATGGCGATCGGCCTCGCAGCGGCGGCCTGCCCAGGGACCACGATCGTGCTCGGCCACATGGGCGGCTACTTCCACGTCGACGAGGCGATTGCCGTGGCGGAGCGCTATCCGAATCTCGTGCTCGACACGTCTGCCATGCCCTACCCCCGCAAGATCCACGAGGCGGTCGCGCGCCTGGGCGCCGGGCGCGTGCTCTTCGCTAGCGACGGACCTGGCTGTCGCCCACTGCTCGAGGTGGAAAAGGTGCGCCAGGCCGGGCTCGACCCAGCTGACGAGGAGCGGGTACTGGGGGGCAACATGCTCGGTCTTCTCGCGCGGGGCCCGGCATGAGCGGACTTGTCGTCGACACCCTTGTTTTCTGCGGAGAACACGCGGCTGGCTGGACCTACGACCTCGACGACGTGCGTCGCGATGGTGCCAGGGCCGGCGTCGACCGTTTCGTCCTCGTTACGCCGCGCCCCCGCGACTACCACTACGGGCCGGAGAACGCGCGCATCGCGCAGCTCGTGGCGCAGGAGCCCGATCTGCTCTACGGCCTAGTGCGGGTCGATCCGATGCGGGGGGAGGAGGCGGTCCTCGAGGTCGAGCGCAGTCTTGGCGAACACCGCCTGCACGGGCTGTTCCTCCACCCGGCCGAGGAGCAGTTTGGGCTCGACGACCCTCAGGTCGACGCGCTCGTCGCGGTGGCCGATCGCCACCGGGCGCCGGTCGTCGTCGCAGCGGGCTTCCCGTGGCGAAGCGAGGCGCTCCAGGTGGCGGCACTCGCGTCCCGTCATCCGGAAACGGCCTTCGTGCTGACGAATGGCGGCCAGTACAACATTAGCGGCCTCGGCATGCAGGATGCTTGGGCGGCGTTAGCGGCCACGCCCAACCTCATCATCCAGACGAGCGGCGAGTACCGCCAGGATTTCATCGAGGACGTGGCGGTGAAGCTCGGACCGGAGCGAGTCATGTTCGCCAGTGGCGCGCCGCAGTATGAGCCGGCCTTCGAGGTACTGCGGGTGCGCTGGGCCGACCTTCCGGTCGCCGCAGTAGAGGCAATGCTCGGCGCAACCTGGCTCACGCTCGTAGCGCGTTGCCGCTGATGGGCGCGCGCCCCGTGCTTGCCCCGGGATTCAGCCTGGCCCGCAGGTTGATCGCTGGTTGCGTCTCGCCAGCGGAACGCTCGACCTTAGGCGCCGCAGTGACCACTAGGTCACGGTGAGTGGCTGGATGGTGAAGGGCCGTCGTGGCCAAGCCCATCAACGGTGGCCACGGCGATTGAGAGGCATCTTTGCTTCTTGTGCTCGATGCAAGAATGCGCGCAAGTCTCGCAGCGCTTGTCCAGCATCGATGCGCCCAGACGAGCCACCTCAGCCATTACGGGCTCGACGAACACCGCGGCTATCTTGTGCGTGTGTGGCCAGGGACACACGTACGCTCCACGGGATCCGGCCAGACCCCACCCTGTTCGGAAAGGCGGTCGCGAACGGGCACCCACTCGCCGAAGCTCGAGGGCAAAGAATCGGCAGGCACGTTGCGACATGCGACACTTCCGGCCGGCGGCGGGCGCTTTCATCCTTACGTCGCGGCACAGAAGGTGAGGGACTATCGATAAGCCAGTCAGACTGCACCGCCCAACTGCGCGAAGTTCCGCGCTGAGCCAGGACGGCAGTGGATTGTTGTCGCGGCTGATAAGCTGTTCAAAACACGCTTTCGGCGGCTCGCTCGGACTCGGATCCCACTGCGATATCAGCCGCTGCTAGAAGAGAGCTCAAAGGAATGGCGATAGGTCGCATGGGGAGGATCTAGCGTGGAAGACACCGACCTCTACAAGCAAATCGCTGCACAGCTGTGTCGTCCCATGAGTCGGCGCGGATTTCTTGGGGTTGCAGGATCCGCATCTGTGACGATGCTCGTCGCCGCATGCGGGTCAAGCGTCCTGACCAAGAGCATTGTCCCATCCGGCTCTGCTGCCGTTTCGAGCGCCACCACTCAGAATTGGGCGAAGGCTCCTGTGTCATTTGTGTTCCTCGACACCATGGAGCCAAGCTTCCTCGACCCGGCTCTCCAGAATGAATTCGACGCCTTCGTTGTCTCGCGCAACATCTATGACCCTCTGGTGTGGGCAGATGAGACCACTTCCAAGCTCGTCCCTTGGCTTGCCACCTCTTGGGACTCGTCGGCGGACTCGATGACCCACACGTTCCACCTCCGGCAAGGCGTTGTCTTTCACGACGGCTCCTCTTTGGACGCCACGACGGTAAAGTTGAGCCTTGACCGGTATACCGCTATAGGAGCTTCCGGCGAGGCCGGCCTTCTCGCCGACATCAGCAAGGTCACCGTCGTGGACCCCATGACTGTCCAGATCACAATGACCAAGCCGGACGCCTGGCTACCTGCTCATCTAGCCAAGTTTGGCATTGTGAGCAGCAAGGCAATCAACGACAACAAGCAGGCGGATGACCCCTGGGCGAAGAAGTACTTTGCAACGCACGCGGTCGGCTGCGGGGCATACAAGTTCGTCAGCTGGCAACACGGCGTCCAGATTGAGCTTGCCAAAAACCCGCAGTGGTGGCGCGGCTGGCAGCCGGGCTCAATTGACCACGTCATCATTAAGCCCATATCTGAGAGCTCCACGCGGGTCGAACTGATTCAGACTGGCGGGGCGGACTTTTGCACAGAGTGGTCCATAAACGATGCGATCTCAGTTGGAAATAGGAGCGGTTTCACACTCAATCGATATCGGACATACGATACCGATCCTATCATCTACATGAACAACCAGAAGCCGCCACTCGACAGGGTCGAGGTGCGGCAGGCGTTCCAGTATGCGTTCGATTACGACGCTCAGGCGAAGTTCTTTCAAGGATATTCGTCCACCAATGGCGGGCCGTTCCCTGAATTCTACCCCCAGAATGACCCGGACCTTGTACCGTTCAAGCAGGACCTCAATAAGGCAAAAGCCCTGCTGTCGCAAGCGGGCGTAGACCCTTCCTCGCTCGACGTCAGTTTCATGGCTGGGACTGGATACAACGATCTTGTCAGCGGCGCGACGATTGTTCAAGCATCTCTGGCGAAGATCGGTGTGAAGGTCTCTATCCAGCAGTTGCCGTTTGGTCAGATTGTGGCTGCATACGGGAAGGCAGACACAGCGGCGATGATGATGGATGAGTACAACTCACCATTCACGTTGGACCCAACTGACTTCCTGTCGGCGTTCACGCCGACGGCCTTCTCGTCGACTTTCAGCCACTACAACAGCCCGACGGTCGACGCCATGATCGGTCAAATCGAGGGTGAGGCGGACCCGAGTAAGCAGCAGGGTCTGCTGAATCAGAATTCAGCAGACCATCCGCAATGATGCGCCATGCATCTGGGGCGCGACTCCGGAGACGCTCATTCCGGTGCCGAACTACGTGCATGGCTATGTCATGCAGACGACTGACTACCGGTTCCCATGCCTCTTCTATCTGCTGCGGATTGCGGAGCACTAGATTGCGTGTCGTTGGGGCGCGTTGGGACATACTTGGCGCGCCCCGATGGCTGACGCGCCGCGACGCTATCGCGTGGGGCTGCGATGTGGTACGTAGCCCGGCGGATCGCCTGGGCGGTTCTGTTGCTCTGGGTCGTGACGTTGGTCACCTTTGTGCTGACACATGTCATACCCGGCGACCCTGCAACGTTCTTAGCCGGGTTCAATGCGACGAAGCAGGCGATCGAGGCGATGCGGGAGCAGATGGGCCTGAACCAGCCCCTCCCGGCACAGTATGCGCTGTACATCGGTGGGCTCCTGCACCTTGATTTCGGGAGGTCTCTGCGGACTGGCGACCCCGTTTCGGCAGACCTAGCTCACTACCTGCCCGCGAGCCTCGAACTGGCGGGTTTGAGCTTCGTTGTCTACGTTGTAGCCGCGGTCCTTTTTGGCAGCCTCTCGGCCGCGCGGCGAGGAGGCGCACTGGATGGCCTCTTGCGGGCGATTACCATCACCGGATCCGGGGTGCCCGTGTTTTGGCTCGGTCTCCTCCTGCAGGAGGTCTTCTTCGCGCGGTTAGGGTGGCTTCCGTTCGGTGGTCGGATCGACATCACGGCACAAGCACCGCCAACAGTAACGGGGTTCTACACGATCGACAGTCTGCTTGCGGGAAACCTCTCTCTGTTCACCAGCGTGTGCGCCCACCTAGTGCTCCCGGCAACAACGATTATCCTAGCCATGCTGGCGGTTGGCCTCCGCGCAACACGGTCAGCCGTCGTCGACGAGCTAGATCAGCCGTACGTGCGCACGGCGCGCGCAAAGGGTATGCCTGAATGGCGGCTCTATTCGGTGCACATCCTGCGCAACGCAATCAACCCAGTGATCAGCATCCTGGGACTGCAGGCTGGATACCTTCTCGGCTGATCTAAAGAAATTAGCCAAAAATATTCAGCAATTGAACTGTTTGAAATGATACATCAAGCATGGTCTGAATTATTGTCTATACGCGGGCAAACGCCTGTAATTATTGCGACGTTTAATAATATCGGTTTAATAAATATGGTTAAACTTAAATTATGGACAATGGGATATACAAATGTTTCATTATTTAGCGGAGTACATGATATAAATGCTCTCCATGGCGTTCTACCCGATGGACATCCAAATGCGGTAGGTCATCAAATAATCGCAGATGATATTTATACGTATTTAGTTGATAATCATATAGTCCGGTGTCAATAAAAGTTTATGGAACATAGGGGATAATCTCATCATGTTAATACGTTAATACAGCATCTATGGTAATAACTCGGAAACATAAAATTATACTGGTAACTCTGGGAATATTTTTTCTGTTTTGTTTTTATCTATTCAGCCGGCAGGTGGGTCACGGATTTCTAAAACAAGCGGATTTCGACACGACGGTGAAGATTCAGGAGAAAGTTGATACTTCTTCACGGTTACGAACGGCGAGTTTCGTGGGTAACGTGATGGAGGGTTCCACATTTTTTGCGAGCCCCGAAGTCACTATCGTGGCGGTTGGAATTCTCACATTATTTGCGTTGGTTGATTGGAAAAAGAAGAAAATCCGTCTTCGTGCACTCGCAATTCCAATATTGTTTGCATTGCTGACATTGGGGGGAAATGTACGGAAAGAGTGTCGTGCACCATCCGAGCCCTCCGTATTTCATGATTAAAAATCCGACCAGTATTTTCCCGAAATATTATATTAATGAACAGTTCTCGTATCCCTCCGGACACACCGCGCGGGCGATATTTTTGGGATTGGTAATTTTGTCACTCATTTCAAGTCATTTATCGCTCACGAGAGTTCATCTTAAGAAATGGGTAGCGATTGGGGCATTAGTTTTCCTCTATATATTAATAGTAGCTATCTCCCGTATTTACCTTGGGGCTCACTGGCTCTCAGACGTCATCGGAGGGGGACTATTAGGAAGCGGATTGGGAGCGATTATGCTGGTTTTCGTAAAGTAATTTAATTGTTTATTCTATGATTTTATGGTATTCTGGCGACCTATATGGCTGATCCGGAAACCAAACAACGAACGACGTCTGGTATAGAACAAACAAGCGTTGAGGAATGTATTGAGCGATATGATGTTTCAAGCCCGCTTGTGAAAGAAACACTTCATGAATTCCCAAATCTGCGGTTTCTCCTTGGAAAAGTAGATACCCGAGCGCAAGGGAGAGATTCCCGACCTGATGGTATCGACCGGCCTGTTTACTTTTTAATCGAGGGATCCGGAATGTTTGGTTTAAAGAATTCCGATGATGCCATGCGATGGCGGGGCATATTTAATCACATCATGGGTAGTGCACGTCACGTGTATTATTTGGCAGATCGATTGAGCCGTTTACCGAATTATCAGATTCAGGCATTCGGGGAGCGGGGATATTATGTGTTCCGTCGCTAGCAACTATCCGTCCGGATAATCTTCGTAATTTTATATTCATTTCCCATGCAGGACGGCGTCAAGCAGATGAATACACCTGGCATAAACTTCGTGATATTGCTCATGAGGCGGGAGATAGCGGAAAAAGTACCTATCAACTTTTACAGAAAAAAAAGGCGTCTGCTCTATTTTTAGACCTCATGCGTGTGGAATTGCACGCTGATCATTTAGCAAAATCGGCGCAGGACGGCCATTTTCCGGATATGTCTGATAACGTCTTAACCTATCCCGATTGGACATTCGGACAAGCGACAAATACTCTTGCTGAACGTTTTGCCGGGCTACGAAAAAGCAACCGGGCGGCTCCCGAAATACTTGATGTGCTAGAGCGGTGCTTAGAGCACATCAATTTGAATCAGCGCTTCAGGAAATCGTCGATCCGGACATATTTGACCATATGACGCATGCCGGACCGTACGACTGGGAAGCAAAAATCCGTCAGGCATACTGCGAACCATCGGGATTATCGATGACGGATGTTTTCCCGGGATATATAGTTTAACCCCGTATTATTCTTTGCATCGCAATTCAAGAATATGATATTCTTTTTCGCCTGACGTCATGGCATACGCGTCGCCGGGATTCATGAGTGCATGTAACATTATCGGAATTTGAACATGATATCCCTGGGCGTCTTTCGTGATATGAATAGGTAAACTGTCTATCGTTTCATCAATTCCGG
Source organism: uncultured Chloroflexia bacterium (assembly GCA_963835945.1). Taxonomy (GTDB): domain Bacteria; phylum Chloroflexota; class Limnocylindria; order Limnocylindrales; family CSP1-4; genus JAJYNJ01. The sequence continues at coordinate 73,772 of CAWIHR010000024.1, forward strand.
TTCCGTCCAACACTCTTGTTTCTCCCGGTTGAGACGAGCCCTTATTTATGTATATTTCCAAATGCATGTATTATTATCACCTCTTTCCCATTAAAAAACCCCCATTTTTGGGGGTCGTCTGTAGAAACTTTTTTGTTTTTTAGCTTCCTACAGGCGCTCCCTCCTCAACGACAAGGCTAAGAAGGAGGGCGACTGGAGAAATGCTAATGGTTTTCATACGAACTTTATAAAAGTATATCATTAATCCGGCGGATTGTGAAGAGTATTTCCCCTCTATTGACTGGGATAATCTCCTCTATAATTGCATACAATGAGTGACTAAGACTTGACCATTGGCTCTGGAGCCAAGATCCCGACCAAATGGTCGGGTTTTTTGTCATTTTTTGGCTCTTTGACAATCGAATGGTGATAGGAATCCAAAATTGATCGTGAACAAAACGTTCACGTCAATTCTTTTTTGAGAGTTTGATCCTGGCTCAGGATAAACGCTGGCGGCGTGCCTTAAGCATGCAAGTCGATCGGAAATTGTGTCTAGCAAAAGATAATTATATCCGCTTCCACTTGTTATGCGCTGAAAGTGCACAAGTTCAGTTTATTGACTAATTTTTTTAGGCGTAACAAGTGTGGAGCAAACGATTTAATTATTTTCATGCTAGGCATGAAATCAGTGGCAGACGGGTGAGTAACGCGTAGGAATCTACCCCTAGGTGGACCATAGCTCGTCGAAAGATGGGGTAATAGTCCATAATCATTTACGTGTAAAGCGATTAACTTTGCGCTAAGGGATGAGCCTGCGTCCTATCAGCTAGTTGGTGGGGTAAAAGCCTACCAAGGCGATGACGGGTAGCTGGACTGAGAGGTCGATCAGCCACAATGGCACTGAGACACGGGCAGTACATCTACGGATGGCAGCAACTAGGAATATTGGGCAATGGACGAAAGTCTGACCGCAGCGACGCCGCGTGAAGGAAGAAGGCCTTCGGGTCGTAAACTTCTTTTGATAGTCCCTTCACGGACTATAGAATAAGCACTCTACTAACTACGTGCCAGAAGTCTCGGTAATACGTAGGATGCAAGCGTTATCCGGATTCATTGGGCGTAAAGTGTGCGTAGGCGTCATCGAAAAGTCGTACCTTAAATACTAAGGCTTAACCTTGGGAGTGGGTACGATACTTTAGATGTTGAGGATTGTCAGGGATACTGGAACAGTTAGTGTAGCAGTGAAATGCGTTGATATTAACTGGAACACCAAAGGCGAAGGCAAGTATCTGGGATTTTCCTGACGCTGAGGCACGAAAGCTAGGGGAGCGAAACAGATTAGATACCTGTGTAGTCCTAGCCGTAAACGATGTCTGCTAGCTGTTCTCCGCATAGCTGGATGTGGCGTAAGTTAACACGTTAAGCAGACCGCCTGGGGAGTACGGCCGCAAGGCTAAAACTCAAAGGAATTGACGGGGACCCGCACAACCGGTGGAGCGTGTGGTTCAATTCGAGACAAAACGAAGAACCTCACCAGGGTTTGACATGATACCGTTTATTTTCCTGGAAACAGGGAGAAATCCGCAAGGATGGTACCACAGGTGCTGCATGGCTGTCGTCAGCTCGTGCCGTGAGGTGTTCCCTTAAGTGGGGAAACGAGCGCAACCCGCATCCAATGTTGAATATTCATTGGAGACGGTCCCAGTTTTACTGGGAAGGAAGGAGCGGAAGACGTCAAGTCAGCACGGCCCTTATACCCTGGGCTACACACACACTACAATGGCGAAAAACAATGGGCAGCAAGCCGGCAACGGCAAGCAAATCCCTTAAATTTCGCCTCAGTTCAGATTGAGGTCTGCAACCTGACCTCATGAAGTCGGAATCGGTAGTAATCGCAGATCAGCATGCTGCGGTGAATACGTTCTCGGGTCTTGTACACACCGCCCGTCAAGGCAGCAAAGTCGGTAGATGATCGAACATCCCTTTTGGGGGTAGAGATAAAGATCGGCGATGAGGCTTAAGTCGTAACAAGGTATCCCTACCCGAAGGTGGGGATGGATCACCTCCTTTCTATTTTTAAAAT
>CAWIHR010000025.1:0-28533 GCA_963835945.1 uncultured Chloroflexia bacterium
CCTGAGAGGAGCGACGATGACCGAGACACGACCACACCCGGGAACCGTCAACCAGCTCGGAGCGCAGGCGCCGGACTTCCTGCCCCTGCAGGGCATCGACCACGTGGAGTTCTGGGTCGGCAACGCCCGCCAGGCGGCGGACTACTACCGCGCGCTCTGGGGTTTCACGCCGGTGGCGTACGCCGGACTCGAGACGGGTGTGCGCGATCGCGCCTCATACGTCCTGATGCAGCACGATATCCGCTTCGTCTTCACTGCGCCGCTTGCCCCGGAGGGCGAATCGCCGAGCACGTCCGCCGGCACGGCGATGGCGTGCACGACATCGCCTTCGCGGTCGAAGACGCCGCCTCCGCCTGGCGCGAGACGACGGCCCGCGGCGCCCGCTCGGCCCAGGAGCCCACCGAGCGCGACGGCGGCGTGGACGGCATGCTGCGCACGAGCGCCGTGCACACCTACGGCGAGGTCATCCACTCCTTTGTCGAGCGGCGTGCCTACCACGGCGCGTTCGCTCCGGGCTATCGGGCCATCGCCAAGCCGGCCCCTGCGGCCGGTGGTCTCCGTCTCCTCGAGGTCGACCACTGCGTAGGCAACGTCGAGCTCGGTGACATGAACCGCTTCGTCGACTACTACCGCGACGTCTTCGGCTTCAGCCAGCTCGTCCATTACGACGACACGGTCATCCACACCGAGTACTCGGCGCTCATGTCCAAGGTCATGACGAACGGCACCGGCCGCATCAAGTTCCCCATCAATGAGCCGGCCACCGGCAGGCGCAAGAGCCAGGTCCAGGAGTTCCTCGACTATTACCTCGCCGCGGGCACGCAGCACATCGCCCTGCGCACCGACGACATCGTGGGCACCGTGCGCGCGCTGCGCGGGCACGGGGTCGAGTTCCTGAGGTTGCCGCACGCGTATCACGCCTCGCTGCCTGCGCGGGTGGGCGACGTCGGTGTGCCGATCGAGACGCTCGAGGAGCTGGGCATCGAGGCCGACCGCGACGAGGAGGGCCACCTCCTGCAGATCTTCACGCGCCCCGTCCAGGACCGTCCCACGTTCTTCTTCGAGATCATCGAGCGGCATGGCTCGCGCGGCTTCGGGGTGGGCAACTTCAAGGCGCTCTTCGAGGCCATCGAGCGCGAGCAGGCGAGCCGCGGGAACCTCTGACGTCGCAGCGGGCCCGCAAGGGCCCGGGGCGACGGGCGCATGAGGCGCCGTCGTCGACGACACGACGAGGAGATGGCGGCGGGGGTCGCGTCGATCTAGGTGGCGGTACCTTCTTCGGCCCGAGCCCAGGCCCGGCCGGGGCGGCCCGGCGAACGTGTCGGTCCGCCCCGCTCACGGCGCAGCCAGACGTGCAGGAGCACCGTCGCCCACATGCGGTAGGGTCGCCAGGCCTCGGCGATCGCGAGGACGTCGGCTTGTGTAGGTCGCGCCGGCAGCTTGTAGGCGAGCATGACCGCCTCGCGGGTCACCTCGTCGTCGGTCACTGCATCGACGAGCCCGGCGCCACGGTGCAGGATGCCCCGCGCGGCGAAGGGTCCCACGCCCCGCAGTCCCTGCAGGTCGCTCAGGGCCGCAGGCACTGGGAGGGCCCGCAGGCGCGCCCGATCGAGCCTCCCCTGGGCGGCCGCCTGTGACACGCCGCGCAGCCGCAGGAGCTTCTCCTCCGGCAGGCCCGCGAAGGCCGTGAGGGCGGCCAGCCGCTCGGGACGGGGGAAGGCGTAGACCGACTGGCCGTCGATCTCGAGCGCCTCGCCGAGCTCGCGTGCCAGGCGGGCGCGCAGGGCGCGGGCCTGGCGCATCGAGATGCGCTGGCCCACCAGGAAGTTCACGGCCGCTTCATAGGGGCTGTGGAAGCACACCGGTCGCAGCCAGTCGTAGCGCGCCCCAAGGCCACCCACCACCGGGTCCCTGGTCCCGATTGCCGGGAAGCCCGCTGCCATCGACATCGAGCGAGAGGGTCGCTTGCGCCTGCTCCCACGCCTGCTGCGGCGATGCAGCCCCGGTGGTGGCGACGCTGCCCTCCACCGCGCCGTCCTGCGCTTGGCGGACAACGACTGCCGCCGACCCCTGCCAGCCCTCGACCGGGAAGGCCATGGCCACCGCGTCGGGCTCGGAGGGCAAGCTCAGCCAGTCCCCGAAGTAGCGCCGCTCGTTGGCCAGAGAGAACCGCCCCCTGGGCTGGAGGTGGAAGGTGTCCATGGTCTCCCTCACGCGAGCAAGGTGAGCGGAGCAGGGTACGCGAAGCCGCATAGTACGGGCCGGAGCCGCGACATGCATGTCCTGCCCCAGGGCCGTATCGCCATCGGACCGCGCCAGGCCTCGATCCCCACCTTCCCGAGGATCGAGCCGTCAGCGGGACCTCGGCACGCACGCTACGCGCCCTTGGGGCACGCTCCTACCCTCCAGCTGGTGCCGTCGACGGGGTTCTTCGGGGTGCCGTCACCATGAGCGAGATCGTGATCGTGTTCCCAGCGCGGATAGGCACCCGTCAGAGTCAGCTCGGCCGCGCCGAAACCGCCAGTCGTCCGCGAACGGGGCGTCACAAGGTCGAGCGGTCTTCGACCTCCCAGGCGTGGTCCAAGGCGTGCCAGGCGACGCGCCGGACGAAGTAGCGGGCCGACCAGCGTGTGCCGCCGCGCGGGCCCTGCCGGGGCACCGACCCACTCGCGGCTGCCGCGAAGGCGTCAAGCACAGCCGCACGCTCGAGGGCGCGGAAATGGCGTGGGTCGCCCGGGTCTCTAGCAGGCGCGCTCCACGCCAGTCGCGCGAGATACCCGGCCTCGGCGTCCATCACGTGCTCGGCGATGCCGGCGAGCTCACGCCCGCCCCCTCGAGGCCCCTTCCGCAGGTCGACTCCCTCCGCTAGCTCCACGGCCCGATCGAAGGCCGACCAACAGGCTCCGAGCAGGGTGCGTAGCCGGGTGAAGTCAGCGTCGTTGAGCGGCCGCTCGTCGCCAGATGGCGCCGTACCCGGCGCCCCGAAGTCCGTCGTCGCATCTCCCTGGAGACGCTCAACGATGCGAAGATCCAGCAGGCTCGGCGGGAGCGTTGAACCCGAGCCCGGTCGTTGCCAGGACCGCCGCGTAGCGCGGCGCGTACTCGAACAGCGCGTGCAGGGCGGACGTCTCGTCGCGACCGGGGCGACACCAGCCGGGCCAGTCGATCGCGCCGGCGAACGTGCGCTTCTCGCCGACCTCGAGGTAGGTGTCGATGCGCTCGGTCTCGCGTCCGCTCACGGGTCGCCAAGTCTAGGTCAGCGCCGGACGTGGTGCGGATTGGCTCGCGTGCAGCGCGCGTTCGCCGATGGTCACCCCCACGCGATCGGACCATCGTGCAGATGTGGGAGACAGCGGCCCGCAGTTCGCGCGCCGTGGTCCGGCTCGTGCCGGGCGCCATCGTCCGAAGGCGTACACGCCGATGTATGGCAGTGCTGCATGCAGACGACAGACCGCGTCTGGACAACCACGGCGTAGCCGAAAGAAGACCGACCCTCCGGGAGCTGCTGGCTCCGGGAGGGTTGGTGGTGAAGACAGGGTCTTCGAGTTCGATCCTACGGGCCGCCGAACCGTGTCGCGAGATGGATAGCCTGTCGGGTCGCCGTGCTCGCGAGGGCGCCCAGCTTGATGTCCTGTCCGTCCGCGGAGATGGCCGACCGAACGACGACCGGACCGGCCGCCACGGCCGCCACGGGCAGTGTGGCTGAGCCAAACCGAGTCCCGAGCTGGATGTCCTGTCCGTCCGCTGTGATGACTGACCGGATGGCGCCAACGGCCGCCGGCGCCGCCACGAAGGCGCTCGGCGGGACGGCCGCGGCGTTGGCCGCGGCCTGGAGGTCGCGCTTCGCGAAATGGAGGGCGAGGCGGTCGGCATAGGTGCTGCTGCCGGTCGCGACCGCGACGCCCCCCGGGTTCGCCACGGTCTGGGCACCCAGACCGACGGTGCGCTGGGCCACCAGGCCCGTCACGAGGCCGACACCAAACGTGACGGCCAAGGCTGCGACGAGCAGCGAGATACGGACCTGCCGATACGGTGTTGCGATCTGTCCTGCGGTCAACTCACTTCTCCTTGTCGTTGGGGAGCGACGCGTGCCTGCGGCGGGGTCTGCTCCAGTGCTGTGCCAGGGACTCTTAGGAATTCCCGGTCGTCGTGCTGTCCGAGGCGCTCTCGGTCGTGCCGGTGTCCGTGCGCAATCGTCACGCCACCTCCACGAGGAGCTCGTAGATCTCGCTCGTCGGGTGGCCGGCGCGCTCGTGGATGCGCAGGACCGCCTCGCGGCTCGGTCCGCTGGCGAGACAGAACACCTTGCCCGTCTCCGGATCGAGCCAGGCGCGCTCGAAGTGCACGCCCTCGTCTGCCTCGATGGCGAGGTCGCGTTCGTGGGCCTCCTTGAGCTGCTGCGCAGTCACACCCACGAACCCCGAATGCACATCCATGAACTTAGTCATCAGCCTCTCCTGTGCGGTAGTTCCTGATCACAGGGTGGCGATGCCGTAGCCCTCCGTCATCGAGCGTCCGACCCATGTGGCCGTGCACGGTCGACCGATGCCATGGCGCGTGTCGGGCAGAACCACGCGGCGGCATCGGTCATTCGACCGATGACCCACTCGGCCTGTCGCGTAGACTGGGTCTCATGACTCGCTTGGGACCGCGCCTCTCGCCAATCCTGATCGGACGGGACGATCTCCTCGACCTGGCCGACCGCCGCCTGGCGGAGGTGGCGGATGGCCGTGGGCAGTTCCTGCTGCTAGCCGGCGAGGCCGGCATCGGCAAGTCCCGCTTCATGGAAGCCCTCGAGACGAAGGCGCGCGCCGCCGGCTTTCGGACGGCGGGCGGGTTCCTTGCGCCCCAGGATCGCGACGTGCCCGCGGCGGCGCTGCTCGACATGGCGCGCTCGATGACGCGCCTGGAGTCCTGGGCAGACCTCGGCCGACAGCTCCTCGCGCTCGCCGACGCGACCGTGGCCGCCCCACAGCCGAGGCACCGGGTGCTCGTCCTCACCGCCGTCGATCTCATCGCTGGCGCGCTCGATGGCCCGACGGTGCTCGTCTTCGATGACCTGCAGTGGGCGGACAACCTGACCCTCGAGATCCTCACCGAGCTTGCCCGCGCCACCCGCGATCGACCGCTGCTGATCGTCGGTGCCTACCGTAGCGATGAGCTCGCTCCCGGGGCCCTCCTGCGCGAGTGGCGAGCGAGGCTCCTGACCCAGCGCATCGCCGAGGAGGCGAGACTCGCCCCCCTGACGCGCGAACAGACGGCGCTCATGACGACGCTCATCCTGGGCACCGGCCTGCCGGCCCCCCGCGATGTCGTCGACGCGGTCTACGAACGCACTGACGGGATTCCGCTCCATATCGAGGAGCTGCTCGGGGCGATGGCGGAGGCCGAGCGGACGGACAGCCGGGCGATCCGCGACGCAGCCGTGCCGGACACCCTCGAGGACGCCATCCTCCAGCGCATCGCCAGGCTCTCGCCCGAAGCGCAGGCCGTCGCCCGCGCCGGCGCGGTGATCGGCCGGTGTTTCGTGCCGAGTGTCCTTGCCGGCATCATGGACGTGCCCGCCGACACTCTCGACGCGCCGCTGCGCGAGCTCGTGGAGCAGCACGTGCTCGAGCCGCCCGGGCTGCGCGGGCTGTACGACTACCGCCATCAGCTGCTGCGCGACGCGGCATACCGCAGCCTGCCCGACGGTTAGCGCCGCCGGCTGCACGCTCGCGCTGGTGAGTTCGGACAGGCCCTCGAGGGTGCGTCGGAGATCCACGCCTCCCTCCACTACGAGCGCGCAGGGATGTCGTCGCAGGCATTCCGCTCGGCCCTCCAGGGCGCTCAGACCGCAGCTCGGCTGTCATCGCATCGCGAGGCGTTCGAGCTGTACCGCCGCGCTGTCGACCACCTGCCCGCCGACCTGTCGCCAGACGGGCAGGCAGAGATCCTCGGGGCCTTCACCATCGAGGCCGCCGCCATCGAGGAGATCGATGCGTGCGAGTGGGCGGCTGGGGAGGCGCGCGAGCGCTACCTCCGAGCCGGTGACCCGACGGGCGCAGCGGGCCAGCTCACCTGGCTCGCCCAGATGGCCCGCCGCCGCGCACGACCGCTGGCTGAGCGGCTGGCGCTGGTCCGGTCAGCCCTGACCGAGGTGGACGAGCTCCCATCCATCCCACGCGCCAGTCGAATCCGCGGTGAGCTGTCCATCGAGCTCGGATACGCGTGGATCGAGGCGCTTGACCTCGAGGGCGCTCGCACCGCACTGCAATCGGGACGCCAGGCCGCGCAGGAGGCAGACGACGAGGCCGCGCTCCTTCAGGCGTCCTCGCTCGAGGGCATGCTCGACGTGCTCGAGGGACACGTGCTCGAGGGGCTCGAGCGGATCGCCGCAGCGACACACGAGGCCCGAGAACAGGGTTTCGAGGATGCTGGCGTCACCGCCTACCGGGACGCCGCGGTCATGGCCGCGCGGGTCATGGACTACCGCCGCGCCGCGGACTGGATCGACGAGGGGCTGCGCTACGCCGACGCGATCGAACAGTCCCACTGCGCCCACGTCATGGCCGCGACGGGGGCGCTGGTGGCCTGGGCGGAGGGGCGCTGGGATGAGGCCCTCGCCCGCGGGGAGCACGCCCTCGCCGACCGGGGATGCGAGCGCGCCGCCGGCATGGCCCGCTGGCCCCTGGGCTATGTGGCGCTCGGTCGCGGAGAGGTCGAGCTCGCGACCGCGCACCTGCGGGCCGCCGAGGCGTTCGGCGAGGCGTCCGGTGCTCCCGACCTCCTGCTCGCCGCCACGTGGGGCCTGGCCGAGCTGTCGCTCCTCGAGGATGACCCCCATGACGCGATCGCACGCAGCGAGCACGCTCTGGAACTCGCCCGGCGCAGCGGTGAGCGGGGGCGCTTCGCGGCCTTCGTCGTCACCGGCACACGGGCCCGCGTCGCCGGTGGCCGTCCGGCCGACGCCGAACGTTGGCTCGCCCAGGTGACCGAGTTCCTCGGTGTCTCAGGGTGGGATGCCTCTCCGGCCCTCGACCATGCCGCGGGCCTGGTGAGCCTGGCTGCGGGGTCCACCGGCACCGCTCGAGAACAGCTGGAGCGGGCCGTGGCCGGCTGGGACGCACGGCCCCGCACCTGGGAGTCGCAGTGGGCCCGTCTGGACCTTGCCGGGTGCCGGATGCGCTCGGGCGGGTACGTCGACGCCGCGACCCTGATTACGGACGTCCGTACCGTGGCGGAGCGATTGCGGAGCCGGCCGCTGCTCGCGCGCGTCGAGGAGCTCGGCCGTATGAACCGCCGGCATCACGCCGAAGCGACCCCCTGGCACCCGCTCACTGCCCGCGAGTTCGAGGTCGCACGGTTGATCGCCACCGGTCTCACCAACGCGGAGATCGCGGCCGAGCTGTCGGTCGCGCCTCGGACCGTCAGCGCGCACGTGGAGCACATCCTCGCCAAGCTGGGTCACGTCCGTCAAGGTGGTGTATGAGCGCCGCTTCATCCGCCGCGTGAGTGACTATCCGGCGGCGGCCAGCACCGGCATCACCTCCTCGGTCAACTCGTCGCCGAGGCGGACGAGGCGCGCCTTGGTGAGCGACTCCGCGCTCATGTAGCGGCGGGCGACCGCCCACTCCTCGTGCTGCTCGGCGAGCACGGCGCCGACGAGGCGGATCACGGCCTCGCGGGTGGGGAAGATGCCCACCACGTCGGTGCGCCGCCGGATCTCCCGGTTGAGACGCTCCTGGGGGTTGTTGGACCAGATCTGGCGCCAGTGCTCCGCCGGCAGCAGGCGGAAGGCCAGGAGGTCCTCGCGACCCTCCGCCAGCAGCTCTGCGGCCTGCGGGAAGCGAGCTGCGAGCTGCTCGACCACGCGGGCATGCTGGGCCTCCACCTCGTCGCGCGAGGGCTGGGCGAAGATCGAGCGCACCAGGGTAGCCACCAACGGCTGGGCGCTCTTGGGAACGCGGGTGAGCAGGTTGCGGACGAAATGGGTGCGACAGCGCTGCCAGCTGGCGCCGGGCAGCACCGCCGCGACCGCGGCCACCAGCCCCGCGTGGTCATCGCTGATCACGAGCCGCACGCCCGAGAGGCCCCGGGCCACGAGGTCCCGCAGGAAGGCGGTCCAGCCTGCCCCGTCCTCGCTGGTCACGAGGTCGAGGCCCAGGATCTCCCGATAGCCGTCGGCGCTCGCCGCGGTGGCAATCACCGCCGCGGGCTGGGCAATCCGGCCGCCCTCCCGCACCCGCAGGGCCAGCGCGTCGAGCCAGAGGTAGGTGTAGGGCGCGCCGTCCAGGGGCCGAGAACGGAAGGCCGCCACCTCCTCATCGAGCGAGCGGGCGAGCTCGGACACCTGGCTCTTGCTGATGCCGCTGATGCCGAGGGTCGCGATGAGGCCCTCCACCCGCCGGGTCGAGACGCCCCGCACGTAGCACTCCGCGATCACCGCCACCAGGGCCCGCTCGGCGCGTCGGCGGCGCTCCAGGAGCCAGTCGGGGAAGTAGCTCCCGCTGCGCAGCTTGGGCAGGGCGAGTTCGAGCGTTCCGGTCCGCGTGTCGAAGGGCCGCGATCGGTAGCCGTTGCGGGTGTTGACCCGCTCGGGCGAGCGCGTCCCATAGGGAGCGCCGCACAGCGCGTCGGCCTCCGCGCTCATGAGCGCCTGGATGAACGTCCCCAGCATCTCCCGCAGCAGGTCGGCGTCGGCCGTCTCGAGGTGCTTGCGGAGCCAGACCGCTGGGTCCATCGTGGCGTCGACCACCGTGTTCCTCCTCTCCGAGTCCGTTGTGCTTGGTTCTCGGTTGAGGATGAAGCGGTGGTCCCCGCGTTCGAGGGCCCTCAGCTCACTCGTACACCACGTCCGTGGACTCTATGGCCAAGCTGGGCGCGGCGCGCCGCGCAGAGATCGCGAGCTGGGTCGCGACGCCGGTGCGTGTGACAGCGAGCGCCGCACGCTGGGACGAGCCAACACCCACACCACCGCGAACGCCACCTGTGGAAGCTGCCCTCGCGATTCGGCACTGACGCCACGGCCGCTGCACTAGGATTCCCCATCGCCAGTCGGGGCACGGCCGTGATGGATGCCGCCCAGACCCCTTCACTGTGGGTGGATCGTCGTGCATGGCAGGGGGACACTCACGCCGGTTGGGAGCCGTGGACGGTTGGGTGCGGCGAGGCGCCGGCGTCCACCAGAACGAAGAAGGCCGCTCGCATCGGCGGGCGGCCTTCGTGCAGTTCGCGGACAGCCGCGAGCCGCCGTCATGATCACCAGACGCGGACCTCGGCACCTCGGGTCACGCGAGACGAGAAGGAACCCAGGTCTCGGTTTAGGTCCGAGTGTGGGCTCCATGCGATCCGGGCGCGAAGAAGCGGGCCGACGGCCCGCTTCTTCGTCCTCTTAAGCTGCCACCCTCGTGTCGGTGTCAGCCGACGAACTCTCTCTGGGCGGCCCGATCTTGGGTCCCCATCTCTGACGGGCGCTTGCTACGCCTGCAGCGTGGCCTCGACGGAGATGGCGACGTTCCCGCGTAGCGCCCGCGAGATCGGGCAGCCGTCCTTGGCCGCCTCGGCGGCCTTCCGGAAGTCTGCTGCGTTGATCCCGGGTACCGCTCCGCTGACCTGGAGCTCCGAGCTCTTGACGCTCCACTTCCCGTCGACCCGATCAAAGGTCACGGTGGCGCTCACCTCCAGGCGCGTCGCCGGCGTGCCTGCCCTGGCGAGGTCGCCCGAGAAGGCCATGCAGTAGCACGCCGCATGCGCGGCCGCGACGAGCTCCTCGGGGCTCGTGCGCCCGTCGGCCTGCTCGGTGCGCGACGCCCACGTCACTGGCAGCGCGCTGAACGCGCCGCTGGTGGCGGCGCTGACGGTTCCTGACCCCGAGGCAAGGTCACCCTGCCAGATCGCCTCGGCCCGACGAATGGCGGCCATGTCGTCCTCCTGTGTCCTCTCGCCGCGTCGCCTGCGCCGACGTCAGGCCTGCGGGCGCCCGCCCTTCGTCTCCCAGAAGATGTCTGCGAACTGCTTGACGAGCGCCTGCAGTTCAGCCGCTGCCCCGGCGTCGACGCTTTGCTTGCACTTGCCCGCCTGCTTCAGGATGCGCCAGGTCAGGTCGTGCAGTTGCGGGTACTTCTCCACGTGCTCCGGCTTGAAGTAATCGCTCCAGATGACCTGGACTTCGCGCTTGACGAGCTCCGCGTGCTGCTCCTTCACGGAGACGCAACGAACGAGTTTGTTGCGCTGGGCGACGTCATCGCCGAGGTTCTCGTTGATCAGCTCGACCATGCGCGCGACGGTGCGGGCGCCGAGCTCGGCCCCGTGCGGGTCGTAGATGCCACACGGGATGTCGCAGTGCGCATGTAGGGTGTGGCGTGGGCGAACGGCCGCCACAATGCGCTCTCGAATCACGATCGACTCCTCCCAATTCGGCATCGGTCGACGCCCCATCGTGCCACGGAGTGGTCCCAGGCGCTGCGATAGGGCCTTGAGCGGATGCTGGAAGGCCGTCGATCGCGCCAGACCGCGTTGGCCGGCAGTCGTCGCATCGGCCCCGCATGCGCCCCGACCGTAGTGACACCATCTCGCGTGTCCTGCTTGACCCGGCGAGAGATCTAGCTGATCGAGAGCACTGGCACTGAGCGGGCCGCGCGGACGCTGATGCGTGCCGCGACTTTCCGAGCCAGGAAACGCAGCGCGTCGGCGGCCGGACTACCGTCTCGCTGCGCGACGGCCGGGACCCCGACATCGCCGCCCTGGCGGACGCGAACGTCAAGGGGTATTCCCCCCAGGTACTCCACGCCATTCAGTTCTGCGAACCGCTCGCCGCCGCCGCGGCCGAAGATCTCCGTAGCCTCGCCACAATGCGGGCAAACGAACGCGGTCATGTTCTCGACGATCCCCATCACGGGCACGCTCAGGCGGCGGAACATGGCCAGCGCCTTCGTGACGTCGAGCAACGCCACGTCCTGTGGCGTCGATACCAAGACCGACCCGCTGATCGGCACGGCTTGGGCCAGCGTTAGCTGAGCGTCCGACGTCCCGGGCGGGAGGTCGACGACGAGGTAGTCCAGGTCGCCCCAATCGACGTCGCGGAGGAACTGCTGGATCGCCCCGCCGACCAGCGGCCCCCGCCAGACGATTGGCTGCCCCTCAGGCACGAAGAACTGGATCGAAATGACCTTCACGCCGTACCGCTCGAGCGGCACGATCTTGTTGCTGGGACTCGCGCTGGGCTGTCCCTCCAACCCCATCATCAGCGGGATGTCGGGTCCGGTGATGTCCGCATCGAGCAGGCCAACCGAGGCGCCGTCTTGCGCGAGCGCGACCGCGAGGTTGGTCGCCACCGTGCTCTTGCCGACACCACCCTTGCCGGACGCGACAGCGATGATGTTCTTGACGCCGGGCAGCAGCTGCTGGGGCTGGATCGGGCTGGCACGGCGGACGTTGCTCGTCCAGGTCACATCGACCCGGCGGGCCCCGAGGGACTGCAGCGTCTCCCGCGCGTTGCGTTCGATCTCGTCCTTGAGCGGGCACGCCGGCGTGGTCAGCTCGATCGTGAAGGCGACGTTCCCTTCGCCCGAGACCTGGATGTCGCGCACCATGTTGAGCGTGACGATGTCGCGTCCGAGCTCGGGCTCCTGGACGGTGCGCAGCGCGTCGAGCACGCGCGTCTCGTTGAGTTCGTTCATGCCTAGCGATCTGGCCTCGTGGTGCGTCTGCCGATGTGCGTGCGGAGTCTCGGCCGGAGGCCGCGATCGGCGCGGCGGCCGTCGGCATGGTTCTCCTCAGGAGCGTTAGTAGTCACCGCAGGCAAGCCCGGGCGATAGCACGTTGGTCGGCTAATCGCCTCGGGCGTGTGCCAGCTGGGGGACGCTCGGCCGCCAGGCCGAGCAGGGCTCCGGCGGGTGCGCCGGCGGACGTCGCGAGCGTCATCCGATCGCGTTATCCATCTCGAGCCGGACGAGCCGATTGAACTCGATGGCGTACTCCATCGGCAGTTCCTTCGTGAAGACCTCAAGAAAGCCCTGCACGATCAGGTTCTGAGCCTCGTTCTCAGTGAGGCCGCGGCTCATCAGATAGAAGACCTGGTCCTGGCTGATCTTGCCCACGGTTGCCTCGTGGGACATGGTCGTGTCGTCTTCTTGGATGTCGATGTAGGGGTACGTGTCGCTGCGGCTCTTGTCGTCGAGCATCAGGGCGTCGCAGCGCACGCTGGTCACCACGTTCGTCGCGCCCGGCGAGACGCGGACATTGCCGCGGTAGGTGGCCCGCCCGCCGTCCTTCGACACCGACTTGCTGACGATACGGCTGCGTGTGTCGGGGGCGAGGTGGATGGCCTTGGCGCCGGTGTCCTGGTGCTGGCCCTTCCCGGCCACCGCAACGGAGATGATGTCGGCCGTGGCCCCACGCCCGCGCAGGTAGATGCTCGGGTACTTCATCGTGAGCTGCGAGCCGGTGTTCGCGTCGATCCACTCCACTCTGGCGTACTCGTGCGCATGAGCCCGCTTCGTCACCAGGTTGTACACGTCGTTCGACCAGTTTTGGATCGTGGTGTAGCGGACCTTGGAGTGGGGGAGCGCGACGACCTCCACGACGGCCGCATGTAGCGAGTCCGTCGCGTAGATCGGCGCAGTGCAGCCCTCGATGTAGTGGACGCTCGCGCCCTCGTCGACCACGATCAATGTTCGTTCGAACTGGCCGGTGTTCTCGCCGTTGATGCGGAAGTAGGCCTGCAGCGGCAAGGGGACCTCGACGCCCTTCGGGACATATACGAACGACCCGCCCGACCAGACGGCGCTATTGAGGGCGGCGAACTTGTTGTCCTCCGGGGGAACAACGGTGCCGAAGTACCGGCGGAAGATCTCGGGGTATTCCTGCAGCGCCTGGTCCGTGCCCATGAAGACCACGCCGAGCTTCGAGAGCTCCTCGCGGACCGAGTGGTAGACGACTTCGGAGTCGTACTGCGCGCCCACACCGGCCAGAAACTTGCGCTCGGCCTCGGGGATGCCGAGCTTCTCGAACGTGGCCTTGATCTGCTCGGGGACGTCGTCCCAGGACTTCTCCTCGCGCTCCGACGGCTTGCGGTAGTAGTAGATCTTGTCGAAGTCGATGCGCGACAGGTCGCCGCCCCATTGGGGCATGGGCCGCTTCAGGAAGTGGTCGTAGGCGCGCAGCCGGAACTGCAGCATCCAGTCGGGCTCGTGCTTGAAGCCGCTGATCTCTTCCACCGTCGACCGCGAGAGACCGCGCTTGGTTTCACGGAGGTAGACGATCTCGTCCCTGAAGTCGAATTTCGAGCGGTCGTTCGAGACCATCTCGCGGGTGGCGATCATGCAGTCTCCCTGGCGCGACCTTGCGCCGAGGTTCGGTTTCGGCAGGCCGGAGACCCCGGCACTAATCCTGAGTAATCTTATCAGAATTCACTGCCACCGCCTAGGGCACTGCCGGCGCCCACCAGCCGCGGCAGCCGACGGGGCCGGAGCTGGCGCGAGCTCACCCGCGCGCGGCGCCCACGACGAGGGCCGCCCCCAGTTTGGCGCCAGCTGCGGCGAGCGCCGCAGCGACCTGCAGGACCCAATGGCCTGTGGCCATTGGGTAAGCGGTACGAAACGTACGTCCGGGGGCGCACGCTGAGTCGCGGCCTGTCCCAGTGCCGCGATCCCACACCAACGTAGGCGGCTTGGCCGGGTCACGTCCGTCAAGGTGGTGTATGAGCGCCGCTTCATCCGCCGCGTGAGTGACTATCCGGCGGCGGCCAGCACCGGCATCACCTCCTCGGTCAACTCGTCGCCGAGGCGGACGAGGCGCGCCTTGGTGAGCGACTCCGCGCTCATGTAGCGGCGCGCCACCGCCCACTCCTCATGCTGCTCGGCGAGCACGGCGCCGACGAGGCGGATCACGGCCTCGCGGGTGGGGAAGATGCCCACCACGTCGGTGCGCCGCCGGATCTCCCGGTTGAGACGCTCCTGGGGGTTGTTGGACCAGATCTGGCGCCAGTGCTCCGCCGGCAGCAGGCGGAAGGCCAGGAGGTCCTCGCGACCCTCCGCCAGCAGCTCTGCGGCCTGCGGGAAGCGAGCTGCGAGCTGCTCGACCACGCGGGCATGCTGGGCCTCCACCTCGTCGCGCGAGGGCTGGGCGAAGATCGAGCGCACCAGGGTAGCCACCAACGGCTGGGCGCTCTTGGGAACGCGGGTGAGCAGGTTGCGGACGAAATGGGTGCGACAGCGCTGCCAGCTGGCGCCGGGCAGCACCGCCGCGACCGCGGCCACCAGCCCCGCGTGGTCATCGCTGATCACGAGCCGCACGCCCGAGAGGCCCCGGGCCACGAGGTCCCGCAGGAAGGCGGTCCAGCCTGCCCCGTCCTCGCTGGTCACGAGGTCGAGGCCCAGGATCTCCCGATAGCCGTCGGCGCTCGCCGCGGTGGCAATCACCGCCGCGGGCTGGGCAATCCGGCCGCCCTCCCGCACCCGCAGGGCCAGCGCGTCGAGCCAGAGGTAGGTGTAGGGCGCGCCGTCCAGGGGCCGAGAACGGAAGGCCGCCACCTCCTCATCGAGCGAGCGGGCGAGCTCGGACACCTGGCTCTTGCTGATGCCGCTGATGCCGAGGGTCGCGATGAGGCCCTCCACCCGCCGGGTCGAGACGCCCCGCACGTAGCACTCCGCGATCACCGCCACCAGGGCCCGCTCGGCGCGTCGGCGGCGCTCCAGGAGCCAGTCGGGGAAGTAGCTCCCGCTGCGCAGCTTGGGCAGGGCGAGTTCGAGCGTTCCGGTCCGCGTGTCGAAGGGCCGCGATCGGTAGCCGTTGCGGGTGTTGACCCGCTCGGGCGAGCGCGTCCCATAGGGAGCGCCGCACAGCGCGTCGGCCTCCGCGCTCATGAGCGCCTGGATGAACGTCCCCAGCATCTCCCGCAGCAGGTCGGCGTCGGCCGTCTCGAGGTGCTTGCGGAGCCAGACCGCTGGGTCCATCGTGGCGTCGACCACCGTGTTCCTCCTCTCCGAGTCCGTTGTGCTTGGTTCTCGGTTGAGGATGAAGCGGTGGTCCCCGCGTTCGAGGGCCCTCAGCTCACTCGTACACCACGTCCGTGGACTCTATGCTTGGCCGGGGCAGTCGGTCCTTAGCAGAGTGCCGCTACGTTATCAGGGCTGGCTGACAGGCCAGCACCCGTCGCCCATCCGCCAAGACGATCAGATTGAGGGTCCCCGTGATCCCGCCCTCGTGGCAGGCGCTTCCCTCGTAGGCCTCGAGCATGCGTACTGGGCTTGCAGGGATGCGAACGTGGAGAGCAGCGGCCCAGCGCCGCGCCGTCGGAAGCCCGACCAGCCCTCTGACTCCCCGCGACGTCGCCGGGGTGCGCCCCTCGCGGAGCAGCCGTTCACTGCGGGCCTCCGAGAGCAGCCGCTCCTGATGGTCGCGTACGAGAGACCAGCGCTGCTGGGTGCGTGCATCCATAATGGCTCCCCCTGTCGTCCGGTAGCGTGGCTCACGCTGGGTCGGTGAGCCTGCTCCTTCCAAGGGGGAGTCGCCGGAGTGATATCACAGGCCTACCCGTTTGTATAGCCGCAATAGTGCCATCTAGCTCCTCATGTGAGTGCTAGACGGCCCCTCATGACTCGACCCGGACCGGCGACGGTGGCGTCCGCGTCGCCTGCCCACGACGGCAAGGCAACCTCAACCGCGTCCGAGGTGCGTCAGCGCCGGGTAGCGCCCGCTCAGGTGACATTCCTGAAGCCTCGCCCAGACGGGCTTCCTTCCCACACATCGTCCCGAAACGGCTCGTCTTGGGACAGAAGAACGTCGTTGAGGGGCGACCTCGATTTCGGGGCGACGGCTAAGCAGTGTTGCTTATTCATACTGGGACGCTTATACTTTGGCGAGGCAGGGAGGCACAGGGGCTCCAGGAGCTCCACCAGCGCGGCGTCCCATACGGTCGCCAGACCGTCGCGTTGAGCCAATGGCGAGTCCGACCCTTCCCAAATGCGGTGAATACCGCGGAATGCGGTGTGAGCCGCCATTGGAGGGAAGAGCGTGAGACACGCTCCTATGCTTCGTCTTGCCATTTCACTGGGCGCCTCGGCCCTGCTGCTTGCCGGTGCGCTGGCCGCTGCCCCAGGCGTGGCCGCCGCCGGTTCGACGTTCTACGTGTCGCCGACCGGCTCGTCGGGCGGGGCGGACACTTCCTGTAGCACGGCGGCCTACGCCAAGACCAACGACGCCGTGAGCGCCGCGTCTGCGGGCGATACGGTCATCGTGTGCGCCGGCACGTACAAGGAGGACGTCGCCGTCTCGAAGTCGCTGACCGTCAGCGGCCAGAGCGCCGACACCACGATCATTGACGCCACGGGCCTCGACAATGGCATCAAGATCAGCGCCTCGAACGTCATCGTGTCGGGCTTCACGGTGGAGAACGCCACCGGCGAGGGCATCCTGGCCCAGCAGCCGAACCCGGTGAAGGGTCCCATGATCCAGGGCATGCAGCTCTACACGGGCGCGCCGATCACGAACGTGGTCATCGGGCACAACACGGTCGAGAACAACGACCAGGGCGGGCTGCCGGCCAACGCGGCCACCACGAAGTACACCGAGTGCCAGGCCTCCGGCAATGTCCCCGGTGACTGCGGCGAGGGCATCCATCTCTGGAGCGTGGCCAACTCGCAGGTCCTGTTCAACACCGTCACCGGCAACTCCGGCGGCATCCTGCTCACCGACGAGTTCGGGCCCACCTACGGCAACCTCATCGCCGGGAACATCGTGACCGACAACGCCTATGACTGCGGCATCACGCTACCCGGCCACAACCTCGCCCTCAACCCACAGACGCACAAGCTGATGCCCGCCTTCGGGGGCGTCTACGACAACGTGGTGCGGAGCAACGTCGTCCTCGACAACGGACTGCTTGGTCAGGGCGCGGGCATCCTGGTCGCCGCCCCGGTCGCCGGCACCGCCTCCTACAACAACGTCATCGAGGACAACGCCATCGCTGGCAACGGACTCGCCGGCGTGACGATGCACGGCCACGCGGCGGGCGCCTTCATCGGCGGCAACCAGGTCCTCGACAACCTCATCGGCCCCAACAACATGGACGGCGACACGGACGTCAGCCCGACGGCCGACAACGCCAAGACCGGCATCCTGGTCTGGTCGGCGGCCACGCCGATCACCGTGACCATCTCGGGCAACACCATCTTCGGTGACTGGTATGGCATCTGGATGAACAGCACGGTGAGCGCGCCGGGCGCGGCGCACCAGAACACCTTCGAGGCGGTCAGCACGCACGTGCACAAGGCGTAACCGACTCGCGAGCCTTCTCTAGCTGGGCTCGCCTTTCGTCGGCCACATCGCGACCTATGCCGAGAGAGGGGCAACATTGCGGGCCCCTCTCTCCTTGTGTCGCCCGGTCCGGGCCACGGTGCGCGCTCTGGACAGGCGCGCAATGGGCTGTAGTCTCCCGCCTGCTTCACGGGAGCAGTAGCCCGGCAGGCTCGGGCCATCACGATCGTCTACGTCGAGGGACCAACGACTCGTCCCCCCGGGCGGGACCACTAGCGCGACACTCCCCGATGCGCCCCCCAGGAACAGCAGATCCTGCGGCGCATCGCCGAGGGCAAGACGAACCAACAGATCGGGGCGGAGCTGTTCCTCTCCAACAAGACGATCAAGACCCGCGTCAGCGCGCTCCTCGCCAAGCTCCATCTGCAGCGCAGGGCTCAAGCGGCCGCGTACGCCGCTCGGCACCGGCTGTCCGGGGCCGACTAACCCGATCGGCGACTGTCCCGCGATGGTGTCTCCAATGCGGGCGTGGTCCCGGTAGGAACCTCGCCCGAGCTATTCCGCCGCAGGTGGACCACGACCTTGACAGAGGCAGGCCGGAGCGCGCATACCAACCCGGGGTGGTGGGCCGATCACTCTCGTTAGTGGCTCCGGCCACCATCCCTTTCTGCGGGCGCGTCCACCGCTGCGCATCGCTCGGGCCGGACGTGCGGGGCCAGCGCCGCCGGAGCGACCCTCAGGACGCCCGCAGTGTTCGGCAGACCAGTGCAGCGACTCCGTCTCCGCCTCACCGTCGCCCTGGGCTCTGGCCGGTACGAGCGCCGAGGGGCCTTCGGGCTGCCCATCACGGCGATGAGCTTCAGAACTGCCGCATGCGGGCGGCCAGCCTCGGCTCTCCCCACGCCTCCAGGAAGTCGCCGAGGGTGGCCCACTGGGCCACCGACACCTCCTCACGGATGGGCATAGCGGTGACGAGGAACCAGGCGAAGCGACGAGCCGGCGGCTGCGGCACGAGGCGCCCCTGGATCTCGACGGCGTAGGCGGCCTGGCTGTCGCGTTGACCGGTCTGGAGCGCGGCATCCTCGGACCGAGCCAGGTCGGGCTGGCCGGCCATGCCGACCTGCGGCAGCGGCACGAGATGCGCTCGCGCCGCTGCGCCCAGCGTCTCAGCCACGCAGCGCGCGATCGCCTCCTCGATCGTCGCATCTGGCAGCACGTCCCCCCCGACGGTCGTCCAGCGCTCCTCGCCGTCGAGGCCGACCGTGCGGACGAGACCGACTGCCACCAGGCGACCGGATCCATCGCACCGCACTGGAATGAGATCCACCTACCGATTCTGCACGCAGGGAGCCGATCCGCCCGGGCACCTCAGCGGGGCAGTCCGGCCGCATCTCGATGACCCCTGCACCCCCGTCTCGGGGTGCGATCATCGGCAGGATAGTGTGGTTTTCCCAAAATGACGACTGAGATAGAGCGAGGTGGCCCTTGACAAGCGGCATGTTCTCCCAATTTGCCTCTATCTATTCCCCCGGCATCGGCGCATACTCGGAGGCAGCGGAAGGGAGGCACGGGAGCCTGCGGGTTCCCACCGGCGCGGCGTCCCCATACGGTCGCCTTAGACCGTCGCGCAGGGCCAATGGCGAGTCCCGCCCATCTGTCGCCGGGCGCGCACGTGCCCACGGAGGTTCCTTTGGCCCTGAGTGCAGTGGTGTTCCCGATCCTGCCCGGCAAGACGGCCGAGTGGCGCAGCTTCGTCGGTGAGTTGAACGGCGCGCGGCATGCCGAGTGGGTCGCGTCACGCGAACGCGCCGGCGTGCGCGAGCGCGCGTTCCTGCAGTCGACCCCCATGGGGGATCTCGTGATCCTGACCCTCGACGGTGACGATCCCGCTCGCTCCTTCGGGCAGATGGTGAGCGCCAAGGACGCCTTCACCACGTGGTTCCTCGAGCGGGTCAAGGCAATCCACGGGGTCGACCTGGCGATGCCGATGGCCTCGCCGTCCGAACTCGTCCTCGACAGCGCCAAGGTCGCCGTCCCCGCGTAGCCGTCGGAGACCAAGTCTGCCGTTGCAGACCCGAGAGGCCGCTCGCTTCGGCGGGCGGTCTCTCGCTCCTAGGACCGCCTGGGAGGTGCCGCGAGAGCCTCGCCACGGCATCCGCCAGGAACCAGACGAGTGTTCGCGCAGTGCCCTTCAGGATTTGCCGGGCGAAAGGAACAAGACTCCCATGACACTCCCACATCGGGTCGCGTACTCCGTGACCGCCGACCTTGCCGCCAGCACCTGGGCGGTGATCCGGGACCGTCCCGACACCGCGGCCTCCAGCCCCACCCAAGTGCTGGAGAACCTGGCTGCCTTCCAAGCCGATCCCTGCGCCTCGACCTGGTACGGCTTTATCCTTCGGCTGGCTCTCCTTGTCAACCCGTCGGAGATCCGGGACCTGCTAGGTGGGCTGGACCCATTTCGAGAGGTCACGGCGCAGGCCGTCGCCGATGCCCGGCTGGCACGCGATGTCGTCGCTGGACCCGAGCTCGGCTGAGGGGAGTTCATCGGCCGGTCCCAACCGCGACGCCTCGATGCTCGGCCGCGAGGTCGCGCCGGACGGCGACCGATCCGAGCGCACGGTGCGACGCAAGACTGCACACGAGCGGCTGAGGTCCCCCGCAGCAGCACGATGGGGGGTCGTGGTGGGCTCAGCGTTCAGGCCTGCCGAGTCGCCACTTCGAGGGCGGCCAGCACGTCGGCCGTGGAGCGTACCCGACCGATGCGCGGGAAGATGAGGCGCACCGTGTGCGCATGCTCGCCGGCGTCCCGGGCGGTCATGGCATCCTCCACGAACACCTGCTCGTAGCCGCGCTCGTAGGCGTCACGGGCCGTGCTTTCCACGCCGATGTTGGTCGAGATGCCGGCGAGGAGGATGGTGTCGATGCCCCGTCGACGAAGCTGCAGGTCGAGCTCGGTGCCGTAGAAGGCGCCCCACTGGCGCTTGCCGATGAGGAGGTCACCCGGCTCGGGGCCGAGCTCGGGGACGATCTCGGTCCAGTCGGGGGGATGGGCCCCGGGCTGCCAGGCCGGCGTGTCGACCTGGGGGTGCAGCGCATCTTTGCCGTCCGCCGACTGCGTGCGATGGACCAGGACCACGGTGCCCCCGGCGGCCCGGAGCGCGACGGCCAGCGCCGCCGTATGCGCCGCCACGTCGCTGGCAGAGTGGGGGGCCGCCGGCACCTGCGCGATGCCCCGCTGCAGGTCGATCACCACGAGCGCCGTGCGCGCGGGTATGAGCATCAGGTCCATCTCGACCCTCCTCCGTTTCACTGTTGCTCGATGGTCCGCACCCCGGCGCGAACTGCGCAGGGTGTCGGTGTCCTAGCCCCAGAAGATGCTGGTCGGATCTGCCTCGATCTCGGCGAGAAGCGCGTCGACGTGCGGGGATGGAGCGATGCGGTCGTAGCGGTGCCAGCGCAGGTTACGGTCGCGCCAGTAGAGCATCCACACGCCGTGCGCCTGGACGTGGCGGAGCCGGGCGATCGGGAACCGCGTCCACTGCGGGCCGATCTCGGGCGTCCATGGCGGCCGGCACTCCAGGATCGTGGCCGACCGACCCTGCACCTCGAGCTCGATCCGGATCTGGTCACGCAGGCGGGTCGGGACTCGTCCTTCGCAGTAGCGCCGGATTCTGGCGAGGTCGAGGTCAGAAAGGACCGTCTTCGGCGTGGTCACAGTGCACAGGCTACTCGGCAGACGGGCGGAGGACGCAACCGACATGAGGCACCCATGGTGTGGGTTCGGGGCCAGCAGGTTGAGGAGCAGGCTTAGCAGATCGCCCTCCCGGAAAGCTATGATCGTGCCCACGATCCGGGGGTGGCATGCCCCATCCGACTGTGAGCGGGATCCGACTGTGAGCGGGATCCGACTGGGAGCGGGCGCACGATGACAGAGGGACCCTACTTCTGCGATACCTGCCATCGACGTCTGCGACCCGATGATCAGGTCGACGTTGCCGCGCAGCTCGTCGAGATCACGCGTGAGGGAGACTCGACGCCGCAGTACGTCGGGGGCATCCAGGCGTTCTTCCATCCGCGTCACGTTCCGTCGGGATGGCGCGTGATGGGGCGGCGTGGCACCCTGCGTTCCTTCCGGCCGACCGCGACGTAGGGTCAGAGAGAGGCCCCGCCCTGGCCGCCGGGCGGGGTCTCGGAGTATGCCGCGGGGAATGGCCGTTGCTTAGCCCAGGGGAGCGAGTCCGGCTTCTGCCCGAGCGGAGTCCGACAAGCCGCGCAGGCTCGTGCCGACCTCGACCAGAAGAGCCTGCCGGAGCTCCTCCAGAGCCGCGTCCCGTCTCTTGTTGCCGGGCGACACCAGAAGCTCCTGGTAGGTCTGACCGCCGATCGCGGCCGTGATGTTCACGATCGTCGCGCCCTTGTCCCAGGTGACAGCAACGGTGAGTTCCATCTCGGATGCCCTTCCCTTCCTATGGGGTCCTCCCCCATGTGCGTAGCGGCGGCGCCCCTGCGTCGTCAGGCCGGCGATCGCGCCGCCGATGCCGGGAGGAGAGAGAGGCCCCTCGTGGCGACAGGGGCAGGCGCGCCCCTACCGGGTCGGCCGCGGCTTGCGGGGCTCTACGGGCGGTGGGGCGATCTCTGGTGCGTCCGTGACGGTGCCCGCGTCGCCCGCTGCCCGCCGACGCTCGCGCTCTTGGACACGCTCACGCCTAGCGGCCTCCCGGTCGGATTTGTGGTGGGTCTCTTTGTGCTGCGCGCTCACGTAGGCCACCTTACGACTTCTCGAGCGTGCCCGGAGGCTGTTGCTCGCCGGCGAAAGGCAGCTATCTCTCCGGAGGGTCAGCGTGGGTTAGGCTGGGACGCGGGGCCGGAGCCTAGTGTGACTGCTGCACGGCACTCCGGCATGGTCGGAGGGCTGCGCTGATGGCGAGGCGCGAGGTTCTAACGTTCTACTGCGGCGGGGGATTGGCGGTGTGTGACAGGCTGCCGGCAAAGACGGTGAGCGCCCTGCTGGAGCAAGCGAGGACGGGCAAGGGGCCGCTGCTGGTCGAGGAATACGAGGGCGGGCCACGGTGGATCTTCCCGGTGGATGCGACGGCGGTCAGGCACGAGATCATCACAGACGGGGATGAGGCCCTGTTCGCGTTCGGCATGTAGGCGACTTCGCCACCGCTCCAGCCATCTGCGTCGACCCGCAAGGCCATTGGCGCGCTCGTGGGGCCTCACGGCGAACAGCGAGAGGCCCTGGCGGGCGCCTGTCGGGGCCTCGGAGGTATTCGGCGCGGGAATGGTCAGGGCTTGCGAAGCCGCTCGGCTTCGAGGCGTGGACGTACTCCGCGATCTCTTCCTTCAGGAAGGACTCGACGCCGTCCAGATCAAGGTCCAACCGTTCGCCGGCCACGATCCCACCGTTCTTGTTGAGGATCTGGTAGTCGCCGCGATTGTCGCCCGACAGCCTCGCCCGCGACTTGTGGAGCGTGTAGCCGCGCCGCCGGAGCGCGCTGCGAAGCCGGTTCTCCCGGCTGGTGCCAGCGGTCCCCGGGCCATCGGTGTTCATCGCTTCCCGCCTCCCCACAACATCCTCCAGATCCCGACCCGGCCCAGAGCCCGGCCCAGCGCCCCGATATTCAGGCGTCCCCCGACGCGCGGCGGCCGGGCGGCGAGGGGCTCAGGATCGCAGAGCCGATCGCCATTGGCCCGACAGTCTACGGGCCTGCCGTGTCGGCCCCGGGTCCGACGGGCTCGAGCCCCCCCTCCTCGCAGGCCGGGCAGGACAGCACGGCGAGCTTCCGGCCAAACTGCTTGCACTCCGGGCAGCGGTTCGATTCGGCATCGGCGGACCCTGCCAGGCTGAACGTCGCGCCGCACGAGCCGCACTCATACAGCGGCCCCTGGTCCTGGTCGGCCTCGTCCTCGGTGAGCTCCACGCCGCAGCTCGCGCAGCGCCAGGCGATCGCGTCGGGGTTGTCCCTCAGCCAGGCGGCGCGCACCCGTGCCGCGTCCCGCTCTGCCCTCCGCTCTGCGGCTGCCGTCGCCTTGGAGGCTGCCCGTTCGTTCGCCTCGGCCGCCTCCTCCTCAGCGTCGCAGAGCGGGCAGCCCCGGACGTACTCTTGGAGGTCCGCATGTCTTCCGGCGTTGTGGTCGGCCTCGCGGGCAGCTTCGCAGAGAGGGCAGCCGGTGACGTACTCCTCTCGGTCGGCGTGCCGCCCGGCCTCGTGGTCGGCCCGATGGGCCGCCCGTTTCTCGTCCCAGCTACTCACGACGTCCGCCTCCCCGCCATGACCCGGACGGTGAACTCGCCAGCGATCGGGAAACCCTCCCCCGGCATCGCGGGAGCACCCGCGTCGCCCTCCACTTCTGCCGGATCGTCAGCGGACCCGGCCATCCCTGCAGAGGGTCCTCCACTGGTCCGCCGGCCACGACTTGCGCCGTGCCTCCACGACCCAGCGATCCCCGGGCCCGACGAGCCGCGTGTGAGCGAGCCAGCCGCGTTTCGTCAGCTTCACGCACGCTGCCACGGCGCCCGACCAGTCGTAGGCAGGCACGTCCGACGCTTCCATCTTGGCCTGCGCCCGGGCCTCCTGTTCGGGTGGCAGCGGCCACATTTCAGTCGGCTCGCTCATGCTCCCCGCCGAGGTTCGTGTGGAACCGGACCGTCATGATGACGCGAGTTTACGCGCCGGGGCTGTCGTGTCCGTGGGCGCGCCGCCGGGGCGAGTGGCCCTTTCGGAGCGCACCGCCCGCGCGCCATACTGCGGGTGCACGGATGGACCCTGCAGGGTGCGCCACGCACGGATGCGGGGCGCAGGGGCTCAGCGGTGTGCGAGGCTCCCCGCAGGATGGCAACGACGACGCGCAGCACGCTTCGGGCAGGCGCGCAGCCTGCCCCGCCCGAGGGCGGGGCGTCCCGTCCCAGCAGCGCCCACGACGCCGCGGCGTACCGCGCGGCCGGTCAGCGCTGCTGGGCCTGCAACGCCCCCGACAGCGAGCCCGTGCGCCTGCAGCGGCGGGCCGGGGGGCGTTGGGTCAGCGAGACTACGCTGCAGCTCTGCACGGCCTGCCTGACGGCCCTGCGCACGCCGCGCCTCGTCCGTCAGCTGGGCCTCGGACGCGCGCGGACGGTCGTCCCCGCGAGCCCCGTGCTGGCCGCACCGACGCCCGTGGAGCGTGCCGTCCTCCCCGCCGATACGCCTGACGAGCCGCCGCCCCTCACGCTGCTCAAGGGCGCCTGACGCGCGGCGGCGGAGGGGGCGTCGTTAGGCCGTGCTCAGGTCGGCCCGCGCGAGCCGGCGAGGCATGCTGAGACAGAGCACTCTATGACCCCGCGCATCGCACCCGCGCGAGCACGGGAGATGCTACCAGACGTCCTCAGCGCCTCTGGCACCGAGCCAGCAGCCGCACATGGCGCAGGCGATCGCCGTTTCGTTTGCGGTGCGGGCTGCCAGGGCGTACCGGGCCCCGAGGCGTTCCTTGTCGTGTGCGATCGCGATCGTAGGGCGCCCGCCTGGCGTCCGGCGCTCTATCCCTTCGCCGGGGGCGTTGGCGCGCTCTTGACCGGCGGCGGGGCCGTCGGCTTCGCCCTCTTCGGTTTCTTCGCCTTCTTGGGGTTCGTGTCGCCCATGGTCGCCCTTCCTTCAGGGCCGGTCACCCTGCCTAGCGATTTTAGGTCGGACGAGTCAGTCGGACTACCGAGATGTCCATCACCATGGCAACCTCGTGGCTCGCTGCATCGGCGTCCCTTGACCGATCCCACCCCGCAGGAGTACCACTCAAGGTGGGCGGGGTGGACTCCCCCGATTGGAGCACTGCTCGCCTCGGGCGTCGAGCCCCCGCCCAGTTCGTCTGACTCCGCCACCGGTACGGTGTCCTGATGGTCGATGGACCAATCCGGCACGGCCTGCCGACCTCAAGGGCCTGCGCGGCCCGCAGCGTTCGGAGGCCCGACGTGGAGCGACCGCTGTCAGACTTCCGGCTCCCTGGCCTGCGGGGGGGACGCTTCATCTTGATCGGGACAAGGGTCATCGCGCGTAGTGCCGGTCTCGTCGATCGGCCGTGACGCGGCAGGCGGTGCGGTTCCGGGAGCCTCCCAAGGGCGTGCATCGCGCTCCTCCTCTACCAGCCGGAAGGCGCGCACCAGGTCGTGGTTAACGAGCAGCGTGGCGACGTCCTCGCGGATGTCGTCCGCGCCCCGGCGGTACGTGACGCTGGCCTCGGTCAGCGGGATCCACGCTGCACGACGCAGGATCGCTCCGAGGGGCTCGGCGGCCGGCGTGCCGTGGACGGCTCCCTCGACGTGGTAGGGCCCCACGTCCAGCTCCACCCGGGTCGCCTGGGTGCGCAGCCGACGGGTCGCGTCGCCTCGCGTCCCGCTCGCCACCACGGCACACAGCTCGTTACGCCTGACGGTGAGCTCGCTCACCTCCGCCGCGTGGCCGTCGGCTAGGCTCTCGAGGCGTGCGTCGCGAACTGAGAAGCTCCGGACTGAGGGTGAGCTGGTCAGTCAGGCCGGGCCTCACCGAGCTCGATCCGCCCGTATACCCGACAGTCGGCGGCATAAGCCGCCAGCTCGACCATGCCGCCATCTTACGTGTCGTCACGCTGGCATCTTGCTGTTCGGGCACGCGCTGGCTCGCGAGGATGGGCCGGGCAAGGCGGCAGGGCTGATCCAACGGCTGACGATCGTCATCGGGCAGGCATGGCTGACGGCGCTGGCGGTTCATCTATGGCACCCTGCTCGCTAGGCGCGACTGCCCCATGGGGGGCACGCTCTGGCGACTCGCTGATGCTGATCGATCCCCGACACTATCTCGCCCTGGTGTGACGGCACGATGCTGCTCTGCCCGCGCGACGGCCGACGATTTTCCCTTGACAGCGGGGCGCCCGAGCGCGCATACCAACTCGGGGTGGTGGGCCGATCACTTTCGTTAAGTGGCTCCGGCCACCATCCCTCTGCGTCGACCGTCGACCTCGGGCCGTCGCTCGAGCCGGGCCCGCTGAGAGGAGAACCGATGTCTGGCAGCACGACCGGCATCTGGATGTCGGCCAACTCGGCCACGGTGCTGCAGTGGAGCCCGCAGGGCAGCCTGCTCCACCGCATCGTCTCCACCGTGCCGGGCCGCCACCGCTCCACCGGGCGACCACCCACCGAGGCGCACCCGGCCGGCGAAGGGCATCGCGACGAGCACATGCGGACGTTCTTCGACGAGGTGCTGCGCGTGCTGCCGGGGGAGGATGACCTGTTACTCGTCGGTGATGGCGAGGTCGTCGAGCACTTCGCCGACTCCGTGCGGGCCCTGGACGCGCGCCATGGTGAGCCGCGCCGGATCGTGGTCGAGAAGAGTGGCCCGCTCACCGACCGACAACTGCTGGCCCGCCTGCGCACATTTGCCGGATCGCCGGCCCGCCGTACGCCGACGCGTTAGGTGTGATTCACGGACACGTTGTTGACGAGCACCTGCATCGGCGTGAGCCCTCCGAGCGCGGCGTGCGGGCGGCCGTGGTTGTACTGGTGCACCCAGCCGGGGAGCGCCGCCAGGCGCTCGCCGTTGGAGCCGTAGGCGCGGGCGTACGCCTACTCGTCGAGCAGGGTCCGGTTTAATCGGCTCCCGGGCCGCGATCGGCGCCCGAGGCGCCGGAATGGACGGCTCCGCCGCCATCGCTATCGCCGAAACGGCGCTGGAGCTCGGCGTCGGAGATCCACGCGTCGGCAGCCCGTAGGCGTCCGTGGCCCTCGGACAGGCGTGCGGCTCCACGGGGGTTCCACCGTCGAAGGAGGCTGCGCTTGTACCAGTCTTCGACGCGCGACCAGCCGGTTCGGGGGCGCGGTCGCACCTCGAAGCCGGCCCGGCGAGCGAAGGGCGCCAGGATCGTGGCCCCGCCGTACGCTACCAATCGGCGCCCGACCGGACGTTGCCGCGCCCAGGCCGCGAGCGCCTCCAAGTCCCGCCTGCCCTCACGCCATCCGGCGGTGAGCCAGCCTTCGACCCCGAACTCGCGGGCACGCGCGTTGTCGAGGTGCAGGTCGCCGATACGATCGCCCGGGCGCACCTGCGTGCCGTCTGCCAGCGTCAGGGAATGCCCGCGGAAGCGGCGCTGTGCGAGGCCCAGGAGGCCGCCCCGACGGATGGGGCGGATGTGCCGCCGGCGACGATCAAGCCGCTCCCACCGGGCGAGGATCGGATCGAGGATCGCGGGCGCCGTCGGGCGCGACAGCCCTCCCACGTTTCCTCCCCATTGAATGGGCCTGCGAACTTGGTTCGGGGCTGACAGCCCAGGGCTTCTGATCCCGCATCCGCCCTTCCGGCGGGTGTCGACCGGGCCGCCGCCAGGCTGGCAGTCGACGAGCTCCTAAGGCGGCGAGGTCTCGTCACTCCTGAGCCCCGACCCCGAGCCCGCGCAGCGCCCGACGCGCGGCGTCCTCGAGATCGACGGTGAAGCCGAGGCGCGGCGGGTCGCCGGGCAGCAGGGACACCGCCGTCAAGTTGGCTCCCTTGCTGGCCAGTGCATCGGCCAACGCCAGCAAGCCATCCTGAGCAGTGGCGAGCGCGACCACGAACGCCTTCACCGCCGTCTTCCTCCACGTGGCTGCGGGTCGACCGACGCGGCCCCCGAAGGGCGGCGATCCCGCACAGCCTAATCTAGCCCGCCCGGTCCGCGCTTCGCGGGAGCGCCGACCGCGTGTCTCCATGGGTCGCATGCTCCCGCGAGCGCATGACCGGCGGCCCTTGCCGGTGATCGCCCCGCGATGGCCCAATGTCCCGTGCGAGACGGGTTCGCCTCGCTTCTTGGAGGAGCAGCCATGCACGACGCGCCCGATACGCCGGCTGAGCCAGCAGATCTCGCCTCGCTGGTGGCGCTGCTCAGCACGACGTGGTTCGCCGCCGGCTTCTCCCCGGAGGCGCAGCTCAGCCTGGCCCGCCTCGCCCGGCGCTACCAGGTACCGGCCGGCACGACGCTCCTCGCCGAGGGCGCGGCGGTCAGTGAACTCGGCATCGTCCTCCGCGGCCGCGTGTCGGTGCGGACGCTCGTGCCGGAACGAGGCCTGGTCACCATCCTGACCGTCGAGCCGGGCGACATCTTCGCCAAGTCCGCCCTCGTGCCACCGTATCGGTCCACCGCAACTGTGGTGGCCCTGCAGGACGTGGACGCCATCGCCCTCGACGCCACCCGGCTGCGCGCTGCCCTGGCCGCGGACTGTGGCCTCGCCGCGGCGCTCTATCCGCGCCTGGTGGAGGCCATGTCGCGCCGTCTCGACGCCACGCGCCTGCAGCTGCTCGACCTGTTCGCGGGCGAGCC
>CAWIHR010000026.1:0-159755 GCA_963835945.1 uncultured Chloroflexia bacterium
CGCCATGTGCGTCCAGCTTCACGACCTGCATTACTTCGCCCGGATCGTCCAAGGCGCTACCGCTGGGCCGCACCCAAGTCGTTTCGATGAGAAATGGATGGTGGAGCGCCCAGCCGCCAAACCCTGGAACATCGACGCGGACATCCGCAACGCCGACTGGCCGAAGCGCACGCTGGAGCGGACGGAGGACCTGATCCACGGTGACGCACAGGGGCGCACCGTGCGCCGGACGTCGCGCTCCCAGATGCTTATCTGGGAAGAGCGCGCCGCAACAGAAGATCTACGGCACCCATTAAGACCGAGCGAAGCGGCTGTTTCTCCTCAAACCGGCTGAATGGAACAATATGAGGGATGCCAATAGGTAGCGCCTGGCGTCGATCGCCATTCCCAGGAGATGCAGCCGGCGGCTGTGGATCAGTGACAAGAGCGAGCAGCGCGACCACACGCTCCGCTACCCGCAAGTCAGGGGACGATCAGCCATGAAGATGTCGCCCGACTGCCACCCGCTTAAGGTGGGATCGTGATCGACAAGGACAAGGTGGAGACCTTATTCGACTGGCTCCACGCTATATTCGAAAAATCTCGCTGCGCTCTGAGATCGACGCCAAGATGGACCCCGAGTGGAACGCGAAGTATGGCGCGACCACGCCGCGTGGGAGCACGCCCTCGGCGATCCTGATCGGGTATGAGCCGTCACCTGACGCCGCCCAAACACCGGTGCCTCCGCCTGACACATCCGGGGGCTGATCGATGAAGCCAAAAGCAACTCGAGACACGAGAGTGGCGGCCCCAACCAGCGACGCGGGGGTCGAACAGCACGTGGACCTGACCTGCGACGCCTTTCCAGCGCGCATCCCGAACGACATCCCGCTGTCACAGGTGGACCACCGCAAGCCCAGGGCGGGCCGCTAGGGGATCGTGTTGGAGCCGCAGACCCGGAAGGATGCTGGCTATGCCTAGGCCTCTGTGGCAACGTGGCCACCGCCCCACGACGATCAGCGTCCATCAAAAGAGACTCTAACAGCCGCATGAAACCCCCTCGGCGGCGTGAAGAAGGCCGCAGGGAGTGAGCCATGCCTCACTGCGATACGAGCTCCGACCCGGAGAGAGTAACCGTGCCAGCAACTCAGTGGCCCCTAAGGAGGGACAGGAATGACAATCAAGACAGAGGCTGCTAGGGGCAGTGCCCCAAGGACGGGGCAGCCATGGCACCGATGGGACGGCGGGGCGCGCGGCGGAGCGTGGCGCTGTCCGGATCTGCTGGGCGGGGACTCCATCGAGGGGACGGACTGGGCGAGGGGGTCGGGCCGGGGCGCGACCTCCTGCGCGGGTGCCGGTGCTGACCACGTCGTGCGGCGTGGAGCCCTCTGGTGTTGTGCCCACGTCCGTCGGCTTCGCCGACGCCATACAACCCGATGCCGCCGAACGTAGTAACGGTCGGTATCAATCTGCGCTAAGGGAGGCTCTTACGGGTGCCGACGGCTTGGTCGGGGTGAGCCGGGGTACGATGACGTCCATGAAGAGTTCTAGACCCGATGCCGCCTCCCTCGCGTTCACCGAGTCCCTGGTCGCCGACTTCCTCGTGGTGCCGCTCGCGGCGCGTGGCAAGTGAGCAGCGGTCGCTCCGTGGCGCTCGGCGGGTCACCACCGGGGCGAAGAGCGGCCAACCGCGCCTCGTCCCGGGCCTGCTCGATCTCCTGCGACGGTGGGCGCTACGTCATCGTCGCCTCTAAGGGCGGGCGCGAACACCAACCCAGCGTGGTACCAGAACCTCGTGGCCCACCCGGTCGCCACGCTGGAGGTGGGTCGGTACGTAAAAACCAGGTACATCAGCAGCCAGGGGGCCGAAGGGCGCCCACCCGCCTCTTCGCCGCCCACGCGGCGGCGAACCCCAACTTCAAAAAATGATCTCCCAGCAGCGCACCACCCGCGTCCTCCCTGCGGCGCCGCCCTAGCGGGTCGGAGCCCCGACGTAGGCCAGCCGATGGCCGAGCCGTCCGCTTTGGTGGAGCTCCCCCTCCGAATCCAGCCGGGCCTGCGGCCCATTCTTTTTTTCTGTTTGGCTGGCGCACCGGGCAAACCCGGGCCTCTGGCTCAACTGAGCGCGCCTGACACTGCGCTTGGGCTTCGTCGGCGCCGACACGCTCGCACCCAAACATCGAGCGCTGGGACATCACCGGACCCTATCGCTGGTGGCGCGCGGTGGACGCGCGGCGCGCCTTGGATATATACTATCATTACTACCGGGGAGTGCCCATGGTGGCCTCGGCCCGCACTAGCGACCCCGGGGGGCTTTGGCTGCCTGCCTGTCACCGACCTGTACGTCACGGTCGAGGACCTCGCGGGGCTGGCCCGGCCTCCACGGCACTGGGCATTCGCGCACAGGGCCAGCGCCTCCTGCGTCACTGATCGTGGCGTCGGCCGACAGACCTTCGTCCCCGAGCGTGACGACCTGCTGCTCGCAGGCTGCTATCGTGCGGCGCCTCTGCACCGATGCACGGGAGGGCGAGGGCTATGGGCAGCGACGACCTGAACCGGCGACGTGGAGCCGAGGGTGGCGGCGTGCTCATCCGCCCGATGCAGGCGAGCGATCTTGACGCCGCCGATCAGGTGATGCGCACGGCCTTCGGGGCGCACCTCGGGGTCCCCGATCCACGCCAGACGTTCGGCGATGCGCAGTACGTGCGACCTCGGTTCGCCGCCAGCCCCGAGGGCGCCTTCACGGCGGAGCAGGATGGCGAGGTGGTCGGATCGGTCTTCGTCACGCAGTGGGGCAGGTTCGGGTTCTTCGGACCGCTGACCGTCCGGGAGGACCTCTGGGACAGCGGCATCGCCCAGCGCCTCATGGTGCCCGTGATCGATCTCCTTGACACATGGCGCGTCCGACTGGCGGGACTCCATACGTTCGCCAACAGCCCCAAGCACGTCGCGCTCTACCAGCGCTGCGGCTTCTGGCCGCAGTACCTCACCGCCATCATGTCCAAGCCGGTTGTCGCGAGGGCACCAGCCACCACTACCGTGACGCGCTACTCGATGCTCCCCGAGCACGAGCGGGCAGGTGTGCTGGCCGACTGCGCCACGCTGACCAGTGCGATCTTCGAGGGACTCGATGTCGAGGTGGAGATCAACTCTGTCTTCGCGCAGCGGCTCGGGGACACCCTCCTCGTGACCGACAGTGAGCGGATCGATGGGTTCGCCGTGTGCCACTGCGGGGCAGGCGAGGCAGGCTCGGGCACCTGCTACGTCAAGTTCGCCGCCGTCCGCCCCCGCAGCCATGTCTCCGACGTCTTTGACCGGCTGCTCGATGCGGTCGAGCACCTTGCGGCCGAGCGCGGCGTCGGCCAAGTGGTGCTCGGCGTGAACACGGCCCGGCGTGTGGCCTACCAACACCTGCTGGCTCGCGGCTACCGCACCAGCGGTCTCGGGGTGCGCATGCACCGCCCCGATGATCTGGGCTACTGTCGGCCAGCCGACCACGTCATCGATGACCTGCGCTGACGTCCGGCACTGAGGGTGCCGACGCGATCCTCGAGACTCGGCAGGCATCGGTCGGAGGGTTCGAGTGACTTGGCCGGTCGGTGATGGCGTCAGTCACACGAACGGGCTCACCAGCAGCAGTACGAGCCCCACAGCGATGGCCAACAGCGATGCGCCCCAAGACGGGTGCGACGTCCGGGCATGGCCCCGCCCACGAACCTGAGGGCGTCGGTCCGGGGGCCGCGCCGTGGCTTGAGCACAGGTCGTGAGCGTCCCAGACGCTGATCGCTGTGCTGGACGGCCCCAGCGGCACGAACATGATGATGCCGCCATTGGCCGCGCTCGCCGGGCTCAACGGCACGAACAGGGCGGTCCCGCCCAGCAACACGAGCAGCAGCCCGACCGCGACGAGGAACACTCTGCGTCCGCCCGATCCACGCCGACCGCCGCCGCCCGGCTGACCCTCGCCCGGTTCGGCTGCTCGGTCGGGCGGGTCGCGCCACCGCCCCATCCCGGTCACGGTCAGGCGAGCGCCTCGTTCCACTCTCGGATGTACCAGCGTCGCACGACGTCATGCAGCACGAACGGGTCGCTCCGGGCGAACTCCTCGGCGGCCTCGCGGCTCGTGAAGATCGCCATCGAGCCCTCCTCCTGCGGGTTCCCGAAGGTGCCGATCATGAGCAGACTGCCCGCCTTGTTGAACTCGACCCAGCGCGCCCTGTGGGCGGCGAAGTGGGATGCGGCCTTCGCGCCGACATCCGGCGCCGACTCGTAGAACAGCACGTACTTCACGATCCCCATCCTTCGACGCTCGCGCTGTCTGCGCTCATCCCTCGACCCGGCGGCTGGGGTGACCGCCCTCTAACCGGAGGAAGTGCATCGCGGCGCCTGCGAGCCAGCCCCAGCCGATGACAATCGTGAGGCGCTGGATCAGCCCGGCCACCCTGCCCACTCCCGTCTCCTGCGACAGGGCGTCCCCGAAGAGCAGAAGGCCGGACGGCACCACGGTGCCGGTCAGCGCTGAGGAGATCGCCCAGCCCGTGTCGCCGGATCTCGCGAAGTGCCGAGCGTAGAGGAAGGCGGCGGCGCTCAAGCCGCCGAACACCTGTAGCGAGAACAGATTGTGGAGCAGGCCCCGGACATTCGGTTCGCTACTGCTCGGATGATCGGGCGGATAGCCATCCACCGGGTCGGTCACGAACACGCCTGCGCCGATGAGCCCGGCCGCGTAGAGGGCCACGCATCGGGGTCCCCAGCGTGTTCCCCCAGCCTGTGCCTCGGAGACCTGCTTGAGGCCACGGGAGAGGGCGAGCATGAGGAGCCCGGTGCCCACGAAGTTGGCTCGCTGCTCCCAGCCGCGTTCACCAAGGGCGAGGGCACTCACCGGCTGACGCAGGCTGTCGTAGCCCGGACGCCTCGCTCCTTCGAGCAGAAATGCCGCCACGAACAGCGGCCCGCCGAGGACCCCGCACCAGAGCAACGGGCGGGTCGTGGGACGTATGACCTCGGTGACGGTCTGAGCCTGCACGCGAACGGCCTCCCAATGACGGCTGGCACCGTCCAGCCCTTAGCGATCAGGGTCCGTCCGGCATGGTACGGGCGCATCGGAACACTGTGCACGAGCGCACGACAGCGGTTCACGCGTGGAACTGTTCGTCGCTCCCTCACGTCTGGCTCGATGTCAGACATCAGCGCGACAGAGGAGCACCCGCCATGTCCACCACATCACGGTTGCTCGGCCTCGGGGTCGTCCTCGGGCTCGTTGCTGGTCTGCTCGTCGGCGCGATGCTGGTGCACCCGGGTCGGGCGACCGCTCCACCCCGTCAACCGCATCACTGATCGCCTCCAGCGGTGGACCCGCCTTCGCACCAGTGACGACGACCGTCACGTCGGGCGGAACGAACACCGCGACGGCGACGTCCTCCGGCCCGGACATCGTGTCCTATCCGTCCTTTGCGGGCTCTCCGGGCTTGGCACCCGCCCACACCATCGTGGTCACAGGCGTAGGGCAGGCGACCATGCCGAGCGACGGGTCAGATCTTGCCGCCGCGCAGAACACCGCCATCGCGGCTGCGCTGGCCGATGCCAAGGCGCAGGCCGACGCCATCGCGTCGGACACCGGCCTCACCATCAGCGGCGTCCTATCGGTGAGCGTGTCGGTGTCGCCCAGTTACGGCGTCTTGCCACCCGTCTCCTACGGATCGGGCACCTCGGCCTGCATCCCTCCGGCGATGGGCGAGCCGTCGGCGAGCGGGGAGCCGGTCGCCCCGCAGGCGAGTGGGATGACGGTCGTGCCGCAGCCTGCCTGTGTACCCGTCTACCGGCCGACCGTCAGCGCCTCGGTCACGGTCGAGTACCACATCGGCTGAGCGAACCCCGGACACGGCGTTCTGTCTCGGGACTCAGGGCTTCTGCCCATGCGTCGAGATTTACGTGCTGGCGATCACCATCACGGCACAGATGATGGCGATGAGCACGGCGGCAGTCCTTGACTTAGGGGTCGCCCTACCAGATGAGGGCACCAGCCGCTTGGTGCGGCGGCTGTAGTCAGCGTAGCCGGGCAGGTCCCGACGGAGCAGGGCCTCCTCAGCCGCGATGCGGCGCCCGTAGGCGCGAGCGAGCAGGGCGCTGACGATCCCGACCACCGGCAGGCTGCCCGAGGTGAGGGCGAACCCCGTCCATATCAGCAGGGAACCCGCGTAGCCGGGATGGCGGATCAGCCGGTAGGGGCCTCCGCGACGACGCCCTGTTCACCCTCGGTGCGCAGGGTCCGCGAATACGACGCCCCGAGTGTCCGCATGGACCAGATGCGGAGTCCGAGCCCGGTTGCCTGCACGGCCAGCCCCATCGGTGCCGCTGCTCTCGGCAGCGGGCGAAGGGGAATGCGCCGCAGCACGGGAGCCACGCACGCCGCCACGATGCAGGCGGTGACGATGCCGCGCGTGGTGCCCTGATCGTCGTCTGAGGCGTCGAGGCTGGCGGCCGACCTCGCTCCCGAGCCCCGGCTTCGACGGCGAAGAAGCCGGCCACGCCCCCGTAGCCCGCAAGGAACCAGCCGGTTCCACCAAGGGCTCGTTGTGGACGTGGGGCCATCCCGTCAGCATGCCACTGACCGGCGGGCGACATGAGACTGCCCACCGAGGCGCCGGTGTCACGTGTTGGCTGGCGGCGCATCATGAGAGCACACGATGAGCACGCCGGTCATCCCAGTCTTCCGCCTGCGCTTCCCCATTGCGGACGTGCCCAAGTGGGCCGCCGCCTACTCGTACGCCGACGATGCCGAGGTCGAAGCCATCGGGGGAACGGCCCGCATGCGCGGGTTCTACACGCGCGACGAGTTCCTCGCCGTCGCACGCTGGAAGACCCCGCGCAGCCAGAGCCGCTGCGCGCGCAACAGTGCGGCGCTGGTGGAGGAGACGACCGCAGCCGCGCTGCGGGCCTCGGACGAACGCCTCCGCATCGGCGCCCTCATGCTCCTTGACGGCGTCTCGATGCCCACCGCCTCGGTGCTCCTCCACCTCGCCCATAGGACCCGTATCCGATCATCGACTCCCGCGCGCTGTGGTCGCTCGGGATCGAGAAGCCGCCCGCCACCTACTCGTTCGAGTTCTGGCAGGCCTACACGCGTACGTGCCGGTCCCTCGCGAAACAGGCGGGAGTCTCGATGCGGACGCTCGACCGAGCGCTGTGGCAGTTCTCTAAGGAGCAGCAACCGGCACCGGCGCCATCGTCTGCCGCGCGCCTGAAGCCGTTACGAACGCCGACCCGTCCGGCGCCACGGCGGACCAAGTCGAGGACCATGCGCGGCCTCTTCGAGGACGGCTGGACTGTCGCACAGGTCGCCAAGGCACTGAAGGTGAACTACGCCTTCGCCTACGGCGTGCATCGGCGCTGGCAGGAGTCCATGCGGCGGCCGGGATGATGCGGGCCCGTCAGCGCGGCCCGCTCTTCCGAGCGTAACAACATCCCGCGCTCGGGCTGGCTTCCGGCGGGCAGGGGCAGCCTACCGCCCCCTGCTGACAGGGCTGTCCGCGTTCGAGAGTTTGGCGTCGGTGGCGTGTCCCCCCGCCGTGGCTCGGTGTCGGTTTCGGCTACTGCGGCATCGGAGTAGTGGTCGAGCGTTGCCACCGATGGCTCGTCAAAAGCCCTGATGGCGACCGTGGCATCCCCCTCGGAGACGGCGCATGGCACCTGTCGTGACGGTTACGGAGAACCTGCCGCTGAGCCGAAAGTCGGCGGCAGAAAACCGTACCCGCAGCGCCGACGCTAATCACTTGGCCGGTGTCGTCTGTCCGCGCCTCGCCATTTCCTGCTCCATGGCGGCTCGCAGCGCGGCGTACTCAGCGTCTGTCGTGGCGTCACCGCCCGCCTGTTCCGTGCGTGTGGCGCTCTTCTCGGCCAGCCGGGCCAGCGTCTTGACGGCCTTCTCGACGGCAGTGACGTAGGCGAGGAAGGCGGCTGGTGGCGCCTCGGGGTACGTGACCTCCCTGCCTGCCCGACCGACGTGTTCGACATGGGGCTGGTTCCGCCTCTCCAGCGCGTCCAGCGCCACGTCCATGAGGCCCTCGATGAGCCTCTCCGCTTCAGGTGCCAGCGCTCGGCGGCTGTTTCAGTCGCGTTCTTAGTTCTAGGGATTGTTCCGTACGAATGTGTTTCTTGCGCGCCCAGTAGTTAAGCGTCGTGCGGGGGATGCCCGTCTTCTCCACGACCGTGTCGTAGTTGAACTCAACGAGGAGGCGCAGCGCCTGCTCCCGCTGCTCGTCGGTGTACGTGCGGTAACGTGTCAGTAAGGCCCTCCTCGGCAGGCAATGGCTTCCCCGGAACTGGTGCACGGCCGTCCATCACCATGGCCACGATGGCGTGCGCGGCTGGGCGAGACGCCAGAGGCCGTACGCGTCATGCCCAGCGCCCTCGGGGCCGTGAAGGACGCACGTGGGCGAGTGACACCACGCCCGCCGGTCGTCGCGTGCGATGGACAGGCTGGGCTGGCGGTCCTCATGGCAGGGGCAGCGGACAGTCCGGCCCGGGCGGGCGTTGAGGACCCCAAAGTCGTCGCGCAAAACATCCGACACCGTCACCTCAGCGTTGAAGCGACTGATCGGCCCGTCGCGCCAGATCGGCGGCAGCCGACGAGGGGCATTGCTGGTTGGCGCGGGCAACTGTCGGGCCAGTTCCAGCGCGGCACCGGCAGAGCCGAACTTCAGCGCCTCTAGCGTCCCCGTCACGGTGGTCGCAATGGGGGTCAAGGTGACCGGGTCCAGCAGCCACGAACGCTGCTGGGTGGTCTGGTGCCGCATCATCGGCATCCGCAGGGCGTGGCCGACAGACTGCGGGTTGTAGAGATGATCCGTGACGGGCCGGAGTTCGATCCGGGGGTCGTCCGGCGCACCGGCGATCTGCAGGATCGCGTGGAGGGAGCGACGGGCGGCCGAGGCGGGGATTTGCTCGTCCAGCACGATCCAGATGTGAGCGCCGCGCCGGGAGCCCTCGATGTATGCAGGGAGGCCGTGGGCGGTGGCGGCTCTGGCGATCTGGGCTGGCAGGCCGTCCAGCGGCACGTCTAGGTCGATGTCCATGGCCAATACCTGCGTGGAGTTGTCGGTGCCCGGGAAGTACGCCGAGACGGGCGCCGTGCCCGTCAGCGCCCTGTAGATCACGTCCGGCGTCATCTCGGCTCGGACAGCGACCCAGTGGCCTCGGCACGAGTCCCATCGAGCGTAGACATCGTCACGGGGCGCGAACCTCTCGATGTACCTCAGGCAGACCTGCGGCCGGTCGTCGGCGACCGGGGGGAGTGCCGTCAGGTCGCCGAGGGGCGTGCACGACGTGGACTTGGCGAGAACCGGCGTCATCGGGATTTCTGCTCCTGCTCGTCCGGGCGACGCGCTGCCCACCACTCCGCCCGAGCGGCGCGTGCAAGACGCTCGATGCTGAGCAGGTGGTGCCATGGATCGTGACCGGCCGTGAGCGCATCGAGGTGCTGACCGATCCGTGCGCGGTACACGTCCACGGGGACGGCCGCGCGGTCGATGCTGTTCACAGCACGTCCTCGACGGGCTCGGGCTGGGAGTCCTCGACCTGCGACTCGTCGTCCTGCCACACGCCGAAGTCCTGCGTGACGTCGTACTGGTGCTCGTCGAGGCTCTCGTCGGTCGAGGCCAATGCTGAAACGGATGTCACGACCGCCGGGCACTCTTCGGGGGACGGCGGCGCGCCCACGCTGCCGTCCCGGTCGGGTGTCACGCTTGTCCCGCTTGTCACGGGTTCTGGCGCGGGCAGGTAGCGCATCCATAGGTCGGCGAGGTCCGCTCTGAAGTACCCCCGCGCCCGGTCACCGTCGAGACGGCGCTGGTGCGACCCCACCGCGGTACGGCTCAAGCAGGCGGGCGAGCCCTCGGGCAGTCAGGGGCTTGCCGTACCACTCCCCCCAAGGCGCGTCGTCCATCCTGTGCAACTTGTCGAGCAGGTCGTTGGTGATCAGATAGATCGCCTCGCCGAACGCCTCCCGGATGTCGCCAAGGAGACGCACGCCGACGCTCACGGCCAACTTTTCGTCGTGGAGGGCTACCGCCGCGAGTCGCGCACGCCGGGGCCACGATCCTCCGGCGGCATCCGCGATGGCCAGCAGTGGCTCCCACGAGTCGGCGGCGCGGCCGTTCAGCGCCTCAGGAACCGTGACA
This sequence comes from uncultured Chloroflexia bacterium, assembly GCA_963835945.1. Taxonomy (GTDB): domain Bacteria; phylum Chloroflexota; class Limnocylindria; order Limnocylindrales; family CSP1-4; genus JAJYNJ01. The sequence continues at coordinate 10,158 of CAWIHR010000026.1, forward strand.
TCTGTGACATCCGGGACGCCGTGGAGGCCCGACCAGTCGAAGTCGATCTCCTTCGCCTCCGCCGAGGCGGTCCGGCGCCGAAACTTCGCGACCGGCTCGTTCGGCGCGCGGCGCTTGAGGCGGATCGGGATCGCGCGGTCGGCGACTGTGTCCGGGAGGTCGCCGATCCCGGCGATGGCCTTCGGCCCGTACACATCGAACTCCTCGACCTCGCGGCGCCTCCCCTCCATCCTGACGCGGAGCACCGGCGTGCCCCGGCGGTTCCCACTGTTGAGGATGGCTCGCAGCCCCTCGTACCGGTCGGCCATTCGCGGGCCGAAGATGGCATCCGCCTCGTCGAGCAACAGAGTCCGGCGTGGGCGCCGAGCCAGCATCGTGAGGACGACGGGCTCGCTGGGCACCACGGCCCGGAACGGGTACGGGACGAGGAGTTCAAGGCAGTCGAGCAACTGCGTCTTTCCGGAGCGCTTTTCGGCCGACGTGATAGACAGGATCGGGCTGGTCTCAAACCGCTCGACGAGGTGCGCGAGGGCGACCCAGAGCGCCACGGCGACTGGCTCGTGCTCGGAGGGGAACGCGACATACCGACGGACGAAGGCCTCGATGGCGTCAAGGGCGTCCGCGAGTGCGCTCATCCCGCAAGGCCTCCGTTCGCTGTCCGGCTGTCTGCCTCTAGCCCGCCGTGGGGTTGGGCTGGCTCACGGCGGCTGATGCTCCCGCCCGAAGACTTCAACGGGGCAGGGAGACCCGAGGCTTCGTCCGTGAACCGCCGGAGGTCCCCGGCTGAAATCAAGCGCCTGCGGCCTACGAGATGCGACCTGAGTTGCCCCGGTCCGCTGCCGAGGTGCTTGTACAGGCTCGTGCGTCCCAGTGACAGGGCGTGGCAGGCCTCGGTGACGGAGATCAACCGATCCGGCGGGGTCGAGGTCGGAGACGCCTCGGCGCGGACGGCGACAACGATGGCGTCCGCGAGCGCCTCGACGGCTGTCCGGATCGCCGCCTCGTGCTGCGGGGTCATCGCCCGGACCTGCGCGACGTCGGCATGGTGTCCGCGCCGCGCTCAGCCTCTTGGGACAATGCGTCGAGACCGGCAGCGCGCAGGCCGTCTTCAATCAGCCGTGCCGCCTGCTGGCGCGGCTCACGAAGTTCGCGGCGGGCCAACTCGCGCAGACGCTCGGCCGCGCCGTCGGGAAGGGGGACGTAGATCGCTCGCACCCCACCACGATGCGCCCGGCCCCGGTGTTCAGGTCAACGGTGCCACGCGGTGTCAGGATGCTCTAGTGGTCCCCGAGCCCGGCAAGGCGGCGGCGCACGGTCGAGGGCGACACGCCCAAGGCGCGAGCGACGGAGTCGTAGCCGAAGGGCTCGTCCTGCGCCCGCAGTTCCTCACGCTTCTTCACGACCTCGTCTGCGCTGATGATGAGCGATGGCCCGGGCTTCTTCCGGGCGGGCAAGACGGCGGCCCGAGCGAGCGCGCTGGCCGGTCGGTCGCCAAAAGAGCGCCTCAGACTGATGACGTCAGGTTCATCGTCGGGCCGGGGCTCGCCCAGTGCTCTGCGCAGGAGGTTACGGGCCTGAATGCGTGCCAACCGTGGTCCGACCGCTCTCTGCGCCACCAGTGGTCCTGCCGTCGCCTCAATCTGGTCTCGCCATCGAGCCAGCACCCATTCGGCGAGCGACGCGATCTCCGCCTCGGTGGGCTCCCGGCTCATGGCTCGACTCCGTCAGGCACCCTGTCTCTAACGCGGACCGCCGGTCGCTGCGGGACCAGCATCACGATGGTGATCACGGCGATCATGATGGTGGTGCCCGTAGCGGAGTCTCCCCCAGAGCGCGGTCCATCGCGGCGGCGGCGTCACGCTGCAGAGTGGGCACTACGGCGGCGTAGTGACTGGCCGTGATCCCGATCCCGCTATGGCCGAGCCACTGGTGATCACCGCCAGCGGCACGCCTTCGGCCAGCATCAAGGTCGCGGCCGCTGTGCCGTAGGTCGTGGAACCGGACCGGCGGCAGCCCGGCGGCAGCGCGCGCCCGCTGGAAGGCGTACGAGACGCGCGGACCGAGCAGTGGCCGACCAATGGCGTCGGTGAACACGATCCCGTCGCGGTCCTGCCATGCTGGGCCCGACGGCCTCTCGTGCAGCATCCTGTCGATCACGCTGGCGGCGGAGCGCGTCCGCCGCCGTGGACGGCAGCGGGATGGTGTGGCGGCTACGGACTGACTTCGGTTCGCCGAGCGCCCAACGGCCGTCCACCGTACGCGCAAGGGACCGACGAACGGTCAGCGTGCAGGCAGCGAAATCTACATCCTGCCAGCCCAGTCCGAGCAGTTCACCAAGGCGCAGTCCCGTTGACACGGCGAGGGCGTAGATCGGGCCGTACTCGTCATCACGGGTGGCGTCGAGCAGGCGGCGGACGTCGGCTGCGCCTAGATAGTCAATGGGCCGCTGCGGCAGACGCGGCGGCAGCGCGTCGGCTGCGGCGTTACGCGCGACGAGACGATCGCGCACGGCGGCAGCCAGCGCGATCCTCAACGTGGCTCGCTGATGTCGCACGGTCTGCGCGCTGACGGTCCGGCGAGGTTGCTTTCGTGGCTCGCCGCCATCGGGGCGACCAGAGGCAAGGAACGAGCCAAGCGCGCGTTCGACGTCTGCCGGTGACAGACGAGCGAGGACGATCCGGCCGAGGGCAGGGATCAGCCAGAGGCGGATGTGCTGCTCGCGGACCAGCCACGTCGATGGCCGCACTCGCGTCCGGTCGCGCTCGATCCAAGCGGCGAGGTACTCCCCGACGGTGAGCGACCGTCCTGCCGGAGCGATGGTGCCGAGTCGGAGATCACGGCGAAGGGCGTCCAGCCGGTCCCGTGCTTCCTGCGCGGTCCGGCCACTGACAACCCGGCGCTGCTGTGTGCCGTCTGGCTCAGTCCACGAGAGGGCGCCGCGCCAGCGGCGACCGTCGGTTGATCGGTAAACACTGCCTTCACCGGCTGATCGGCGGCGTGATCGGCGGACGGTAGACTGGGCCACGGATGCGGTCCTCCCTACAGGAGCGCAGCCTGACGGCCTCCGGCTCTAACCCGGGGGCCGTCGCGCTTGTGCGCTCATTGTACGCCTGTTGCTACCCAGTTGCTACCCATGTTTACGATGACAAGCCACCAAGGAGGGCCTATCGAGGCGCCAATCGTGCTCAGATGAGCTGGCGGAGAGGGTGGGATTCGAACCCACGGACCTTGCAGTCAGCGGTTTTCAAGACCGCCCCGTTAAACCGCTCCGGCACCTCTCCATGCGCACCAGACTACGACAGCGGCCCGTGCCTTTCGATGCTCGAGCGGGCCGTGCCATGCCGTCGCCACGAACGCACATGGGCGTGCCCTAGGCGGCGAACGGCGGCAGACTCCCTCTAGGAGGCTCTGTCCAAAGTCCCCATAGCGTCGAGGGCGGCCACGTACGCCGTTTCGTCGCGGGGTTGGTTGCTGGGGTTGTGCACGGCGTACCGCACGATCCCGGCCGCGTCGATGATGAAGGTTGCACGGTCCGCCTGCCCCACCTGCTCGTTCCACACCCCGAACAGCTTCGCGACCTGCCCCACCGGCCAGCGATCGGACAGGAACCGATGCTGGTACCGCTGGTCGTTCCGCCAGGCTCGCAGCGCGTGCACGGAATCGACGCTGATGCCGAGGACCATCACGCCGCGTCGCTCGTAGGCCGCGTAGTCGTCGCGGATCGCGCACAGCTCCTCGGTGCAGGTGGAGCTGAAGGCCCCCGGGAAGAAGACCAGCATGACCGGCCGGCCCCGCAGATCACTCAGCGACACGGGCATCTTGTCCTGGTCCTGGAGCGTGAAATCGGGCGCTCGCTCGCCCACCGATGCCATCGGTTGCCTCCTTTGCCTCGTCCGTCAGGACGCGATGCGATCGCCCAGCATGGGCCGCAGGACGCGCGGCACCAGGACGGACCCGTCGGGCTGCTGACAGACCTCCAGGATCGCCGCGAAGGTCCGCGCCAGCGCCAGTCCCGACCCGTTCAGAGTGTGCAGGATCTCCGGTTTTGCGCCGGGCTCCGGACGCCAGCGGATGTTCATGCGGCGCGCCTGGTAGTCGCGGAAGTTCGAGACCGAGCTGACCTCGAGCCAGCGCTCGACGCCGGGCGCCCACACTTCGAGGTCGTATTTCTTCGCCTGCACGAAGCCCATGTCGCCAGTGGCCATGAGCTTGACCCGGTACGGCAGCTCCAGGCGCTGCAGCAGGGTCTCGGCGGCTCGCGTGAGCCACTCGAGCGCGGCTGAAGACTCGGCAGGGCGTTCGAAGAGCACCATCTCGACCTTGTCGAACTGGTGCACGCGCAGGATCCCGCGCGTGTCTTTGCCGGCGGCTCCCGCCTCTCGACGGAAGCACGGCGAGTACGCGCAGTAGCGGATGGGCAGTCGCTCCGCCTCGATGATCTCGTCGCGGTGGATGTTCGTCACGGGAACCTCGGCGGTGGGCACGAGGTACAGGTCGTCCCGCGGGACGACGTACATCAGGTCTTCCTTGTCGGGGATCTGCCCCGTCCCGCGCGCGGAGGCGGCGTTGACCACGGCGGGCGGCCAGACCTCCGTCATACCGTGCTCGCGTGTGTGGACGTCGACAAACCAGTCGATCAGCGCGCGCTCGAGCGCGGCGCCCTGCCCGCGGTACAGCGGGAAACCCGAGCCGGCGATCTTGGCTCCGGCCGCGAGGTCCAGCATGCCCAGCGCTTCGCCGATCTCCCAGTGGGGCCGGCGTGTCCACGGCTCGGCGCCCCCGGGACCTGCGCCGGCCGGCTCCCGGTGCGGCGCCGGCACGCCCCACGTCCGGATGATGAGGCTGGCGTCCTCGCCCCCGACCGGCACGTCTGGGTCGGCCGGGTTCGGGATGCGCAGCAGCGCCTCCTCAAGCTGGGACTCGATCGACATGAGCTCCACGTCGATGGATGCGACGCGGTCCCCGGCCTCGGTCGAGGTCCGGCGAAGCGCTGTGACGTCCGGGCCATCCGGAGCCGCGCCGCCGCGGATGGCGTCCCCGATCTGCTTCGAGACCGCTTTGCGTTGCGCGCGGAGTGCGTCACCTTCACCGAGCAACGCGCGCCGCCGCGCGTCCAGCTCGAGCGCGGCATCGACCAGCGAGGGGTCCTCGCCCTTGTCGATCGCGCCCCGGCGGACGCGTTCCGCGTCGTCGCGCAGCCGCTGCAGCCCAACGCTCATGCGATCGCCTCCTCAGGCGCGGGGCGCCAGCCGGCCGCCTCGCGCAGCCGCTCGGCGACGAACTCACGGTCGAGTCCCGCGAGCAGCCACCCGGCGCGCGGACCGTTAGGCCGACCGAGGAAGGCAAGGTAGATGGCTCCGAACGCCCTGCCCACCGGCAGCGTCGCTTCCTCGGCCACACGGAAGATCAGGTCCTGCCAGGACTCGCCGGAGACGGGGCGCGCCACCGCGGCCGAGAGCCCCAGGGCGCCCAGGTAGGTACGCTGCTCGTCGGCCAGCCCGTGGCGGGCCTCGATGGGCAACTCGTCGCGCACCGCGATCCTGGCCCGGTCCGGTGCGTACGACTCGAGCCAGGCCAGCGCCGCCCGCACCCGATCGGCGAGGATCACTTGCTCGCCGAGGTCGAGCAGGGCGCCCTTCTCGGCCGCGAGCCGCCCCGCGACGTCGGCGCCCGGCAGCTGCACGAGCATCGCGACCTGGGAGAAGTCGGGGCGGAAACGCGCCGCCTCGACGGCCGGGTCGGCCACCGGGTCGAGCAGGCTCGTCGCGAAGATGCGCTCGTGGTCGGGCGGAAGCTCGCCCTTCACCTCGTGTCCGGCGACGGCCGAGGCGATCCGGTCGAACTCGTCGAACAGGCGCGGAATGGTGTCGCCGGCCGGGTCGAACTCGATGGCGTGGCTCGGCCGATGGCGGAGGAACAGGAACCGCAACAGCTCGGGCGGCAGGACGTCGGCCATGGTGTGCGCGGCGGCGCCCCGGCCCTTGCTAGTGCTCATCTTGCGGCCGGCGATGTTGAGAAACTCGTACGGCAGGTTGAGGGGAGGTTCGCGCTCGAACACCTCGCGGGAGATGGCGTCGGACCGGTCGCGCGAGCCGCCCGCGGTCGCCAGGTCCTTGCCGTTAGGTTCGATGGTGACGCCGAAGATGCCCCACTGCGCCGCCCACTCCAGGTTCCACGGCAGCTTGGCGCGCCCGCCAAACGGCTCCACCCAGCCGGAGTAGCCACAGCCGTGCGCCCACGCGACCAGGTCAGGGCGGCACTCGTAGAACGCGCGCCGGCCGTCCCAGCGGGTGACGATCGTGGTGCCGACCTTGCCGCAGCTCTCGCACACCACCCTCAGCGGGTGCCAGTCGGCCGGGTGCTGCACGTTGGCCACCCGACGGTAGATCTCCCGGACCCGGCCGGACCGGTCGAGCGCGAGCCGGATGTAGGGATCGACAGCGCCGTCAGCGTAGACCTCGCTCATCCAGTAGGTCTCGGGGTGGATGCCCAGACCGGCGAACGTAGACAGGAAGAGCCCGGCGAAGTGGCGGGCATAGCTTGCCGCGCCGCTACCTCCGGGTGCCGGCACGCGAGCGAGCGGCACGCCCATGAAGCGCTCGACCGCGTCGGGCGTCAGCAGCGCCTGCGCGTCCATGGGGTCCATGTCGTCGACGCCGTACAGGAGTCGCGCCTCCAGACCGCGGTCTCTCAAGGCTCTCCATATCGCGTCGAGCACCACGGGACCGCGCAGGCTGCCGACATGGACGGTGCCGGACGGCGTCTTGGAGTCGTTGACGACCTGCGGCCCGCTCAGGCGAGCCGCCAGCTCATCCGCCCAGTACACTGCGCCCTCCGCCGCCCCGCGGCGCCGTCAGCCGATGCTCACGATCTTGTAGGTGAAGTCGCCGCTCGGCACGTGGATGACGACTTTGTCGCCCTTCCGGTGACCGAGCAGCGCCCTGCCGACTGGCGATTCGTTCGAAATGCGCCCCGCCGTTGGATCGGCCTCGGCCGACCCCACGATCTGGAAGGACTCCTTGCCGTCCGGCGAGTCCACGACGACCGTCGAACCGATCTGGACATGGTCCGTCACGTGGTTCTCATCGATGAGGACGGCGTTGCGTATGAGCGCTTCGAGCGTCTGGATGCGCCCCTCGACGAACGCCTGCTCGTTCTTCGCGTCCTCGTACTCCGCGTTCTCGGCCAGGTCGCCGTGCTCCTTCGCGTCGTGGATCCGGGCCGCGACCTCCGCCCGACGGACGTTGACGAGCTGGTCGAGCTCAGCTCGAAGCTTCTCGAGCCCATCGCGGGTGAGGTAACCGGGCTTGTTATTCACGGACCGCTCCAGTGGATAGCGTGCAAGAGAAAGAACCCCCGCCGCGCCCGAGGGTCGCGCGTCAGGAGTTCGACCGGTGCGGGATTCTAGGGCGCCGTCGAGGTTGGTGTCAAAGAAGCCGGCGCTGTCAGGGCTTCTCCGCCAGCCGCGCGAGTCGTTTGCGCACACGGTGCAGCGCGTTCCGATCAGAGAATGCGACGAAGAGCGTGTCGTCGCCGGCAATGGATCCGACGACCTCCGGCCAGTGAGCGCGGTCGAGCGCCGCCGCGATGGCATGCGCGCTGCCCGACAGCGTACGGACGACGAGGATGAGACCAGCCTCGCGGACGTCGACCGGCAGGTCGCCCAGCAAGTTCGCCAGGCGCTCCTCCCCGCTTGCCTCGGTCTCCGCGAGTCGTGCGGGGAACGCGTACACGTAGAGACCATTCCGGTGGACCTTGACGAGCCCCAGCTCTGCGACGTCGCGGCTGATGGTTGCCTGCGTCGCCCGGAACCCGCGCTCGCGCAGGGCCGCGGCCAGCTCCTGCTGGGTGCGGACGTCGCGCATGCCCAGCAGGTCGCGGATGGCTCTGTGGCGGAGCTGCTTTATCACTTCCATGGGACGCCCGTCATCTCACGCGCGCTGTCAGCGAGCCAGCACGAAGACCACTACCAGCGCGGCAAGGACGAGCCGCTCGGCGACGAACGGTAAGGTGGTGTGGCGCCGCAGGTACCCGAGCAGGAACGCGATCGCCAGCAGGCCGGCAACCGCCGCGCCGAGCATGCCAGCGCCCAGCGCAACGACGTCCAACGAGGGGAGGCTGGTGTGCAGCAACTCCCGCGCCTCCCAGGTCGCGGCCCCGGCGATGATCGGCGTGCCCATCAGGAAGGAGAAGCGCGCGGCCGCTTCCCTCGTCAGACCCGTGTAGAGGCCGGCCGCGATCGTCATCCCCGACCGACTGAACCCAGGAAACAACGCGATCGCCTGAGCGCAGCCGATGACGATCGCGTCCCGGAGGTTCACGTTGTCGAGCCCGCGCTGAAGGAACGCGAGCTGCTCGGCCAGCCACAAGATCCCTGCGCCCAGCGCCAGGAAGACGGCGACCAGGATGACGTGCTGGCGGAAGAACGTGTCGAAGAAGCTCTCGAACCCCACACCGAGGAGGGCGCCGGGGATCATCGTAACCACGATCAGCCAGGCGAGCCGGCGGTCCGGATCGCTGCCGATGTGGCGGTCGCGCAGCGAGGCGAACCACGCCGCGAGCAAGTCGACGAGCTCGCGCCAGAAGAAAACCAGGAGCGCCACGAGCGTGCCGGCGTGGAGCATGACGTCGAAGCTCGCGCTGTTGAGGAACGGGTCGTTCCAGCCGAGGAACCGTGGCACGACGATGAGGTGTGCAGACGACGAGATCGGCAGGAACTCCGTCAACCCCTGCACAATCCCGATGACGAGCGCCTGGAGCACGAGCGGCATGGCTGTCCCGGTACGTCCGCGTCAGCCGCGCGCCAGCCGCCGGCAGCGGCGAGCCGGACCGGCGGAGGCTAGCGGATGAAGAGCGGCGCGAAGACCAAGGTGAGTGTCGCGAGGAGCTTGACGAGCACGTGCAGCGACGGCCCAGCTGTGTCCTTGAACGGATCACCCACGGTGTCGCCGACGACTGCGGCCGCGTGCGCGGCGGTCTTCTTGCCTAGCACGTTACCGTCCGCGTCGAAGAGGTGCCCCGACTCGATGTACTTCTTGGCGTTGTCCCATGCGCCGCCGCCGTTGTTGAGGACCGACGCGAGGAGCACGCCCGCAATGGTGCCGACCATCAGGAGGCCGGCAGCCGCCTGGTAACCGAGAACCAGGCCGACGATGATCGGCGTGGCGACCGCAACAACACCCGGGGCCACCATCTCCCGGAGCGCCGCCCGGGTCGTGATGTCAACGACACGCGCATAGTCGGGTCGCTGGGTGTAGTCCATGATGCCGGGCATCTCGCGGAACTGGCGTCGCACCTCGACGATGATCGACTGCGCGGTGGTACCCACGGCGCGAATGGCCAGCGAGCTGAAGAAGTAGACGAGCATGGCCGCGATCAGGGCAGCCACGAAGACGCCAACGTTGGACATGTCAACGGACGTCATGAGGTGAACGCCCTGCTTGCCGGCCGCGATCTGGCGCGACAGGATAAGGTTGACCTTGTCGATATAGGCGCTGAAGAGCAGGAAGGCGGCCAACGATGCGGACGCGATCGCGTAGCCCTTCGTGAGAGCCTTGGTCGTGTTCCCGACGGCATCGAGGCGGTCGGTGATCTCGCGGGCGCCGGCCTCGCTGCGCGAAAACTCGGCGATGCCGCCCGCGTTGTCCGTGATCGGGCCGAATGTGTCCATCGCCAGTACGTAGGCGCAGGTCATGAGCATCCCCATAGTCGCGACTGCGGTGCCGAAGATGCCGCCGATGTTCTGCCCCTGGGCATTCACCAGATTCGCCTGCGAGCCCAGCCAGTGGCTGATGAGCAGCGCGATTCCGATGACGATGGCCGTCGCGAACGTCGTCTCGAAACCGACGGCCGTGCCCGCGATGATGTTGGTGGCGGGGCCGGTCTTTGACGCCTCGGCGATCTGGCGCACCGGACGGTATGCGCCGGACGTGTAGTACTGCGTGATATAGACGAATGCGATGCTAGTCGCCAGGCCGACAAGGCCGGCACCGAAGAACCAGAGCCACGCGGGAACCCCGGACGCACCCGACTGCGACCTGGTCTGCATCATCACGTACGTGACAATGAGCATCCCAACCGCGCTCAGGCCGGTGGTCAGCCAGTAGCCGCGGTTGAGGATGTTCATGGGGTCCTCGTCCTCGCGGCCGCCTAGCGTCGAGAGCGACACGATCGTCGCCAGCAGCCCGAACGCACGAACCACGAGGGGGAAGAAGATCCAGGACTCCGGGTGAGGCCAGCCAGCGGCAACTGCCACGTTGTAGATGCCGACCGAGAGGATCATGGCGCCGATGTTCTCGACCGCCGTCGACTCGAAGAGGTCGGCGCCGCGGCCGGCGCAGTCACCTACGTTGTCGCCAACGAGGTCCGCGATCACCCCTGCGTTGCGCGGGTCGTCCTCGGGGATCCCGGCCTCAACCTTGCCCACCAGGTCGGAGCCGACGTCGGCTGCTTTCGTGTAGATCCCGCCGCCCAGCTGCGCGAACAGCGCCACGAACGACGCGCCGAAGCCGTAGCCGACGATCAGGAAGGGCGCCTGGTCCGGGTGACTGAATCCGCCGTATACGACGAACATCGCCCACACGCCCGCCAGGGACAGTGCCACTACGAGGAAGCCCGAGACGGCCCCCCCGTGCATGGCTACCTTCACCGCCTCCACGAGGCTCCGGCGCGCGGCAGCGGCAGTGCGCACGTTGGACTTGACGCTGACGTACATGCCAATGATCCCGGAGGCCATCGAGCAGGCTGCGCCGACCAGAAAGGCGATCCCGGTCCGGATTCCGAGGTTGAACCCGTAGATGTCGGTGTCCGAGACCTGCTTGGTCTCGACCAGCCCGATCACCACGGCGATCACTACCGCCGCCACCACGGCGAGCATGGCGATGGTGGTGTACTGACGGCGGATGAACGCGACCGCCCCTTCGTAGATCGTGTCGGCGACGTCCAACATGGCCTGCGTGCCTGTGTCATGCGCGAGCACGTCGCGCGCGAGGTATAGGGCAAAGAGGACCGTCGCCAGGACGGCTATCGGGATGATCCAGGGCATCGCGCCGGCAAGACCTGTCACGTCGGATACGCCTCCCAAGACATGGAAAGAGCCCCGTTCGGGCGGGGCGGACACATGGCGTTCGGCGCCCCGCAGTGTAGCACGTGCGATCGCGGCCACACCGCATACGCGGTGCACACCCGAGGGGCGGCGCCGCGTATCCGGGCGTAAACGGCTGGCTCCGTAGACGTCCAATGGGCATGTCTAGCTCGAGGATCTCGCTCTTCGGTTACCTCCCAGTCTCTAGAAGCCCGCGCGTGTAGTGCAGGCCTTGGGCGGCCGTCACAAGGTCGGTGCGTCTAGCCGGATACGCGTGTAATCGGCGGACCGCGCCGCTGCTATCAACTGTCCAACAATGCGCGACCCACCCGGGCGTGGCAGGTCGGCATATCTCGGGCCGGTGCGCCGCAACACAGGCGATGCCGAAGGTCATCTCGCCCTCGGGCGCCAACAGGAGGCGACCATCGCGGGATCGAACCTAGCGATCATCGCCACGTCGTGCCCCACAGTCTCTTCGCCCGGAAGTCGGAGACCGCACCTCAACTCAAGCTCTCCGCTGGCCCGTGTGGGATGCTCGAGCCGCAAGCGTCTGACGTGGTCCCGACCTCGAGGCAGGCGGGATCTGGGATCTCAGCCGTCACCGGGACCTCACCTTCGGTGAGGCGTCCGGGGCGCACGCCCGAAGGGAGTAACAGACGACCTTGGTCGGTCCCGGTCGCCCAGTCAGCCCCGGGCGGCCCGGTCAGGCCCGGCGCGCGGCCAGCAAGCTGATGATCGCCAGGATCCCGAACGGGATCAGCAGAAGTCCGAACCCGCCCGGAATGACGGTCTGAAACCACACGAAGATGTTGTGGAGCACGTCCACCGCTGCACTGATCGGATCGCCCATTCTTGGTCCCCCTGGGCTCCTGCGGCCCTCTCAGGGCCGTCGCCATCCCCGGCGGTTGGCCTCACCCTCTTCGTAGCACAGGAACCCGAACAGCACTACCAGCACGACAGTGATGGCGAAAGCCCAGCCCCTCGTGTTGATCCAGAGCATGGCGAGCGTCAGCACCGCGAGGACGAGGATGCCCCACATCTCGGCCGACCTGCGCGCGATCATGTGGTGTCCCCTTTCTCGCTGCTACGGCTCCTGCTGCCTCATAGGGTAGTCCCGGCGCATCCACTACCTGCGGGCGGGCCCGCGCGACCGTCGAGAAGAGACCCCGGGATCGCTGGCGTCGCGCGTCAGGGCAGCCGCCGCGGATCCGCCTTGTCGGGAGACAGCTGGCGCAGCTCCTGGCCGTCGGTGCACACCACCCAGAGACCGGCGGTCGGTCCCCCCGCCGAGGGCACTCAAACGAAGACGACGAGGTCCCCGGCGGGCGAGAACGTGGCCTGCCGATCGGCAAGGCTGGCTGCCGCCGCGAGCACGATCGCCTTGCCGCCGTTCGGCGGCTCGAACGTCAGGTGTTGCACTCCTTGACCGCCCAGCCACGCCAGGGCCCCCTGGGAAGAGACGGTCAGCCTCGCGCGCCGGAGGCGATCCTCACCGGCGAGCCATTCATCGGGATGGCCCATGCACGGGCAAGGACTGGCCGGGTGACACGGCATCGACGACGAACCCTCGATACCGATCGGACCAGTCGATCGGACCGCTCGCATCCTGCAAGCCCGTGACCGCGGCCATGCCGGTCGTGAGGTAGATGCGCACCAGTTCGCCTCGCGGGAACTGCACCAGGGCCGAAGTCCCGTCCGAGTACACGATGCGCTTCCCGTCGGCCGTCTTGTTGCCCTCGCGGGGGCCAGCTCGTCCGTCAGCTGGCGCGGGTCGCTGCCGTCAGGGTTCATCGCCCAGAGGTTGCGCATACCGGTTTGCGCCGACAGGAACAGCACCTGGTTCTGCAACGATTCGTCGGGCGGGCCGGTCGTAACGACCAGGTCCGGCCGGCCGCGATCATGCTGGGGTCGGCGGCGCGCCTCATCCCGTCGAGTACCTGCACCGTGTAGGTGGTGTGCGGCGCCAACGGCGAGGACGGCTGGTAGACGAGCAAAGTTGGCTGGGAGGTCGAGCCAGGGCGGTCCGAGGGAACCGACTCGACGCTCAGCTGGCCAGGGGCAGGGGGCTTGATCTGCACCAGCCCGCCGGCACTCCCCAGGTCGACCGGGCCGTCGAACAGCACGGTGATAGTTCCGCCGACCGGTGCTCCCGCGGACCCGTCCGAGGGAACCACGCCGACCAGGCCCAACCCGGCCTTGACAGTCGTGAAGTTGAACGCGATCGGAGTTGCCGTCCGTGTCTGCGCCTGGTCGGAGACGATCACCTCGTATTGGGTGCCGAAGGACAGCGGTGCGAGCGGGGTCAGGGTGACCGACGAGGCACTCCAAGTCGGGCGAACACCGATCGCAGGAACGATAGCGATGGCCGCCTGGGTCGCGGCCACGTCCATGAGCCGATCGAACGTTAGGGTGTTCGCGGTGTCCACCGGCACGTGGCTCGCGCCGTTCATCGGGCTGCTCTACGCCAGGACCGGCAGGCCTACCGTCCGAAACGTGAACGTCGTGGGACCGCGGCTTGCTACGTTCCCGTCGACGTCCCGGTACCCCGCGGAGATCGTGACGGAGAAGTCCGTGGCCACGGGCAGCTTCTGAGCGGGGGTGAAGATCAACGTGCGCGCTCCATCCCATGCGAACGTGCCCTGGGCCTCGGGGGCCACCTTGAAGTGCAGCTCCGCCGAGGCCTGCTAGACGGCCTTCGTGAACTCGACGTCGACGGTCGTGTGGGTGAGGCCGACGTGGGCATCGCCGGTGGTGCGCCCGAGGGTGATCGCTTGGGCCGCGGGGGCCACGCGGTCCACCAGCGTCGCGTTAGCCAAGATCAGACGGAGCGCGACGATCGCAACAATGCGCCCGGCGAACTCGACAGTACGTCGTGACACGGGCCTCGACGTTACCACGGAGCCATCCACGGCTCATGTCGCGGGTTCCGCCTATACTCCCGCCTTGTGATCCGACTCCTCCGTCACGAGTGACCCAGCGCGCCCGCGGCTGCCTGCTGGAGGCGGTCGAGACACTCGTCCTGACTCTCATCATCTTCCTGGTCATCCAGAACTTTGTCGCACAGCCGTACCAAGTCGAGCAGATGAGCATGGAGAACACGCTGCTGCCCAACCAGTACGTGCTAGTCGACAAGCTCACGCCACGGTTTGACACGTACAAGCGGGGAGACATTGTGGTGTTCACCCCGCCCGGGGGGTCGACCAGCAGCACTCCGTTCATCAAGCGGGTGATCGGGCTCCCAGGCGACGTCGTAGACCTGCGCGACGGCCACGTGTTCATCAACGACCAGGAGATCAGCGAGCCCTACGTGTACCCTCGGCAGACGACTGAGCCCCTCAACGGCCAGGATCACTGGGTCGTGCCCCCGGACATGCTGTTCGTGATGGGCGACCATCGCGAGAACTCCAGCGATTCGCGGGTCTTCGGGCCGGTGCCGCTCGGGAACGTGATCGGACGGGCCTGGCTCCGCTACTGGCCGCTGAGTGCGTTCGAAGTCATCGCCACTCCCACGTACCCCAGCCTGAGTCCGCTCTCCGCACCGTCGGGCAGCATGCACGGCCGCAGTCCTAGCGACGGGTCGGCGACTAGCTGGCCGGCGACGGCGCGGGAGCGCGGGCCAGCGGCAGCCCACGCGGCCTGACCGGGGCGAGCGCCGTGGACGCCGTGCTCGCCGGCCTCGGCGCACTGGTCGGCGCGGTGGCGGCTGCCGTAGTTCTCCCTGTGCACACGACTCGGGCCGCGCTGCTTGCCATGGCAGCCGCACTCGTCGCCTCCCCCCTCGCCCTCTCGCCGCCGCCAACAGCCCTGCCGCTGGCCTTCTGGCTAGTGTCGGCCCTGCTCGCGACGCTCCTACTGCTCCGCTCCGACCCCGATCCGTGGGGCCGCGTGGCACCACTCCCGCTGACCGGGTGGCCGGAGGCGGTGTTCGTCCTCGCGGCGTTCGCTCTCGGGTTGGCAGTCGCCCCCGTCGCGGGAGCGGGCAGGGGCGCCCCGTCTGCCCTAGCAGCAGGGCTCGCGCTGACTGCCGGTGCAGTCCCGCTGCTAGGGTTCGCTCGAGATCCGGTCCGGACGGCGATCGGCACGATTTTCCTCCTCGACGGGGTTGGGCTGGTGGCGGCTGGACTTAGCGGGACGCCCGGCGCGGCGCAGATCGCCGCCCTGGCACTGACGGTCGTGGCAGCGGCCGCCGCGGCGCGCGAGATGATCGCCGGTCCCCTCGCGGACAAGCGCCAGGAACAGGAGGAGAGCGGCCCGTCGCCAGCCTTTGGTCACGAGGCTGGGGCGTTGGACGTTCCTGCGGTCCGAGGTTCCCGCACGCGGCCAGCGCGGCGCGCATGAGCGCGGCCCTCATCGCAGTCGTGGCACTCGCCACTGCCCTGATCGCGGGCCTGGTCTCCCCACGCGCGCTGCGAGCCGCCGCGGCGGCCGCGGGACTCGCGACCTGCGTTGTCGTGGCGCTCGCCGCGCCACCGCTGACAACGATCGCCGTGGGTGACACGGTGTTCGCCCTGGCGACACGGGGGGCGGGCGTGGTCGCGACGGCCGCCGCATCGATGCTGCTCCTGCTCGGCGCTGCCGTCTGGCGTCGTGAGCGGTCGGCAGCACCGGCCCGACCGATGTCCCACGCCCTGCCGGTCGCGCTGCCACTGACGGTTGCCGCGGTGGTCGCCGCAGTCGCCGCAGTCGACGGTACGCTGCTGTCGGCGCCGACCGCCGGAGGCGGGTCGCTGGAGCCGGGAACGGCCGCGGCTCCCATTGCGGCCGCCCTGGTGACCGCCGCGTCCATAACGCTGGCGCCGCTCAGCGCGTGGCAGCCCGACCCGGCGCTGGTGGCGAGCGCCGTGCGGGCGGCGGGGCGCGCCGTTCGCGTCGCTATCCTCGCATGCGGCTTGGGCCTGGCCGGTATGGCGTGGCTGCTCGCTCCCTCGGGCCTGGTCGCCCCTGATCCAGCGGGCGCCACCGCCGCCATGCTGCTTGTCAGCGCATCGGTCGCCCTGTTCATGGGTGCGCTGCCGTTCCATGGCGTTGCCGTGCGCGTCTCAGTCACTGGGCCCATGGCGCTGACCGCCGCTCGCAGCGTTTGGCTTCCCGCCGCGTTCGCGCTCGCCGCGGTGGCCTGGAGCCAGCGCGTCCTCGCGCCGTCCGTCGCGTTCACCGCCGTCGGCGCCGCGCAACTGTTTGCCGACGCGCGGGCCATCGTGGCCGTCGTCGCGCTTCTGACACTGGCCGGCGGCGCGCTGGCGGCGACCTTTCACGATGACATCCGACACGTGCTGGCTTACGCGCTCATCGGCGACGCCGGCATGGCGTTGCTCACGTTCGCGTCGGCGGATCCCGCGGCCGGCTCCTTCGCGGCGGCCTGGCTGCCGGTCAACGCGGTGGTCAGGACGGCATTCGTGACCTGGGCGGTCGCGCTGACGGGTCGGTCGGGCACGGGCTTCGTCGACGACCTGCACGGCTGGGCCCGGCAGTCGCCCCTCCTCGGCCTCGCCCTGGCGGCGATCGCAGTGGCCACGTTCGGGCTACCGGGGTGGGGGATTTTCGCGCTCCGAAGCTCGCTGGTCGATGCCGGCGGCGGCCCGATGTGGCCGCTGATGGCTGCCGCGGCCTGGCTGGGGCTGCTGCCGTACCTGCGGCTCCTGTGGGTGGGCCTACAGCGCCGCACCGTCGTCGTTGAAGACGTTGCCGAGCCGGTCGTCGCACAGAGACGCCGGCCCGCGCACCGCAATCGGGAGGAGTCTCTCACCGTCGGCAGCCCGGCGATCCGGCGCGGCATGTCGCGCCTCTTGGCAGCGTCGGCCGAGCACGCCGGGTTCGTTACCGCCGGCGTCACGGTGCTTGCGGCTGCCCTAGCCGTGATCCTGGCGTGGAGCGCGGGCGTGGCGGTGACGGCGATCGACTGACGGCACGGAGGGAGGCCAGGCCTCGCCTCTCGCGACCCGCCGGAGGCCCCTCTCGCAGCAGCCGCGGGGTGAGTGCGGCACCGCCGAGGCTACGCTCCCTCGGGCGCGAGTACCCAGCGGTCGATCTCGCGAGTGTAGCCCACCAATTCCTCCGGCCGGAACCAGAGTGCCAGCTCGGCCTCGGCGGTCTCGGGGCTGTCGGACGCGTGCACCAGGTTCTGCGCGGTCTCCAGCGCCAAGTCACCGCGGATCGTGCCGGGGTCCGCCTGCGCAGGCCGCGTCGCACCGTTCATGGCGCGCACGATGGCCACGGCGTCCGGCCCTTCCAGGGCGAGCGCGACGACCGGGCCGGACGTGATGAACCGCACGAGCCCTGCGAAGAACGGCTTCTCGCGGTGCACCGCGTAATGGCGCTCGGCAAGATCCTGGTCGACATGCACCAGCTTGAGCGCGGTGATTCGCAAGCCGCGCTCCTCGTAGCGCGCGAGAATTCGGCCAACCAAGAGGCGCTGGACGCCGTCGGGCTTGACAAGCACGAGAGTGCGTTCGATCACAGTGTCTCCTCGGGCGGCCGGCCTTGCAGGGACCGGCTCGATTGCTGGAACGCCTCGGTCGCGAGACTTTCGCGGCCCATCAGGCGGTACGCGTCACCACGCACGAGATGCAGGGCGGCAACCTCCTGGCTTGGAGGCGCGGCCTGCAGCGCGTCGTCCGCGACGGCCAGGACGGCGGGCGCCAGGGCTGGGCGCGTG
Organism: uncultured Chloroflexia bacterium; assembly: GCA_963835945.1. Lineage (GTDB taxonomy): Bacteria > Chloroflexota > Limnocylindria > Limnocylindrales > CSP1-4 > JAJYNJ01. The sequence goes on from CAWIHR010000026.1 coordinate 27,896, forward strand.
CGCAGCAGCAGAGCAAGGCGGGTCGCGATCCCCGCGAGCTCGCCCGCGTCGAGGCGGGCTTGGATCTCGGCGAGGTCGCCCAGCATGCCGGGAGCAGCCTGAGGCGGGACAATGTCGACCGCTCGCCGGGCCTGCGTGGCAGCGGGTTCGGCCATCGGGGCGACACCGCCTGCACCGGCGGGCCAGATCGCGCCACGGGGTTGGCCGGCGAACAGGTCGTCGAGACGGTTCCGTCCCCGCGCAAGCACGCGCGCCGCCAGGTTCCGTGCGTCCGCCGCGCGACCCCCGGCCGCGGCAGCCTCGGCCGCGACACACAGCGCGATCAGTTCCTCGCCGCCCGCCTCCAGGTGTGCATCCGCGGCTTCGCCGGCGCCCACCAAGTCTCCCGTCCGCCAGCGCACCTCCGCGAGATCCGCGAGCGCTGGGACATCGAGAGACCCCGGCCGGCGAGAGTCTCGAGCTCAGCGCGGGCGAGTCCGAACATGCCGACGGCGAGGTGGACGTGGGCGAGCCGAGCGTCCGTTCGTGCTCCAGCGCTGCCCGGGACAGATTCGGGCGAGCCATCCGCGCGTTGCGCAGTTACCGCCGCAGACCCGTCGCTCGATGGAGAAGCCTCGGGCACGTCCGGCACCGCGGACCCGGCGGTCAGGGGAGGCGCCTCAGTTTCGCTCACCGGCGGGACCTCGCCGCCTGCGAGGACGGGCTCGATGTCCGGCTCGGCCACCTCAACGGCCGCACCGGCGTCGGGTTGCTCGACCTTGCCGGTGACCAGCACAGCCTGATTATTGACTTCCAACGGCAGACCCTTTTCCGCGTCCGCGGAACCGCGACGCCGTCGGGCGCGGTTCACGCTCACGACAGGTACAGCCGCTGCCCCAGTCCGCGGCCCCGGCGCCCGGGCGCGATCGCGGCGAGCGACAGCCCCTCGTCAGTGAAGAGACGGCGCGCGAGGGCACGAATTTGCTCGGCATCCACAGCCTGGATCGCCGCCACGGCCTCCTCCAGCGTCAGGGTGCGCTCGTGCAGAGCCTCCTGCGCTCCGAGCCATGAGGCGAGGTTGCGCCCCTCCTCGAGGCGCAGCTCAAGGCGCCCGCAGGCGTAGGCCTTCGCTCGGCTCAGCTCATCGTCGGGCACGGCGTGCTCCCGCAGCTCAGACAGCTCGGCCAGGATCGCGTCGAGCGCGCGCGCCAGGTCGTGCGGGTCGACTCCCGCGTATATCCCGAGCAGGCCGCAGTCCACGTAGTCCGTGATGAACGAATGGACGTCGTACGCCAGACCCGCCTCCTCACGGAGGTGCAGGAACAGGCGGCTGCTCATCCCCTCACCGAGCACCGTGTCGAGCAGTTCGAGCACCCACGTGTCAGGGTCGTCCCGCCGCAGCGCTGGCACTGCGACGCAGAGGTGCGCCTGCGACCCCGGGCGGTTTACCAACCGGACGCGTTCCATCGACGGCAGCTGCGGGGCCGGCTCGAACCGCGCGCCATCGGGCCCGGGCGTCGAGTCCACCCCGAACGCCTGCACGGCCATGTCGCACACCGCGTCGTGGTCAACGTCCCCGGCCGCCGCGAGCACCACGTTCGACGGTCGATACCAGCGCTCCCAGAATCCGCGCAAAGCCGGCGCCGTCAGAGCGGCGACGCTCTCCTCGTCGCCGGCAATCTCCCAACCCAGCGGCGTATCACCGAAGACCGCCTGGTCGAGCAGGTTGAACACGTATTCGCCAGGGTCATCGCGGTAGGAGCGGATCTCCTCAACGACCACCGCCCTCTCGTGGGCGACGTCCTCTTCGCGCAGCAGCGGCCGCGCGACCAAGTCCCCAAGCACTTGCATTGATAGCTCGGTGTACCGCGCCGGGACCCGCGTCCAGTACGTCGTCGCCTCGCGGTCAGTCGCCGCGTTGCTCGTCCCGCCGATCCCCTCGATTGCTTCCGACACCGCGCGCGTGCTGGGCCAGCTGGCCGTTCCTTTGAACGTGAGGTGCTCCATGAAGTGCGCCATGCCCGACTCGACACGAGATTCCATTCGCGACCCGGCACGGACGTAGGCTACGGCCGAGAATGACCGGGCGGCCGGCAGCCGCACGGTGATGACGCGCAGCCCGCCGGACAGCGCGGTTCGCTCGAACATCGCTGGGATGTTACACGGCCTGGGCGCACCGGCACCCGCGCCAGCGTTGCTGGTCCCCGAGCCCTCTCAGCCGATCTCTTCTCAGTCCGGTTCACCGCCGGCGCCAGGCCCGAGACCGCCGAGATCCATCTGGACGTACTCCTCCCGCACCAGCTCCAGCGTGGATTGCCCGGCCATCGGATCGCCTGCCTCGGCGCCATCCGGGTGATACGTGACAACGACGCGCTCATCGCCTTGGACCAGCGCGTACGTGACCTGCGCATCAGGCCCTGTCTCGAACTCGAGGTACTCAAACGAATCGACATTGAGGCAGATCGAAAGCGGCGTGAAGTAGGTGGAGACGTCGGGGCGGTCGATCACGATCCGCTCCACTGGGCCGCTGCCGTGCGTCACGACCTCGCGGCCGCGCACGTGGACGTACACGACGGTCTGCTTAAGGAGGGGCCGGAGGAGGTGGTAGATGTCGGCGGGGCTGCCCACGACACCGCGATTGACGAAGAACTTGGCGGGCGGAATCGCGGCCACATGCTCCTCCACGTGGGCCCGGATGCGCCGGGGACGCTCCGGATGGTAGCAAGGCGCGACCCCACACGACAGCCCGCCCGGCGAATGTCCGGGGACGACGCCGGGGCGCGCGTATTATCGCCTCGATGCTGCTCGCGATCGACATCGGTAACTCAAACATCACGCTTGGAGTCGTGCGCGACGGGAACGTCGCGGGCAAGCGCCGGGCGGTCACGCCGCGGCGCACCACGCCCGACGAGATGCAACTGCTGCTCGAGAAGCTCCTCGGGCTGGACGGCCTGCGCCTGCGCGACGTCGACCGTGTCGTAATCGCTAGCGTCGTACCCCAGGTGGGGCTCGCGCTGGGCGCGGCCGTCGCCTTGTACGGTCTGCCGCTGCTCGAGGCCACCGCTGACAATGTCCCGATCAGTGTGCGCGTGGACCAACCCTCCGAGGTCGGACCCGACAGGCTGGTCAACGCGCTCGCCGCAGGAAGGCTCTACGGGGCGCCGGCAATCGTCCTCGACTTCGGGACGGCCACGACGCTCGACGCCGTCGCCGCCGACGGCGCGTTCGTCGGCGGGGCGATCGCCCCTGGACTGGAGCTCAGCCTCGAGGCGCTGGCCGCACGCACGGCACGCTTACCTCGGGTGGACGCGCTGCGGCCCGCGCACGCGATTGGGCGCGACACGGTGAGCGCGCTCCGGAGTGGAGCGGTGTTCGGATACCTCGGGCTCGCCGGCGGGTTGCTCGATCGCGTCAGGTCCGAACTCGAGGAGGCGACACCCGGGTCCCACGTGCACGTCATCCTCACCGGCGGGATCAGCCAGCTCCCATGGATCGTCGAGCTGCGCGGCGTGGACGCCGTCGACACGGACCTCACGCTCAAAGGGCTCGCGATCCTTGCCGAGGAAGCCCACACGACGGCGTGGACCGGCGATACTCCGCCCGTCGGGGCGCGGGGGGCGAGGTCGTGACACTTGTCGAGACAGGCCGACTGCACGGTCGCTTCGTGCTCCTCGGAGTCGCGGGCTCGATCGCAGCGTACAAGGCCGTGGAGTTACTGCGGCGTCTCCGCGCCGAGGGCGCCTCGGTGCAGGTCCTCATGACGCACTCTGCGGGCGCCTTCGTGGGATCCCTAACGTTCGAGACGTTGAGCGGGCGCCCGGTGCTGCACGACCCGCTCGAGTTGCTCCCTGACGAGCGAATCGCGCACGTCGTGGCCGCCCGAGAGGCGGACGTCATCGTCGTCGCGCCGGCGACAGCGCACTGGATATCCGCCATGGCGAACGGCCTCGCGGGCGACGTCATCACGGCCACGTGCCTCGCGGCGCGGGTCCCGGTGGTCGTCGCCCCCGCCATGGATGCCGACATGTACGGTCACCCTGCCACGCGGGCCAACGTCGAGCGGCTGCGCTCGTTCGGGTACGTCGTCGTCGAGCCGGAGGCCGGTGCGCTGGCCTCCGGGCTGGTGGGCCCCGGCCGGCTCGCGCAACCTGAGTCGATCGTCGAGGCCGTCGTCGGGGCTGTTCTCGATCGCCGCAGGCCGAGCCGCGATCTCGCCGGGCGCCGCATCCTCGTGACGGCCGGCGGAACCGCCGAGCCCATCGACCCCGTCCGCTTCATCGGCAACCGGTCGTCCGGCCGGATGGGAGCCGAAGTCGCGTGGGCAGCCCTGGAGCGCGGGGCGTCGGTCACCCTGGTCGTCGGCCAAACGTCCGTCCCTCTTCCACCCGACGCGCTCGTCGTCTCGGCGCCGACCACCTCAGCCATGCGCACCGCTGTCCTCGATGCCCTCGCGGGCGCGGATGTGCTCGTGATGACGGCCGCGGTCGCCGACTTCCGGCCCCGCAGGCGGGCGGCGACGAAGCTGACTCGTGACGCCGCGCCCATCCTCGACCTGGAGCCGACTGAGGATATCCTGGCCGAGGCGGCTCGAGCCGTCGCCGGCAGGGCGGACCGTCCCGTCCTCGTGGGCTTTGCCGCGGAGACAGGTTCACTCGACCGGGCGGCCGACAAAGCGAGACGCAAGGGCGTCGATCTGCTGGTCGCGAACGATGTGCTGGAGCCCGGCTCAGGTTTCGCCGTCGAGACCAATCGCGTCACGGTCATCGCACCGGGCATCAATCCGGATCCCTGGCCGCTCATGTCGAAGCGAGCAGTCGCCGAGCGGCTGCTCGATCGAGTCGTTGAGCTGCTCGAGACCCGGGCCGCGACGGAGCCACGGAATCCGTCGCAAATGGGAGCATCGCCGCCTCCCATAGAGGAACCCCGATGAGCGCGACCTTCAGTGCCGGGCGGCTGACCACCCAGGACATCGCGAGGATGCACGCGGATGGGCAGCGCATCCCCATGCTGACCGCGTACGACTACCCGACCGCGCAGATCCTCGACCAGGCAGGTCTCCCCATGCTGCTGGTGGGCGACTCGCTCGGCGAAGTGGTGCTGGGATATGAGTCGACCGTGCGCGTTTCGATGGACGAGATGCTGCACCACGCCAAAGCCGTCATCCGCGGGACCGAGCACGCCCTGGTCGTGGCGGACATGCCGTTCCTGGCATACGAGCGAGCTGACCAGGCCGTGGAGAACGCGGGGCGCTTCCTCCGCGAGGCCGGCGTGCAGGCCGTCAAGGTGGAGGGAGGCGTCCGCACGGGGCGTGCTATCGAGGCTGTCGTGCGGGCCGGCATCCCGGTCATGGGGCACATCGGCTGGACGCCGCAGGCCAAGCTCGGCATGGGCCGCGTTCGGGTGCAGGGCAGGACCCGGGAGGCCGCTCAGCGGCTCCTCTCCGACGCGCTCGCGGTCCAGGAGGCGGGGGCGTTCGCGATCGTGCTGGAGCTGGTGCCGGAGCAGCTGGCGGCAGCAATCACGTCGCGCTTGCGCATCCCGACCATCGGGATTGGGGCAGGCGCCGGCTGCAGTGGGCAGGTCCAAGTTATCACCGACCTGCTCGGGCTGGGCTCCTTCGTGCCGCGGCACGCCCGCCCGTACGCACACATTCGCGAGACGATCATGAAAGCGGCCAGGGCATACGCCTCCGACGTGGCCGCAGGCGCCTTCCCGACGGCGGCGGAGTCCAGCCGGATGGACGAGGCGGTCCTAAGGGAGGCACTGGGGCATGGCGAGCTCGATCGGGCAGCTGCCGCACCATTCCCGATTCCGCTCGATCGCGACCTCTAGCCCGGTGGGGCCTGTTCCTCCTCAAGCCGAACAGCAGCCAGCCATGCGCCTCGCCCACGACCGCGCCTCGCTGGGGACCGCGCGAGCCGGCCTCCCCTCGCCAGTCGCGCTGGTACCCACGATGGGCGCGCTCCATGCGGGTCACCTGGCGCTGATCGAGCGGGCACGTGCCGAGTGCGCGTCCGTGGTGGTCAGCATCTTCGTGAACCCGACGCAGTTCGGACCGGGCGAGGACTACGAGCGCTACCCGCGCCGGCTCGACGAAGACGTGCGGGCATGCCGGACGACCGGCGTCGATCTCGTGTTCGCCCCGGACGTGGAGGCGGTTTACCCGCCCGGATACGCGACGACGGTGGATATCGGTCCGCTTGGGAGCGTGCTCGAGGGGGCCGTGCGACCCGGCCACTTCCGCGGCGTTGCGACGGTCGTCACTGTCCTGTTCGGCCTGGTTCACCCGGACCGCGCGTACTTCGGGCAGAAGGACGGCCAGCAGGCCGTGGTGATCGAGCGGCTCGTACGCGACCTCGCGCTGCCGGTGGTTATTTCTGTCGTCCCCACCGTGCGTGAGCCCGACGGGCTCGCGCTCTCCTCGCGCAACGCCTACCTGACGGTCCCGGAGCGTGCCGCGGCGCCGGTGCTGCACCGCGCGTTACGTGCCGCAGCCGACGAGCACGCGCGCGGGCAACGCGATGCCGAGCGGCTGCGGGCGCGCATGCGCGAGGTGCTCGAGGGCGTGCCGATCGCGCGCCCCGACTACGTGAGCGTCGCCGACCGGGACACGCTGCGCGAACTCGACGCGCTCGAGGGTCCTGCCCTGCTCAGCCTGGCTGTCCGCTTTCCCTCCGCCCGCCTGATCGACTGCTGGCCGCTCGACTGACCGGCTTATCGCTCGACCGGCCAGCCGGCCGCGCTCAGGCGTCAGGCATCGCTAGGGCGAGGATCCGGTCGACGTCCAATTGCTCCTCGACGGGCGACCGGATCAGCGCGATCTTGTCGTCGTCCTCCGGATGCGCCTTGACGAAAGTCGTGCACTCCCGATGCGACGCGGTAAGTGTCCTCCACCATGGACGGCCGGACCAAGATGGCGCCCTCGTCGGCCGGGATGCCGTCGTCGATCGCGTAGCGCTGGCCAAACAGCTTGGTGAACCCGGTCGCGAGGCCGAGCCCGATGAGCGCGAGCAGCCCGAGCGACGCGGTCGTCTTGCCCCGGTTCATGCCAGTGGCAGCCAGTCAGATGCGGCGAACCCGCACTCAGGGTGCCGACGAGACCGGCGCCTGGTCGGTCGATTAGACCTCCGCCGGGCCAGCCGACAGGCTTAGGCGCGTTCGCGCGGGACCGCGCGCCGCTCGACCAGCGCCACGGCATCCTTGAGCCTAGCCACCGTCTCGGCGTCGACCGTGTCTACCTCGCTGTGCGGTCCGAGTCGCTCGAGGACGTCGGCCACCAGGCTGTACAGCACACTGGCGTCGGCGACGAAGAACTGCGGCTCGTTGTTGTAGCGCACCATGGTCAGGCGGCCCTGCAGCACGCGGCGGTCGTCGACGTGGACGATCTGCGTGCTGAAGTTGTGCCCTTGGATCCCGTCCGGGTTGTTCAGGAAGTTCAACGCGTTGTCGATGGCGAGCCCGAACCGGGCCCGCCAGGCGACCAGCCGCTCCTGTACCTCGGTCGGGATGCGGACTTCGGCGACGTCGTCGAAGACTTCAGGCGCGACGGTCAGCAGTCCGACGAGCGTCGTCCCAGCCCGCGGGCCCAGCATCACCTGCAGCGACCGCTCGAGGGTGAACACCTCCGAATCGAAACGGGGACTGGTGATGACGTCGGTGAGCAGGTCCTCCACGTTGTCGAGGGCGCCGGGTTCGGCGAGCGCCGTCGAGAGGTGGAGGATCTCCTCCTTGAACAGGAATTTCTCTTCGTGGTCGAGCATCGCCCCGATGGTAGCACCGGCCGGCCGCGCCGCCGGAAGAGCCACGACTCGCGTGCGGCGGACATGCAGAACCGCCGCCGAGAGTGCCGGCGGCGGTTCGCGATGAGCGGGTTGGTCAGCCGATCATGGGTACAGCCCGCGCAGCGCGGTTGCCTGCGCGACGCGGTCAACGGCCAGCATATACGCGCCGGTCCGCATGTTGACCTCGTGCAGTTCGGCGAGCGCGAGCGTCTCCGCGAACGCCTTGGTCATGATCTCCTTGAGCCGGTGGTTGACCTGATCCTCGCTCCAGTGGTCCCGGTTGAGGTCCTGGACCCACTCAAAATAGCTGACGGTCACGCCGCCGGCGTTGCAGAGGATGTCCGGGATCATGAAGATCCCGCGCTCGTATAGCGTCGCATCGGCTTCCGGCGTGGTCGGGCCATTGGCGGCCTCGGCCACGATCTTGGCCTGGATGCGGCCGGCGTTCTTGGCGGTGATCTGGTTCTCGAGCGCGGCCGGGATCAGCACGTCGCACGGGATCTCCAGGATCTCCTGGTTCGAGACGGCCGTCGCGCCGGGGAACCCGACCACGGTGCCGTGCTCCTGCTTCCAGGCGATCACGCGCTCGACGTCGAGCCCCCTGTCGTCCCGGACCCCGCCCTGGGAGTCGGAGACGGCCAGGATCTTGGAGCCCTCGGCGACCATCAGCTGCGCGGCGATAGAGCCCGCGTTGCCGAAACCCTGGACGACCGCCGTGGCGCCGTGCAGGTCGAGCTTGAGGTGCTTCGCCGCCTCGACGACGCAGTAGACCGTGCCGCGTGCCGTGGCCTCGTTACGGCCCTCCGAGCCACCCAGGCTAATCGGTTTGCCCGTGACGACGGCCGGCACGGTGTACCCGACATGCATCGAGTATGTGTCCATGATCCAGGCCATCGTCTGAGCATTGGTGTTCACGTCCGGCGCGGGGATGTCACGCTCGGGGCCGATGATGATGCTGATCTCGGTGGCGAACCGACGGGTCAGCCCCTCGACCTCGCGCCGCGAAAGCTTCTTCGGGTCGACGATCACGCCGCCCTTGCCGCCGCCGAAGGGGATGCCCACCACGGCGCACTTCCAGGTCATCCACATGGCGAGGGCCTTGACCTCGTCGAGGGAGACGTCCTGGTGGTAGCGGATACCGCCCTTTGCCGGGCCACGGCCCACGTTGTGCTGGACGCGGTAGCCCGTGAACACGCGAACCGTGCCGTCGTCCATCTTGACCGGGAAGTGGACAGTCAGCTCGCGGCGGGGCTCCCGAAGCACCTTGCGCAGGCCCGGATCCAGCCCCAGCTTCTCGGCGGCGAGATCAAACTGCTGCTGGGCGACGGCCCAGGGGTTGATCACGCCGATCTGCTCTGTCGCCATGTGGCGGAGGTCCTCCATGACCGACGCCTTGCGACGGAACTGGGACTCGCCCGGCCCGCCCTAAAGCGAGACAAACCCTCAGGGCGCCGGTGCGTGGTCGCACGGTCGTCTCGTTGGCGACTCTATACGCCGGGTGTCCGGAACTCGAAGGGCCGGACGGCCCGATCCCCAGGGTCCAGGCCTCGGGGCAGGCCGGTCCTGTCGACAGGGAGGCGTGCCCGAGACGACGGCGACCTCGGCGGCGCCAGTGCCCTCAGACAAGCAGACCGCCGGGCGGCCCGCCGGCCTCAGGCCCTACTGGTGCCGCCAGAGCACGACCGCGCCGTACGCGCCCGGCCCGACGTGCGGTCCGATCGACGCCCCGATGATCTGCGTGCTGAGTGTCGCTCGTTCGATGCCCGCGGCCCTCGCGAGGACGTCGCCGAACGCCTCGACGTTCGTCTCGTCAGGCGTGTGCAGCAGCGCCACGCGCTCCACCGGCCTGGCCGTGATGAGCTCCACAAGTCGCTGGCGGGCTCTTGAACGGGTCCGCGGCTTGTCCACGGTGTCCACCACTCCGTCGAGCACGGTCAGGATCGGCTTCAGCGAGAGCATGGCGCCCATGAGGGCGCGCCCGCGCCCGATCCGGCCGCCGCGCACGAGATACTCGAGCGTGTCGAGCATTACGAACAGCCGCAGGTCCGGGATCCGGCGCTCCATCTCAGCCGCGATCTCGCTCGCTGTGGCGCCGGCGTCCGCCATCTCAGCGCCGAGCTGAGCCAGCATTCCCTCGACCATGCTCGCGCCCCAGCTGTCCACCACGTGGATTTCGCGATCCGGTAGGGCCTCACGCGCCATCTGAGCGCTCCTTAGGGTCGCGCTGAGCGTGCCGGCCACCGTGACGCAGACGACGGCCTCCGCACCCTCGACGAAGCATCGCTCGAACGCGGCTTGGAAGGCGCCGGCGCTGGCGGCCGCGGTGCGCGGGAACGGCGCACTCGGCGCAGTCAACCGGGCCCAAAACTCGCGGGGCGACATGTCCACGCCGGCCTGATACTGCTCGTCGCCGAAGATCGCGATCAAGGGGACGAGCGCGATGCCCTCTTCCGCAGCGACCGACGTGTCGAGGTCAGACGCGGAGTCGGTGACGATCGCGACGCGGCGCATGCTGCCCTCCGAGGCTCCCCGGCCGGGACCCGGCCGCCGGATCCGGGCGATCCTACGCCTTCGGCGGCCGCGGGTAGGTGTAGAAGCCGCGCCCGCTCTTCTGGCCCAGGTAGCCCGCGTCGACGAGCTGCCGGAGGATCGGTGGCGGCGCGAACTGCCGCTCGTGGAAGCCGTCGTGCAGGACCTCCATCACGTGGAGGCACACGTCGAGCCCGATAAAGTCGGCGAGCTCGAGCGGTCCCATCGGATGGTTCAGGCCGACCCGGACGCCACTGTCGATGTCCTCGAGCGTGCCAAGTCCTTCCTCGTAGGCGTGCATTGCTTCCACGAGGTACGGCATCAGGATGCGGTTCACGATGAACCCGGGACGGTCTTTGCTGATGATGACCTGCTTGCCCAGCCTCGCCGCGAGCTCGCGGATGACCGCCTCGGTCGAGTCGGACGTCTCGGCACCGCGGACCAGTTCGACGAGCGGCACCACGGGCACCGGGCTAAAGAAATGCATCCCGATGAACCGTGGACGGCGGCCGGGCCGCACGGCCGCGGCCAGACGGGTGATGCTGATCGAGCTCGTGTTCGACGCCAGGATCGTGTGCTCGGGGGCACGCTGGTCGAGCTCTGAGAACAGGGAGCGCTTGACGGCCTCGTCCTCAAACACGGCCTCGAGCACGAGGTCGCACTGCGCGACCGCGCCGCCGAGCGCATCAGCGATCCGGATCCGGCTGAGCGCCGCGCGACGCTCCTCGTCGCTCATGCGGCCCTTCGCCACGGCCCGCTCCAAGTTCGTACTGATGCGCGCCAGTCCGGCCTCGGAGCGCGAGCGGTCGGCCTCGAACAAAAATACGTCGTGACCGGAGACCGCGCAGACCTGGGCGATGCCATGCCCCATCAGCCCCGCGCCGCAAACGAGGACCGCCCTGATGCTCATCGAGCCGAAGGGTACTGCACCGGCACAGCCGCTGGATCGCCATCCTGGGCCGCGCCGTCGAGCAGGCCCATGACCCGGTCGGCTGCCGCATACGGATCGATCTCGTGCCCAGCGATGGCGTGCACCAGCGCATCGATCTCGCCGCGGTGCCGAGCCTCCCGTACCCGTCCGCGCAGGCGCTCGGCCATAACGGCGTCGAGCTGCGCAGCCGCGCGAGCGAGCCGCGCAGGGCGCAGGGCCGCCGCGTCGCGACCCGCCGCCCGCCGGTCGAGCGCCTCGAGCAAGTCGGAGATTCCGTCCCCCGTCGGCGCGGTCACCAGGAGCACCTGCGGTCTCTTCGGCCGACGGCGTCCGCGCGCCGCGGCCCGCCGGGTCGCCTCCGCATCGTCGGCCGCCCCCACCGTGAGCATGGCGCGGAGCTGCGCCGCCGTGCGCTGGGCACCTGGTCGGTCGCCCTTGGTAACGACCACGATGTCGGCCACCTCGAGCAGGCCGGCCTTGATCGCCTGCACCTCGTCGCCCATGTCCGGAGCCTCGACAACGACCGTAGTGTCCGCGATCGACGCCACCTCGACTTCGCTCTGACCGGCCCCGACCGTCTCGAGGAACACGATGGGGAATCCCGCCGCGTCGAGCGCGGCCGCGGCGTCCACCGATGCGGCCGCCAGTCCACCGGGGTGACCCCGGGACGCCATCGACCGGATGAACACATCACTGTCGCCGGCGTGCTCCTGCATGCGGATGCGGTCGCCCAGAATCGCGCCCCCGGTGATCGGGCTGGATGGGTCGATGGCGAGCACCGCCGCAGGCCTCCCGGACCCACGGACGGCACCGGCGAGGGCGGCCACGAGGGTGCTCTTGCCGGCCCCCGGCGCGCCGGTGACGCCGACGAGGTGGGCCTTCCCGCTGAGCGGATACAGGACCCGCAGGGCCGACTCGGCGAGGGCGGTGCGATCCTCGATCTCGGTCAGCAGGCGGGCCAGCGTGCGACGGTCACCTGCCCGGACGCGCTCCGCCAGCTCGGCGCCGCGGTCCGCCGGCGTCACGCGGTCTCGCGAGGGCGGATGTTCTCGCGGAGGTACTCCGCGACCTCCCCGATCGTGGTGCCGGGCCCGAACACACGATCGACCCCCGCCTCGCGCAGGGCCGGCACGTCGTCGGCGGGGATGATCCCGCCGGCCGTCACCAGCACATCGCCCAGGCCCTCCTCGCGGAGTGCACGGCAGACGCGGGGCACGAGGGTCATGTGTGCCCCCGACAGGATGGATAGCCCGACGACGTCGACGTCCTCCTGCAGCGCCGCCGACGCGATCATCTCGGGAGTCTGGCGCAGCCCGGTGTAGACGACCTCGAACCCTTCGTCGCGCAGCCCGCGGGCCAGCACCTTCGCCCCGCGGTCATGGCCGTCGAGGCCGGGCTTGGCGATGAGCACCTTGATCGGTCGTTCGGTCATCGTCGCGCATCATACGTCGCCGGCACGGCGCCGCTGCTCCGCCGACTGGCGCATCGCTGTGGGCGCCGAGACGGTCAGTCGCCGGGCGGCCGACGGTCGAGGTGTGAGAAGAACTCAGCGCGGGTCCGGTCGCGACGACGGAAGACCCCGAGCACCGCGCTCGTGGTCATGACCGCGCCGCTCGTCTTGACGCCCCGCATCACCGCGCAGAGATGCGTCGCCTCAAGGACGACGCCCACGCCCATGGGATCGACCGTCTCCATGAGAAAGTCCGCGATCTGTTGCGTCATGCGCTCCTGGACCTGCAGCCGCCTCGCAAACATCTCGACGATGCGAGGGATTTTGGACAGCCCGATGACGCGGCCGCGCGGGATGTATGCGACCGCCGCGCTGCCGAAGAACGGGAGCAGGTGGTGCTCGCAGAGGCTGTAAAACGGGATGTCCTTGACGACCACCATCTCGCTGTAGTCGACGTCGAAGACGGCACCGTTGACCAGCCTGACCGGGTCTACGTGGTAACCGGCGGTCAGCTCGGCATACATCCGGTGCACGCGGCCGGGCGTCGCGGCGAGCCCCGGCCGATCAGGGTCCTCCCCGATCTCGACCAGGATGTCCCGGACGGCCTGCTCGATGGCGGCCGCCGAGCCCGTGACCGCGGTGCCGCGGCCGTCCGGCCCGGCCTGCCGGCCCTCGATGATCTCGGCCGGGGTGGGCACTGCGCGTCCGTCGTCGCCGCCGATTTCGCCGATCTCGTTCTCGATCTCGGTCACGAGTGCCCGGACATGCTCTGGCAGTCTGTCCACGACGGCATGGTACGCCGGCATGCCGGACGGTGGCTCAGCCGGCACCCAGCAGAAGCAGGGCTGCCAGCTCTAGCTGTGATTCCCGGATACGTTGTTGACGTTGGAGAGCCTTTCCACGAAATCGGTGACGGTATCCACGGCCGCGACGGGCCAAGGAGGCTGACATGGGCCGAATCGTCGTCATGAATCAGGTGACCCTCGATGGGGTCATGCAGGGGCTGGCGCGGCCAGGAGAGGACACGCGAGGCGGTTTCACCCACAGCGGTTGGGGCCTCCGATCCACGCAATCGCCAGAAGCAGTGACCAAGGCGATGAGCGAGCGGATGGCCGCTGGCGGGGGTCTGAAAGGGTGGCTGTTCGGGCGGTGGACGTACGAGGATCTGCTAGCGGTCTGGAACTCCAGAGGCGGCCCGTTCAAGGACGCGCTCAACGCCACACCCAAGTACGTCGCGTCGAGCACGCTTAGCGACCCGCTCCCATGGCCAAACTCGACGCTGCTGCAGGGCGACACTATTGCGGCCGTTCAGACTCTCAAGGCACAAACCGACGGGGTGCTGGCAATCATGGGCAGCGGTGAGTTGATCGGAGCGCTGATGGCCGCCGACCTGATCGACGAATATCTGCTGATGATCCACCCGCTTGTGCTCGGCAGCGGACGGCGCCTGTTCCCGGAGGGCGTGGAGGCGCCCCTGCGGCTGATCGAAGGTGTCGTCACGCCTGCCGGCACGGTGATCGTTAGCTACGAGCGGGTGAGGGCCTAAGGGGCTCGCAGCGATGGCCTGGCTCGTCAACAACGTGTCCGGGAATCACAGCTAGCGCCGGGCTCCTGGGGCATGTGCCGAGCGAGGTTGTGCCCGGTGGCCGGATAGCGCACCAGCCGCGCGCGACCCCAGAACAGTCCAAGTGCGTCGCACAGCTCCAGCTCGCGATCCCGCCCGGTCTCGTCGTCGGTGGCGATGGCGCCTGCGGGCGCCACCAGCGCCGGGACAGACACGAGCGGCAGAAGCGCGTCGGGCCGGTAGGACAGCATCGACGTCACGCACGCGAGGAGCGCGCTCCGGCCGAGGACACGTAGCAGTCTCCCCGATGCCATGGACGGGCACGAGCGGCGGCAGCGGGTGCCCGGTGGCCGCAGCGGAGCCGCGCCAGTCCACATGAGGGACACGGACGCCGGTGTCCATCGGGACGGCCGGAGAGTCAGGCGCGGCGGACGGGTCGGGCGACGGGGAAGGCACGGAGTCAAGGCCCGTCCAGTCGGTTCGCGCGCACGACTCGCGGGCGGCAGGCGTGTGCGTAGGATAGACGCGTGCCGATGCATCGCCGCGGCAGCCGGGCTGCCCGGCCCCGTTCACGTCGCCCTCGCCCGGCGTTCGGGCAGTCGTTTTTCGAGCGCGCCCTCGAACGCGCGATCGACGGCCTCCCGGGGCCGCTCCGGCCGATCCTGGACGAGCTGGCGATCGTTGTAGACGACGTCCCGAACCCCGAGCAGCGCAGAACGGCCGGTCTGCGCGCCGGAGAGATGCTCTACGGGCTGTACGAGGGCGTGCCGCCCACCGAGTACGGTGCCGACTGGTCGCCGTTCCCGAACAAGATCACGCTCTTTCGGCAGCCGCTCGAGGAAGACTTTCGCGACCCCATCGAGCTGGCTGAGGAGATCCGCGTGACCCTGGTCCACGAGCTCGCGCACCACGCGGGCTTCGACGAAGATCGTCTCGAACGACTGGGCATGGATTGACCGGCCCGACCAAGCGCCGGACCTCGGCGAGCGGCTGGGGATTGCAGGCGGTGCCGGGCAGTCGCCCTGCGCTTCCGCGCGCGGGCCACCACCTCTCGGACGGTTACCCGGCGTCCCGACCGAGTGCGACCAGGTCCATGAGGATCGCGTAGGCGGTCTGCTCTACCGGCGCGTCGAGCAGCGTGAGTTGCAGCCGGCCGCCGAACTCCGACGCGATCCGCAGGGCCATCGAGGTCCCACCGACGGTGGCGAGAGAGTCCTCGAGCGGCAGCTCCTCCGGCCCGACGCGGACGTGCACCGTCCGTCGCGGGTCCTCCCCTTCCGACTCCCCGCGGGCCACGAGGCGCACGCGGGCGCCTCGGGACGCCGCATCCACCGGCCAGGCGTTGGGCACCGCCTCAAGGCCGTGCCGCTCGACCCGGTCCGGCCGCACGGGCTCACGCGGATCGAGCAGCAGATTGGCGAGAATGGTTGCCTTCAGCGCCGCATCGTGGCCCTCGAGGTCGTTGCGTGCGTCGGCCTCGGCCAGCCCAGCCCGCTGCGCGTCGGCCAGTGCCTCGGCCGCACCGCGTCCGTCGGCCATCGCCGAAAGGACAACGTTCGTCGTGGCGTTGACGATGCCCGCGAACGACAGCACCCGCCCGACCGGAACCAGGAACTCGCGGATAGCGTGGGTTGGCAGGCAGTCCATCAGCGCCGCCTCGTAGCGGAGACGGGCTCCCGTCGAGGCGGCCAGACGGTCGAGCTCCTGCCCGTGCCAGGCGATCGGACCCTTGTTGGCTGTCACGACGTCGTGGGCTGAGCGCAGCGCGGCACGGACGTAGGTCGCCGCCGGTTCGCCGTCTGCCGGCGACTGCGTCGTTATCTCGACGAGGACGTCGTAGGGCGCGGCCGGATCGGCGAGGAACGCGACGAGGTCCTGCCACCGGCCGGACCTCGCAGGGGCGGGCTGCTCAGCCTGAGGCGGCACCAAGTCGAGAACTGCCTCGGGCACCAGTGTCAAGGAGGGCAGCGCCGCTCGTGACGCCACCGCGAGACGCTCCCTATCCATGCCGTCGACGTCGACCGCCAGCCCGGCGCGGCGCGTCGCGACCGCGGTGACCTCGAACGCGACACCATAGCGGCGCGCGACTTCGGCGGACGAGCGCGCCAGCAGCGCGGTCAGCGCACGGCCCACAGCCCCATAGCCTGCGAGGGCCAGCCGTCGCCTCCGGGAGCCGTGCGGGGTCACGACCGGTGAACCGCCGCCGCACGACGGCGACGGCGCGCGCGAGCAGGCTCGCTCCCCTCCGTCACGGCCACGCCACGTCCGGGGCCAGCGCGAGGATGCCGGGGAGGCGGGCAAGGTCGACATTGCCACCAGATCCGACGACGCAGACCGTGTCATCGTCGCGCAATGGAATACGCCCGGAGATCACGGCACCCAGCGCCGCCGCGCCGGCCGGCTCCAGAAGCTGCTTCATGCGCTCGAGCGCGAACCGCACGCCCGCGGCGATCTCGCGCTCCTTCACGAGCACGATCTCGTCGAGGTAGCGCCGCGCCAGCGCGATGACCCACGGCCCGGCGAACGGCGCCCCCAGGCCGTCGGCGATGCTGACCGGGATGAGGTCGACGACTCGCCCGGCCTCCAAGGCCAGCGTGAGTGCGTTGCTTGCCACCGGCTCGACACCGAAGACGCGCACGCCGGGCCGGACCTGCTTCGCCGCCGCTGCGATCCCGGTCGCCAAGCCGCCGCCGCCCACGCCGACCACGATCACGTCGACCGAGGGGAGATCGTCGACGATCTCGAGCCCGACCGTCCCCTGGCCGGCGATGATCGCCGGGTCGTCGAACGGGTGGATGTACACGAGCCCGCGGGCCGTGCGCAACTGCTCCATGCGATGGAACGCGTCGCCGACGTGATCCCCGTGGAGGACCACCTCTGCGCCGTACTTCCGTGCCGCCGCCACCTTCGCCTGCGACGCGCCAGCCGGCATGACGACGGTCACGGGGATGCCTCGGCTCGCCGCGACGTAGGCCACCGCCTGGGCGTGGTTGCCGGCGGACAGCGTGATCAGGCCGCGCCGGCGCCCGTCGTCGGTCAGCTGGTCCGTCTTGTTGGTCGCGCCACGCGGCTTGAACGAGCCGGTCAGCTGGAGGTGTTCGGCCTTGAGGAAGACACGCGGCTGACCGTCCGCGCTGGCCCCGGCGGACAAGGTCACGCCCTGGCGAGCGCGCACGACTTGCCCGGCGGTGCGCGACGAGAACATCGGCGTGCGGAGCACCCGGCCGGAGATCCGGGCGGCAGCCTCCCGGATCTGCGCGAGCGGCATGTCGCCGGCGGGGCCAGGATCGGTGGCGACGCCATCGTGCAGATCGTCCATGGCGCGAGTATCGCAGCAACGCGGGGCCCGGTCATGCGGCGGGGCCGGCTGGCGGAGTGCCTGCGCTCGGCACCGCCTCAGAGGCCGCCGGCGTGGAAGTCGCACGGCGAACTCTCGTTTGAGGCGCGCCGTACGCGCTACGATGACACCGCCTGGCGCGGATGGAGCGAGGGCCGCGCGGTCGAACACGGAGGATGGCATGGCCGGGTTCACGCCCTTCACGTCGAACTACTCCGACCTCTCCGACGCGAACGGCTACCAGTTCGAGTTCCGCTGTGACGTGTGCGGAAGCGGGTACCGGAGTGAGTTCATCCGCTCGCAGCTCGGCACCGCGGGTACCATCCTCTCGGGGGCGTCGGGCCTCATGGGTGGGTTGTGGGGCGCGAGCCGCGCGGCCAGCACGGCGCGGGATGTGGTCGACCGAGGCGCGCGGGACGATGCGCTCAAGAAGGCCTCAAACGACATTATGTCGCTCTTCAAGCGCTGTCCCCGCTGCAACAAGTGGGTCGACGAGACGTGCTGGAACGACCAGCGCAACCTGTGCGTCAGCTGCGCGCCGAAATTGGCGACCGAGATGGAAGCCGAACGCACCTCAGTCGAGCTGAACCAGATGCGCGAGGCGATGCAGACACAAACGGTCTTCTCCGGCGACACGAGCGCGCGCCAGACAGTCTGCCCGAGCTGCGGACGGCCGGTCGGCTCGGAGAAGTTCTGCGCGAACTGCGGCACGCCGTTGGGAACCTCGCACTGCACGCAGTGCGGGGCGGAGCTGGCGACCGGGGCGCGGTTCTGCGGGAATTGTGGCGCGAAGACTACCGGCTGAGCCAGTCAGCCCGTACGGGGGCCGGACTCCGCCGCCGTCAGCTCACGGGGGTTCCGCACGCGGCGCAGAAGCGCGCGCCTACGGCGAGCGGCGAGCCACAGGTCGCGCACGTCGGCTGATGCGGCGATGCCGTGGCGGACGCCCTTCCCGGCGCAGCCGCGGCAGCTTCCGGCTCGGCGAGTCGAGCCACCGCGGGCGCTGATGCCAGCGGTGCGGCGGCGCCGGGCGTGGAAACCGCCGGCGCGGCCGAGACACTCGGGGCGTGGGACGTGGAGACCGCGGCGGGCGGCGAAGCCACAAGGCTCTGGCCGCACTTGGGGCAGGCAGCCCACTTCGGATCCTCAATCACCGCGCGGCAGGTCGGACATCGGCCGGGGGAGAAGGGATCCGGCGTCGCGCAGTACGGGCACACGGCCACGTCACGCATGATGAAGTTCCCGCAATGAGGGCAGGGATGCTTGTACTGCGGCACGTGCGCTCTCCTTTCGCTTAGCCCGGCGCGCCGGCAGGCGAGGTCCCCCCGGCCTCCGAGAGTTCGGTGATGGTGGCCTCCTGCGCCGCCCGTCCTGGCCATTCGGCCGCGTCGTCGCGGCACGTTCCGTGCCAGCGCACAAGGTCATCGAGCGCCGCCGCCCACCCGGCGTCGTGGACGAGGCGCGCCACGAACGCGGCGCGCGCCGCAACGAGGGACGGCAGCACGCCCATTGCCAGCCGGTACCGGATGTACTCCGGCGCTGCGAGCGCTGCATCAGGCAACCCAATCGGCTCCCGGAGGAAGCGGACGTCGAGGAGCGCATCGCTGAGGAACGCGACCGCCGCGTTGAACGCCGGGCGCATCGACGCCGGAGCCTCCCCCGCGTAGGACGCGCGCGGGACGGCGCGGAAGCAGTACGTCGCGTGAGCACCCTCGCTCACAAGCTCCATCGCGACAAGGTTTCCCGGCAGCGCCACCATGAACCACGACCTCGGCTGGTCGGATCCCGGCGATTCCGGTGCTACCGAGAGCCACCGGACCGCCTCGCCGCCGCCCGCCGCCTGGACCAGCGCGCGATAGCTCTCCGCGAACGACGGGACGGTGAGCACGGCCGACTCGAGCGGCGCCCACGCGGCGCCGAGGGTCCCGGGGTCCGCCGGCCGGCCGTCGACTAGGAGCGCTGACGCACGATCGCGCGCATCGAAGGGCGCGTCCGGGATGAGCGCCTGGACCAGGGCCGAGGCATCGGCAAGCGCAGAGCGCCGCAACGCGTCTAGCCTCTGCCCGTGGTGGAACGCGGCCTCACCGAGCCTGGGCAGTCTGACCGAGACCCCGTCGACCGTCTTCACGATGACCTCGCCGGCGTCCGGGTGAAGCGTCACGCTCCCGACGTGCCCGCGCGGCACGACCAGCCACGGGTCTCGTTCCTCGACCGGCGCGAGGACGAAACCGCCGGCGTGGTACGCCAGCTGACCAACGCCGGATGCACTCGGCGCACTGGCGACCGACGGCGTGACCAGACTGCCCGGCACGGCTGGGTCGCCCGGCAGGCCGGCCAACGACCGCCAGACGTCGAACTCCACGAGTTCGATCGGCTCAGTCCCCGGCAGCTCGATGAACCGATCCGCCATTCGCTGGCGGAGCCGTCGGTCTCGCAGCTGTCGCACCAGCAGGCCCAGGTGGCTGCCAAACTGCTCGCAGACCAGGCGCGGCGCCGCCGGACCCGTCCCTAGCACGAGCAGGGCGCTGTTCGGTTGCACCGCGATCACCGCAAGGTCCCGGTACGCGGCACGACGCAAGCGACCGCCAGCAAGGTCGAAGGAGAACGAGTCGTCCTCGAGCCTGATCTTGAGCGGCACCGATCCGGGATGTAGCTGCAAGGTCGGCGGGGTTACTCCTGCGCCCCCCATCTCGATCAGGCGCCCGGCGCCCTCGAGCGTTGACCCAGGATCGCTCACGCCGTGAACGCCCGGCCCGGGGCGCAGGTCCCGGGCAAGAGGTCGCTGCCGGCCACGGGGATCACGCCCCGCCGACGATCTCCAACTCGACGCAGCACCACAGCCAGCTCTCTCCCGGCTCCAAGGAACGCAGAACGAGATGGCCGGTCTCATCGTAGTGCGCAGTGGCATGCCGGTTAGGCGAGGAATTGCAGCAGCCCACGTGGCCGCAGGTCATGCACATTCGCAAGTGCACCCACCGCGCGCCGATCCTGAGACAATCCTCGCAACCCTGCACGGACGGCGTCACGTCGCGAACCTGGTCCATGTGCGAGCAACCGTCCATGTAACCCCTGATCCTGCGGCTTCGGTGCGACGACATCGTGCGGCCTCGCGCGCGGCCTGTCGAATCATCGTTCGCTTCCACAGACGAGCGGCCCAGGTCGGCCGAAGTAGTCGGGTCGACCTTCAGCGGGACTTCAGGGCCGCTTGCTACGGTCTCGGCGCCCCGCGGCCTAGTGCCTGTGGAGTGAGCGAGTGCGCGCGCGCGTGCTGCGGCATACTCGGCGGTGACGAGTACCGGTCCCCCGGCCGACGGGGTCAGGAGAGGTATCGAGTGGGGCGCTCCTCCACACTCGCGGCTACTCGATCGCGCGTCGATCAGGTGCTGCCCGCGTCGATGGCGGCGTATGCGCTCGTCCTGGCCGCCCTGGCCGTGCTGCACGGCGTCGAGCTCACCCCCGCGCTACTCGCCACCGCGACGGCACTCATCGCGGTGCTCGCCTTTCGGCGGCACCTGCCGCTGGGCGACTGGATCCCGTTCGTCGTGATCGCACTCGCCTACGAGCTTATCCGCGGCTACCAGGCAACGCTCCACGCGATGGTGCACGTCGCGGGCGTCATCGACGTCGACCGGTCGCTACTGGGCGGAAACCTGGCAACCGCGATCCTGCAGTCCGCGTTCCACCCTGCCCACGGGGTGGACATCCTTGCCACGCTGTCCACCGTCCTGTACGTGCTGCACATACCGCTTCCCATCGTTGTGGCGGCGTTCCTGTGGTTCCGCCATCGCGCTGTGTTCGGGGACTACGTGGCCGCGATGGTGATCCTGTCGATCGCCGCCTTCATCACATACCTTCTCCTGCCCGTAGCTCCGCCGTGGTGGGCCGCGGCGCACGGCTACATCCCGGGACCGGCCGGTCGCCCGCTGATCACGTACCTGCAGCCGCCGGCCTTCACCGCGATCGTCGACAGCGCTGGTCTCGACGGTCATGCCCTGCTCGTGCTGGCGTTCGGCGGCATCAGCCCCGACCCGATTGCCTCGTTCCCGTCGATCCATGCCGCCTATCCGTTCCTCGCGTATCTCTTCGCACGCCGCGTCCTCGGTCGTGCGCGCTGGGGCGTGCTGGCGTACGCGGTGGCCGCCTGGTTCGCGATCATCTACCTAGGAGATCACTACCTGGTTGACGTCATCGGCGGGATCGCGTATGCCAGCGCCTCGTACTGGATCGTCACCGGACGTCCCGTGGCGCTGGCCCGTCTAGCCTCACGCCGTGCTGGAACTGCGCTTTCCCGACGGGTTCCTCTGGGGAGCGGCGACCGCCGCCTACCAGGTCGAGGGCGACAACCGGGAGAGTGACTGGTGGGCCTGGGAGCGAGCTCCCGGGACGCCGTGCCACGAACCCAGCGACGCCGCCTGCGAGCACTTCCACCGATACCCCCAGACCCGGCGGTTGCTAACTTGCGCATTTGCGCAAGTTGTAGCACCATTCTGGCGTGACGACAGCGACGCTTCCTGCCGACCAGGACCTGCAGCGGTACGCCGCGGTGATGCGGGCGCTCTCCGACGCGAAGCGATTGTGCGTGCTTGAGGTGCTGGGGGCGGGCGAGCGCTCGGTCTCAGACCTGTCGCACGACATCGGATGCCAGGTGCCGAACATGAGCCAGCACCTCTCCATCCTTCGTAGCGCGGGCCTCGTCGCCTCGCGGCGACAGGGAAACACGGTCTACTACCGTCTTCGAGATCCACGGGTCCTGGAAGCGTATCGGCTCATTCAGACGTTCGCCCGCTGAGGGCACATCAGGTCCGACCCGACAGATCGGACCTGCAAGCCCCGCGAGGCGGGGGAAAGGGACCACCGACGACATGGCCAACATCAAGGCTGTAACGGACGCCGACTTCAAGCAGCAGGTACTCAACAGCGACAAGCCGGTGCTCGTCGACTTCTGGGCGACCTGGTGCGGCCCGTGCAAGCTGGTCGCCCCGGAGATCGAGAAGCTGGCCGTTAAGTACGGCGACGCGGTCGACTTCGTCAAGCTCGACGTGGACGCGAACCCGATGACCTCGCAGACGTTCGGGATCATGAGCATCCCAACGATCGCGTTCTTCCGTCCGGGCGAGACGCCGGTCGGAGTGGTGGGATTCCGTCCCGCCGACCAGCTGGAGCAAGCGTTCAACCTGGCCCAGTACGCACAGGCGCCCCAGGCCTCCTAGCGTCCGGCACCCTCGACGGCCCGGCCCTCCACAGCCGAGCCGTTTCAATTCGGGCTCGTGCGGCCGCAGGCGCCAACTTCAGGCCTTGGCTCGGGCGAGCACCGCCTGCAGCTCGGCGGCATGATCCTCATAGTGGTCGAGCGTGCACTCGAGGAAGAACTCGAGGTGCGACGTGTTCTTGACCCAACGGACCTCGGGGACGACCGTCAAGTAGCCACGCAGCTCGCCCGGGGTCGTCGTGAACCGGCGCCGGACATCCTCGATCGGCAGGGCGCGCCACTGCGCGGTCATGCGGGCATTGATCGCCTCGCTCCCGGCCGCCTTACACTCCGCGTCCACCCGCTCCATCGTCGCACTCGTCTCGCGGAGTGCCAGATCGCGCGCGGCGTCGAGGGCGACCTGCTGCCACCCCGACAGGTGCGCCATCAGGTCGCGGCCCGACCAGCCGTGGGCCGGTCCGTCCTCTGGCAGCGCCCGCTCGAGATCAGCGTCCCGGAGGCCTGCGAGTGCCTCGAACGGCGCCCAGGCATCCCGCTCGTCCTCCAAGAAGGACAAGGCATCGACGTACATCTTCCCCTCCTGCCAACCACCGTCGCGAACGGCGTCCTCAGTGCGTGCGGCGCCCGGGCTCCGTCTCCGCCGCGAAACGTGCGGCGGCCGCGAACCAGCTCGTCGCTCGGTCGAAGACGAATTGGTCGAGCTGCATGGGCGTGAGGTCCACCCATCCTGGGCCCAGGTCGCTCCCTTGCACGTCGGGCGTCTTCAGCGCCGCGGCCGCAACGTCCGGACGCAACCGGAACGAGGCCCGCCGGGTCGAGAGTGCGGCGAACTCCACGCCGTCGATCAGATACCGCGTGCCGTCGGCGACGGCGTGTCGCTCGATCCCCGGGATCGCCGCCGCGGTCGCTTCAATTCGTGTCGCCAACTCGTCGGTCTCTGCCACCGGGCCCTCCTCGCGCCGTACTGCCGGCCTGCGCGGCATCCTCAGATCGCCACACTCTCCCGGTACTCACCGAAGCAGGCACGCAAGACGCCGCACATCTCGCCGAGCGTGGCATGCGCGTTGGCACACTGCATCAGTGGGGCATCACGTTCACTGCGCTGGCGCAAGGCCGCCCGGCCACGTCACGGAGGCGCGCCGACTCGACGCCTCCGGATCGCGCTCCCGACGGATCCGCCCAGCTGGTTCGCCGTGCTCGCCACGCCCGTCTCGGCCGCGATCACTTGCTGCTGACGGCGGGCATGGGCCGCGCTCGCCAGGACGGGTCCATGGCGGTGACTGTAGCACGGGGCGACGGCCCGACCAGAGGGTGCAACCGCAGACGGTCGGTCCATCGCGGCGTCCCCGGCGGGACGGCGCGCCGCTAGCACTGCAGGGAGCGGGAAGCGCCGGCCGATGCGACAATCCGCGCCGTGCCTCGGTTGCCACGCCGCGTCCTCTCCCTCATCGCGGCCGCCATCGTCGGCGTGTCGCTCGCCGGCGCGTGCTCGGCGGCGGCCAGACCGAACCCCTCGAGCGCCTGCAACGGAGCGGACGAGCAGAGTGCGCCAGGATTCTACCCGGACCTTGAGGCGCTCCTCCCAGCACGCGTCGGCGCGCAGGCGCTATCGAGCGTCCGCAGCGGACGGTACTGCTCAGCACAAACGCTCGGGTCGCTCGACGCGGCGGGTATCCACGAGCTGCAGTTCGCGGGCGGCGCCGTGCCCGACCCCGCCAACAAGGGAGCCGGAATGGCCCTAGTGGTGTACCGCGCCCAAGGGATGACCCTCGATCAGCTGGCGAATGCCCAGGCCAACGGCGCCGGAAACACGCAGGGCGCCACGGGCGTGGTCGCCGAGCGGACCGCCATCGAAGGTCATCCAGGCATCCGTATCGACGTCACTGTGGAGTCCGGACCCGAGATGATGTTCTTCTGGCCTGCCGGGATCCCAGGAACCTACGACGCGGTCACCGGCATCGGAGAGAGCGAGTCCCAGGTGCAGTCGGCGGTGGCGGCCTTCGGGACGGTCGCCGCCGCCAAGCAGTCGTCGGCGGCATCTGCCGCGCCCGGGTCGTCCATCCCGTAGCCGCCCGCCCCAACGTCGTGCCCGGCACGAGGCGCCCGGAGCCGCGCGTCATATCTCCGTCCGGACTTACTGGTGCGCGCACGCCATCGACCTTCGCCGAGTCCGCCCCGTACCCCTGTCCCATGGTCCGGCGGGACGCGGCGGACGACGATGTCCCTGGCCGCCGATCCAACGGGCCGGAGACACCCGAGGCGTCGACAACCGGGCTGCACGTCATCGCTGCCCTCGCTTTCAGGGGCGGTGGACTCCACCGCAGCAGAGGACGCGCGGCGGGCTACAACGAGTCGAGTGACTGGCACTACCGGCCGGCGGGCCGGCCGAACGGGTCGGCGGCCGCCATCGCAGGCGGAGGTCCGTTTAAGCCGGCCTGAGACGGCCGACCTCAAGCCTCGTGCCGCTCTCCGAAACCGGACCCGGCCGGTCGCACGTGGCGCTGGACCCCGCGCACGTCCATGTCGTCCCTGATCACGCGTGCCTTGACCACCAACTCGTGGTCGCGCGTGATAGTGCGCGCGATCCAGTCGATGTAGGTCGGCTCCTCCCGCTCGACCTCGCCGAGCGTTCTGCCATGGAACTTGCCGAACGACAACTCCGTGCGGCGCGCCTCGTCGAGCGTCGGCAGTCGCGGCAGGCGACCGGGGCCGCGGCGCCGGAGGATGGGCCCGCACGGATCGCTGGAGCGAAGCGGCTGCTGGTCCATCCGCCGCTCACGGACCCCGACGGGGCGGTGGCCGTCGAGGACGGACCGGGCTCGGCGAAGCGTCGCGTTGCGACGATGCAGGACCGGGGAGGTGTCGAAGCGGGCAGTCACCGGCCGCGTGGGACGCGGTCTTGGCGGGCCGACGGGCTCGTCGCCCGCGTCGCTCGGGAAGCCACGGGCCGGCTCCGTCCCATCGCGTCGCTGCCGCGCGTCCACCCGGGCACGCCGCTCCGGATCTCGCAACGCGTCGTAGGCAGCGTTGATGCGTGCCATCTGCTTGGTCAGCCGCAGGGCCTCCGAGGGCTCTGTCGCGCGATCCGGATGATGCTCTCGGGCAAGCTCGCGCCAGCGGCGCTTGATGGCCGCTTCGGACGCATCGGCCGGGAGTCCCAGGACGCGATACGGGTCCCCGTGGAAGGCGGAATGGAGCATTCCATCGAGCCTACCGGAAGCCGCGTGCGAGCGCTACTGGCGCGGTCCGTC
Organism: uncultured Chloroflexia bacterium; assembly: GCA_963835945.1. GTDB lineage: Bacteria > Chloroflexota > Limnocylindria > Limnocylindrales > CSP1-4 > JAJYNJ01. Next base: position 53,927 of record CAWIHR010000026.1, read on the forward strand.
TCGGAATACTCTGCGTCGCTCGTCGCCGACCGCGCGCCCGTTCGGCCAGCCGGAACGCCTGGCACGTACCAGACCTGCTCAGCCTCGGCTACCCAGCCGACCAGTCGGACATGTTGCGTGCGCGAAGGGCGGGCGGGCGGCGAGCGCTCGGTGAGGTGCTCCGACGGGAGCGCTGGTAGTCCTCACTCTCGGCTGACCCCCACCTCTTCCGCTCCCGGCAGCCTCGCGGGCGGCACGGCTGGCGCTCGCCCCGCAGCGTGCGGCTCGGCCCGCGACGGGCCTACGGCCCCGAGTTCGGACACGTCGTAGACGGCAGTTGGCGCCTCGACCCCCAGCATCCGTGCGGCGGACTCGACCGGCGCCCGCCGGCGACGAAGCGCATCGATGGCGACCTCATCCCCGACGTCCCGACGGGCCTCCTCGGAGAGGAGCCAGCGCACCTCGAGCAGGTCGCAGTAGGCCTGCACTAGGTCGGTGACCGGCAGGGCGAGCGCCGCGAGCCGAGCCAGGGTCGGGCGGAAGATCTCCGCCTGCCAGCGCTCGGCAGCGTCCGCTTCGGACAACGGGCTGCTGTGACGCCTCTCCGCCTGCCCGCGGTAGGCGCGAAGGTCGTTCAGCAGCACGGTCGCCTGCCCCTCGCCGACGTCGAGTCCAGTCAAGCGGCGCAGCTCTGTCTCGTGGAAGCGGCGACCCGCGACCGCCACGCGGAGCCGCAGGTGCTCGCCCCCCTGTCCGCCCTCACCGCTGTCCGCGTCTGGGTAGAAGGTGAGCTCGTCGACCGCGAACCCGAGCTCGTTCAGGCGGCGGACCCTCGCCTCAATGCGATAGCGATCTGCTGGCCCGATCTCCTCCTCCCGGTGCAGCTCATCCCAGAGCGTCGTGTACCGCTGTCCTACGCGTCCAGCGGCCTCCAGGTCCTCATCGATCACGTCCTCCGGCCGGCCCACCTGGGCGCCGATGTCGGCCAGGTCGCCCATCAGGTTCTCGGTCAGGATCTCCAGGTCCAGTGCCCGCTGGCCTTCGCTCAACGATGGGTGCATTTCGCTCGTCTCAGCATCGACGAGGAGTGCCTGAAGCGCCTGGCCGTCGCGCCGGAACAGCGTGTTCGAGAGCGAACAGTCGCCCCAGAAGACGCCGTTTCGGTGCAGATCGACCACGAGCCATGCCATCGCGTCGAGGAGTCGATCGCGGTGCTTGCGCGCGCTGGGCGGCAGACGCTCGAACATGCGCCGGAATTGGAAGGAGCCGGAGAGGTAGTCCGTCACCAGGATCGCCGGCTCGTCCGGGCCGCGCTCCACGAGCCCGAGTGGCCGCACCGATGGGAACTCGCGGCGCCCGAGCTCGCGAAGGGTCTCGTACTCGCGCCGGGCCGTACGGATCGGCAGCTCCTTCAGCGCGTAAAGGACGCCATCAGCCTCGACGAACCGCACGACGTGGCGGCTCTCGCCGACGGGCATCTCGCGGAAGGTCACGTCCTCGTCGGGCCAGCCACGCAGCGGGCGCAGCCACGGAAGCGCGAGCAAGCCGTTTGTAGCGCCGCTGAGGCGGATCGAGACGGGCAACACTGGGCGAGTCTACCGGCACCCCGGGCGGCCACGACGTGACGTCATGCCGGACCAGGGCGCTGCACGCCGTCGGCGGGGCCGGTCAGAGGCGCTTGCGCAGGTAAACGGCGACTCCGGACTCGTACCCCACTGATTCGTAGAGCAGCAGCGCGTCCGGGCGGTGTCGGCCGGCGGTTACCTCGATGAAGCCGCATCCCTGTTCGCGTGCGTGCCGCTCCGCCGCCAGCATGAGCTCCTGTCCGAACCCTCGCTCCCGGACCCCTTCCTCGACCACGAGCGCCAGGACTCGCGCGATCCGGTCGCCGTGCTCGAAGCGCGGCATCACGTGCACGGCTACGAACCCCACGACCTCGCCGGCGGCCGCGGCGACCAAGACGGCGGATCGGGTGTCGCGGAACGCCTCGAGACGCTCGAGGATATCGCTCGGGCCGGCGGGATAGCCCTCGGTCGTGAGCAGCGCCGCGATCGCGGCCGCGTCAACGTCGGTCGCCTGCCGCACGTCCGGCATCCCTCGCCCGTTCATAACCGCCGCCTCGGCGACCGTCCCGACCAGCGGCCGACCAGACGCGCCGGGTTGGCGGCCGGCCTGAACCATGCGCGCGTTGCGACCAAGCCAGCCAGAACCCCGGCTGGCACGAGGAGGTTCGCGATGAAGAACGCCCAGAAGCCAGGGTCCCGGAGAGGCGCCCCCGGCAGCAGCATGCCCAGGTCGGCGATGCCGGAGGCGATGTACGCGACGCAGGCCGCGATCGCGAGGATCCAGCTGGCGGGTGCCCGGACCGGCAGCCCTGCCGCTCCACCCAGAGCAAGCAGCGCGAAAAGTGCCGGCCACAGCGGCGACGCAGGGGCGACGACCACAGACTGCGGCATCGGCAAGGCGAAGACACCGCCGTGCGCGAGGGCCGCGAGGTCGGCAAACCCGAGCGCCGCACGAGCGAGCAGCGCAAGCGTAAGCGCCGCCAAGATTCCGCGGCGGTGGCGCTCCGCTACTCCATCCACAGGCGCACCCTATCACCGCCCGTCAATCCGGGCGCGGTCCGGGCGCGGTCCCCGCTCGGCGGAGGGCCGCACATCGGGCGCGGCCACCACGCTTCGAAACTCCTGGCCCGGGCCGGAGGCGCGTGCGCGGTACGATGGTTCGGAGCGCGGACGCCGGCCCGCGCCGCTGATCGAAGGACACGGTAATGGACCGTCTCGCGCGTCCGGTCGGCCTGGGGCTTGCCGCACGCGGTGAAGTGGACGAGGTCGTCTCGTGGAGCAGTCGAGCCCGCGCGGCCGGGCTCGACTCCGTGTGGATCCACGACAGCTACTTCGAGCGGGATGCGGTGACCTTCGTAAGCGCGATCGCCTCGGAGCTGGGGGCGGACGAGACGCCCGACGGGTTCCGCATCGCGCTCGGCGCCGTCAACCCCTACACCCGCCACCCTGTTGCGCTCGCCATGACGGGCTCCGCACTCGATGAGATGGCGCCCGGTCGCATCGTTATGGCTCTGGGCACGGGGCTACCCCTGCGCCTCAGGCAGATGGGCATCCCATACGACCCGGCTGACGCAGTCTCGCGCGTGAGTGCGGCTATGGACCAGGTCCGGACGCTCTGGGCCGGCGAACGGGTGCCCTCCGCCACCCCAGGACTGCCGCCAATCCAGATGATGTTCGAGCCGCCGCACCGGATCCCTCTCTTCGTGGCGGCCTACCGCAGGGAGTTCGTGGCGCTGGCCTCCCAGAAAGCAGACGGCTATCTGGCGCGGCCCGCAGAGTCGATCCCGTCGCTTGCCGGGATCCTCTCCCGGCTCCGCCAGGGTGCCGCTGAGGCCGCGCGCGACCCCGGCGCGATCGAGTCGGCGGGGTACTTGCTGTCGTTGGTGGACCGGACGCGCCGCGAGGCGCTCAACCGCGCGAAACGCGAGCCGTTCGCGATCTACATGCTTTCCGTGCTGAGCGACGTGTCGCTCACGCGGGCCGGTTTCGAGCGCGAGCTGCGCGACCGCGTAGCGGCTGCGTGGCGCGCGGAGGACTACCACGGCGCCGGGAAGCTGATCCCGGACGACCTGCTGGACGCGTTCATGCTCTGCGGGACGCGCGAGGACGTCGCCGCGAAGGCAATGGCGTTCCACGCGGAGACAGGACTCGACCTCCCGCTGCTCCAGCCGGTCGTCCAAGAAGAGCGCCAAGTCGCCGAGCTGGTTGCGGCAGCGACCCTCTACGCGGCGCTGCCAGAGCCGAAGGCGGCTAGGTTGGCGTCCGGGGTGCCGGTGGCGATGTGGTCGGGCACGGGTGCGCCGCTGGCTTCGCCCGCAGGCCTCGGCGTGGTCACTGCCCCCGCGGTCGCGGCGTCCGGCGCCTCCACGGCCGCCACCACGGAGGGCCCCGCCGTCGCCCACTCGAGCAGTGGCCCGGTTCCCGAGACAGCCGGCACGACCAGCGGAACGCTCGCTGGCGACCGCCGCCTCGGGTTCGGACCCTGGCTGTCGCGCCGCGCAGCCGCGACGTGGGAGATCGTGCGCCCATTCGCCTATACCGCGTCGGCCGTGCCCGTTGCCGCCGGTGGCGCGTTAGCGTACGCCGACGGTCGCTTCGATCCACGGCTCTTCGTGCTGGCGCTCGTCGCGGGCATGCTGCTGCACTCCGGCACCAACATCGTCAACGAGATCTACGACGTGCGCCAGGGCATCGACACGATCACCTCGCCGCGCGCTAGCCACGCCATCGTTAAGGGACGGATGACGGAACGCGGCGCGTACGGGCTGGCCGTCGCGTGCTTCGCCGTCGCTTCGCTCTTGGGGCTCGCCCTCATAGCCGCCCGCGGCATTCCCATCGCCGCGCTCGGCATCCTGGGGCTGGCCGCCGGCTACTTTTACACGGCTCCCCCGTTCCAGTACAAGTACCGTGCGCTCGGCGTCCCGCTCGTGTTCGTGCTCATGGGACCGCTCATGACCGTGGGCGGCTACTACGCGGCCTCCGGGACCTGGTCCCTGAACGCGCTCGTGTTGTCGATCCCCGTCGGGTGCCTCGTTGCAGCGATCCTCCACGGCAACGAGTGGCGCGACATCAGCGAGGACACGCGGGCCGGCATCGTGACGCTGTCATCGCGGATCGGCAAGGAGTTCGCCCATTACACGTACCTCGGGCTCATCCTCGGCGCCTACATGACGCTGTCGGTGGCCGTCGCGCTTCGCCTGGTGCCGATCGGTGCGCTTGCGGCGATCCTGTCGCTCCCGTTCCTAGCGCAAGTGCTCCGCTCAGCCGAGCTCGGCGCGACTGGACAGGCGCGGGCGATCTCGATGATCGACCTGCAGACCGCCCGCCTTCACCTCGCCTTCGGCACGCTGCTCGTGGCCGGACTGGCCGTGAGCGCGTACCTGCACTGACCCGACCGATGCGCGTGAGCGGCGGAGGAGGACGGGGCCCATGGGACGGACCATCGGACACGGCACACAGGCGCTGAGCGCTGCACAGGCCCGGCGCCGGGCACGACAACTTGCCAGGGAGATGTCCGCGGCGGCAGGCGCGCTGACGGCCGAGGCGGCACGACTCGAAGCGGACGCCGAGGCGGTCAGGGAGAGGCTCGCGCCGCTGATCGAGGAAACGCGGCGCGTCTTGCAGGGGGGAGAAGCGCGGCTAGCGCCTGCGCTGATGGACGCTCGGGAGCGGGCAGCGCGTGGCGCTGAGGAGGTGTCATCGCGCCTCTATCCACTGCTCGCGGAGAGCACGCAGCTTGCGGAGCGCGCGTCGGCGCTGATCGATCGAGCGGCGGCGATAACCACTCTGGCTGCGACGAGGGCCCGCACCGGCGCACAGGGGAGGCGCACCGGCACCGCCGCGGGCATGCCGGCTGTTCTCGCCTCGAGCCCAAGCTTGGGCGCGGTGGCCTTCGGGGTCGGCGCGGCCCAGGCTGCATTCGCGGCGACGTTCCGAGGTCCGCGGGAGCGCTTTTGGCCACGCATGACCATGACCGGTCTGGCGCTCGGGACCTACGCGATCGTCGCCCGCCCGGCGTTGCGGCGCACGCGGATCCGCCGTCTGCACGTGCTGCTCGGGGCGTCGTCGGCGGCCGTCCTGTACAGCACGTTCACGGCTGGCGACCGGTTCGCGCGACAGGTCGTGCCCGGCGGGCCCCGAGACATCGCCGAAATCTACGCCCTGCGCGAGCTCCAGCCGCGCAGCGAGATCGCCTTGCGACTCGTCACGATCATCGCCCCGGCCGAAGAGCTGTTCTGGCGCGGCATGGTCCAGGAGGGGCTGATGTTCCGGTTCGGGCGGTGGCGCGGCGCCGCGCTCGCGACGGCTGCGTACGCAGGCGTGCACGCCGTGACGGGGAACCTGACGCTGGTCGGTGCAGCCGGGGTTGCTGGGGCGCACTGGTCGGCGCTCTATGCGGCGGGCGTGCCCCTTGGCGCGCTCATCGTGAGTCACCAGCTGTGGGACGTCTGGATCTTCCTCGTCCAGCCCACCGGAGACGCGGGCCCGTCTGCGTGACGCGAGCGCTGCGCACGAAGGGAACCGCCCCCGCTGGCGGCGCCCGGAGCCCTCCCGCGCGATCGCGCACGGACGTAGAGTTGCCCCGGGCCCCTGGCCATGGCTGAAGGCCCCGGCCCGGCCAAGACGTTGCGTCAGAGCGACAGGAGGAGCTCACCCCATGCCGTCCAGCCTCGAGATCGCCAGGTCCGTCGCGCCGCGGTCCATCGTCGAGATCGCGCGCGAGCTGGGCCTGCAAGACGACGAGGTGGAACTGTACGGTCCCACGAAGGCCAAGGTGCGTCTCGAGGGCATTAACCGGCTCGAGGCAGAGGCCCGGTCGAGCGGCCATCGCGGCAGGTACGTCGTCGTCACGGCGATCACGCCTACGCCGCTCGGCGAGGGAAAGACGACCACCACCGTCGGGCTGGCGCAGGGACTGAATAGGATCGGGCGGCGGGCCGCGGTCTGCATCCGGCAGCCGTCCCTCGGCCCCGTGTTCGGGATCAAGGGGGGTGCGGCCGGAGGGGGCTACAGCCAGGTGATCCCCATGGAGGACTTCAACCTCCACCTCACCGGCGACAACCACGCCGTCGGGGCGGCCCACAACCTCGCGGCGGCCTTCCTCGACAACTCGATCACCCACGGCAACCCACACGACATCGATCCCCTGACCATCCTGTGGCCGCGCGTGGTGGACATCTCGGATCGCGCCATTCGCCATGCAGTCGTCGGGCTGGGTGGCCGGGAAAACGGCTACCCCCGCGAGGCGGAGTGGCAGATCACCGTCGCCTCCGAGGTGATGGCGATCCTCGCCCTTGCCATCGATCTGCGCGACCTGCGCGCTCGACTCGGCCGCATCGTGCTGGCGACCACTCGCGAGGGCCGGCCCGTGACCGCGGACGACCTGCGAGTCGCCGGTGCGATGACGGTCCTTCTCCGCGACGCCCTTAAGCCCAACCTGCTCCAGACACTCGAGGGCGGCCCGGCGTTTGTGCACTGCGGGCCGTTCGCCAACATCGCGCACGGGAACTCGAGCATCCTGGCCGACCGCCTCGCACTCGCCACGTGCGACATCGTCTGCACCGAGGCCGGGTTCGGCGCGGACCTCGGTGCCGAGAAGTTCTTCGACATCAAGTGCCGCGCCTCCGGCCTCCAGCCCGACGCGGCCGTGCTGGTGACGACCGTCCGGGCCCTCAAAATGCACGGCGGCGTGGCGAGGGTCGTGGCCGGCAAACCGCTCGACGCCGCGCTCACCAGCGAGAACGTAGACGGCGTGCGGCGGGGCTGCGAGAACCTCGCCGCGCAGATCGAGGTCGTACGCCTCTACAACGTCCCCGTCGTGGTCGCCGTCAACAGCTACCCGACCGACACGGCGGCGGAGGTCGAGGCCATCCGGGAGGCGGCGCTCGCGGCCGGCGCACGTGACGCTCTGGTGAGCCACCACTTCGAGGCGGGCGGCGCCGGGGCGGAGGCGCTCGCCTCGGCCGTGTGGGAAGCGGCCTCGGAGGGGGCGCCGGAGTTCCACTTCCTCTACCCGGACGACCTGCCGTTGCGCGAGAAGATCGAGACCATCGCGGTCCGCGTGTACGGCGCGTCCGGCGTCGACGAGCTGCCAGCCGCAACGCGCGCTCTGGACACCTACCAACAGCTCGGCTTCGGCAACCTCCCGGTCTGTATGGCCAAGACCCACCTGTCCCTGAGCCACGACCCGAGCCGCAAGGGGCGCCCGACCGGTTTCCGGGTTCCGATCCGGGACGTCCGGCTGTCCGCGGGAGCCGGGTTCGTCACGCCGCTCGTGGGGGAGATGCGGACCATGCCGGGGCTGCCATCGCATCCCGCCGGGGAGACCATCGACGTCGACGACAAGGGCGAGATTGTGGGCCTGTTCTGAGGGAGCCGGCGGAATCCTGGATGGCGCAGCGCCAGACATACGAGGAGAGGACGATGGCAGACGAACCAGTCTCCGCCGCCGACCTGCAGCGGTTCCGCCTGTTCGCCGGGCAGACAGACGCCGACCTCGGCGGGCTCGCCGCGTCGGCGCGGCGCACCCGGCTTCCCGACCGCGAGGTGCTCGTCCATCGGGGCGAGCGCTCGACGGACATCTGGCTCGTGGTCGGTGGGCGCATGGCGCTGTCGATGGAACATGAGGGGCGCTCGGTGCTCGTGATGACCCTGGGCCCCGGCGACATGCTGGGCTGGTCGACCCTACGGGACGACGCCGCGGCGCTGACGACCGCGCGCTGCGTAGGAGCGACGGAGCTGATCGCGATCCCCGCCGATCGCCTGCGTGACGCCTTGGCCGACTGTACGCCCATGGCCCACACCCTCGTGCGCCGCCTGCTCGAGATCGCCGCCGCGGATCTGGAGGCCACGCGCGTGCAGCTGCTCCGGGTCGGCCGCGAGGGCGTCATCACGGCGGGCTGAGCAGCGGCACACCGGGCGGCCCGGCACTGCTGGCGGATTTCGTCCTGCGCCGGGGGTCAAGCCTCCGCTAGCACCGTCCTCGCCACGCGCCGGGCCAGCACCATCACCGTGACCATCGGGTTGAGCCCGGATGCGGTCGGGAACAGGGACGAGTCGGCGACGTACAGCCCGCGCACCGTCCCGCCAGACATGTCGGATCGAACGCGGCCCCACGGGTCGCAGGCGCTGGTGCGCGGGTTCGATCCCGCGCGCGCCGTGCCCATCTGGTGCGCCGAGAAGAGGAAGCCCCGGTTGGGCGAGAAGTCGAACGTGGCGAGCTCCCTGAGGTAGGCATTCCACGCGCCCGACGACACCTCGCGACCGGCACCGGACGAGGCGCCGGGCGTTCCGAGCGCCACTACCTCCTGCGCCCCAGCGGCACGCGCGAGACGCGCCATCTCCACCAGCGCACGGCGCGCCGACTGCACATCGGCGCCGCCGATCTTGTAGTCGATGCGGACATGTCCCGAGCGGGACGTGCGCACGCGGCCCGAACCGGCGTCCCGGACGATCCCGATGAGCGGGCTGTAGGTGCGCATGCTCGTCATCCGGACAGCGTGGTCCGCCGCGCCTGTCCAGGTGAACGCCAGCGCGATCAGGCCAGGGTGCGCCGGCGCTGATTCAATAATGAATCCCCCGTGCGCCGGCGCGCTGGTGTCCGCGGGCCCAGGGCGCCAGAACTGGTTGCAGCTGGCCGCCTGCATCGTGCCGCGCCACATCTCGACGGGCCACGGCATCCGGCCGGCGACCACCGCCACCGGGTGAAGGCGCAGGTTGGATCCGACGGCGGGGTGCGCAATGCCGCTCGCGACAAAGAGGGCCGGCGTGCGGAGCGCGCCGGCAGCCACAACCACCTGCCGGGCCCGAACCGTGAACGAGATGAGCGAGCCGTCTGCCCGTTCGACCTCGCCGGTCAACCCGGCCACCTTCCCCTGCTCGAACAGGAGCCGCTCCGCTCGGGCGCGCACCAGGAACCTGGCGCCGTACCGGGCCGCCTTCGCCAGGTGCACGCGCGGCCCCGACCGCTTCGCACCCCGCCGGCAGCCAAACCCGCATGCGCCACAGTCGCCGCACCCGTCGGCGTCCCGCAGCAACGGCGCGGTCGCCCACCCGAGCGCCGACGCGCCCTCCGGGATCGCGCGGTCCTTGGGGGAATGCCGGGCGGCGGTGCGAAGGCCAGCTCGGCGCGGAGGTCGGCCACGTCAGAGGCAGTCTCCGGCCCATCGAACCCCTCTAGCCCATGCTCGGCCGTCCACTCTGCCCGGAGCCAGTCCGGAGGGGCGAAGCACGTGGCCCAGTTCACCACCGTGCCGCCGCCCAGCGTCGATCCCGCGAGGATCGCGATCCCGAGGTCAGACGTCGCCGTGAGGCCGTGGTCGAGGTATAGCCGGTCGAAGCCGTCGAGCTCTCCTGGGGACATCCCAGCCTCAGGCACGTAGCTGCCGGACTCGATCACGATAACGTCACGTCCGGCGGCCACCAGCGCGGCGGCCGCCACGCCACCCCCCGCGCCACTACCGACGATCGCGACGTCGGCGTCCAGCGTCCCGGCCGCCGGCGGGCCGTCCGAGAACTCGAGCGGCCGGATCGCAGGCGCATCCGGCGTCACAGGTTCCTCGATCGGCACGTACCCGATCCGGGCCCAGAGCGGGTTGACGACGCCGGCGGGCCCCGGGTCCGCGTACGCCAAGAAGCACGCCAGCCGCTTTAGGGTCTGGAAAGCGGTCCGGCGCCGTGACAGCCGGCTTGTCGCCCACGAGAAAAGGACCGCCTCGCGACGGTCCGCGGAGAGATCACGCAGACGGACCGCACCCCCTGCCGAGCAGCGCGTTCGCGGCGCGGCTGTCGAGCGCGCGCAGCGCGAGTCGCAGCGCCCGCACATCGTCGGGGTCGGCGACCCGCGACAGCAGAGACGCGGCCATGGTGGCGCGCCGGATGGCGGCACCCGCGACGAACGTCTCGAAGACGGCCGCCAGCCGCGCCAAGTCGCGGGCGCCCCAGTCGGCCGGGGCGACTGGTTCTATCGTAGCAAGTACGCGGGGCAGCGTCACGGGGGCTGGACCCCCCCGTGCCCGAAGCCACGCGCCGCGAACGGCGGGCTGCGGAACGGACGGCCCTGCCGAGAACCGACCCGGTGATCGGCCGGAACGAGGGCGTGGAGCCGGCATGTGCCGGCTCGGAAGGCCCGGACGGCCCAGCACGGGGGCTGTTCTCGGGCCAGGATGCGGTCGTTCACGGGCGGCGATCCTCTCGCGGTTGGGCGGGGCGAGGGCACCTGGTCGGGGCGCGACGGCCCGTATTGTACGGGCTGTCCGAGCGGTCCCGACCTTCCGTGAGACGGTAGGCCCCACCCGGCCTGAGCCGTTGCGCCCGTATACTTCGAACTCACCGTCCATGCCTGCTCGGCGCCGTGGCGGACGGCCACGTCAGAGGCCAGCCATGCTGCAGACCCAGACCATGCCCGAGTTCGTGACGCTCGCCCGGGAGCACATGTCGCCGGTGCTCGGTCTGAAGCCCGACCGGGCGTTCGTGCGCGGCGAAGGACACCGCCTCTACGGGGCGGACGGCTCCTCGTACCTCGACTTCGTCTGCGGCATCGCGACATCCGTGCTGGGCCACGGCCACCCGGCGGTCACGGCGGCCATCCATCGCCAGGTCGACACGCTGGTGCACATCAACGGGGCGGGGTACGCGGAACCGACAGCGCGCCTCGCGGCCGAGCTCTCCGCGGCGCTGCCGGACCCCTTCGACACAGTCTTCTTCTCCAACGCAGGCACCGAAGTCATCGAGGGGGCGGTCAAGCTCGCCCGGCGCGTCACGGGTCGCCCCGGCGTCGTAGCGTTCCGCGGCGGCTTCCACGGCCGGACGCTGGGGTCGGTGGCCCTCACCAGCTCAAACCTGAACTACCGGGCGGGGTATGAGCCGCTGCTCCCGTCCGTCTACCACGCGCCGTTCCCCGACGCCTACCACATGGGCGGCGAGCAGGAGGCGAGCCGCCTGGCGCTCGCCGCGCTCCGCGAGTTGCTGGTCAGTGAGATCCCTGGGCAGTCGGTCGCGGCGCTTGTGCTCGAGGTCGAGCAGGGCGAGGGCGGCTATCGCCCGGCGCCGGCGAGCTTCCTGCAGGGCGTGCGCGAGATCTGCGACGAGTACGGGATCCTGTGGGTGGCCGACGAGATCCAGTGCGGGTACGGGCGGACCGGGACGATGTGGGGCTTTGAGCACGGGGACGTGGTGCCCGACGTGGTCTGCGTCGCCAAAGGGATCGCCAACGGGCTTCCACTGTCGGCCCTGGTGACGAACCGCGCGCTGCAGGAGCGCTGGGGCGTGGGCGCGCACGGCACGACGTTCGGCGGCAACCCCGTTGCGTGTGCCGCCGGGGTCGCAGTCCTCGAGACGATCGGTCGGGAGGGCCTCGTGGCGAACGCGGCTGAGCGCGGCGCGCAGCTGCGGGCCGGCCTAGAGCGGCTGCAGGGCCGGGACGAGCAAATCGGCGACGTGCGCGGATACGGGATGATGATCGGCGTCGAGTTCGTTACGGACCCCGCCTCAAAGGCCCCCGACGAGGCCAGCACGAGCCGCGTTCTGGAGCGGGCGGCTTCTCTCGGCCTGCTGCTCCTGAACTGCGGCACCCACCACAACGTGATCCGCTGGATTCCGCCCCTCAACGTCACCGGCTCGGAGGTCGCCGAGGCCCTCGACATCTTCGAGCGCGCCCTCGCGGAGGCGTGATCACATCTAGGGCCGGCCGCATTCGACGGCATTACGACTGGCAGCGTTAGTTGAGCAGCAGGTTCGAGGAGGCCCGCAGAGCCCGATCCCGATCACCCGTGCCGTGAACGGTAGAGGCATGCTGAGAAACGCCGGCTGCACGCGCGCGACGGCCGATAGCGAGCCCTGCAGGCCTCTCGCCCTTGAGCGCTCCAGTCGCCATTCCAGCGCGGGCATCCAGTAGGCCCGCGCATCACACCTCGCGAGGCGTCCCATGTGGAGATCGACATTGTCCAGGCCGTGATCCAGGCCCGCCAGATGCCGCTCCACTCGACCGCCCGCCAGGGATATCGGTCCGCCCGACGAAGTACAATTCGGTCAGCCCCTACAACGGTTCCGGCCGGCGTCCGGGGTGTAGTTGAACACGCTTGTTTCGTCGCAGCTGAAGGAGATTGCTGACTACCCCAGACTACAAAAAGCTACAGGTGCTGACCGTCGCGCAGGAGCAGGCCATCGACATTCTCTCCCTTGGGTTGTCTGATGACGAGGTCACCCGGTGGACCGGCGTCCACCGGGTGACCGTGACGAACTGGCGACTCCATCACCCGGGCTTCCAGGCAGCCCTGAATGCACGGCGAGCGGCGATCTGGCAGAGCGTCCAAGATCGGACGCGCGCGCTCCTGCTGGATGCGTTGGACGCCGTCGCCTTCGGTTTCAAGTCTGGCAGCCCTGGCGCGGCGAAGGTCGCGCTGAACTTCCTCGAGCTTGGCGGCATCCGGTCCGTGAACCTCGGCCTGACCGGGCCGAGCGACGCGGAAGAAATCGTGGACGAAGCGGTCGAGCAGAACGCGCGGCGCGAGGAGCGCAGAGCGGCGCAGGGCCGAACTGGGGCACAGCGCCAGGCCGTGCGCGCTGCGCTCCTGACGCTCGCCAATGAGCCTCCCGCCCCCGAAGCCGATCCCGAAGCGATCCCGTAAGCCGGGCCGCTCTGCAACGCACGGGACGGGTCCTCTCAAGGAGACGGTCCCGCGGCGCGAGTCCTTGGAACGCTGGGGCCAGACCGGTTCCCCACCGCGTCCGACCCCAGTAGCTCTTGGGGTTGTCGCGCTCGACGAGCTCGCGGCGCCCGCCGTCTCGTCGAGCCGTTCAGCAATACCTCTAACGCCAAAGCGGGGCGCGAGCTTTTCTGGCGAGGCACCGAGCAGGTGCCCGAGGCGCAGAGGATCGAGCGGGACGGTCGTACCCGGACCGATGACGGGCGTCCGAACCTTTCCTCTGTCGCTCGGCCGTTCAGCACTGGCCCAGTCCGGATGGAGAATCGCACCATCGGCCGGATGCGGGCGCTCATCGTTTTCGACTCCACGTACGGCAACACCGAACGGATCGCATCGGCCATGGGGGCCGCCCTCGCCCCGCAGGCCACCGTCGCGGTGAAGCGCGTCGAGGACGTGCCCGCGGCCGATCCGACCACCTTCGATCTGCTGATCATGGGTGGTCCGACCCAGCGCCATAGAGCCAGCCCGGCCCTGGCCGCCTGGCTCGAGGGCCTCGGGCACCGGACGCTCGCCGGTGTCCCGGCGGCCGCGTTCGACACCCGCTACCGCATGTCGCTTCTCTTAAGCGGCTCCGCCGCCGGCGTCGTCGCCCGGCGCCTCGGCCGGGCCGGCTGCCGCCTCGTAACAACACCGGAGAGCTTTTTCATCAAGCGCGACCGACCGTCGGCGGGCGAGAAGCGGCGCCACGACTCGGAACAGCTCGAGGCCGGCGAAGGCGAGCGCGCGGCAGCCTGGGCGGCGGGACTGCTGAAGACCCTAGGCTAACAACGCAGGCCGAGCGGTCGAGGCTCATAGCATTCCGAGCCTGGCATCGCGCATGCCCGGTCACTCTCGACCCGCGTGATCCGGGCTTCGCCGAGCTGACGGAGCCAACTGGCGTGGCGCATCCGGCTCCGGTGCGCAGGGTCCGCTCACCATGGCGGGCCTGCGGCCGGCACGGCCGCCCAGACCGCTGCAGGCGGCCGTGCGTTCACGAGCACTACGCCGCCGTCACAGGCAGGCACACGGCGCGCGCCATCCACAGCCCCGACCGATACACTTGACGAATGACGTATGGCGATATAGCGTGATGCACACAGACAGTGCGAGTTACGTGGAGGTCGGGCATGTCGTTCGATGAGAGGGACCCAGCCGAGCCAGGCGGGCAGCATAGCGACCAGCGCTGGACCCGCGCCGGTGAGGGCGGAGGAGCGCGGCCAGGTCACCTGGGCGGCGCGGGGATTTTCGGTCTCGGGGGTTTCGGTGCGGGGATGGCCGGACCTCGCGGGCGCGGATTCGGGGGAGCATTCCGGGGGCGCGGCAGGATGGCCCGGCGTGGCGACGTGCGGACCGCGATCCTGGTCCTCCTGGCCGAGCAACCCATGCACGGATACCAGGTCATCCAGGAGCTCGAGACGCGCAGTGGTGGCCGCTGGCGCCCCAGCGCGGGCTCGGTCTATCCCACCCTGCAGCAGCTCGAGGACGAAGGGCTTGTGCGCGGCGAGGATAGCGACGGCCGACGGGTGTTCAGCCTGACCGACGCTGGCCGGGCGCTGCTGGCCGGGCGTGCCAAAGCGCCGACCGCGCCCTGGGAATCGGTCGGCCCCGCCGGGGAGGAGGCCGCGTTCGACCTACGACGGCTCTCGTTCCAGGTGGGGGCGGCGGCAATGCAGGTCGCCCAGGTGGGCTCGCCGGGCTCGCTGGACCAAGCCCATGACATCCTGACCGACGCGCGCCGGCGACTGTACCGGTTGCTGGCGGACGACGAGCCGGCGGGCGACAGCGGGGTGGGTACCCCGCCTGAGGGGTGACCGATGCGCGATCCGGACGTCGACCAGTTCAACGACCGGGCAGAGGGCTACGACCGCAGCCTGATGGGGCGGCGCTTCCACCGGCCCATCCAGCAGGGCGTAGTGCGCATTGCCGCCCGCCGTGCAGCAGCGCCCCGGGCGATCCTCGATGTGGGCTGCGGCACTGGGTCAGTGCTCGCGCTCTTGGCCACCCGGTATCCGGCGGCCGAGCTGTGCGGCGTCGATCCGGCCGGGGAGATGCTGCGGGTCGCGCGAACCAGGCTCGATGGAGACCCGCGTGTGCGGCTCCAGAGCGCCCACGTCGAGCAACTGCCCTTCGCGGATGCCGCGTTCGATCTCGTGGTCAGCAGCAACTCCTTCCACCACTGGGCCGACCAGGCTGCCGGTATCCAGGAGATCGGCCGCGTGCTCGCCCCGGGCGGCTGGCTCGTGATGACCGACCCCTTCGCGGTCGGTTGGCTACGCGGTTGGGCGGCCCTCATCGGACACCGCGACCGCATGCGCGGCCGCGCGCAAGTGGAGGCGATGCTCAGCGCAGCCGGGCTCGAACGAGCGAGCTGGGAGCGCATTTTGGGGTTCGGTCCGCTCACCACCTACTACGCCGTCACAGCCATCCACCCAGCGCTTCCAGTGATCGCCCCCGCGGCGCCTGAGCGAACTTCGAGCTGATCCAGCCAGCCGCATGGCGGACGTCCCTCGTCTTTGTGGCGGTGTCGCCCGAGGAAGCTAACCGGACTCGCCCATCGAAATGTGGACCAAACGGACGCAGCGGTCTTCGTCCACATTCGTGCCCCCGGAGAGCACGCGTCCGGGCCGTCCCAGAGAGCTTATGCCGCTCCATGCGGACTGGCATGGCCCACAGCTCGTCCCGTCCCCCAGTACCCGGCACGGTGTGACGAGTTCACGAGCCGCCTGCCGGGTGGCGTGGCCGGCCAATTCGCCTGACGCCGGCTGAGCCAGACCGGCATCTCGCAGTCCCGCGCAACACCGCCGCCTCCAGCCAAGACACACAGGCACCGGAGAGCCGCCGGGGGTGCCCCGGCGGCTCCCAAGAGTGCGGGCTGGACGATCGTCCGGGGAAGGGCCGGAGGGTCGGCCCTGCCCGCGCCGCCCTGGCCCGTGCAGCAGGCCCGGACGGCTTCGGTATGAGGGGGTCGGCGCGTTAGGCCACGAACACGCGCAGCGGGGTCTTGGCCAGGAACTGCGTGCGGGCGAGGACTCCGTCGAGCCCCCAGACCGCCCCGGCACCCACGACCGCGCAGTACAGCGAGAGCGAGGCGTAGAGGAAGTCCTCGTTCACGACGCCGGTGGCGAAGCTCCAGGAGGCGATGAAGAAGAGCGTGGTCAGGATGGCGCCCATGACGCCGGCGAAGCGCGTCGCGATCCCCAGGATCAGGGCCGCCCCGATGGCCAGCTCGCCACACACCACGAGGGTGTTGATGATCGGCATCAGGCTCCCGTTGTTAGCCAGGGCCACCCATAGAGCGTGGGTCGGGTTGACGATGACCTTGGGGTTGGAGCCCGGCAGCGCACCGCCAGTGGCGAACTTGAGGAAGCCGACGGCCGTGAAGGCACCGCTCCCCGCCAGATCGAGGGCCTTGTCGAGTCCGGCATACAGGAACCCGAAGCCCAGGGCGATCCGCATGATCGCCGTGGCCTTGCCGTACGTGGCGTTCATCTTGTGCTCCTTGGACGGGCTGCGCCGGGTCTACCTTCCGTGACCCTGCAGGGACGCTCTCCCGTCCCCGTTGTGATCCCCATGCTGGCCCCTGAGCGGGACCCGCATGGAGGGCCATCGGGCATCTCAAGGAGAGCCCTCTGTCGTCTTGCTGGGTGGGCCGTCCAGCCTCGCACCGGGGGCTGCCGGGGGCCGTCCGGCACGCTCGCCGAGGGCATGGGCCCGGGCCGTTCGGCCACACACGGCAAATGGGGGTGCGCAAGGCGGCTTCAGGCACGCTGGCACGACCTCAGCGGCGCGCTTCCGTATGCACGCCTTGCGTAGTGCCCCGCTCGGTGCAGCCCTCTGACCGTGGGCCGAACGCCTCTCGCGATCGTTGATCGGTCGTGGATACAGTGCAGCATGGTCGCGTCCCAGCGACGAGGGCCACAGGCGCGTGCCACAGCATCGGGTCTCCACGGCCGAGCGCCACGTGCTGAGTCGTGCCCATCACGAACTCGACCGCGTGCTCGCCCGCGTCGAGGGCACCGCCGAGGTGGTGGGGACGCTCGACACGTCCGTGCTGTCCGGCCTTGTATCGAGCCTGCTCGACGACCTCGATACTGCCTTGCTCCCGCACATGGAGTGGGAGGAGCACGTATGTTTCCCAGAGGCCGATGGGCTCGCGGCTACGCCCTGGGCGACGCGGCTCTTGCGCCTGCAGCATGACGAGATTCGCGGGCACCTCGAGCGGCTCCGAACCGCCAACCTGGATCAGGTCGAGCTGCACCATCCGCGGGTCACCGAGCTGCGTGCGCACCTCTATGCTCTCCACGCGCTCGTGACCTCGCATCTGGAGCAGGAGGAGCACGCCCTCCTGACGCTGCTCGTCCCCCAGCCCTCTGCAGCCGACGAAGCGCTGGGGGACCCGTCGTCCGGGCCGTCGATCGTGTAGCAGCGGCAGGCCCCCGCCTGACCCGAAGCGGGCCAATCGGCACCATATCGAGCTCCACGAGCACGAGCTCCGGACCCGCGCCGAGTGGGCCGTCCCAAAGCAGCAGGCATCACGACTCACGACGCATAGACGCCACGGGCCGGAGGCTGACTTGCGCGGCCGGCAGGCCGCGCCGGAGGCATGGCTCAGGTTGCCGCCGGCACACCAGCTGCGTCGACGTGGTCACTCGGCGCGGAGACTGCAGCTCATGGTCGATGTCGACTGCAGAGAAGCCGCGTTCCGTAGCGGGGACGCGTTTCGTCGTGTCCGGGACTCAGAGGCCCGAGGAGGTCCAGTCGGAGGCGCTGCCCTGCGGCACGGTGCTGTAGACGGTGTCGAATCCGACCGCCCATACGTGCCCGGCGTCGATTGCCGCGACGCCCCCGAGGGTCGTGGGCGCGCGATACTGCACTGCCCACCTAGTGCCGTTGTGGAAGAGCACCTCGCCGGACGCGGCCACTGCCCAGACGTGCGCGGCGTCCGTGCCCGACACGTCTGTCAGATCCATATGGAGATTGGCCGTCAGTCGCCACGCGGTGCCATCCCACGTGAAGATCGAGCCGTCCGGGCTCACCGCCCAGGCGTGTGCCGGGTCGGACGCGTACACCGCCGACAGCGGCTGCGGAAGCGTCGCCTGTATCGACCAGCTCGAACCGTCAAAGGCAACCACGACGCCCGACCCGCTCGCAAGCGAGCCCACTGCCCACGCATGGCTGGAGTCCGCCGCCGAGATCCCCTGGAGCTGCGCCCCGGCCGCCGCGTATTGCAGCGTCCAGCCCGTGCCGCTCCACGCGCGAATACCGGCAGGGTCAGCCACCCAGACATGCCGGGCGTCGGCGGCCGCCAGTGCGGTCACAGCGCGGTCATGGCTGGTGAGCGTCCAGTGCGTGCCGTCCCAGTGCCTGATTCCGTCATCGCTCGAGACCCAAGCGTCGCGCTGGTTGACTGCCACCATGCCAGTCAGGTCATCGCCCACTCGCTGCACGCGCCAGCCCGTGCCGTCCCAGGCGTACAGCAGCCCGTCGGTGCCAGCGACCCAGACGTCCTGAGCGTCGAACACCGAGAGGCCAGCCAGCTGGACCGACGGGGAGATCCACAGGACCTGCCACCCGTTGGTGGATGCCTGGGGCACGGATGACACAGGCGCAGCTCCGACCGTCGATCCGCAGCCTGCGGTGGCCAGCACCAAGGCGGCCGAGACGACCAGCCACGCCGCGTGGAGCCGCCCGGGATGACATCCCCCGCCCGACGGATGCCGAGAGCGCCGCACGCGTCCTCCTGTCCGTGCCCCCCACGCACCACACGACTGTGGCCCGGACGCGGGACGTGGTCAACGTCCAGACGTCGCGAAGGATAGCGAGGGCAGGTACCAGATGGGGAGATTGCGCAGAGCCGAAAGTCATGGTCTGCACATGCGAACAGCCTGAACGTCCCCCTCCTACGGGCTAATCTGGCCGACGGCTTGATTGCTCGTCCCGAGCTGCCGGCGGCAATGGTTCCGTCGCCTGAATCCATGAGATGGCCGACATTGAGCCTGCACGGCCCACCCAGCGAGCATCGCGTTCAACGCGAGCACCGCGCGAGCAGCTCCAAGTACGGTGACGACCGCCGACTCCTCCTGATGGTGGGGGACGGCGCGCAGTGTTCGGGCTGCTGGCCCTCGAGCACACCGTAAGCGCCTGGCACGCTCGAGAGGCCGGTCAGGTGACGATCGCCGCCCTCGTTCTTGGCCCGGTACATGGCCGAGTCTGCCGCCCGCAGCAGCGTGTCGACGTCCTCGCCATGCTGCGGGTAAATGCTGATGCCGATGCTGACGGTGACCCGCACGCGGCGGTGCTCGAGGGTGAGGGGCCGGCGAAGTGCGCAGTGCACGTGCTGCGCGACCGTGTCGGCGGCCTGGGCGCCCTGCGCCGTGTCGAGAGCACGCTCGCTGACGGTGCCCTACGCCAGCGAGCGTCACGGGCCAGGTCGGGACGCAATGACACTCACGTGCCGGGCACATGCGTATAGGCCTGGCCCGCCCCGACTGTAGTCACCAGCCGCTCGATCCCGCTATCGGCAGAACTGCGTAGTGCGACCCGGTGGCCGAGCTTCCACGGACGAAGTGAGGAGGGCGGGAGATGGAAGATCTACGACAGCGCACCCAACACGATGAGCCACCGAGGTCCTCCACCACCCAGCTCCCAGCGGGTTCATCCAGCCCAGGAGGCGCGCCCGCATTAGGCCTCCGGACTGTCCAGTCGGACGTCCCGAAGTAATGCGGCGAGCTCCCGCGCGTTGGTTGTGCCGTAGTTCGCGAAGCAGTTATTGAGCAGGACGTGCGTCTCTCGGCCGCCCGTCGCGGCCTGGCGGATGCGCGGCACCCATTCGGCGAGCTCGTCGCGGCTGTAGAGGTAGCGGAAGCGCTCCACGGTGGGAATCCCCTGCGCCTCCCACGTCTCGACCCGCCGGCCGTGAAAGCGCACGATCGCGAGGTGCGGGGAGGTGGTCGCCACGACCGGGGCAAGCTACTGGGCAGCCCCTGCGGCCCATCCACCATCACGTACGGGATGCCGTTGTCGGCCAGGAAGCGGAGCGTCCGCTCGGCGTTCTTCTCGCTGAGCCATGCTGCGCTGCGGAACTCGACGGCACAGGCGACCTCCCCAAGCCGATCCTTGGCGGCGAGGATCGCCTCGCGCGCTTGCGACGAGGGGAATACCCAGCGCGGGTACTGCAGCAGCACCGATCCGAGCTGGCCTGAGGCGCGCAGCGGCTCGAGTCCGTCTGCGAACAGCCGCCAGACCTCGTCGAACAGCTCGGACGGCAAGTCCTTGCCGTACAGGCGAGGCCGTGCCGCCAGTTCGCGGGGCAGGGCATCGCGGATCGACTTTGGGAGCCGGCGAGTCTCGGTGGGCTGGCCCGTCATCAGCGCATGCGCCTTCACGTCGAACACGAAGCCGGGCGGGGTGCGGCGCACCCATAGCTCGGACGTGCGGGCCGACGGCAGCGCGTAGTAGGTCGCGTCGACCTCGACGAGCGGGAACTGCCCGGCGTAGTAGGCCAGACGCTCCTCGGCCGTCCCCGCGTCCCGCGGGTAGAAGACGCCGGGGGCCGTCATAGTCGGGTCGGTCCAGGATGCCGTGCCCACCCGGATCCACCCGCCCGAGGGCCCCTCGATCGGCAGCGCCGCGGCGTCCCCGAGGGGAACCGCGCGGCTGGCGGCATTGGACGGGCCCGGGTCGTGGCGGCCTCCGTACGGCATCGACCGTTCCGGTGCACGACCCGGCACTGGGTGCGCTGCGGCTCGCATCGATCGCCCCCGCGGCTGTTCCGTCACGTCCAGATAGTCTCGCGACATCCCCCCTGTCCGCAAGCGTCGCGGGCGTCCGGTGTCGCGGTCCGTGAGCCCTGGGCCAGCCGCGAGCGGACTTCGGCGCGGATCGTGACGCCGGCACATGGCGAGACCATGCAAGGCCCGATGTGGCGGGGATCGGTTCCCGCGCGCGTCGCGAGCAACTGCGGACCGACGCAGCCAGGGTAGCTTCTCGAGGGCCCTAGTTGCGCCTCGGCCTCCGGGCCCCGACTCCGAGCTTCCGCGCTCGAGACCCGAGGACAAGCCAGGTGGCCCCGGTCAGACGAAGCGCTCCTCCCCCACCTCGGCGTCAGCCACGGCGCCGCCGCAGGTGGGGCAGTAGTAGCGGGTCTCGAGCCGCGTGCCGCACGTCGCATGATGCAGTGGCTCATAGGGATCGGCGGCGGCCGTGGACCGGCGCGCGCCCCAGTCTGCAAGGAGCCTGAGCGCACTTGCCAACTCGCGCCCGTCAGCGCTCAGAGCGTACTCCATGCGCAACGGCCGCCGGGAGTACGGGGTCGAGAGGACCACCCCGTCCCGCTCCAGTCGGTGGAGCCGATCGGTCAGGATGTTCGCCGCGATCCCGGGAACCTCCTGGTGCAGCTCGTTGAAGCGCCGTGGGCCCGCCAGGAGCGCCTCGACGAGCAGGAAGCTCCAGCGGTCGCCGACCCGCTCGAGCGCGGTGGCGAGGGGCGTCGGCGGCGCGGGAACCAGTTCGGAGGACATTGACTCCATGGTAGGCGGGCGCGTCCATATGCGGCCGAGTTCCATTCGCACCCCTTGCAGAACTGAGGAATGAGTAGTAACTTGCAATATGCTACTCGATGGATCCATCATGGCATAAGGCATCGAACCCGCGCCACGCGTGGGGCATACAGGGGAGCTCAACAGTCATGCATACCTTCGACGAAGTGCAGGCGGCCATTCAGGGAGTCGCCGAACGAGCCGGTCACTCGATCGTCGGGATCGGGTCGCGCCAACGCGGCTCGGGCGTCGTCATCGGGGACAGTCGCGTACTGACCAATGCCCACAACATCCGCGGCGAGGAGGTCACGGTGGTCTTCGCCGGGGGCCGCTCGGTACGCGGATCGCTGGCCGGCATCGACGTCGACGGCGACCTCGCGGTCGTGCGCGTGGATACGGCGGGGGCCACGCCAGTCGCGTGGGCGGCGGGAGATGCCGTCAGCGTGGGCACCTTGGTGTTCGGCGCCGCCTCCTCTCCGAGCGGGGATGTCCGGGTGACCGTCGGCACCGTTTCCGCCGTGGCGCGTGCGTTCCGAGGCCCTGGCGGGCGCAGGATCGTCGGGAGCGTCGAGCACACGGCCCCGCTCGCGCCAGGCTCCTCTGGCGGGGCGATCCTTGACGGCGAGGGCCGCTTCCTAGGCCTCAACACGAACCGGCTGGGCGAGGGCTTCTACCTTGCGCTCCCGGCCGACGCGGCGCTCCAGCAGCAGGTCGACGCGCTCAGTCGCGGCGAATCCGTCGAGCGGCCGCGCCTGGGTGTTGCCGTGGCGCCAGCTCAAGTCGCGCGCCGACTGCGGCGCTCCGTGGGCCTGCCCGAGCGCGATGGCCTGCTCATCCGAGGGGTGGAAGACGACAGTCCAGCCGCTCGAGCCGGGCTCGCCGAAGGCGACCTCATCGTAGAAGTCGGCGGCCGCGTGGTGACCGACCCCGATGATCTGGCCGAGGCGATCAGCACGGCGGGCGCGCAGTACGAGGTCCGGATCGTGCGAGGGCTCGACGAGCGAACGGTGATCGTAGGCGGCACAGCGGCAGCCTCTGGAGAGGCGTAGGGGTCGCGATGGTCGCGCTCGAAGGTTCGGGGAGCCGGTCAGAGGGAACCTACCCCGCGGACGGGCCGGCGCTCGACGCCTATTCGCGCACCGTGAGCTCGGTTGCCGAGCGACTCATCCCTTCGGTCGCAAGCCTGCGCGTCACGCACGCGAAGGGCGGATGGTCGGCGGGAGGCGCGGGGTCGGCGGTCGTGTTCACTCCGGACGGGTTTCTGGTCACGTCCGCCCATGTCGTTGCGGGGACGGACAGAGGGGCGGCCGCCTTCGTCGACGGTGCGGAGCGCGAGTTCCGCGTGGTCGGCCGTGACCCGATGTCCGACCTGGCCGTCATTCGTGCCGAGGGCGACCTCGTCGCCGCTCAACTTGGTGATGCGGCGCTACTGCGCGTGGGGCAGCTGGTGGTCGCGATTGGCAATCCGCTTGGTTTCGGCGGCTCCGTCACAGCCGGCGTGGTGTCGGCGCTCGGACGATCGCTCGCGGCCGGAGACGGCCGGGCCAGCCGGCTGGTCGAGAACGTGATCCAGACAGACGCGAGCGCAGGTACTTGGGGCCGTTCTTGGCTCGGGGTCCCCGCTCGTCGCGCCGGCCCGACTGGCGCACGATCGGGCAGAGCCCGCTGTAGCCGGTGAGCTTCTTGGGGTTGGCGAACCGGCGGATGTCGCCGATCTCCGAGGCGATGGTAGCCCAGCACCCAGGCGATGCCGGGCGCGGTCATGAGCAGGGGGACGTAGGGGTGGTCGGCGCCCATACGCCGCAGCTCGGCCTCGCAGGCCGCGATCTCGCGATCGAGCGCATCGACAAACCTCAGGCTGGTGGCGAGCGTGGTCGCCCAGGGCTCCGGGATCGCCAGCGAGGCGAGGAGCTCGCGGCCTCGCATGCCGAACAGGTCAGAGACGGGGACCGGGTGCCCGAAGGCGATGAGGATCGCGTGGATGCGGTTCTTCAAGGCCGTCCGGTGGCGCACCAGGTGCAGGCGGAAGCGGGCCCGCTCGCGCTCCGCGCGTACCTCTGGGTCGGGCATCCAGATGGCCGGGACCAGCTCCCGACGGGCCAGCTCGGCGAGGACCCGGGCATCGATCTTGTCCGTCTCGTATGGAACGGCTTGTCAAGCCGCATGAGCGTGCCGCCGTCGCTCGTTCCCGCCGGACGCCGCGTCCGGCGGGTCCTGGCCACCCAGCAGGTGACGGGACCGGGGTCGAGGTGGAGCGCCCGCAGCAGCGTGAGGACGAACGACCTCGACGCCGGATCGTCGCCTGCTATCCAGCCGGGCTGGGTCGCACGGTGGGCTGCGCTGGTTCCGTGCCGCGCCGGAGCAGGCGGAGCCAACCGACCGCCAATCTCGTATTCGCGGGCCAGAGCCACGCATGTCTGCAGTTCGCAGGACGGTGCCCCAGACTTGCGTCGCGGCGACTCGTCCGACGAGCCGCCGCAAAGACCGAACGGGGGGCGTTCCTGCCACGGCGGCGCCCCGGCGCGTCACGGACGATCTCGTGCTCACCGGCCGAAGCCAGGAGGAGATCCAAAGGAACGGGGATCGTCAGGCCACCATCTCCGCGTGCAGGCAGCCGACGAGGCGGCGGGCGATGGCCGCCACGACCACCCCGCGCACCGACTTCTTCGCGTCGAGGCGGCGGAAGCGCCGGCAGAGGTCGACCTGGGTGACCCAGGCGCGCGCCTGGGTCTCGGGTGGGATGCCTTGCTGGCGGCGCAGGAGGGCGGGGCCCAGGCTGGGGCCGAAGCGATAGGCCCAGGCGGCCTCCACGAGCTGGCGGCGTAGGTGGGCGTTGCCGGCGTGGGTGAGCGATCCGCGGTGGATGCTGGCGCCGGAGGAATACTCGGAGGGCACGAGCCCGCAGAAGGCCCCTGCCGCGCCACCCGAGGCGAAGCGCCGCCAGTCGCACACCTCGGCCTGGAGCACGAGCGCGCCCAGGCGATCGACGCCCCGGTAGGCGGCCAGCCGGCGCACTGGCTCGGCGAAGGGAGCCTCGTCGAGGTACGGGGCGAGGTCAGCCTCGATCGCCGCGCGCTCCGCCTCGCGGCACTCGACGGTCGCCAGGTAGCGCCCGAACGTGGTGCGCAGCGCCGGGTCCTCGAAGGCCTGCGCGGCGAGCCAGTAGCGGTGTCGGAAGGTCCAGGTGGAGCCGCCCCGGTACACCCGCCCGTGGCGCAGGAGGAAGGCCTCGAGGCGGTTCTTCGCCCGGGTGAGGTCCTCCACCGCGTCGCCTCGGGCGCGGCAGAGATCGCGCACCGCCTCCTCGGCGGGCGTAGGCACCCGGATCGGGGTGAGCTCGCCGGCACGGAACTGGCGCACCAGGTGGCGCGCGTCGCGGGTGTCGGTTTTGACCCGGTTGCCCGGCGCGGTGGGGATGAGCGAGGGCGCGACCACCACGCAGGGCACCCCGAGCGAGCTGAGCAGCCGCTGCAGCTCATAGCCGGTGGGGCCCGCCTCGTAGCACGCCCGCAGCCTGGCCGGCTCGGGGAAGCCCTTGACGAAGCGACGGATGGACGGCTCGTCGTTGGCGACTCTGGTCGTCGTGGCGCTCTCTTCGCCCGGGCGCAGGATCGCCGCCACCAGCGTGGCGGTGCTCGCGTCGAAGGCGACGTAGACAACGTCATCGACAGGATGCACGCTGGACACGGTCGGCTCCTTTCAGGCTGCCTGTGGCTCCTTCCACGGCTCGTGGATGACCACGATCTTGCTGCCGGAGGAGCCGACCATTCCATGCTGACTTGGCCACCAATGGTGCCAGACCCTTGGCCCGCAGGGCATCCGCGATCGCGACCTCCCAGCCGGCGAACTCGAGCTGGTCGTGCACGAAGCGCGCGCCGTTCATCGACTCGATGGCGGCCTCCACCGGCTCGCCGTATCGACCGATCCGATCGACCAACGACCGAAGGCCGTCGGTATCGGGATGTACGGCGGTCACCTCCACCGTCCGACCCGACTCATCGAGGACGTGCACGTCCACCTTCTGGCGCGACAGGTCCAATCCGGCGTACAACATCATCTGGGCCTCCTGGCGCTGGTTGCTTTGACAACCCAACGTTGTCACCAGCGAGGCCCGTCTTCATGACATTCAGTGCTTCGAGCCTAGCTCGCAGCACTGAGGCACCGGCCACAGGAGCCGCCAGGAGCATCAGCAGGGTACGCCGGACGGTTAGGCGATCGGGCCGTCCTCCTGATCGACGTAGCCCTGGCTGATCTCAATGATGTTCCCGTCGGGGTCCGAGACCCAGGCGGTGCGCCAGCCGGGGATGAAGTCGTCGAAACTCATCGGGCCGGCCGTGATGCGCGCGTCGGGGCCCATGGCGCCGAGGGTAGCGTCGACGTCGTCGACCTTGAACGCCAGGTGGCGCCAGCCAGGGTACTCGGGGCCCTGTCGCTGGCCTTTCCGGCGGCCTTCTGCCGCGCACGCCATTTCCAGAGGAGCGCCATGCCGCCGAGCATCGCCGCCTCGCTTGAGCCGGTGGTCGACGTGCCCAAAGTGTTCGCCGCGTCCCGCGAGTTCCAGAGATCCGCGAGGATGTGCACGGAGCGGGCCTCGAGCTCCGCCGTCTGCGGGTACTCGTCCTTGTCGGTCATGTTCTTGTCGATCGCCAGGTCCATCAGCCGGTGTACCTCCGGCTCAAGCCAGGTCTGGCAGAAGGTGGCCAGGTTCTGGCGAGAATTGCCGTCGAGCAACAGCTCGTCGGCCACGACGCGGTACGCATGCCGCGGGTCGTGCTCGCGGTCTGGGATGCGGTACTTTGGCATGGATACCGAGAGGTCGGCGGAGCTGAAAACGTCGTCTTCCAACTCATCACGGACGGCGTTCTTGGAGTGCAGCATCAACTCTCATCCTTCGGTGGTGTCGCGGCCTCCGCCGCCTCCGCGTTGGGACTTACGTGGGGCGTCGTTCCACCTCGTGGTCTCGGTGTGGCAGTACCGTCAGGGCCCCAGCGGGACTGGCTCCTTGGGTCCTGACGGTACTGCTCCGACCCTGGCCGGACCGGGCCGCGCTATTTCAGTCGGCGGCCTCGGCCGGCACGAGCGCTCCGAGCTCGGCGTGCGCCTGCGCCTGATGCGTCGCCCGGAGCGGTAGCTCATGGAGCAGGACCGAGGCAGCACAGGCCACCACGGCCGCGACGACACCGATCCACATGGCGTTGGCCAGGGCGATCGAGAACGCCTGGTGGAAGCCGTCGAGGAAGATCGGCTGGAGCTGCGCCGGGACCTGGGTCAGGAACTGCGTGGGGCTGGCCCCGCCCACCGATGTCAGGTCCTGACCGATGTTGAACCCTGCCGGAGCGGTCGCTGGAACGTAGGCCGCCGGCGCGCCCGCCGCCACGATCTGAGCGCGCAGCAGGCCCCAGGTCAGGTTGTTCTCGAACAGCGTGAACGCCACCGTGAGGCCCACCGAGGTGCCGATCTGGCGCATCAGCGTGAGATCGCTGGTGGCCGTCCCCAGCAGCTTGAACGACACGGCGTTCTGCACGATGAGGGTGAAGACGGCCATCATCGGCCCGACCCCGATGCCGGCCACCACCATCCACAGCCACAGGGTGGAAGTAGGCGTGTCGGCGCGCAGGCCCGTGAAGAGCCCGAGGCCGACCGCGACGATGGCCATCGACGCCACCAAGAGCCACTTGTAGTGGCCGGTCCGGCTGACGATCTGCCCCGACGCGACGGAGCTCGCGATCAGACCGAACAGGAACGGCATGAGGTCGTAGCCCGAGGCGGTCGTGCTGGCGCCCTGCACTACCTGGAACCACAGGGGCAGGAAGATGATGGCGACGGCGAAGCCGAAGCTGGCGAGGAAGCGTCGCCACCGCGGACACCGCGAAGGTCCGGTTGCGGAACAAAGACAGCGGCACCACCGGGTCCTCGGCCCGCGACTCGGCGAGCAGGAAGGCGCCCAGGAACACGATGCCCGCGACGAAGCCGCCGACAACGCCCGGCGCCGACCAGTCGCCGTTCTCGGCGAGGGTGAGGGCAACCAAGATCGGCACGATGGCGAGGGTCAGCGTCACGACGCCCGGGATGTCGAGGTTGAATCGGCTGCCCGCCGTCTTCACGGTCGGCAGCAGGCGCCAGATGAAGTAGAGCGAGATCGACCCCGACCGGCACGTTGACGTAGAAGACCCAGTGCCAGCTGATGTTGTCGGTCAGGTAGCCGCCGAGGAATGGGCCGACCAGGAACGCGACGCCGAAGACGGCGCCAAAGAGACCCTGGTACTTGCCTCGTTCGGCGGGGGTGAACAGGTCGCCGATGACGGCCAGCGAGATCGGGAACAGGGCCCCGGCGCCAAGGCCCTGAACGGCCCGGAACGCGATGAGCTGCCACATGGTCTGGCTGAGGCCGGACAGCGCGGAGCCGATCAGGAACAGGACGATGCCGATCATCAGCAGCGGCCGGCGGCCGTACAGGTCGGAGAGCTTGCCGTACACCGGGATGGTGACCGTGCTGGTGAGCAGGTAGGCCGTCACGACCCAGGTGTAGAGATCGGCGCCCTTCAGGTCCGTCACGATGTGCGGCAGGACGGGGCCCACGATCGTCTGGTCGAGGGCGCTCAGGAAGAGTCCGAGCAGGACGGCGAAGAGGATCTCCATCCGCGCCCGGTGATTAACCTCGATCGCGGGGTGGACCTGACCGGTGCCCGCCAAGGCCGGCGAACCTTCCATCATGAGAGAGCTACTCCTTGGAGGTGGGACGCTGAGAAGGGCGTCTGATTCAGAGGGTGGGCTGGAGGTCTGCGTCGTCTTCGAGTAGCCGGCCCTCGGCCCGCAGCCGTTCGCTCGTCTGGAGGAAGACGCGCATGCTCGCCACGAGGGCGGCGCGCTCAGATTCGGGCAGCGCTTCGAGCACCTGGTGCAGGTGTCGCGCGGGCATGAACTCGCGGTCTTCCGCCAGCTGTCGGCCGCCATCGGTGAGAGAAACGTAGACGAGACGCCGGTCCTCTTGGTCGTGCGTGCGCTGGACCAAGCCGCGCTCCTCGAGTCGCGTCACTAACCCCGTGAGGTTGGAGCCGGCGGTGTCGAGGATTTCGGCCACGCGGCTCATGGGGAGCGGGCCAGCGGCTTGCAGTGCCAGCAGCAGGTGCAGCGAGGCCATGCTCAGGTCCTGGCGGCACCAGCGCTGCAGGTGCGACGCCCGCTCGCGGGCCACAAGCGTGAGCAGCTCGCCGACCATGGTGTCGACGGCGGTTGCATCGAAGGTCGTGGTCGTGGGACGCTCCATCATGCTGCGACGATTGAGGACAACCACGTAATTATCCTCACCCAGACGATTCTGTCAACACGAAGCAAGCTGGGGGCACGACCCAATAGCTCGACGCAACCAGATTCGAACACGACTGAGAGACGAGGAAGAGCGAAGACTCGTGGCCACCCCAGCGACCCGACGTACAGACGGCCGGCACGCAGGCCGGCCTCGTCTGGCTGGCGCGATGGCAGGCGCTAGAGATGCCAGTGGCGCAGCGGGGTCTGGAGCGAGGCCGTGCGGGCCTTGGCGGACACCACGCGGTCGATGGAGCGTCGGGCGTGCCAGGACTGCAGCGGATCGGGGCGGGGCGGCAGCTGCTGTCCGCAGACCGGACAGATCCCGCCCCAGTCTCCTTGGTCGGACTGACAGGGTCGCTGCGCCGGCGCAGGCGCGGGCAGGAGATGGGTCGCGTGCATGGTGCCCCCATTGTGCGCCCCGCACCGCCCGCCTGTCCGTGGGCGCGCCGCCGGGGCGAGTGGCCCTTTCGGAGCGCACCGCCCGCGCGCCATACTGCGGGTGCACGGATGGACCCTGCAGGGTGCGCCACGCACGGATGCGGGGCGCAGGGGCTCAGCGGTGTGCGAGGCTCCCCGCAGGATGGCAACGACGACGCGCAGCACGCTTCGGGCGTCCCGTCCCAGCAGCGCCCACGACACCGCGGCGTACCGCGCGGCCGGTCAGCGCTGCTGGGCCTGCAACGCCCCCGACAGCGAGCCCGTGCGCCTGCAGCGGCGGGCCGGGGGGCGCTGGGTCAGCGAGACCACGCTGCAGCTCTGCACGGCCTGCCTGACGGCCCTGCGCACGCCGCGCCTCGTCCGTCAGCTGGGCCTCGGACGCGCGCGGACGGTCGTCCCCGCGAGCCCCGTGCTGGCCGCACCGACGCCCGTGGAGCGTGCCGTCCCTGCCGCCGACACGCCTGACGAGCCGCCGCCCCTCACGCTGCTCAAGGGCGCCTGACGCGCGGCGGCGGAGGGACGGACCACGTCCGTCAGGAGAGGGTTCTGCGGTCAACACAACCGCTGCCGGACGACAGAGAGGGGCCGAATCAGATCGGTAGGTAATCGGCCAGCCTACAGCCCGCAGCGGGCCCTCCAACTCTTGCGGCCCCTCAGCGGATCGCGAGACCGACGAGGTGGCCGATCCCGAAGGTGACGACGGCGGCGGCGAGTCCGAACGCGACCTGGCGCAGCCCTGAGCGGAGCGCGCTCTGCCCCGTGACGATGGTAATCGCTGCGCCCACACCGAACAGGGCGAACCCGGCCAAGACCAGCGAGGCGACAATCGCCGGCGTGCCGCTCGCAACGAGGAACGGCAGGAGCGGCACCAGCGCGCCCGATCCGAACAGCAGGAAGGACGTGAAGGCCGCCTCGTAGGCCGATCCGCCGAGCTCCTGTGGGTCGATGCCTAACTCCTCGCGGGAGAGCGTGTCCAGCGAGACGCGCGGATCGCCGTCGATGATCTGCTTCGCCAGCCGGCGCGCCTGGTCCTCGGGGATGCCCTTCGACTCGTAGATCAGGGCGAGCTCGACCTCCTCCTCCTCAGGGATCGCCTCAAGCTCCTCGCTTTCGACGCGGATCTGGTGCGAGTAGAGCTCGCGCGCGCTCTGGACCGACAGCCACTCACCGAGCCCCATGGAAAAGGCACCGGCCAGCAGGCCAGCCAGGCCCGCCACGACCACCGCTCGGTTGGCGACGGCCGCCCCGGCGACGCCCATGATCAGGCCTGTGTTTGAGAGCACGCCGTCGCTGGCCCCGAGCACGGCGGCGCGGAGCGCGTTGCCCCCTGCGGAGCGATGCCGGCCCTCGATGCGGGCGAGCTCGCCGCCGGCGAGCCCCCTTCCTCCCGCCAACTCGCGGAAGAGGCGAGCGTGCGACCGCTCGTCCTGCGGCAGTGAGGTGCCGGCCGCCTCGGGCTGGGCGTCATACATGCCCTGCGAGCGGCCCTCCTGTTCGGCCACGGTCGGCGCGACTACCCCCGCGCCCAGCCGCCTGGCCACCGTCATCAGGACGCGCGCCCGCCAGGACGGCCCGAGCTGGGACGCGTCGACACCGGCCTCCCGCAGCCGCTGTTCCCATACCGCGCCGTGGCGCTGCTCAGTCTCGGCGAGGCGCCGGTACAGCTCCTTGAGCGGCGGATCCTTCTCCCCGTCGGCCATGGCTAGATAGAGGGCTGTGCCGTCAATCTCGCCCTGGAGGTTCTCGCGATAGCGGCGGATATCGCTCGGGGTCGCGGCGGGCATGGATCAGAGTGTAGGGGCGGCCTGCACCTCATGGTCCGCGAAGTACCCGCGCCACGGACCGCTGCCGGCGATGAACGGCTGCATGATGGCGCGCTCGGCCTGCACGGTATGCATCAGGTCATGGCCGGCCCACTCGTTCAGTAGCTGTTCCAGGGTCACCAGCCCGAGCTCGGCGTGCCGCGCCGTGCGCCCGAGATCATTTGGGGTCAGTGCCGCCACGGCCTGCAGGCTCCGCCCGCGCAGCGCCTCGAACTCGGCCACCACCTCTGAGGGGTCGGCGGCCTCGGCAGTCGCCCCGGCAGCGTCGGGGTCGAAGGCCTCGAAATCGCGTCCCGCCAAGATCGCCGCGACGCGGACAGGGAACACGTCGCGCTCGGTCGCTAGGAGGTGACGGAGGCACCCGAGAGCCGACCACTCTCCGGGCGCCGGGGCGCGCGAGAGCAGGTCGGGCTGCACCGTGCCAGCCAAAGCGCGCCACCGTTCCGGCGTCGTCGAGAGCACCGACAGGACGTGCGGCAGAAGGTCGTCCATGGCCCGTTCCTCCCTCGTCGCGATCAGCGGCCGCCCATGTCGGCGGGTGGCCGGCCCGGTTCGCCTGCTCGCCTGCCGGCGTCCGTCGCGACGACCGCCTCGGCCTCCATCTCGACTCTCCATCTCGGGTCCAGCAACCCGGCAACGATCACCATCGTGCTGGCCGGGCGAGTGTCGCCGAACACCTCGCCATGCACGCGACCGACAGTCTCCCAATCGCCGCCCTCGACCAGGTAGGTCCGCGTGCGGACGACGTCGGAACGCTCGGCTCCGGCCTCGTGAAGCGCCGACTCGATGATCTCGAGACACCGGCGAGCCTGCACCGCGGGGTCTGGATCGCACGAGCCATCGGGCCAGATGGGGGCCGTTCCGCTGACGAGTACCCGGTCACCCACCCGGACGGCTCGGCTGAACCCGACGGCGGGCTCGAACGGCGACCCAGACGAGACGCGACGACGGTTCATGGCGGCAGGGTAGCAGGAAGCCGCACGCGGCCCCCGTGTTCACCAGATCGTCCATGACTGCCTGGGACGACACGAGACGCCTCATTCACTCACCGCCTTTCGGGCCGTCCTCGCGGCGCCGCGAGCGAACCATAGCGTCGGCCACGCGAGCTGTGCCGGGTCGGACGCGGTCGGCGAGACTCGCCACCGGACCGTGTTCGCCATCGCGCGGCAGCTGCCGCGCGACTTGATCACCGTGTGCTCTTCGCGTGGGGCGGACAGGCGACGGCCACACCCGGAGAAATACAGGCGCAGGCGGTTCACTGGGCGTGCGACGCAGATCCGCCCAGCCCAAGGTCCCAGAGACGACACCCGTCAGCGGGCAGCGAGCAGCTCCCGAAGCTGGACGGTGTGCTCCTCCACATGCTCCACCACCATGCGCTCGAGGATGGCTTCGACAGTCATGGAACCGCGCGCGGGGTGCAGGCCGCGCCTGGCAAGATCAGCCGCGGAGAGTGCGTCGAGCCGGTGACCGTAGCGCGCGACGTCCGCCTCGACGCGGTCGAACAGCTCACGCAGGGGAACCGTCCGATCACGGCCGATGATCGCGACCCGGACCTCGTCGGTGGCCACCCGGCCGAAGGGCACTGGGTCGGGCGATCGGGCCAGGATGCGCTCGATTTCACCCAGCCAGTAGGGCAGCATCTCGGTCACGTGGGCGAGCACCTCGGGCGGTCCCCAGGCGGCCTCGGGGCCCGCGCCGAAGTCGACGGCGAGTGGCCAGGGCTCCCCGGCCAGTGCGGCGGGCCGCAGCGCGAGGAAGGCTTCGGCGGTCTCGCGGAGGCGGCCGCTGAGGGCAGCTGGCTCGGTCATCGCGGTCGGCCTCGTAGATCGGGTGTGAGGGTCGCGAGCAGTGTCGCAGGTTGCCGGCGACCGAGCACCACGAACCCATCGGGCTTGGTGCCGGCGGGGGAATGACGCGCCGGAGTGTCGCCGCCGCCGTTCAGACGCGCCGACCGCCGGCAAACGCCCCAGGCCGGCGAACCATGGCCGTCGATGCCTTCCCCGATCTCGCGGATGAGGCGGATGCTCTCGCGAGCCCGATCGCAATCCGGTAGGCGTGCCGGGCCGCGTCGGCGGCCCTCAACCCCACGACGAACCGGCCGGCTCGGTCGTGCTCAGCCCCCCGTCGTGCTTGCCTCCGGCTGCGGCAGGCCGAGCGCGAGCTCGATGGCGGCGTCGAGTGTCAGCGCGCGTCCCTCGGCGGCGCACCGCGCGATCTCCTCGGGCGGCAGGGCCGCCGCGGATCTGCCAGCCCTCGCCATCAACCGGGCGGAGATGCCCGCGAGCCGCGTGCCGGTGGCATCTTCAAGGGACCGCGCGGCCCCCTCGAGCCGCGCGGCTCGGGCGTGATCCCCGGCAGCGGCAGCCAGATCCGCGAAATCGTCGAGGGCCAGCACTAGGCCGGTCGTCTCACCGGCCGCGCGCATCATGCCGAGGGCCTCGCGGAGATGCATCCAGCTGGACGCCAGATCCCCGGTGTGCACCTCTGCGCTGCCGAGCATGTGGAGGGCCCAAGCGGTCATGAAGGTGTCCCCGACACGCCGATTGAGCGTCGCCGCCTCGGCAAACGTGTCGCGCACTCGCTCGAAGTCACCAGCGAAGTACTGGAGGTTGCCCAGCCCCCACATGGCGCGGGCCAACCCCGCCTCGTCGCCCAGACCGCGGTAGAGGGCAACCGCCTCGTCGACGACCGCGGCGCCGACTCTTGAGTCGGCCTGTAGCCCCGAGACGGAGTACGGGAAGGAGAGGTTGTACAGGGCGTCGGCCAAGAGCCGTGGCTCGCCCACCTCCCGGGCCAGTCGGACAGCCTCTTCGTACTCGCGCTGCACGCGTCCCATGTCGCCCGCCCACCAGGCAATTCCCCCGGCCGCCTCGTGCGCCCGCGCGCAGATGGCGGGCGGCACCGGCCCGGGCAGGGCGAGGATGGCCTCGGCTCGGCCCGCCCCCTCGACCAGGTGGCTGCGGCTCTGCCAGAAACGCCAGAGCGCGGCGAGCAGACGGCAGCCCGTGACGGCATCGCCGACCTCGATCGACCACGCGATGGCCGCCCGGAAGTTGTCGTGGTCGACCTCGAGGAGGTCCAGCCAGCGAGCCCGATCGGCTCCCGTGAGGTGGGGCGCCGCCGCTTCGGCAAGGGACAGAAAGTGACCGGCATGTCGCTCGCGGGTCGCCGTCGCCTCGCCACGCGCGGCGAGCTGCTCAGCCGCAAACTCGCGGACGGTCTCCAGCATGCGGAACCGAGGCTCGCCCGTGCGGTCCTCCTGACGCAGCAGGCTCTGATCCACCAGCGAACTCAGGACGTCAAGGACCTCGACGCCGAGATCACCAGCTGGGTCGCAGACAGCCTGCGCCGACGGCAGCGAGCATCCCCCGGCGCACACCGACAGCCGCGCGAACAGCGCCTGCTGGACGGGATCCAGGAGGTCGTGGCTCCAGCCGATGGCGCCACGCAGCGTCTGCTGCCGCTCGGGGAGATCGCGCGCGCCGCCCGACAGCAGCCCCAGCCGGCGCTCCAGACGAGTAAGGATCGCCTGCGGGGACAGCAGACGCACCCGCGCCGCAGCCAGCTCGATGGCGAGCGGCAGGCCGTCCAGACGGGCGCAGATCTCCGCCACGGCCGGTGCGTTCTCGTTCGTGATCCGAAAGTCGGGCTGGACCGTGGCCGCGCGCTCGATAAAGAGTGCGACGGCGTCGTACTGGCTGAGCGCGCTCGCGGGGGGAAGATGCTGCGGATCCGGCAGGCCGAGCGGCGGGACCGGGAACTCCTGCTCCCCGGAGACGCGCAGCGGCGCCCGGCTGGTGACGATGACACGCGTCTCTGGGGCAGCCCGCAAGAGCTCGGACACCGCCGGCGCCGCCGAGATAACCTGCTCGAAGTTGTCGAGAACGAGGAGCACGCGGCGCTCGCGCAGGTAGTCGGCCACAACGTCAAGCGGCGCGCGACCCGGGGCCTCGACGCAGCCGCAGCACTCCAGCGATGACCGAGGGGACAAGCTCGGGGTCCCGGATCGGTGCGAGGGCCACGAAGTACACACCAGCGGGGAAGTCGCTGACGAGATCCTCGGCGAGGCGCAGGCTGAGCCTGGTCTTGCCCGTGCCGCCTGGGCCGGTCAGCGTCAGCAGCCGCGTGCGCTCGAACAGACGGCGCGCCTCCTCAATCGCCTCGCCACGGCCGACGAAGGACGTGAGCTGGCGCGGCAGGTTGTTGGGGGTCGCGTCGATGGTACGCAGCGGCGGGAAGTCCGTTTGGAGCCCCTCTGCCGTGAGCTGGCAGAGGGGCTCGGCGCGTCGAAGTCCTTGAGGTGGTGTTCGCCCAGGTCACGCACGCCGATCCCGGCGGGGAGCGTCTCAGCCGCAACCGCGCGCGTGGCACGCGAGAGCAGCACCTGGCCACCGTGCCCGGCGGCCGCGATGCGCGCGACCCGATGCAGCGCGATGCCGACGTACCCCCCGTCGCCCTCGCGCGCCACCTCGCCCGTGTGCAAGCCCATCCGGACGCTGATGCGACCTTCATCGGGCCACGAATGGGCCCCCAAACCACGCTGCGCCGCCGCTGCGGCGGCCACGGCCTGCGATGCGCTCACAAACACGGAGAAGAGGGCGTCGCCTTCGGTGCCGAACTCGCGCCCGCCGTGTTCGTCGAGGGCGGCTCGGAGGATGCGGCGGTGCTCCTCGAGGAGGGTGCGGTAGCGGGTGTCACCGAGGCGCTGCCCCAGGCGTGTGGAGCCCTCGATGTCCGTGAAGAGCAGCGTGACGGTACCCGTGGGCAGGTCGGCCGGGGACCAGGGCGGCAGCGGTTGGGACGCGGGCACATGCGCGATGCTACACCCGGGTCGATCCCTCCCCTGGCTCGGGCTGCCCTGCGCGCGACGTCCCGACGCGCTGCCCGAGCCGCCGGCTCGACGCCGCCGGCGAGAGCGGGACCGAGTGGACCAGAGCGAGCTTCCAGGGTCGTGCCCTCGCGGCGGCAGATTAGCGTCGCGGGGCATCGATCTCGAAAGGCGTGCCCTCGCAAGCAGGTGGAGCGGGCACGGCCGTGCAGAGCGCAGTCGGTCTACGCGATAAGGTCACCGAGATTGCCGTGCTCGGGCGCGAGCGCCGGCTAAGCTGCGCCGGCGGACCCCACGACCATCGGGATCGGATGCGTGGATCGGATGAGGTCCCCCGCGTCGTACTGGGCCTTGACGCGGCCGAGCCGTTCGCAGGTCGCGGGCGAGAAGAGATCCGACACATTGAAGGATCGCTCGGCAAAGTTGAAGTAGCTTCGCTCCGCCTCCCACGGTGCCAGCGCGGACCGAATCAGGGCGTCCCGACGCTCTAGGGCGGCCTCGTTCTCGTTCATCACCAGGCTGATCGTGGCGGTCGCGAACCCGGCGTCGAGAGAAGCCAGGGCCCCATGGTCCGGCGCAGCGTCGGCCAGCGCACCGCCCAGGTGGCGCAGCTCGACCGAGATCAGCGGCGAGCTCGAGCCAAGACCCGCCGCCCCGACCAGGGCATCGATGGCCGTCGGCGGCAGATCCGCGAGGAGCCACCCGTCGACGAAGGCCGGCGATGGGTCGACTGGGTCCATGTGCAGGGCGCCGAGCCCGGTCGGCGGCAGCATGGCGAACGTGTCGATCTCCGGCCCGAGCTCCACGAGCGGACGGAGCAGCTCGATGCCCTCGTCCTCTGCCGCGAGGCACGCGGCTTCGACGAGAACAAACGAGCGGCCCCGCAGCTCTTCGGGAATCTCCGGGATGGGCGGCAGGTTGAGGAGGCGGCCAACGGACGTGACCGCGTCGGGAATATCGGCGGTCCACGCTCGCCACGCTTGCAGGATCTCGGCAGCGCGCTCCTGCGGCCAGAACAGCGCGCCGGCATACAACTCGCGCACGGGATACAGCGCGAACTCAAGCGCGGTGACGATGCCGAAGCTGCCTCCGCCGCCGCGGAGCGCCCAGAAGAGATCCGGCTCGTGCTTGCGATCAACGTGCAGGAGCCGCCCGTCGGCGGTCACGACGTCGACGGCGAGAACGCTGTTGCAGGCCAACCCGTAGCGCCGCGCGAGCCAGCCGATCCCGCCCCCGAGGGTATAGCCGACCACGCCGACGTCCGGCGCTGAGCCCGCCAGGCCGGCCAGGCCGTGCGGAGCGGCAGCCGCCTGGACTTCGCCCCACCTAATCCCGGCCCCGACGCGGGCACGGCGCCCGTTCGGGTCGATGGTGACCTCGCGCATGCGGGATGGTTTTAGAAGCAAGGCATCCTCGAGCGCGCCTAGCGGCCCGGCGCCATGTCCCGTCCCCTGGGGCGCCACCCGCAATCCGTGGCTGCGGGCGAACGCCACGAGCTGGACGACGTCCTCGGTCGACTCGGGGAAGGCGACGAGGGGGGGACGCTGAACGGCCGAGAGGTTCCACGCCCGGCGGGCAATCTCCCACTCTTCTTCGGCCTGCGACACGATGCGTCCGGCGACCAGCCCACGGATGTGCCCGAGATGCCGCTCGCGCCGCGCGATCTCCGGCGCGGCGATGATGCGCTGTGTGCTGTAGTCAGGGCGGTACATCCACGGTCTCCTTGAGGGTGTGTGCGGTGCGCGGCATTGTGGCCGCGCTTCTCAATCTCGGACGTCACCGGTCACGAGGCGAATGACAGGACCAGATGTCGCCAAGCACGCGTCCTGTCGCGCTCATCACGGTGGGTTCGCGTAGGGCACGCCAAAAGCGCATAGCTTGTTGCCGCTCGCCCTCCTCGTCGAGCGTGGACCACAGCGGTCGGCTGCCCGGGGCGCCTCCGGGAAAGTCCGCGCAGGGCACGTCAGTGGGTCTTCCGCAGAACCCTTCGTCGGCGACAGAGGACCGGACAACACAATCCACCCGTGGGGTTGACCTCGCCTACGTGGATGAACATCGTCTCGCGCTTGAGACATCGGCCCTGCCGACGAACTCAACCCAAGACGGCACCCTCACAGCGTCCATTCGGGCTGGGCGCCGATGACGGTGTACCTGCTACTGTCGGCGAACGCTCGTCCAATGTCAACTTCAGAGGTGAGCTCTCGGCGAACTGTCAAGCGCCGATCGGCCCGCTATGCATCGTCATATGGCCTACACGAGGCATATGACGCCGGCGGCTCAGTCCAGAGCACTTGCGATTACGGTGGAGCCCGCGAAGCAGCTCGTCAGACCCGGAAACGCGAGCCCACGCGTCCGCCGCCTGGCACGTATGCTCGGCCCATGATCCGAGGGCTCCTGCAACGCCGAACTCGAAACGCCGACGCCGCCGTACTTCTCGAGACGTTCTTCGTGGCTGCCGTCGTCTCGTTCCTCGGGATCCGGGCGTTCTTGGCCGTGACGGGCTACCCGCGGGTCGGCGGGGGCGGACTCCACATCGCGCACATGCTGTGGGGCGGCCTGCTGATGCTGGTCGCGCTGGGCATGCTGCTGATCTTCCTCGATCGCTCCGTCCAGCACGGCGCGGCCGTCGTCGCCGGACTCGGTTTTGGGACCTTCATCGACGAGATCGGGAAGTTCCTCACGTCCGACAACAACTACTTCTTCCGCCCCGCGGTCGCGCTGGTCTACGTCATCTTCGTGGCCCTGTTCCTGGTCGGGCGGGCCGTCGTCGGACGGGGCCGGCTCACGCCACGAGAGTCGCTCGCCAACGCGCTCGAGCTCGTGGCGGGGCACCTCGAACGGCCGATCGAGCCCCGTGACCGGGCGCGGATCCGAGCCCTGCTCCGGCACGCGCCACCAGACTCATCGCTCGTCCACGACGTGCACCGCTACCTCGACGACTTGCCGACAGCGGTCGAGCACGACTCGTGGATGGAGGCGATCCCGGCGCGACTGGCGCGGAGGTACGAGCGGCTGGCGGCGAACGCGTGGTTCGATCGCGCGCTGGTGGTGGCCGTCGTCGCGTACACCGTCGCCGCCGTCGCGGGCGTACTGGCGCTGGCGCTCACGACCGGCTCGGGGTCCAGCGCGGACGCGTGGACCGTATCGCACCTCGGCGAGAGCATATCGACACTGGCCGGTGCGGCACTGGTGGGGCGCGGCGTCCTCGCACTGCCACGCTCGAGGGCGGGAGCCTACCACTGGTTCCTGCACGGCCTGCTGGTCTGGATCCTGGTCACGCAAGTGTTCGTCTTCTATAGCTCGCAGCTCGCAGGACTGGGTGGCCTCGCCGTGGACCTCGTGGCGTACGCGAGCTTACGGCTAGCGCTGGCGAGCGAGGCCTCGGAGCAGCCAAAGACGGTGAGAGCGACATGAGCGACGCGCTGTCGGCCGCACGGGTAGTCGAGCTCTTGGGCCTGACCCCGCTGATGCCCGAGGGCGGGCACGTCGCGCAAACCTGGCGCGACACCTGCTCCAGTGCTATCTACTACCTAATGACGCGTCCCGATTTCTCAGGCTTGCACCGACTGGAACACCCGGAGATCTGGGCGCACCACTTAGGGCCTGTGGCCGAATTGCTGGTCCCCGGGCGCGAGCTGGCGGCCAGGAAGTGGGAACGGTGGCAGGGATGCGTCACCCAGAGCCGGCTCACGGCACGGGCGCCAGCACGGGGGGCCCGCCAGGGGGTTGTGGTCGCGCCGAGCGATGGGTTTTCGCCGCCGCCCCGGGGGGGGCGGACGGCTGGCTCGGCTCGACCGGCCCGCTACAGCCGGCCCAGTAGGTAGCTGAAGGCAGCGACTTCGAGCCAGGCCTTGGCGCTCGCCTTGGTCCCCTCGTAGCAGCGGCTGAGCCGGCGCCAGCGCCCGAGTTGGGCGAAGGCGTTCTCCACCCGCCAGAGGGTCTGATAGGGCGCGAAGCCGACCTGGCCCGGGAGCGGCGCCTTGATCTCGAGGCGCGCGTGATGGTGTTGGGTCGCCTTCTCGAGCGCCCGATAGCCCCGGTCACCGAGTACCGCATGGACGCGCGGCAGGTGGGGCAGCGCCTGATGGAGCAGCTCGCGTCCCGCCCGCACGTCGTGCGGCCGCGCGGAGTCGACATGCGCCGCCACGGGCAGCCCGAGGATCTCGACGAGGATGCTCCGCTTCGTGCCGATCGTGCGCCCACCCCGACCACCGGCCTGGTGGAACGTCGGGCCGTAGCGGCGACCCCTTCACGGTCTGCGCGTCGATCATCACCATCGAGGGGAGTGGGTCGCGCTGGTGCACCATGCGGATGTGCTGGGCCAAGCGGGCCATCGCCTCCTCCCAGACCCCGTTCGCGCGCCAGCGCCGCCACTGGGACCACACGGCGCTCCATGCGCCGAAGTGTTCGGGGAGGTAGCGCCAGTGGCACCCGGTGCGGGCGAGGAAGAGCATCGCGTCCACCATCTGGCGCCGGGGGATCTGCGCTGGCGCGCCCCGTCGACCCGGCGGGTCGAACAGGTCGGCGACGAGGCCCCACTGCGTGTCGGAGAGCGTGAGGCTGAAGGCCATGCCGTCAGCCTGCCGGTCGGCTGCGTCAGCTCATCTGGCACGCATCGGGCGAGTTGAACGGGATCTTTCGGCTACAGACCCTTAGGCGCACCGGTGCACATGCTGCTAATCGACCCCGACGGGCGTGTCTTCGAGCCGGTTCTCGGCCCCGACCTCGAGGGCGGTCAGCGCCCCCAGGTGGTCGTTTCGCCCGGCACCTGGCAGGCAGCCGAACCGCTGGGTCCCTGGAGCCTCGTCTCGACCTTCATGGCGCCGCCGTACGCGGACGACGCCGTCACGTTCGCGAGGTGGCCGGACCTGGCGGGACGGCATCCCGCCCACGACGCACGGATCCGGCGCCTGTGCCGGTTCTAGAGTCATGAAGAGGGAGCCCCCGATGACCAGCGACGCGTCGCACGAACCCCCGCCCGTCGGTCGCCTACTCGACCTGACGGGGACGGTCGCGATCGTGACCGGCGCCAGCCGCGGGATCGGGGCCGGCATCGCCGATCGCCTCGCGCAGGCCGGGGCGGACGTCGCGGTCGCCGCACGCGCGGCCGACGACGGGCCGGGGAGCTCGGTGGCGCGGATCCGCGCGCTCAGGCGGCGGGCCGTCCCACTTCGCTTGGACGTGACGGACGAGGCGCAGGTGGCGGCCGCGATGGACGCGACGGTCGACGCGCTCGGGAGACTCGACATCCTCGTCAACTGCGCCGGGGTTCAGCCGGTCAGCCCTCTCGCGGAGTCGACGGCGGACGAGTGGGACTCGATGTTTGCCACCAACGCGCGTGGCGTCTTCCTGTGCACGCGCGAAGCGGCCCGCGTGTTCGTCGCCCAGGGTGGCGGCGGCGCCATTGTCAACGTCGCGTCGATCGAGGGCCTCCAGCCCGCATGGGGCCACAGCCACTACAGCGCCAGCAAGGCCGGAGTGATCATCCACACCCGCGCCGCAGCACTCGAGCTCGGCGCGTACGGCATCCGCGTGAACGCCGTGTCGCCGGGACTGGTCTGGAGCCCGGACCTCGAGCGGGCGTGGCCGGATGGTGTCCGCCGCTGGCTGGCACACGTGCCCCTCGGCCGTCTTGGCCGGCCTGACGATGTGGCCGATGCGGTCCTCTATCTCGCCTCGCCGATGGCGCGCTTCGTCTCGGGGATCAACCTCGTGGTCGACGGCGGGATCCTGGCGCACCCAACCTGGTAGACCGGCTCTAGATGCGCAGTCCCATCAGGTGCCGGCTGGAGGCAGCGCCATCGGCACGACCGGCGCCGGTTCCGCAGACGCGGCAACTTCCTCCGCCGTGGGTCGCGGCCGTTCGACCCCCCGTGCGGCGCCGCCGGACGGGTTGACGGCCTCCCAGCGCAGGCCTCCGGCCTCTCCCGGAACCGCCCGCATCGAGCTGGCCAGATCGCGATTGACGATCAGCGTGGCGACCTCGTCCGTCGCCTGGTCCGCCCCCCGACGGTAGGCGATTGTGGCGTTGGTCAGGGGCACCCATGTGGGCCGGCGCAGCACCATGCCCAGCGCGTCGCCGGCCGGGAACCCGTGCAGCTCCCCCTCCACGTGATACGGACCCAGCGCGACCTCGACGCGCGTGACGTGCGTCCTCACCCGGCGGGAAGACTCGCCCCGCGGTCCAACTGCGACGACAGCGTACAGCTCGTCCCAGCCCACCACGAGCTCCGGCATCTCTAAGATGTGCCCGTCCGAGAGGCTCTCAAGCCGGACGTCGTCGATGCGAAGCTCTCTGGCTCCGTTGAGGAGGTCGGTGAGGCGACCGTCGCCAGCGTCGGTCTTGCCGAAGACTCGGCAATCCGCGGCGTAGGCCTCAATCTCGACCATGCAATGGACATCCTAACGGTCCCCGTCCAGCTCCGTCGCGTCCGCCCGCTGAGTTGTTTGTGGGTCGCGGGCCTCCGCGGTCGCCCAGGCTGCAGCGTTTGGGGCGAGGTGCCGGGCGACGGGCGACCGATATACGTCGATTGTCTGATTGCGGGGCAGGACGGCGGCGTGCACGATGCTGCAGTCGAGGCCGCTGACCTCGATGGAGTCTGAGAGACCCCGACCGAGGGCACCGGTCGGGGCCCTCGCGATTGCCAAAAGTTGCGGCGGTCACGACATTGGCC
The DNA here is from genome assembly GCA_963835945.1 of uncultured Chloroflexia bacterium. Classification (GTDB taxonomy): domain Bacteria; phylum Chloroflexota; class Limnocylindria; order Limnocylindrales; family CSP1-4; genus JAJYNJ01. The sequence goes on from CAWIHR010000026.1 coordinate 96,763, forward strand.
GGGCCGCTCCACGTCGACGCCGACGTCAGGGAGCGGAACGATCCCTCATCCCTGGGACGCGGTCGGAGCGACAGGCGGCGCACCGTCGGGGGCGGCGACAGGTGTCCGCAACTCACGCAGGTCGGTTTGCTCGAGGCCCGTGAACTTGGGGAGGTCGGTCAGGCTCGTGCGCGCCAGGCGCTCGCTCATCTTGCCCATTACGAGCTCGCCCATGCCCGGCGCCTTCATCAAGCGGCGCATGGAGGCGGCCGGCACCTCGAGCAGTGTGACCGGCTCCTCCGCGACCACGTTGGCCGAGCGCGTGGTGCCCATGAGGGCCGCGATCTCGCCGAAGAAGTCGCCAGGTCCCATCTCTGACAAGGAGCGGTGCACACCTCCGCTGGGCGTGCCAGCGACCGCCTTCCCGGCAAGGACGAAGTAGGCCGCGTCCCCGGGCTCCCCCTGTGCGACGATGCAGGTCCTGGCCGGCGCCTCCCCGATCTGGCCGTGGACCAGCAGGTACTCGCGCCCAGAGAGGTCCCGATTGCGCAGCGTGGGCACGAGCCCGACGAGCGACTCGAAGTCCGCCAGCGTCACCGGGCGCAGCGCGCCGAGAGCGCCCATGGTCGGGGCCGCCCGGAGCACTTGTGCAATTCGCCGCCACTCGCGGGCCGGTTGCCCGAGGCCTGGCAACACGGCGGCGAAGAGTCCAATGAGGATGGTCGCCAGGGACGCGAGCACGATGAGCAGGCGGATGTCGATCACGTCGGCCAGACCGGCCAGAACCATGCCGATGATGCCGAACGCACTGGTAGTGACCGAGAACGCGCTCATCACCCGCCCACGGTATTCGCGCGGCGTGTTGCGCTGGCGGACGGGACGCCCGGCCGCGCTGGTAAAGGCGTTGGCGAAGCCGCTCAGGTCCACGGCCGAGATGGCCAAGGCGATGGAATGGCTCAGGCCGTATACCACGCCCATGATGCCCATCGCGGGGTATCCCACGACCACCCTCTGGCCCTCGCGCAGGCGACGCACGAGCTGGGCCAGGACCAGGCTGCCGACCACGAAACCGACCGATGTGAAGCCTTCCTGCAGTCCGTACTGGAACGTATTGGCGTTGAGGGCGCGGATCGAGAAGGGCAGCAGGAGCGCGTTCCATATCCCCACGCACGCCAGGGCGTAGACGATCACGATCGGGAAGACTGCCGTAGATTGCACGGGTCACGGCGATTAGGATGGTCTCGGCAGAGTCCCTGCACAACCAGCGAGCGGCCTGATCTGGATGCCGCAGCTGGGTGGACAGCGTGGCGTCCGGTCGCGGTACTGCCCCGAGAGGCCACTTGACGTGCGACAGGAGCGTGTCACTGTGAACACAGGCCAGTCGCGCCCGCCGCGCTCGGCCATCGAGGGAGACTGACGATGCACATGCCGAACACCCAACGTGGAGGCGCTGGGCTCGCCGCCGCGATCGTCGTCGCGAGCCTGCTCGGCGCGTGCAGCGCGGCCGCGACGCCGATTCCGACTGCTGCGCCGGACCCGTCCGCGCTGCTCGCGGGGAGCCTCGCGGCCACATCGCAGGTGTCAGGACCGCTGGACATCACGCTGTCGCTCGAGGGGAAGGTCGCCGAGTCCGACGGCACGACCGCTGACGTTTCCGGATCGAGCCTGACGGCAACGATCGACCGGGCCAACAGCCAAGGCGAGCTCACCGTCGATCTCAAGGGCATCCAGGCCGGGAACGACGTCGAGGCCGACGTGAGGGTGGTGGACGGGACGGCCTACGTGCAGGCCAGCCCCCTCGGCGCGAGCTGGTACTCGCTCCCGCAGGCGGCTGCCAAGGCAATGGTGCCGTCGGCGCTCCCGGTTCCCTCGGCAATGCCTTCCTTCGACCCGTCGGCGATGCTGGCGCTGCTGCTGAAGAATCCGGGCGTGACGATCACGTCGGGTGGCACTCAGCAGCTCGACGGGCGTGACCAGGATGTGGTGACGGTGACCGTCACCGGGTCCAGCGTTGCCGCGTGGCTCGCGCAGGCCGAGTCGATGGCCGGCAGCGCCGCGCTGCCCGTTCCGCTGCCGTCGGTCGCCCCCGGCATGCCGGACATCCCGCTGACGATCTGGATCGACCACCAGACGGACCAGCTCTCCAAACTGAGCACCACCATCACCGAGGGCGGCAGCTCGCTGACGCTGTCGCTCACCATCACAGCCCATAGCGGAAGCGTGTCGATCGAGGCGCCGCCGGCCGATCAAACCCAGAGCGCCTCGCAGTTGCTCCAGATGTTCATGGGCTCTGGCGGGGCCGGTAGCAATCCGTTCAGGAACCTCTTCGGGTCGCCTACCCCCTGACCCGCCCCTCAGTCGGCGGGCGAGGGGGCAGCCCGCCGGACGCGCTCGGTCAATGCAGTGAGCACCGAGTAGCGGACGGCGGAGTGCTCGTCGATGAGGCGCAAGAAGTCTGAGCGCCGAGCGACCATGGCGCGCACCGGATCGGTTGCGACGACCGTGGCCGTGCGCGGCCGCCCGTCGAGCAGCGAGATCTCGCCCAGGAAGTCACCCGCGCCGAGCTCGCGCAGGGGGTGACCGTCCTGCTCCACACGCGCGCGTCCCTCCAGCAGGACGATGAACTCCTCGCCTGGGTCGCCCTGCCGCACCAAAGTCGCCCCGTCTGCGTAGGCGACTTGCTGAAACAGGCCGGCCGCCAGCTCGATCGAGTGGTCGCTCATGGTTGCGAACAACGGCACGCGGCGCAGCAGGTCTGGGGTGACGGTCATACGGCCTACACGCTACTCATGATCTTGTCAGCAACGGTACGAGGGCCACGTTACGGGGCCGTTGACTGGCCCCCGCCAACGTTCCGACGTGCATCCGCGTCATGCCGGAACCGAGTGTGCCGACAAGGCGCACGCGTCCGTGGACCGGTCCAACTCTTCGGTTGCCCATCCGGGCGCCGACAGCCGTGGCTTTGATCCGGACGGCGGCCGGGGTAGGATCCGGACCCTGCGGCCGTCGATGGCGGAAAAGGGGATCTCATGACCATCGAATCGGGCACGATACCCTCCCCTTGGTCGACCTCACCGCCGAGGAGCCCGGTCGCGCCGTGCCCAAGGGCATGGCTTGCCCCCCGACCCGATCTGAACGCGCATCTGACGAGCAACCGAGGGAGGTCCGATGGAGTTCCGTCCCTCGCCGCAGGAGCTGGTTGCACTGTTCGAGCGCGTCGCGCCGGGCGGCCCCGACGTGACGAGGCGCAAGATGTTCGGCTTCCCGGCCGCCTTCGTGAACGGCAACCTGTGCTGCGGGACCTTCAAGGAGCAGCTGACGCTGCGTCTCCCGGACAGAGATCGCACGGAGCTGGAGGCGCTCGGAGGCACGGCGTTCGAGCCCATGCCCGGCCGACCGATGAAGGGCTACGTGGCGATCGGACCGCAGGTGTTCCGCGACGAAGTGGCGCTCCACGAGTGGCTCGAGCGAGCCGCTACCTTCACACGCACCCTGCCGCCGAAGAGGTGACCAACCGTGGGAAGAGACGGGCACCGCGTGCGGATGGCCGTCTTCCGAGACGGCGCGCGGGCCGGCCCTCGCCGAACAGGCCGACTTATGAGCCATGAACGCCCCCCAAGTGGACTGTGGAGATCGCGAACCCGACTGACTGGCGAGTCAGCCTGCGCGGGATCTACTCGCGCGACTTTCGATGCCCGGGCTGTGGGCGTCGGTGTGTGGGCTGGTAGATGGCAAACTCGGTGCCCCCGGGAAGGACGATCTCGGTCACGATGCCCCACGCTTCCTTGCGGACCGGACGACGCACTTCCACGCCCCTGCGTTCCAGACTCGCCAGCGTGACCTCAAGATCGTCGCACATGAAATAGATCGCATGGCTCGGCCTGTCGGCCGGGTGGACCGCGAGCTCGGCGGGAGGAAGGGCAAAGATGAGCCAGCCGCCCCCAGCGTCGACGTGCGGCAGGCCCAGCATGTCGCGGAAGAACGCGCGCACCTCGTCTAAATCCGGCGTGAATACGATGGCGTGCACGCCAATGATGCCGAGGTCCTCAGACTCAGGAGCGGGCGCCCTGTCGGGTGCGAGCGTCGTGTCGGGCGCGACCAGGGCGTCGGGTGCGAGAGTGGCTTCCGGTTCAAGCGCTGACGAGAAGGCGGGCGCGCCATCCGGCTCGGGCCCGGTAAGTTGCGCGGTCGACAGGGTGAGCCCTCCCACCACGACGTCGGCGAACACGGGCTCGGCCCCGGGTGTCGGCGCAAGTTCGGGCTCGACGGGCACATGCGGCTCGGAGGGCGGAGCGAACGCCTCCGCATGCGGGGGCGCTGGCGCCGTCGGCTGCGGCAGTGGATGTGCTTCTACGTCCTCCGATATGGCCACCCCCGAGGTCCGCGCTGGCGCGTAGCGCCGGGTCTCGACGGCAGCCGCGACGCAGTGTGGGCACGGGGCCCCCCGCGCCCCGCCCGGTTCGGAGCACGACCACGCCAGTCTGCCCGGCCCCGAGTACAGGTCCGCGACGAAGCGCTCACCGTCCTCAACCCAAGCCCGGACGTGCAGCGGGCCGAACTGGTCGAACGTGACGGCTCCGCTGTCGGCCAGCGCCACGCCGGCCGCGTATGTGTCGGCGTCGGTCAGGGCGCGCAGCAAGTGGGTCTCGACGAGGTCCGCGACCGAGGGCACGGCCAGCCCTCCTGCGACAGTAAGTACTCGCGCTAAGGGCAGTCTCTCACCGATGGCGTGCCGCGCCAAGTCGCCCGTTTGGCGGGTCGGGCATGGCCGATTGTGCCAGTCACTCGGCTTGTGCCAGTCACTCGGCCGCTCAACGCGGCGCCGCGAGCCCCACAGCGAAGAGCAGGCTGAAGATGAACGAGAGCCGGGCGGTCCCCCGCAGGACCGCGTTGAGCCGACGCGGATCGCCCCCTGTCCGAACTTGGCGCCACAGTGGCAGCGCAAGCGGGCAACTCGCCAGGGGCAGCAGGACGAGTGGGCCGACTTGAATGCCTGAGGCGACCACGGCCGCCACGGCGAGCAGGCCCAGAGGGACGGCTGCGGCCAGCAGGAGGCAGGTTCCGTACTCGGCTTGGGCGAAACCTTCGCCGAACTGCACTGCGAGCGTGCGTTTCCCGGCTGCTTGGTCGGTGGTGATGTCGCGCTGGTTGTTGACCACCAAGATGGCGGTCACGAGGGCGCCAACGGGAACCGCCGCCACTATGTCGAGCGGATCGAGACGGCCTGCTTGGAGATACGCCGTCCCCACCACTGCGACGAGGCCGAAAAAGATGAACACGAGCGGCTCGCCCAGGCCCCTGTAGCCGTATGGCCAGGGGCCTCCCGTGTACGCCAAGGCGGCGATGACAGCCGCTGCCCCGAGGGCGAGCACGGCCGGACCACCCACCCCGACCAGGTAGCTGCCGGCCAGCCCGGCTGCGGCGATCGTCAGGCCGATGCCCCCTTCAAGCTGGCGGGGCGACAGCAGGCCGGCCAGTGCGGCGCGGGTCGGCCCGATTCGCTCGGCAGTGTCGGCGCCGCGCCGGAAGTCCGAGAGGTCGTTGGCGAGGTTGGCCAGGATCTGAAGCAGCAATGCCACTGCCAAGCACGCGACGGCCGTGTCAGGCCGGAAGGGCGCGCCGTCGGCGCGGGCCGCACCGAGCCCAACGACGACCCCGCTGCATGCCGCCGGCAGAGTCGCCGGGCGGATAGCAATGAGCCACGCCGCGAGCGACCCGCCTGAGCTGCGACCCTGGGTGCGAGGCGCATCGGACACGGCTCGGATCATGGCACAGGGGTGAGCGCCCGGGGGCGCCTAACCCCGGCAAGCCTTCGAGCAACGTCAGCCTGCCGCGATCGAGGCGCGCCGGACGCCGGTGATGGCGGCCGACTTTGGTGCACACGCACTCGCCGACTCGCTCTGCGCGATCAGAGTTGTCCGGCGACGGCCTGCAGAGTTGCGGCCAGACCGCTCGGGAGGCCCTCGGTGTCGGCGATCCCCACCGGGCTCGCGTGAAAGAGTCGGGCGTAGAGCACGCAGGCGACGAGGTAGGTGCCAGCGTTGCTCGGGTGACTCCCGTCGGCTTGCCAGAGCGCGGTTGCCGGATCGAGGCGGAGCACCGCTGCCCAGGCCTGACCGGCGGGCACTACTGTCACCCCGAGATCCTGGCCAAGCTCGCCATATCCCTCGTCGATTGCAGTCTGCATGGCCGGGTAGTCTAGGTTGTCGGCGGGCAGCCCGTCCCGGTGTGCCCACGTCTCGAGTAGGACGGGGGTCGCGCCCGCCGCCCGGATCACGGCGACGAGCGAGCGGGCCGCCGGATCCATCTGGCTCTCGCGAACCGACGCGAGGGCGGGGATCTCGCTCTGCTCCTGGAGAACCACGAACTGCCAGCGCGAGCCGCGGATGGCGCCGAGCGACTCAGATGATGTGGCGTGCTGGGCAAGTGTTTCGCCACCGTTCGCCACCATGCCGGTTTCAACATTCTGGCCGCCCGCTCGCGCCACGTGGCGGAAAACCGCGGGCAGGTCGTTGACGTACGTGTAGCTGTTGCCGAGGAACAGGACTCGCACGCACGGGGTGCGGGCGAAGGGACTGCACGAGGTGTCGGCAAGGCGGGCCACCCCGAACGCGCCAAGACCGAGCAGGAGCGCGACGCACAACGCGAGCAGGAGCCCGGCGGTACGACTCACCGTCCGCGGACCCCGGCCGGGTGCCAGACAACGCTGGCACGCGCGCGCCCCGCACTGGTCTCAGGCTCGACCACGGCCGCACCGTACGACGCCTGCGTCAGGCTCCGCCATCCCCCGAAAGTGCCGCGCAGCGCCAGCGGCCTGGCGTCCCCTGTGGTTAGCCCTGCTTCGGATGAACATACCGCCAGAGGATGGTCCGCTGGACGTCCTCGCGGCGCCCGGGGTCACTCGACGTGGACAGCTCCGCGTGGGCCGAAGGACCCTGCCGCCCGGTGACTCGCACCGCGTACGCTGCCCTCATCTTGTTGGGAGGAGCGTGAACGGTGATCGACATCGACCGGAGCGGCAGCAGAGGGGCGATCGCCCATGCGAGCGACGCTGCGACCGCGGGGGCAGATCTCCGGCGCCCAACGGGCGTCGACGATGCGCTCGGGGCCCTGGACCGCTTAGCCCGCTTCTGCGAGTTCAGCTGCGTACCTGATCCGGACTTCTGCGTCCAGAAGCAGTGCGAGGCCTGGCAGATCGAGCGTGCTGCTGCCGACTGGCTCGAGCGCCGCTGGCTCGACGGCCAGGACTAGCCCACGATCCTCCCGGCGGACGGCATGCCGATCGATGAGGCGAGCCAGCCCGAGCCCGTCTCCGCCGTTCCGGCTGCCCCCGTTGGCTCTGGCGCACCGGACCGGGTGATGCACGAACCGCCGCCGTCCGGTCGCTACGGGCGTGTGCCCGAGCTCGCACTCTTCCTCGGCGGATTCCTCACGTGCCTCGGCCTTGTCCTGAGCGTGCTCGCCCTCAACGGGACCATCCATCCTTCGACGCAGAGGGCGGCCACGGTGATCGGCACGCCGAGACCGACCGGCGGGACGTCACCGAGTCCCGCCATAAGCGCGGCAGCTCTCGCGACGATGGTCCCGATCGTGACCCCGGCGGCAATGACGCCCACCGACCTTGCGTCCGGGTACAGCCTGGGCAAGCCCACCGCGAAAGTGACAGTGGAGGCCTGGGAGGACTTCCAATGCCCCTTCTGCCGGCAGTTCACCCTGCAGGTCGAGCCGCAGCTCGTGGCGACCTACGTCGAGACAGGGAAGGTGCGCTTCGTCTTCCGCGACTTCGCGTTCCTCGGGAACGAGTCGGCCTGGGCGGCCGTCGCGGCGGCTCTAGCCGAGCAGCAAAGCAAGTTCTGGCCCTACCACGATTACCTCTTCGCAAACCAGCTCGGCGAGAACGTGGGGAGCTTCACGGTCGCACGCCTGGAGAGCATCGCCGACGCCGTCGGGCTCGACCGATCTAGGTTCGACGCAGGTCTCCAGGCTACCGCCGCTGGGGCCCTCTTCGCCCGGATCCAGCAGGCGTCCCAGGCCGAAGTGACCAGGCTCGGCATCGACTCCACGCCGACCATCGTCGTCAACGGCAAGAAGCTGGCGGTCGCCGATTGGGCCACGGTGCAGGCAGCGATCGAAGCGGCCCTGCGGACGAAGTAGGTCGTGCGCCGGCGGGCGCCTTGGCCGGATCGCGCGGCCGGTTACCTGCTCAGGTCGACGGTCAACTGGCGGGAGTTGCCGGATCCGCCCGACGGACGGGGGCGGCGAGCTCCGCGGCGTGTGCGAAAAGCCCCGGCAAACCGCCGGTGTGGAGGAAGACGACCGTTTCTGAGGGCTTGATCGAGCGGGAGCGGATGTCGTCGATGAGGCCGGCCATCGCCTTACCCGTGTACACCGGGTCGAGCAATATGCCCTCCGTGCGGGCAAGGAGATCGATAGCCTCGAGGCAGCCAGGCGTGGAGCGGCCGTAGCCCGCGCCGATCTGCGACTGACCCGTCGCGAAATCGGCCGCGGTCAGCCGCACCGGCCTCCCGAGGAGCCCTGCGGCCTGGGTGGCAATCTCGGCGGCGTGCTCGGTCTTGGCAGGATCGCCGCCGCTGACGGCCACGCCGTGGACCCTGTACGGGGCATCTGACAAGCGTGCCCCGAGGACGAGGCCGGCGGCCGTGCCCCGTGAGCCGCACGCGACGTACAGCCGGCTGGGTCGCTCCGCCGACGCCTCGAGCTGCGAGAGGAGCTCGAGCGTCCCTACCACGTACCCCAGTGCCCCCAGGGGGCAGGAACCGCCGAGCGGGATCATGTAGGGCCGTTCGCCGCGGCCCCGGAGGTCGGCCGCTACCCGGGCAAGCGTCGCCGCTTCGTCGGGACCGGCCACCAGCCGCGGGTCGCTCCCCGCCTCGATGAAATGGACCTCCGCGCCAAAGAGCCGGTCTGGCTTGGTCGCGCGAGGGCGTCCCCGACTTCATCTCGAGGACAAGGATTCCCAGCTCCGCGTGCACGATGACGAGGTCCGCTTCGCCATTACGGGCAGGCCCGCCAGACCGCATCGGGCCGAGCCACTCGGCGTTCGGGTAAAGGTGGAATGCGTCGGCCGGCAGGGCGGCTCGCAGTCGTTCTGTGACATGGCGCTCAGCGGCTTTCCCGCGCGGTTCCACGCGACCTTCGCCCGAGGCCAGGGCGTGCAACGCCCACGGCCATCACAGCGCGAGTGTGGCAGACGGGCAGCCGTGGCGCGAGCACCGAACCACAGGTCTGTGGTGCGCAGGAGCACCACGTCCCATCCCGCTGCAGTAGGCCGCGGTGCAACGCAGGTTCGCCAGACCAGACGGATCGGGGATGCCGTCCCCCCAACCCTGCCGCCTACCTTGGCGGCATGGTCCACACAGCAATCAAGCCCACCGGCACAAACCTCGCCCTCGACGATCCCGGCACCGGTTCCCTTTCCCCGGTTGCCGGATCGTCGAGTAAGGCTGCGGGAGAGCGCGCCGGGTGGCAGAACAGGATCGTGGCGCATGCCGAGGTGGACCCGGCCGAGCTCGTCGCCAACCCGCTGAACTGGCGGCTCCATCCGCGCGCCCAACAGCAGGCCATAACAGCTGTGCTCGGCGACATCGGGTGGGTCGACGACGTGATCGTCAACAGAACCTCTGGGCACATCCTCGACGGCCACCTCCGTGTCGAGCTGGCACTGGCCAGGCACGAGTCGACGGTCCCGGTCAAGTTCGTGGAGCTGACGTCCGAGGAAGAGCGTGAGGTCTTGGCGACCTTCGATCCGATTGGCGCGATGGCCTTGGCCGACCGTGAGAAGCTCGACAGCTTGCTGCACGAGCTGGTGCCAGCAGACCCCTCCATCGAGGCGTTGATCGAGGACCTCGCCAAAGCGAACCACATCGATCTTCGCAGCCCCGGGCTCACCGACCCGGACGAGGCGCCTCCGCAGCCGGCAGAGAGCGATCTCTACGTCCAACCCGGGGAGCTCTGGTTGCTCGGCGAGCACCGCCTGCTCGTGGGAGATAGCACCAAGCCCGAGGACGTGGCGCGGCTGTTCGGGGGCGAGACCGCCACACTCATGGCTACTGACCCGCCCTACTTGGTTGACTATGACGGGGGCAGTCACCCCCAGAGCTGGCACAACAAGGCGGCCGTCAAAGACAAGCACTGGGACGACTATCAGGACCCCGAGGCAGGGGAAGCGTTCTTCCGCGCGTTCATTGAAGCGGCGCTGCCACACCTCGCCCCACATGTTGCGATCTACCAATGGCATGCGCATCGGCGTCAGGCGCTCGTCGAGGCGGCGTGGACTGCGTGCGGCCTACTGGTCCATCAGCAGCTCATCTGGTCGAAAGCGCGGGCGGTGCTCACGCATTCGCACTATATGTGGCAGCACGAGCCGTGTTTCTATGGCTGGGTCGAGGGCGCACCACCGCTCCTCAAGCCGCCCGCGAACGCGACAACGATCTGGCAGGTCGATCAGGTTGGCGAGTCCGACGGCATCCATCCCACCCAGAAACCGACCGAATTGTTTGCTCGCCCCATCGCGTACCACACGCACCCCGGGGAGATCTGCTACGACGCCTTCTTGGGCTCAGGCACCGCCTCATCGCGGCCGAGCAGGCGGGCAGACGTTGCTACGGCCTTGAGATCAGTCCTTCTTATGGGCAAGTCTGCATCGAGCGCTGGCAATCCTTTACGGGCAAGAAGGCGGTCAAGGCAGATGGCTGACCACTCCTCTGCAGTTTCGACACCAGCACGCCGACGACCACCCTGGCAGCCCCGGTTCCTAGAGATCTTCGCGGCCACAGGAAACGTCAGGTTGGCCGCCAGCGCATCGGGCGTCAGCCGTGATGCGCCATACAAGCGCGCGCAGGCCGATGCCGCGTTCGCTGCCGCGTGGTTGAGAGCCAGAGAAGACGCCGTGGACATGCTCGAAGCAGAGGCCAGACGGCGCGCCTTATCGACGAGCGACGCCCTCTTGATGTTCCTTCTCCGAAGTGAGCGACCGGAGAAGTTCCGTGAAAAGGTGGACGTCAGGCTCGATCTCAGGAGGGAGGCCGAGCGCATCGCGACCAGCCTGAACGTCGACGTGGAGGCCATGATTGCCATGGCGGAACGGCTGCTTGCCGAGGGGGGCGCCGCGTGAGCGAGCTCCAGCGACTCCCACCCGCCGAAGCCCGCAAGCTGCTGGCTCTTGCGGCCGTGGCGGTGAAGGCCCAGCAGCGACCCGTCGAACCCGTGGCGGTGATCGAGACCCATGGGTTGTCCATCCCAAATGAAGACGCTGATGCAGTCGTGAGCGCTGTCACTCACCTCCTGCTCGCCGAGAAGCGCCGATTGCGGGAATATCCCGACGAGGGTCCATCGGGACCGCTGATGGTGGATCTGGACGACGTTGCACGGCACCGTCAGGTCTGCGCCATCTGCTCGGAGCAGGCGTCCAGGCAGGTCCAGCCCGAAACTGCGACGCCACCTCCGGGTCCCCGAAGCTCGCTATTCGACGACCTCGAATGGGCCCCACGGGCGACCGCACTGTTGGCCGGAGGAGCAGCGCACCAACACTAGACGTCAATCGTCCGCGTCGCGCCACTCGCGGTGCTCGACCACCCCATCGCGTTCGTCGTCCTCAGCGATCGCGACGAGGCTGTCGATGAACGCGTCAGGGGGTGGCGGTGTGCCGTGGAACCCGTATTGGGAGATCGTTCGCGCTGTGTAGGGTCCCGGGGACCAGACCGTCCCAGCGGCATTCCCGCTGTCGAGCACCCACAACTGCCCGAGGCGTCCGTCGCTGGCATCCAACGACCGGACGTACAGAGCGAGCTCATCGAGATGCTCCGCGCTCGACTGGTTGCGCGCGTCATCCGGATAGCGTTCGGCCAGTTGGCGCCGCCACTCCGCCTGATCGTCGATGTAGCGGGCGATCAACTCACGAGGCTCGACCATGGTGCCACCCCCTCCCCGCTGATCGAGAACGTGTCCACTGACCGCACGCATCTGCGGGTTCGCGGAGCGTACTCTCCTCGGCCAGTGTGCAACCCGGCAGGATCTTGCGAGCCCCTTTCCTCGGCGTCGGTATCGCTCGAACAGGTCCGTGAGCCCTACAGACGGCCGAAGACTGCCCCGAGGATGGCCTGTACGAGGCCGAGGGCTGCGGCGATCACCATCAGCACGATGAGGGCGATGACGAGGAGTGGCCAGACCACAACCGGCACCACGGCGAAGAGCAGGATGACCAGCGCCCCGAAAACCAGACAGCCGCACATCCCGTCACGTCGCCTCAGGGAGAGTTCCTACACGCAAGCGTACGCCGGGCCTAGGGGAGGCCGCGTGGTGGCTGACGGAGATCAATCACGATTTGGAAGAACTCGGGATCAGGGTCGACCAGCCAGTATTCGGCGGGAAGCGGGCGAAGATGGCGGACGTCGGGCTGATAGAGGCAGTGCGACATTCGAAAACGGTGCAACTTGTAGCAGGCGATGCCCGGGTGATCGAGCGCTGCCGCTAGGGCTACTTGGTGCGGCCCGAAGTCTGGATCAAACCAGACAAGGCCGAGGTGGTCGATCAGGCGGTGTGCGGCCTCAGCAGTTGTAGTTGACGAGGCAACGATATCACCAGCCGAGGCGGCCTTCCCCGTTGGCCTTTGGCCTTCTTGCTCCCGTGGTCACCGCGGCGCCTACCGCTATGCATCCCGACGGGGCACCGGTCAGCTCGGCCAGGACGGCCGTGTGCGCGCTCGGCGGAGGCCGCCCCCGTTCCCGACGCGCGGCGCCCGTGCGTAGCCCAAGCGGCGGAACTCGTCGGCCAGCGCGCGCACCGCGGATCCCTCGTCACCGCCGCTGGCCTCGACCCGCACCCGCGGGTCACCCGGACGGCGCGGCTTGCGCACCGCCTTGACAATCCAAACGCCGTCACCCGGCCTGAGCGCCGGACGACTGACCGCCCATCCCTCCGGCAGCAGGCGGAAGAAGTCCAGCCACGCCGGCGTCAGCTCATCGGCCATGCCGTCCCTCCCGGACCGGCGGTACGCGCCGGCTCTGCTCGACCACGCTCTGCCACCACACCGCGGGAGCCCCGTGCATGGCCCGCGGTCCCGCCGTCCTCAACGAGACGCGCCCGCCATCGGTCAAGCGGAAGCCGCGTTCGGCGGCAACCCTCGTGAGGGCACCAATCACGCAGGACTCCATGTGCTCGTCCCGAATCACGTGGCAGTCGCAGGACGGTAGGGCGGCCGCCTGGTCGCTCGACCGTCGCTCCGGCGGACCGCTGACGGCTAGACTGCGCGCACCTGGACGGCGCGCGGACCCTTGGGACTGGCCTCGATCTCGAAGGCGACGCGCTCGCCGCCGACGAGCTGGTCAAAGTCGAGGGGGGCCTGGAGGCCGCTGCGGTGGAAGAAGTAGTCTTTCCGGTCCTCGGCGATGATGAACCCGAAGCCCCGATCGGCGATGATCTTCCTGACGATGCCGCTGGTCATGGCATGACCCCTGTTCTCGCTTCCCGAACCGGACGGCAGGCGCACGGTCTGTTCGAGAAGGGGTCGACCACGCGGAGCATCGCCGCGAGTAGCGGCAGTGTCTGCACTATACGCGCAGTCCAGGGGCTCGGGCGTGGACTGGCCCTTCACTCGGGCCTCGTCGAGAACGGCCTGGATGGCCCGGCGCAATTCGGCCGCCTCGTCTCAGCTGAGGTCGTCGAGCAACCTGCGCGACCACCGGCAGCTCCTCAACGCGCTCCGCCCAGGCGACACCTCGACCGTGCCGAGCGGCGTGACTGTCTCAGCGCGTGACGGGGCGACCGGGGCAGGCGTCTACTCGAGCGAGATGCTCTCCCGGCGCGGCAGCGCGTCCGCGGGCGCCTGCTCGAGATGCTCGATCCGGTGATCCAGGAAGGCTCGAGCGGCGAGCAGTTGCTCCTGGCGCGCGGCAACGCAGGTGCGTGCGCACCTCGGATGGCAGCACCTCTCGCCAGAGTCCGATGAGCCCCCTGGGCGCTCGCTCGCTGCGCTCTTCCAGCGCCGCCAGCCGCTGTTCCAGGTCTGCCAGCTGCGGTCATGGTTGAACAGCGGCCGGTTGCCGAGGAAGCGGGAACGGGCGGCGCTGCTTCGGGTCGCTGCTCGTGGCGGCGGATAGCGGCGGTCGAGCCCCCCGGTCAGCAGGGGGGCAGATTGTCGAGGTTGTTCGCCGTGCTGTAGTCGGGCGCCGTCGTGATGTACGGGCTCACGTAGCAGCCCGCTCGGGGACAGAACGAGATCTTCTTGATGCGCGCGGACATGCCCCCGCCGTACGTTGTCCATGACTCCCCGCGATCGAGTCCGGCGACGACCTGCGCTCGGGTGTAGTACCCGCCGTCCGCCGTGCAGACACCAACGATGTGCAAGTGCGCGCGGTCAGCCGCCGGTTCCTTCTTGACGCGAGTGACAACCGGCATTGTGCACTCCAATATAGAACTAGCGTTCCAGATTGTACGCCCTGCACCCGCTGGGCTCCCCACCTAACCGACGCGCCTGGCATGGAATCCCAGGCCCACCAGGATCCGGCGAGCCTGGTTCGTGTTGAAGTCGAGCACGTCCACATGCGTGGCGAGCCCGAAGGCTTGCTCGACAAGCACGGATCAAGCATCAATGGACCGGCTATCTTTGTTTGGGGCAGCTTGGAAGGCAATCGTTCGGGAGACTGCATGCCGGACGAGCTCGACTGGAAGAGCATCTGGCGTCGCCTCGAGGCCGAGGTTCAGCAAGTCCTCGAGGCATCGCGCTATGAGTTCGAGCGGGAGGCCAATTTCGGGGGTCTGTCGCTCGACTACGTCGTACACGCCCTAGACGAGGACTCGTTCATCGTCCTAGAACTCAAGGCGATCGCGCCTGACCGTCCCGACCTGGCACTTTATGCGCTCGAGCAGGCGCGCAAGATCTTGGGCCTGGTCGACGCTCGACGCGTGTTAATCGTGACGCCAAGCCCGATCCAAGGAATTGGGACGATTGCTCAGGCGTCCATCCGCCTCGTCCCAGTGAGTCAGCTGCTTCGCGCTCTCGCGAGCGGCTTCCGGACATCGAACGGCGGAGCTCGGCCTCCCGCCAATCGGCCTGCTGCAGGAATGCTTTTCGCTGCAATGCCGTTCGACGCCCACTTCGATGACGTCTTCTTTGTCGCAATTCGCGGGGCCGCAGAAGAGGTCGGTCTGGCGGCCGAACGGGTCGATCAGGTTGAGTACATCGGCGATGTGGTGGACCGGATCAGGGCCGGGCTTTCCGCAGCGCGCGTCGTAGTCGCGGACGTCACCGGCCAGCGGCCGAACGTTATGTATGAGATGGGCTGGGCCCAGGGGCATGGCATTCCGGTCGTCCCGATCTGCGCTGATGACCTCCTGTTGCTGCCATTCGACGTATCGCACGAGGCGACCATCAAGTACGAACTCGGCAGGACCACGCTGTTGCGGCCAATGCTGGTCGACCGGCTGAGAGTGGCGTTGAGACTCCCGGCATGATCGGCGAGGCAGACACCTGCCGGAAGTATGTCGAGCCTCTGCTCAACGCGGCTGGCTGGGATGATCCTCCCCGCTCCTATACCGAGCAGGTCTATTTCACCGACGGTCGCATCGTGGTCATGGGATCGCGCGTGCGTCGTCGCCCGGGCAAGCGGGTCGACTACCTGCTCCGCCTGACACGAGACTTCCCTATCGCGGTGGTCGAAGCCAAGGCAGCCTACAAGCTCCCCGCCGACGGTCTGCAGCAAGCGAAGGACTACGCCCAGATCCTCGACCTGCGCTTCGCGTACTCCACAAACGGCTATGGGATCGTCGAGTACGACTTCACGACCGGGCAGGAGCGTGAGCTGACCGCGTTCCCGACACCCGACGAGCTGTGGGGACGGTACCGGCAAGGGACAGGGCTCGCCGACGACACTCGGGCTGCCCGCGTCCTGACCCCGACGTTCCATCAGCCCGACTTGGTGCCCCGCTACTACCAGCGCATCGCGATCGATCGAGTCATTCAGGCCGTCCTCGCGGGCCATCGTCGCGTCCTTCTCACCATGGCCACCGGGACCGGCAAGACAGCTGTCGCGTTCCAGATCTGCTGGAAGCTCTGGAGCGCTGGCTGGAGCCGAGACGGGACGCGGCTGCGTCCCCGCATTCTGTATCTCGCGGACCGCAACATCCTCGTCGATGATCCGAAGGACAAGACGTTCGCGCCGTTCGGCGATGCTCGGCTCCGGATCGAGAACGGTGAGGCGGTGAAGAGCCGCGAGATCTACTTCTCGACCTACCAGTCGATCGCGGAGGATGAGCGTCGGCCCGGGCTGTACCGCGAGTACGCCCCCGACTTCTTCGATCTCGTAATCGTCGACGAGGCGCATCGCGGCAGCGCCCGTGACGAGAGCCGCTGGCGCGAGATCCTGGAGTACTTTGCGCCGGCCGTGCAGCTCGGCATGACGGCCACGCCGCTGCGCGACGTCAACCGCAACACGTATGAGTACTTCGGCGCGCCTGTCTACACGTACAGCCTTCGACAAGGCATCGAGGACGGCTTCCTTGCGCCGTACCGTGTGCACCGCGTCATCACGTCCTATGACGCCGCTGGCTGGCGCCCGAGCAAAGGTGAACTTGACCGATACGGTCGCGAGATCCCCGATCAGGAGTACCGCACCGAGGACTTCGAACGCCTCGTGGCCCTGAAGATGCGGACTCAGGCGATCGCCAGACACTTCACCGAGTACCTGAAGTCCACCGACCGATTCGCCAAGACGATGGTCTTCTGCGTCGATCAGGAACACGCCAACGAGATGCGCGCGGCGATCAGCACTCTCAACGCCGACCTCATGGCCCCGTACCCGGACTACGTCTGCCGGGTCACTGCCGACGAGGCCCTGATCGGGCGTGCCCATCTCGGGCACTTCCAAGAGGTCGACCGCCCGACACCGGTGGTTCTGACGAGCTCGCAGCTCCTGACCACCGGAGTGGATGCGCCGACGACGAGGAACATCGTGCTCGCGCGGGTCGTCAACTCAATGGTCGAGTTCAAGCAGATCATCGGGCGCGGCACCCGCGTGCGCGACGACTACGGAAAGCTCTTCTTCACGATCCTCGACTACACCGGCTCCGCCACTCGTCTCTTCGCCGATCCGGAGTTCGATGGCGAGCCGGTCGGGACCGACGAGGTCCAAATCGGTGACGACGGCCAGGAGGTGCCGGGCTCGCGAGTAGTCGTGGATCAGGGCACCGAGGACGGAAGCGACGTCGCCGAGATTCCTGGCGGGCCCGGACCGGAGATCGTTTCTGATGACAGCGAGCCCGGTGCGCCACGCAAGTACTACGTGGACGGCGGGGTGGTAGAGATCGCCGCCCACCTCGTGTACGAGCTCGATCCGGACGGCAAGCAGCTCCGGGTGGTGCAGTTCTCGGACTACGCCGCCGAGCGTGTTCGTACCCTGTACCCAGCAGCGATTGACCTGCGGCGTGCATGGGAAGACTCGGGCGGTCGGGCCGCCGTCATCGCCGAGTTGGCGGAGCGCGGCATCGACTTCGAGACGCTGGCCCAGCAGGCGAAGCAGCCGGATGCCGACCCGTTCGACCTCCTCTGCCACCTCGCGTACAACGCACCGTTCCGCTCACGCCGCGAGCGCGCCGACCGGGTGCGCCGGGAGGAGGTCGCGTTCTTCGAGCGATACTCGCCAGGAGCCCGCGCGGTCCTTGAGGCCTTGCTCGAGAAGTACGCCCACCACGGCGCATCGCTGTTCGACGTGCCGGCGGTGCTGAAGGTGCCCCCAATCTCGGATCGGGGAAACGTCCTCGAGATTGCCCAGATATTCGGCGGTAGCCAGGCCCTGCGCGAGGCAATTGCCCAGCTGCAGACGTTGCTATACGTCGCCTAGGAGAAAGCATGAAAGAGCCACGGCGACGCACTAGGACGCCGCAGAGCCTGCTGGCGGTTGCATAGAGTCCACGGACGTGGTGTACGAGTGAGCTGAGGGCCCTCGAACGCGGGGACCACCGCTTCATCCTCAACCGAGAACCAAGCACAACGGACTCGGAGAGGAGGAACACGGTGGTCGACGCCACGATGGACCCAGCGGTCTGGCTCCGCAAGCACCTCGAGACGGCCGACGCCGACCTGCTGCGGGAGATGCTGGGGACGTTCATCCAGGCGCTCATGGGCGCGGAGGCCGACGCGCTGTGCGGCGCTCCCTATGGGACGCGCTCGCCCGAGCGGGTCAACACCCGCAACGGCTACCGATCGCGGCCCTTCGACACGCGGACCGGAACGCTCGAACTCGCCCTGCCCAAGCTGCGCAGCGGGAGCTACTTCCCCGACTGGCTCCTGGAGCGCCGCCGACGCGCCGAGCGGGCCCTGGTGGCGGTGATCGCGGAGTGCTACGTGCGGGGCGTCTCGACCCGGCGGGTGGAGGGCCTCATCGCGACCCTCGGCATCAGCGGCATCAGCAAGAGCCAGGTGTCCGAGCTCGCCCGCTCGCTCGATGAGGAGGTGGCGGCCTTCCGTTCTCGGCCCCTGGACGGCGCGCCCTACACCTACCTCTGGCTCGACGCGCTGGCCCTGCGGGTGCGGGAGGGCGGCCGGATTGCCCAGCCCGCGGCGGTGATTGCCACCGCGGTGAACGCCGACGGCTATCGGGAGATCCTGGGCCTCGACCTCGTGACCAGCGAGGACGGGGCAGGCTGGACCGCCTTCCTGCGGGACCTCGTGGCCCGGGGCCTCTCGGGCGTGCGGCTCGTGATCAGCGATGACCACGCGGGGCTGGTGGCCGCGGTCGCGGCGGTGCTGCCCGGCGCCAGCTGGCAGCGCTGTCGCACCCATTTCGTCCGCAACCTGCTCACCCGCGTTCCCAAGAGCGCCCAGCCGTTGGTGGCTACCCTGGTGCGCTCGATCTTCGCCCAGCCCTCGCGCGACGAGGTGGAGGCCCAGCATGCCCGCGTGGTCGAGCAGCTCGCAGCTCGCTTCCCGCAGGCCGCAGAGCTGCTGGCGGAGGGTCGCGAGGACCTCCTGGCCTTCCGCCTGCTGCCGGCGGAGCACTGGCGCCAGATCTGGTCCAACAACCCCCAGGAGCGTCTCAACCGGGAGATCCGGCGGCGCACCGACGTGGTGGGCATCTTCCCCACCCGCGAGGCCGTGATCCGCCTCGTCGGCGCCGTGCTCGCCGAGCAGCATGAGGAGTGGGCGGTGGCGCGCCGCTACATGAGCGCGGAGTCGCTCACCAAGGCGCGCCTCGTCCGCCTCGGCGACGAGTTGACCGAGGAGGTGATGCCGGTGCTGGCCGCCGCCGGATAGTCACTCACGCGGCGGATGAAGCGGCGCTCATACACCACCTTGACGGACGTGACCGGCGGTTGTCAAATCGGCCCGCCGAATTATGCGTAGAGACAAGGGCCTAAGCGGCGATGCTGACCGGCTCCCACAGCTGACGTGGCTTCTCTTTCTCAAGTTCCTCGATGACATGGATGCAATCGCTGAGACTGAGGCCGAGTTGGAGGGGCGGGTGCACCATCCAGCGGTCGTTGCCCCCTATCGCTGGCGCGACTGGGCAGCCCCTCCAGACGGAATTACAGGGGATGCCCTCCTCCACTTCATCAACGACGAGTACTTCGTAGCCAAGGGCCCCTCGGGAGAGGAGACGAGGATCGTGGGCCTCCTGAGTTACCTCCGGGCGCTGCAAGGAGCTCGTTCGGGTGACCGTGCGGAGGTGGTTGCACGGGTCTTCACCGAAGCGACCTCCAGGATGCGAAGCGGTTACCTCCTGCGTGAGCTGATCAACAAGGTCAACGAGATCGACTTCAGGATCTCTGAGCAGGTCCACACCCTGAGCGCGATCTATGAGTCGATGCTCAAAGAAATGCGCGACGCGGCAGGAGATGCGGGCGAGTTCTACACCCCGAGACCCGTCGTACGCATGATGGTTGAACTAGTAGATCCACGGCTGGGAGAAACAGTTCTAGACCCCGCGTGCGGCACCGGTGGCTTCCTCGTTGAATCCTTCAGACATCTGGCAGCACAAGTCGACACCCCTGAGCAGCGCCGTGTCCTTCAAGGCCTCACAGCCACTGGCCAACCAGGCGGCAAACCGTCGGTCCTTGGCGGGTAAGCGAAGCCACTTCCGTACCTTCTTGGGCAGATGAACCTGCTCCTCCACGACGTTGACTCCCCCCAGATCGATCCTTTGAACAGCCTCAGACATCCGCTTACGTCGATCAGGGACGCGGATCGTGTCGAGGTGGTGCGCACGAATCCCCCCTTCGGCGGCGAAGAAGAGCGCGGCATCCTGTCGAGCTTCCCTATTGACAAGCAGACAACAGAAACAGCCCTCTTGTTCCTTCAGCTCGTGATGGAGCGGCTGTGCAGGCCCCCGCGTCCTGGACGATGCGGGATCGTCGTTCCAGATGGCATCCTCGCCGCCCGTGATGGCGTGGCTCTGCGTGTCAAACAAGACCTTCTCGGGTCACGTCCGTCAAGGTGGTGTATGAGCGCCGCTTCATCCGCCGCGTGAGTGACTATCCGGCGGCGGCCAGCACCGGCATCACCTCCTCGGTCAACTCGTCGCCGAGG
Organism: uncultured Chloroflexia bacterium; assembly: GCA_963835945.1. Lineage (GTDB taxonomy): Bacteria > Chloroflexota > Limnocylindria > Limnocylindrales > CSP1-4 > JAJYNJ01. The sequence goes on from CAWIHR010000026.1 coordinate 117,281, forward strand.
CGGACGAGGCGCGCCTTGGTGAGCGACTCCGCGCTCATGTAGCGGCGCGCCACCGCCCACTCCTCGTGCTGCTCGGCGAGGACGGCGCCGACGAGGCGGATCACGGCCTCGCGGGTGGGGAAGATGCCCACCACGTCGGTGCGCCGCCGGATCTCCCGGTTGAGACGCTCCTGGGGGTTGTTGGACCAGATCTGGCGCCAGTGCTCCGCCGGCAGCAGGCGGAAGGCCAGGAGGTCCTCGCGACCCTCCGCCAGCAGCTCTGCGGCCTGCGGGAAGCGAGCTGCGAGCTGCTCGACCACGCGGGCATGCTGGGCCTCCACCTCGTCGCGCGAGGGCTGGGCGAAGATCGAGCGCACCAGGGTAGCCACCAACGGCTGGGCGCTCTTGGGAACGCGGGTGAGCAGGTTGCGGACGAAATGGGTGCGACAGCGCTGCCAGCTGGCGCCGGGCAGCACCGCCGCGACCGCGGCCACCAGCCCCGCGTGGTCATCGCTGATCACGAGCCGCACGCCCGAGAGGCCCCGGGCCACGAGGTCCCGCAGGAAGGCGGTCCAGCCTGCCCCGTCCTCGCTGGTCACGAGGTCGAGGCCCAGGATCTCCCGATAGCCGTCGGCGTTCACCGCGGTGGCAATCACCGCCGCGGGCTGGGCAATCCGGCCGCCCTCCCGCACCCGCAGGGCCAGCGCGTCGAGCCAGAGGTAGGTGTAGGGCGCGCCGTCCAGGGGCCGAGAACGGAAGGCCGCCACCTCCTCATCGAGCGAGCGGGCGAGCTCGGACACCTGGCTCTTGCTGATGCCGCTGATGCCGAGGGTCGCGATGAGGCCCTCCACCCGCCGGGTCGAGACGCCCCGCACGTAGCACTCCGCGATCACCGCCACCAGGGCCCGCTCGGCGCGTCGGCGGCGCTCCAGGAGCCAGTCGGGGAAGTAGCTCCCGCTGCGCAGCTTGGGCAGGGCGAGTTCGAGCGTTCCGGTCCGCGTGTCGAAGGGCCGCGATCGGTAGCCGTTGCGGGTGTTGACCCGCTCGGGCGAGCGCGTCCCATAGGGAGCGCCGCACAGCGCGTCGGCCTCCGCGCCCATGAGCGCCTGGATGAACGTCCCCAGCATCTCCCGCAGCAGGTCGGCGTCGGCCGTCTCGAGGTGCTTGCGGAGCCAGACCGCTGGGTCCATCGTGGCGTCGACCACCGTGTTCCTCCTCTCCGAGTCCGTTGTGCTTGGTTCTCGGTTGAGGATGAAGCGGTGGTCCCCGCGTTCGAGGGCCCTCAGCTCACTCGTACACCACGTCCGTGGACTCTATGCCCTTCTCGCCCGGTTCAACCTTCACACCATCGTTCGCCTGCCGTCGGGAGTATTCGAACCGTATACCCCAATTCCTACAAATGTCCTCTTCTTCGACAGATCGAGGCCGACTGACACCATCTGGCTCTACGAACACCCACTTCCGGACGGCAGGAAGAAGTACACGAAGACACTGCCGCTCCGCTTCGAGGAATTCGCGCCGCTGATACGCTGGTGGGACTCCCGGGAAGAGACCGACCAGGCATGGCGTACGACCGCAGCGACAGTGCTGGCCGACGACACCTACCTCGACCTACGCCACCCAAGACGTCGGCTGGAGGACATCTCGGTGCCAGTCGGCGTTCGAGCTGAAGAGACTGTGGTGGCAGCGCGGGCGCTCGCCACCAGCACCAGTCAGGGTCTGGCGGCACAGGGGTGGCGCCAATCAATAGAGACTCCGCTCGCTGATGCGCCGAAGGTACCCCTGAGACGCGTCTTGGCGCGGTCCTCGGACATCGTGAGTGTGGATCTTGACACCAGTTATCGGCTCCTCGGGGTTCGGTTGGAGGGTGAGGGCGGGTTCGTGCGGGAGGAGAGACTCGGTCGCGAGCTATCGGCGTCCCGACTCAACCGCGTCCATGCCGGCCAGTTTGTTTACAGTCGCCTGTTTGCCTGGCGCGGAGCGTTTGCGTTAGTGACTCCTGAACTCGACCTGGCGTGCGCATCAGGCGAATTCCCGACATACACGATCGACCCCAATCTCGTACGGCCGGAGTTCCTCCGGCTCTACTTCTCGCGTCCGATTGTCTGGTCGGAGGTCGAGCGCCGATGCACGGGCACAACCAAGCAGAGCCGTAACCAATTCAAGGAGGAGGCTCTGCTTGCGATGGAGCTCACGCTGCCGAGTCTGGAGCACCAGGATCTTCTCGTGGAGCAAGCCCATCTGGTGCAGCAACTCGCCGCCCAGTCGCAAGCACTTGCGTCTGCTCTTGAGGCTCTGCCAGTCGCCATGCTCGCCGAGGTCTACAAGGGTGGGCTATAGGCCCGCAGCGCCTCGTCCCAGGAGGCTGGGTCACGCGGATGAACAGGCCTCGGCGCCGTGGCTAACTGAGGGTAGGCGAGCGTGGCGGAGGATCGATTGGACTCGTCGCACAGCGCTGTACCGGAGCCCGACGGGAGCGACGCCAAGGACGTTTACGCCTTCTTCGGGCTCGCCTCCTACCACGCGCAGGTCCTTGAGCAAGAACTGATCCACTTCGCATCGATGCTGCAGCTATCCGGGCGAACGCGCGTCACTCGGGATTACGTCGATGAGCTGTACCGAACCCTCGAGTCGCGCACCTTTGGTCAGCTTCTGAACGAAGCTCGCAGGCTTACGCCCATCCCGGCCGACCTTGACCGCGTGCTTGCAGAAGCGCTTCGGCTCCGGAACGACATCGCGCACATGTTCTTCGCTCGTCACTCGGAAGCGTCTCTATCACGCTCCGGACGCGAGGAGATGATCCAGTCTCTCCGTGCAGCCTCAAGCGTCTTCATCGAGGCCGACGCACGGGTTACTGCTCTCCGCAGGCCATTGTCGGAGAAGCTTGGATTGACAGAGGCGCTTGTCCAACAAGAACTGGACGAGATGACTGCCAGAGCTGCTACTAGGGATGCGAGCCGCTACGACAGCGAACAGGGAAGATGACGCGGTGGCCATTCTTCATCTCGGCCACCCCGCGCTGTTACACCACGCTACGCGACGTGACCCCGCGGGTCAAGTCCCGGGACGTGGTGTCACAGTGCGTCATCCTCGCGCTCACTTAACTCGCCATCAGCAACGCCGGCACCTCCTCGTGAGGGAGCGCGTCGATCAAGGCCATCGACTCGGGGCTGAAGTAGCGCCGTCCGTCCTGCCACTCGTCATCCTGCTCGGCGAGGACCATGCCGACGAGGCGGAGCACGCTGGCGCGCGTCGGGAAAATGCCGACGACGGCGGTGCGGCGTTTGATCTCCTTGTTCAGGCGCTCGAGAGGGTTGGTGCTCCTGATCTGGCGGCGATGGGCCTCGGGGAAGGTGAAGTGCACGAGGAGGTCGGGTTCGCCATCGAGGAGCAGCTCGCTCACCATCGGGAAGCGGGCAGACAGGCCGTCCGCCACCCGACGCAGCTGTTCAGATGCCGAGTGCTCATCGGGCTGCTCGAAGATGCTGCGGATGGCGGCCGCCACCATGTCCTGGGAGCCGCGGGGCACGAGATCGAGCGAGTTGCGGGTGGCATGCACGCGACACCTCTGCCACCCCGCGCCGAGCAGCTGGCCGTGCACGGCCTCCACGATCCCTCGCTGGGCGTCGCTGATCACCAGGCGCACGCCACAGAGACCGCGCTCCAACAGGCCACGCACGAAGCCTGACCAGGCGTTGCCCTCGTCGTTGCCGGCCGCGAGGTCGAGGCCCAGCACGCGGCGCTCCCCGCTGGCGGCCACCCCGATGGCCACCAGGCAGGCCATGCTGACGACCCGCCCAGCGTCCCGCACCTTCACGTAGGTGGCATCGAGGAACACATACGGGTAGCGCTCACCTGTGAGCGAGCGATGCCGGAAGGCCTCCACCTCGGCGTCGAGGGCGGCGCAGATGCGGCTGACCTCGCTCTTGCTGATCCCGGCGATGCCGAGGGCCTCCACCAGATCCTCCACCCGGCGGGTTGAGACCTCCAGCACATAGGCCTCCTGGATCACCGCGAGGAGGGCCCGCTCGGCGCGTCGACGGGGCTCAAGAAGGCTCGGGAAGTAGCTGCCGTCGCGCACGCGCGGAATGGCGAGCTCGACGGTGCCGACCCGAGTGTCCCAGCGTCGCTCGCGATAGCCGTTGCGGCGGGTCAGCCGGCGCTCCGGGTCACGCTCGCCGTGTGGCACCCCCGTGAGCTCGGTGACCTCGGCCTCCATCACCGCCTGGGCGAGCACGCGCACCCCCTCGCGCAGGAAGTCGGTGTCGCCAGTGGCGATCGCCTTGCGCACCGTGTCGAGCACGGCCATCCTGTCTGTGGCCATCGTGGTGCCCCTCCATGTCGTCGGTTCCTAGCCAGACGACGCGAGGATGACGCGGTGGCCGTTCTCGTTATCGGCCACCTGCGCTGTGACACCACGGTATGGGACGTGACCAGCCGCAGGCGTCGCTGACCTCGATGGTGTTGTCGTGGATGGAGATCTGCGACAAGGTGCTCACGAGGCCCGCGAAGTCCGACGGCGTCAGGGGACCAGACCGCCCGCCGAGATGCCGCCGTCTTCGCCTAGGCAGTCACGACGATCGGCTTGTAGCGGACCAGCTCTGCGCGGAAGACCGCGACCGCTTCGGGGGGCATGCCCACCTCGGCAACCGTGCCGCAGATCAGCTCCACCATCCTGTCGAAGACGGGCTCGGTCACGCGGAGCGGGGCGTGCACGGCCCAGATGGGCCGCCCGGTGTAGGTCTCCGGTCCGCCCCACATGGGACCAAAGAGGCGTCCCAGCGTCGTCGACTGGTACTCCGCCGCGTGCTTCATCACGTTGTCCATGTCGCTGTGGGCGTAGTAGGGGGCCGTCAGCGGGTCGGCAAGCAACTTCTCCCGCAGCCGGGCCACCAGTGCGGCGTAGCCAGCCTCGCCGAGCTGCTCGTACATCGACGGTGTGCTTGTGCCTGCCATGGTCGCCTCCTGCGTGCGTGACGCTCGTCTATGCCGTTGCCAGCGTCTTTCCGCCGATCACCTCCGCTATCTGGGCCGCGCGTCATGGCTCCCGTGTGCTCATCGAACCTGCCACCGGATGGGCCATTTGTAATCGGCCATATGGCACACGGCAGGGACCGCACGGCTTCCGGCAACAACCGAGATGGCGCGTGCTCGGCACCGGATCTGCCGACGACCATCTCGGGAGCCCATGCCAAGCTCGGCCCGCGTCCCGCCCTCCTCGTTCCACCCGTAACGAACAGCTCAGGGCGTGAGCAAGGCGCGTCAGTGGCGCGGCGTGAGCCCAATCACCGACGGCACGTTCAGCCCCGAAAGCCTCGCGATAGCAGTCCGAGGACTACCAACGCCACAGCAAAGGCGACGGCGCCGGCCTCGATAGAGGCGCGCTCGATCAGGAGCAGGATTGCGATGACGACGCAGGCTGCGAGACCGTGACCCAGCAGCTCCGCCGGGAACACGTCGGAGCCCGGCATCCCGTGGCAGCGGCACTCGCAGCGCATCTCGGCGGCGAACGAGGGGGACAGTTGGCACAGGGGCGTTGGGCGCGGGGGTAGGTAGCCACGGGCTTGTTCTCGCTCGCCAACCGGACAACCTCGCCGGAGATGCGCTCATGTCAGTCGGCTAGGCTGCCTTCTGATGGCAGCGCGAGGTCCCATCGAGCAAAGGCATCCGAGGAGAGCCCAGAACGTCCAGGAGCCGGCGACCTCGGCAGTCATGAATAGCTCCGTCACGAGGTGGCCGACGACGGCAGCGAGGAGCGCCGCGATCAGCACGCGCTCGCTTTGTGAAGCGCCCCGGAGGCCCCTCCAGCCCGCGAGCAGGGCTGCTGCGACCAGCAAGACGTAGGCTGCCAGGGCCGGCAGACCGGCTCCGTCGGCGATCGCCAAGGGGACGTCGTGCGGACTCTCGGGACGGAATGGGCCCATCACGGCCGCGCGGGCGGGCGACAGGACAATGTCGCGATACTGACCGAAGGCATCCGGGTACTCCTCTGGCCCGATGCCGAGCAGCGGATGGTCAACCGCGATCCGGGCGCCGACCGCCCACAGGTCGAGATGGCTGGCCGCTGAACTCTCGGAAGCGTCGACTGCCTGCAGCCCCCGGTCCGCGATGCGGCCCGCCTCTGCACGGAGCGGCGGGACCAGGGCGATGGACACGACGACCACGAAGGCCACGGCGCCCAGCACGGCGAGCCGGCCCCTGGTGAGGCTCCATCGCCCGAGGAAGCAGCCCGCAAAGACGACCAGTGCGGTGAGCGCCCCGAGGTACCCGCCTCGGCTCAAGGTGAGGGCCGTGGCGATGGCGAGCAGGGCGGTCACGAGCAACGCGACGAGCCCCGTCCTCCTGGGAGACGTCAGCCACAGCGCAACGGCGAGCGGCAGCGATAGGATGAGGTAGGCCGCGAGGGCGTTGGCCTGGCCGAGCGTGGAGAAGATCCGGCCTTTGTCGAGTGCGTGCCAGATGGGGTCGAGGCCCGCCTGCTGCACGAGTCCGTAGAGGGCAGCCACGCCGGCGGCCGCGACCATCGCCCAGGCGAACAGCCGGAGCCGCGATGGCGAGCCAAGGCTGTGACGGGCGGCCACGAAGGCGACGGCGTACCCGGCGGTCGCGAGGAACCCTTGGTACTGGTACGGCTCTCCAACCAGGCTGTGGCCGGGATCGACCGAGCGGATGGTCGCGAGCGCCGTCAATGCCACGTAGACGCCGAGCGCGACGCTCGTCCAGGAGACGTCGTCGAGGCCCCGATAGCTCCGCCACGGGCGGCCGGAGGCAAGCCCGACGAGGATTGCCAGGGAGATCGCCAGCATCGTCGCGGTCTTCGGCAGCGCGAACACGTCGTCGGTTGCGGTGGCGAACACGAGCGGCAGGACGAAGGCGCCGGCGACGAGGACGGTGCGGACAACGATCCCGGCGCGATCTTCCATCAGTCGGCCAGATGGTGACGTCCCGGTCACCGGTGCTCCTGCTTCGTCGCTGCGGAGACCCATCGCGCGCAGCCCCATGCCCGCTCGCAGGTAGGTGCGCCGGCTGCCAGCTACAAGAGAGCGGAGGGGCGTCCCTTAGAACAGGACGCCCCTCCGCGATGTTGCGACAAGCGCAACGTTCTCAGTGAGGCTACGGCTTCGACACCGGCCACGAGACCGCCTTGAAATGGCAGGTCAGCGTCGCCTGACCACCCGCAGAAACGGTCTCGTTCCAGTCCGTCGTGAGCACAGTCTCCGGGCCTAGGACCGGATCAGAGGTGCCGCAAAGACCGTCCTTGGGACCGGAGTAGTGGACCGCCTTCCCGGTGGCGTTCGGAACCTTGCTCCCCTCGCACTTGAGGAGCCAGTTCCCGCTGTGGTTTGCCACGATCCGGTTGTTGGCCGTGAAGAACAGATTACCGTTGCCGTCCAGGAAGCCGCAGGCGAACGTGGCGGGGTTGATGACGACCGCCGCCTTCGGCGCCGTCGCCGTGGCCGGGGCCGCCACCGCCATCACGAGCACGGCCAGCACAAACAGGATGCCAAGGCGAATTCGCACGGTTCCCCTCCCAGACGCTGGTCGCGGGTCGGTCTCGCCAGTAGCTCAGCGCGGTCCCGGCGGCACGTATCTGGGCCGCGTGTCATGGCTCCCCGTGTATGCGCCGACGCTGCGCCTCCCCGCCCCGGCTGCAAGAGGCGTAGGACCTATGGCCTAGGCCGAACGGCTCTCGGCGGCCAACAAGGTGGTGCGTGCAGGCACCGGATCTGCCGGGATTGCCGTCGGCGGTCAGCATCGCCACCACAGGCGGCGCACGCCGCTCTTTCGCGGTTGCCGCGCCCATCGCAAACAACCCTCGCTGCCCTCCTAGCCCACAGCGCCGACCAGAACGGGCTCCGCAGCCGGGGAGAACGCGGCCGGCTTGGAGACGAGGACGGCATCGGGCACCGCTCAGCGCGACAGCATCCGGCGGATATCACCCCGCACCAAGTGCACGGCCTCGACGTGGCACTCAGTCCCGCCGAAGATTGGGCAGCGTCGCCGGATCACGTGGAGCATGCGACCAATGGTGGCCTCGGACATGGGGAAGCCCGGAAACTGTCGGCGTCCGGGCTTCTATCCGCCACCAGCCGTACACTCGTCGTCGGGAGCAGGGAACCGTGGACGACTGGCACATCGATGACGGGCTCATAACCCTGCGGGCGAAGATTGAGTCCCTGTTGCCCTTGGACTGGGCGTTCTACGGCCCGTTCAGGCGGCGCAACGGCGCTTGGACGGTCGGTGTGCGTAGCCTGCGAGTACGCACGAGCGGGCTGCCCAACGCGGTGGAGGCCACAGAGCCCGATCTCGTCGCCGCATTTCGGGAGTTGGCGAGAGGGATCGCGACGCTGGGCCTCGTACCCCGCCGGCCCAACTGAACGAGGCAAGATGCGCGCCCGACACCGGCGCTGACAGAGGGGCGCAACGGAACGTCGATGCCTCCCGGGTGTCCTGCGTGATGGTCAGTTCATGTGCCGGGATCGGCGTCTCGCGTGCTCGTCCTCGCTCAGGCCGTCCTCTTCGTCGGCATCGTCCTCCTCTTCCTCCGACAGCTCGTGGTCCTCGATCACGTGGGCCACGAGTACGTCTGCCCGGAAGTCCGACGGGTCGGTCAGGTTGGTGGCATGTTCGAGCAAGATGCCGACATGCATCCAGAACGCCGCGTCGTCGGCCCAGCGCTCGCGCTCCTGCTCGTCGAGGCCGGGGGTGCGGAGCGGGAGGAAGTAGTCGAGGAGGCGGTCAGCCGCTTTGTCCCGTTCGTTCCACCACTCCTGCGGGTCTTCTTCCCTCATCGTCTGCCTCCCCACCATGCGCCTATGCCGCCGCGAGCATGAGCCCGCCCCGATGATCTTGCTCCTGGGCCCGGCCCTGGGGCACCACGTTGAGCGTCACGGCCTCACGCGCGCGACCACGTCCGCAACCGGGTCCTGGGCCGATGACATCGATTGTTCGTACGCGGAACCGGGCGGGTCAGTCGTCTTCCTCGTCTTCCTCGGGACCGAGCGGTTCCTCGGCCGTCGAGGGACGCACGCCCCGCCGACGCCTCCACGTACCGGAGGGTGTGGGTGTCCCAGTCGGACCGCCAATCAGCAGGCCCGTCGTCTGGCGGACGTCGGTCCACACCAGGTGCGCCGGCTCGACATGCCGCTCGGTCCCGCCACAGATGGGGCAGTGCCGGCGGATCTTGTCGAGCATCCGACCAATCGTGGCCTCGCTCATGGGAAAGCCGTGCGCCGCCATCTCGGCGTGGATCTGGCGCCTCCCCCATCGAGGATGCTCCATGTCCAGGCGGCTGACGAGCTCCAGATTGATTGGCGTCCAATACAGCGGTCGGCGACCGCGATTCTCGACGTGGCGCGGTCGCCGACGGGGCCGGTCACCGAGCAGAGCGCGAGCGTCGTCCTCCACGGAGTGCTGACGCTGCTGTGAGCGGCTCCACCAGCGGTAGAAGGTCGAACGCGCGACGCCGAAGTGACGACAGGTCGCCGTCACGTTGGACCCGTGGGCCGCGTGCCAGCGGAACCACGCGGCACGCTGCCGGGCCGTCGCATGCTTAGCCATCAGTGTCGCAGTTTATATGAGCAAATCAGGTCGGAGAAAACGAGACAGAGACCGTCGCTACGACGGTCTCTGTCCTCAACCGGTCCGTGGCCGAAGGCGTCGTCGGCTGCGTTGGCCTACCGGAACGCCAGATCGACCGTGGCCTCAAGCCCGAGCGCGTCCAGTGCCGCCACGTAGTCCTCGTCGCTGAGCAGCCCCCGCAGGTCCTCCGCCGGGTCCTTAGCCACCGTGTAACGGAGCTGTCCGGGCTCATAGACCACGACCGTGCCGTCGTCGGTGAGATAGACCTCTGGGTCGTCGGAGTCGCAGATCTGGACCGCCGTGAAGCGGCCCTTGTAGTGACGCCCCTCCGAGTCCTCCAAGTCGAGCACGACCTCGCACCCGGGATCGGCTCAAGGGCGACGTAGAGCACGCCCCAAAATGCTGGTCGTTTCCGGGCCGCGAGGATCTCCCTGGGGAGCCTACCTGCGCGAGCCGCGCGGGCAGTGCACTTCAGCGAGCGATCCGCCGGCGACGGCGCGATCTAAGCGCGGACGGCACACACGAGCTCCGGCAGGCCGGGAAGGCGACCTCCGCCCTCAGCGCTCCGCCGCCCTCGGCTCGATCCCCTGAACGAACAGCTTGACCGCGGCCGCGATGCCGGCCTGATCGCGGCCAGCCTCGCGCGGCCAGGGTGTGACCACCAGTCCGAAGAGTGCAGCCAGGATGACGAAGGTGGCCTCCTCCGGATCGACATCCGACCGCAGCCGGCCGAGTCGCTGCTCCGCGCGGAGGTAGGCAGCGATCGCCTCGGGCGGACCCACGGGTCGCCCCCCTGTCGCGGCGAGTGCCTGTTGGCGCTGAGCCATGAGCTCCGGGTCGGTGAGGATCGCGAGCTCGAGCGGGACGATCTGTTCCTCGAGCTCGGCGAGGCGGACCAGCAGCTCCGCGAGGTTCGCCTCGACCGTGCCCTGGCCCGCGCGCCCCGGAAGCTCGGCCACCCAGTCCATGACGGCTGCGTTCGACTCGAGGGCTGCGGCGAAGAACAGCGCAGTCTTGTCGGGGAAGTGGCGGTAGATCGTGCCTTCGGCCACGCCCGCGGCATCGGCGATCGCGCGGGTCGAGGCGTGAGCGTACCCGGCCGCACGCACGACGGAGCGTGTGGCGTCGATCAGCCTCGCCCTCGTCTCCTGGCCCCGATCGGTCATGGCCTCCCTCGGTGCACCCCGCGTCTGCTCCGACGGTCCGCTCAGTCGGTCACGTCCCGCAGGGTCACCACGATACCGGCCAGGAAGAGGCCGAGTGCGACGTACCCTGCGGCGAGCGTGACCGCGGTAGTGAACGACACGGCGGGCGTGCCACCGCTGGCAACGGCCGTGAGGGTCGTGCCGAGAAGCCAGTTCGAGGGAGCGTTCGCGGCCATCTTGATGAGCGACTCGACCACCAGCACGTACCCCACGCCGATTGCGATGGCGACCGCCGCAGAGCGCGCCAGGACGGCGACCACGAGGCCGAGCACACCCCAGACGGAGAGGGCGATGAAGAGACGGACCCACGCCGCGCCGACGACGCCGACAAGGTCCCCGCCCCAGGCGGCTGTGGAGATGCCGGCGGCGGCCGCCGCCGGGGGCGCCGCGAGGAGGTTCACGACCGTCGCCACCGTCGTCCCGCCTGCGGTCATCAGGAGGAGCGCGACGACCTTCCCCGCCAGCAGACGCCAGCGGCGGGGTTCGGCCGCGACGAGGAGACGGATGAGCCCACTGCTGTAGTCGGTTGCCGTTACGACCGCCCACATCGAGAGCGTGACGACGCCCAGCAGGCTCGAGGCCGACGCCAGGCCGGCCATCAGGCCGGACGCGCCCTCGAGCTCCGCGCGCGTCGGAAACGTCACCCCGGGTGCGCCCGGCGGGAGACTGCCGTTGCGGGCGACGAAGCCGATCATGATCGTGTTGACCATGATCGCGCCCAGCGCCATGAGGCCGAACCAACTTACGAGGAGGCGGGGCTGTGCGAGCCGCGCCAGCTCGCTGCGGATTGGCGCGAGCATCACGCCGCCCTCCTTCCGGTGGCGGCGCGATCGTTCGCCAGCTCGCCGTCCACCCGGCCGGTCATCTCGAGGAAGATCGCCTCGAGGTTGTCCTGAGCGACTACCAGCCGACTGAGCGTCACGCCCGCCGCGCTGGCCGCGCGATTGAGCTCAGCCGCACGATCCGCGGCAGCCGCCACGCGCATCCCGCCCTCGATCGAGCCGACTGACCAGCCGCCCGCAGCTAGCGCAGCGGCGAGCCCGTCGAGGTCGGCGGCATGTTCGGGCGCGATCTCGATGTGCTGGCGCGTCCGCTGCATGACCTCGGCCATCGGCCCGGCGAAGACGAGCTCGCCGAACCGAATGACGACGAGGTGGTCGCAGACGGCCTCGATCTCCGAGAGCTGGTGCGAGGACACGATGACCGTTCGGCCGTTGCGCCCGAGGTCGCGGAGCAGCTCCCGGATCTCCACGATGCCAGCCGGGTCGAGGCCGTTCGTCGGCTCGTCGAGGATGAGGAGCTCGGGATCGGAGAGGAGCGCGCCCGCGATGCCGAGGCGCTGCTTCATCCCGAGCGAGAACCGCCGCACCGGCTCTCGGTCGCGGCCGAGCAAGCCCACCTGGCCGAGCACGGCGTCGACACGGGCGAGCGGGAGACCGCGCAGGCGCGCGATCGACACGAGGTTGGCGCGCGCCGACAGCCCAGCGATGTACGCGGGGCTCTCGACCAGAGCACCGACGCGCGAGGCATACGCGCGCGGTGCGTGGATCGACGAGCCCAGCACGGTCGCCTCGCCGCCGGTCGGTCGGATCAGCCCGAGGAGGATCCGGATCAGGGTGGACTTCCCGGACCCGTTCGGGCCGACGAGACCGATGACGCCCGTTTGCGGAAGCTCGATGGTCAGCTTGTCAAGGGCGGTGACCGCGCCGAACCGTCGGGTGAGCTTGCTCGTGGTGACGACGGACATACCCGCCTCGCGTTGCAAGTGAGCGTTCACTCACACTACAACGCCGACGCTGGAGCGTCAAGAAGCGCGGCCCCATGGAGACGAGCAGGGACTTCGTTTCGGAGCGAGCCCGAGCTCTCCGAAACGATGGTTCGGGTAGTGCAGGTCGCGCCGCTCTTCGCTGCGCACAACCATCCGTTCTAACGAAGTCGCTGTATTTCAATCCCTGCCTAATGAGTCGGCGACTCTAACGAACCGCATGCCGCTTCATTTCGACCGCGTACCCTGTGTAATCCATACCCCATAATCCTTGCCTCATCAATTCTACAATTCCTAACCGCAAATTCGTCTGCAATTAAGCGTTCGACCATCTATCTAAACTCGGGGTCGGCGTGAGAGAATGCCGGCCGACGGCCGAAACGGTCGGCCTCCCGTTCGACCGGATTTCGATGGCTAATGGTGAAACAGAATGGAAGAACGCAAGGAAGCAGTTGTCACCGGCTACGCCGGGATACTGGCAGATCAGGAGTTCGCCGAGGAATTCACTCGGTTGTGGAAGATCGTTAGCCGTGACCCGGATTTCCAGAGTCGCGAAGACTATCCCGCCCTCCTTGAGCACGTGGATCATCTTGGGTTCGTTCTTGGGCTTGAACTGCTGTCCGAAGAGCAGCAGGGCGTCCTCGCGGCGCAGGATGACGACGACTGGGACGAGGGTGAGAGTGATGATGATGATGAGGAGGAGGAAGAAGAAAATCAGGAAGAGTCGCCGTTGGGCCACGAGCCGGTCCGCATGAATGCGCGGCCTGACGTTCCGCCCGACCCCGTCGCACGCCCGCATGGGGCGGTGCGTGTCTTCGGCGCGCCGTTCGAGGGCAATGTCGTCCTCGACGTGATCGAGCCGGACGACGTGGCACGTGGGATGCGGGTGATTGCATATCTCACGCCGGCCGATGCGGAGGCGATCGGCCGCGAGCTTATCGGGATGGCGATGGATATGGAGCGGTATGCGCGGGAGGGGTATCGCTAGGAGTCGCGGTCTGTTTGGGTGATCTTGTGTAATCTGAAGAGCCGCCGAGCGATCGGCGGCTCTTCGATTCTGGGTTGGTGTACGGTGTGTACGGTTGCTACCACGCTATCTAGGGAATTTGTTTGTGATTTCCATGGAAAGGCTGTTGCAACCATACACAACCATACACCCGACACCCGGTTCAGAAGTCGCGCGCCACGGCCTCCCAGTCCGATCGCTCGGCAAGGCGCTTCTTCGTCGCTTCGTTGAGCGCGATGCCGTGGTACTCGTAGCCCTCCTTCGTGCGGACCTTCTCGAAGCGGTCCCCCATCTGCCGACCGAAGGGCACGCGGGAGGCGCGCGCCTTGCTGCCGCTCTGCAGGTTGTGGTCCCCGCAGTAGTACTCGTCGTACACGGTCCACAGCACCTGTGCGCCGACGGTCTCGCCCGGCCCGAGGACGCAGAACTCATCAAAGAAGGCGGCCATCGGATCGGAGTCGGCACGGAAGATCGCCGTGGCCACCTTCACGCTCTTGGGGATCTGCAGCCCATCGCGGAAGTAGGCCACGGCACCCTGCACGATCCAGGCCAGGATGCCGGGCGCTTCCGCACGGAGGACCTCGGCCAGGTCGAGCTGCGCGTCACTGCCCAGGAACTGGCGACGGTACTCGACAAGGAGCACACGCTCCCACATGCCGTCGGATGGATCGTTGATCTGGGGTCGGTTGTTGGTGGCCAGCCAGAGAGTGAAGGAAGGCTTGAACTGGAACTCCGGCTTGAACTTCTCCGACGCCACGACCTTGTCGCCGCCGACAATATTCTTGAGTGTGGCGGCCTCGATGGGCGCGCTCTGGTAGGGCTCACTGCCGACCACGTAGCGCCGCCCGGCGAGGCGGGCCACATCGCCGTTGGGGGCCGACCCTGAGCGGCGGAAGGACGCTTCCTGCACAGTGGCGAAGTCCACCCAGCAGGCATACCCGCCGTCGCTGTCGCCCAGGCCGCCGGCGATCGCTTCGAGCTCCTTGGTCTTGCCGTTCCGGCCCCCACCGTGGAGGAGCAGGAACTTCTCCTCGCTGGTGAGCCCGCTGGCTGAGTAGCCGGCGCAGCGTTGGATGAAGGCGATCATCTCCGCATCGGGGGTGATGCCGTCGGCCAGCACGTGGATCTCAGGCAAGAAGCGTTGCCAGCGTGATGCCGTGGCCTGCGGGTCGTAGGGCACCTCGGTGTTCTTGGTGAGCTTGTCTTCGGGACGCGCGGGCCGGGCCACACCGGTGCGCAGGTCGACGACGTCGCCGAGGCAGGCTAGGAGATACGGGTTGGCGTCCCAGCCCGAACCATCATCGGCCGCCGGCTCCAGATCCTGGGCGATCCGTAATCCAGCGGTCATGGCGCTCTGGAAGCCCATGCGTCGGGCGGCTTTGGACTCGGCGGCGAACATCTCGTCATCGACGCCCTGGTAGGTGAGGGCGTTGAGCTCCCGGGCCTTGGCGGCAGCCTCCCACATGCGGGTGAGGATGCCGTCGACGTCTGTCTGCCAGCGACGCGCATCTGGGTCCCAGACATACCAGCGGGCGCGCTTGTGGTCGTACTTGAGGAGGCCCGGATGCTGGTCGAGGAAGAACCGCGCGTTGCCGAAGTCCTGGGCGCGGAACTTCTCATCGGCGGCATCGCGCGCGCCCCATAACCACTCGACCTTCTTGTCGATCACCTCGTGGCGCAGCGGCGGGGACGTGTACTTGTCGGCCCAGGCATACGCCGCTGCGCGGATCACCTCCTTGTCGTCACCGTTGCGGCGCCACTCGCCGAGCTTGGAGAGCAGCGCGGCCTCGCGCCCTTCGCCGTCGTGCACGACCGGCTGGGCACCGCGCTTCTTGCGCCGGGAGTCCTTCTTGCCCCGGGTCGATGGTCTCTGCTTGGTCCCGCCAGCTTCCTTGGCCGCGCGCACAAGCCATGGCGAGAACTCGGGCAGCGGCGCCTCGTCGGGCCACACCTCCCAGGTGTAGGTGCCACCCGACGCATGGTTGCTTGGGGGAAGGACGACGTACGTTCCCTCGCCCCGCCAATCGATCTTCGAGCCTGGCCCGCCGATCTTGCTCGCGCTGCCCTTGGCACCCGCGGGTCGACCGAGATAGTGGGTGCCCGCCCCACTGCCGGTGCGGACGCGTGGTCCGTCCGGGAGCTGGTCCTCGTAGAAGTGGAGCAGGCCATCCATGGTCGTACGACCGACCTCGCCGTCGATGTCGAGCACATCCCAGAGCCCGTTCGATCCGGTCGGGGCGCCGATGTTCGCCTGTGGAGTGTCATGCCACCAGGCAGCGATCTGTGCGGGGTCCGTGCTGGCCTCGAGGTATCCGTGGTCGGTGCGCGGGTGCTTCCCCGGCTTCGTGCAGTCAGCCCGGTGGCAGCTGCAGCGCTCATCAGAGTCAATCTCGTAGACCGGAAACACCGGTTGGCCGAGAGACGCGTAGTAGAGGGCCCAATCCTTGTTGGGCGTAGTTGATGTTGGATGAGACATTTCAATGTTCCTATTCGGAGCCGCTTATCGTTCGGGGCAAGAACCTCCGCCCGTCGGGCGCGCTCGAGTTGTGTTGATAAGGTTGCTAGTAAGCCCAGCCAAGGAGACGAGCGACCAACGCAGACACGTCGGTGTCCTCGCGTTCGAGTCGTTCACGCAATCGATCCGCGTACAGACGCTGCACCTGAAGTTGGCGGCGTGTCCCGTCACGCAATTTCCTGCTGGTTTGCCGGGGCGGGGCGATGAGTTCCTCGGCAACCAACTCTCGGTGCAGACGTAACGCTTCGGCGCGATCCTCGGATAAGAGACCTAAGACCTGCATATGCTCGAAGCAGTCTGGCGAGCCAGCATACGAGATGGCATCGTGGTGATGTGCGCCTCGCCGCGCGAGTTCGTATAGGGCCGCGATGGCCCGCAGTTTCATGTTGCCCATTGAATTCAATTCCTAGCTATGTGCGACCAAGGCGCCTGGTCGGCGGGCGGTCCTCTACAATGACAAAGAGAGTGTCGCCGGTTTGCGTACGCCCGGTGTATCCCCGATTTGGACTATTGACAGACGTCGGAGTCGTGTACACGCATGTGGGATTCCTATTGCTGGACGCGCTGGATGGACGAAGAGAACGTTGGCGTGGCTCGAGGCACGAGACCCGGCCGGCTCGACGCAACGGTCGGGCTTTCGCCAGGCTCGCTCGAAGACATCCAGGAGATCAGCAACCGCAACCCGGCGTCCTGTTCCAAGGGTCGGCTCCTCACGGTTGATCGAGGTGTCGCGCCCGCGCGTTCGTTCAAGCTGCGCGTGGCGATCCTCGAAGGTGCGGGTCGGCGACGGCTGAACCGTCGCGGCGGCCAGGGGCGCGGCCGGAGCCAGCCCTGGCTGGAACCGCAGTAATACCCCCGCGCCGGCGGTATACCCAGGTTGGTTCTCCGGCACCGCCCGTAGGGCTCTGCATTGCACGCGATTTCGGCGAGGTGCTAGGGGTCGTGTCCCGTAGCGTGGTGTCACAGCGAGGCAGGCCGTGAACGAGAGCGGCCACCACGTCATCCTCGCGTCGTTGGAGTAGCAACCGACGACACGGAGGGGAGACCACGATGGCCGACGAGAGAATGGGCCTGCTCGAGCTGCTCCGCAAGGCCGGTGCCGACGGCAACGTCGACGTGCTGCGCGAAGGGCTCCGCGTCCTCGCCCAGGCGGTCATGGAGGCCGAGGTGACCGAGCTGACCGGGGTGCCGCATGGAGAGCGCGACCCGGAGCGCAGACTGACCCGCCGCAATGGGTACCGCGAGCGACGGTGGGACACGCGGGCCGGCACGATCGATCTGTCCATCCCCCGCGTCCGCGACGGCAGCTACTTCCCGAGCCTCCTCGAACCACGTCGGCGCGCCGAGCGGGCCCTCCTCGCCGTCATCCAGGAGGCGTATGTGCTGGGTGTCTCGACCCGCCGCGTCGAGGATCTGGTCGAGGCGCTCGGCATCGCCTCGCTCTCGAAGAGCGAGGTCAGCCGCATCTGCACAGCGCTCGATGCGGAGGTCGAGGCGTTCCGCCATCGCTCGCTGTTGGGCGAGCGCTACCCCTACCTGTTCCTCGACGCCACCTACGTGAAGGTTCGTGACGCGGGGCGGGTGGTGAGCATGGCGTGTCTCGTGGCGATCGGGGTGGCGGCCTCGGGCGAGCGGCGTGTGCTGGGGCTCGATCTGGCGGCCGGCAACGACGAGGGCAACGCCTGGTCCGCCTTTGTGCGGGGGCTCCTCGAGCGCGGCCTCGCCGGCACCCGGCTCGTCATCAGCGACGCCCACCGGGGCATCGTGGAGGCCGTGCGCAGCCAGCTCCTGGGCGCCGCATGGCAACGGTGTCGCGTGCATGCCACACGGAACGCCCTCGATCTCGTACCCCGCGGCTCCCAGGATATGGTGGCGGCCGCCATCCGCAGCGTCTTCGAGCAGCCTGACGAGACCTCGGCATCCGAGCAGCTGCGCCGGGTGTCGGACGGCCTGTCTGCTCGCTTCCCTGCCGTCGCCGAGTTGCTCACTGATGCCGAAGCGGACCTCCTCGTCCACTTCACCTTCCCCGAGGCCCACCGCCGGCAGATCCGCTCGACAAACCCGCTCGAGCGCCTGAACAAGGAGCTCAAGCGCCGCACCGCGGTGGTGGGGATCTTCCCCTCCCGGGCCAGCGTCCTGCGTCTGGTCGGCATGGTCCTCGCCGAGCAGGACGACAAGTGGCAGGACGGACGCCGCTACTTCAGCCCCGAGTCGATGGCCTTGATCGACGCGCTTCCTCACGAGGAGGTGCCGGCGCTGCTGATGGCGAGCTGATCAAGGCAGGGCGCCAGGATGACGCGCTGTGACACCACGTGCTGGGACTTGACCGTGCTAGGATCGCGGGGTGAATTTGTCCTGGTCGGCACCTCGCCTTGTCCCGTCGCGCGATCGACTATCGCGTGCGGCGACGGGTCGTGTTGCCGCGAGCTCCCCATCCGATCCGCGCGCCTGCCGGCGCCGCGATGGGCGAGGGTCAGCGTCGATTTCCTGACCCCGGCAACGGGGTCGGTCACAAGCATTTCCGGCCCGACGAACTCAAGTCGCTTGATATTTACTCGGCAGAACTGCCCGATGTGGGTCCTGTCGGTGAACGTCGCAGCGCTGCCGTAGGTGCGGGGGGAGACGCTCGGTCCCAGGCATCCGACCCCGGTCCCAGCGTGCCTCGATATCGCGCCACGCGCGACGGGCTGATCCATGTGCGCGGGAGCGCGGCCGCGCCCGACAAGTCGTTCCTCACCAATTTCACCGCCACGATCGTCGCGAACATTGTGGAGGACGATGGCGCCGAGGAACGCCGCCGCTTCGAGATCGCCGCAGCCCTTGGCGACCGCAACTGCACGTTCCAGGTCGACGCGTTGACCTTCGGCTCGATGATGTGGGCCGCCGAGCACCTTGGCTCCGGCGCCGTGGTCTACCCCGGATCGCGTGATCACGCGCGCGTGGCCATCCAGATCCTGTCGGGGTCGGCGCCTGAGCGGTACGTTTTCGCACACACCGGCTGGCGGACCATCAACGACGCGGAGGTCTACCTGCACGCCGGGGGCGCACTCGGGCCGGATGGACCGATCGAGGGCATCCAGGTCGTCCTGCAGGCGCCGCTCGACCGCTTTGTGCTCCCCGACCCGCCGGTCGGCGAGACGCTCCGCCAGGCGATCCGCGCGTCACTCCGCCTTCTCGACCTCGGGCCCGACTTCATCGGGTTCTCGCTGCTGGCGGCCATTTACCGCGCCGCGCTCGGGGAATCTGATCTCGCGGTTCATCTCACCGGACCCACCGGCGTCTTCAAAACCGAGCTCGCCGCCCTCGTGCAGGCACACTGGGGCTCCGGACTAGATGCACGGCACCTGCCGGGCTCGTGGTCCTCGACCGCCAACGCCAACGAGGACCTCGCCTTCATGGCCAAGGATGCCGTGCTGGTCGTGGACGACTTTGCCCCTGGGGGCTCACCGATGGACGTGGGCCGCCTGCATCGCGACGCAGATCGGCTGCTGCGCGCTCAGGGCAATCGCTCGGGACGCGCCCGGATGCGGCCAGACACGAGCCTCCGGGCGCCGCGCCCACCGCGTGGTCTGATCCTGTCGACCGGCGAGGAGGTGCCGCACGGTGCAAGTCTGGCGGCCCGCATCGTCGTCGTCGAGGTCGCCCCCGGCGACGTCGATGTCGAGCGTCTCACGGCCTGCCAGGCCGATGCCGCAGCCGGGCGCTTCGCCGCGGCCATGGCCGGATTCGTCAAATGGCTCGCCGGCCGTGGCCCCGATGGGCGCCTGCAGCTCCGGACGTGGCAGCTCGACAGCACGCTGGTTGCCCCCGGTGGCCATCGCCAGGTCGCGCGCAACCTCAAATCGCTCCTGGCCGGGGTGGCCGCGTTCCTGGCCTTCGCGCAGGATTCTGGGGCCGTCGACGTTGACGAGCGCGAGCGCTTCCTGACCGGCGCCGTCGCAGCCTTCAGGACGCTCGATCGTGCCCAGTTGGCGCAGCAGACGGCCAGCGATCCCGTTCGCCGTTTCCTGGAGCTGCTGGCTTCGGCGCTCGTATCAGGCCGCGCGCACGTCGCAGCGCCATCCGGGCAGGCGCCCCGGACACCAGAGGCGTGGGGTTGGCGCAACACCGGCGCCGCAAGTGGCGGTGCATGGCACGCCCAGGGCTCGCGCGTTGGCTGGCTCGACGGGGACGACCTGTACCTCGATCCGGCTGCCGCGTTCGCCGCGGCACAGGCGATGGGCAACGCGATGGGGGACGTCATAGCAACGACCCCGCGCGCATTGCACAAGCGCCTGCACGAGGCGGGCCTGCTTCGCAGCACCGAAACAGGGCGTGACCACCTGGTGGTCCGCCGGGTCCTGGAGAGAAGCCGTCGCGCGGTCCTGCATCTGGCTGCGTCTCTCGTCCAGGAACCGGACCAAACGGCCCAACTGGACCGACAGCACGCGGCCCGGACGCCCAGCGGGCCGGTCGACGGGGCCACTGACCGCACAGACCACGGCACGACCGGCCCACGGAACGAGGCCGAAATCGGCCCACGCCGAGCACATGCAGCCATGAGGAGGACCAGACGGGCCGGATGGGACAGATGGGCCAGTCGCGGGCGGAGGAAGGATGCAAGTGGAGCGGCGTGACCCGCGAAAGAGGGGGGCGACAAGTGACGAGCCGGGACGGAGCCCAGGCTCGCACGACGCGAACCGCAGCAGAGCCCGACCAAGTCCGACCCGGCCAGCGTGGTCGTAACCCGCGACGCCAGCATCCGTAGCCCTCTCGAAAGGCGACGACTCGTCGCCTGATGGCACCAACAGAAGGAGCACGAACATGGCAGATCAGTTCGAACCGACCTACATCCCGCTGGAACGCGCGGACCTGTATTCGTACGAGACCAAGGATCAGGCCACGTTCGCCGACCTCGGCGAGACCGGCCCCGGGACAGCTGCTGCACGCGGGGTCATCGTCGACCTCGGAGTCGCCGCCCTGTCGGTGGACGTGGACGTGATCGAGCCGGGCCTCATCACTCTCTCATCGATGACCGCCGAGCACCCCAATCCCCCGGGCATCGTCACCGATTTCGACGTGACCCCTGCTGCGGCGCGTGCGCTGGCCAGCGAGCTCGTGCGGGCCGCCGCGTGGGTCGAGCAGGCGGTGCGCGATGGCGAGTAAGCCGGGGCAGGTTGGAGACAACGTGGCGGCGATCAGCGTGGAATCGGACGAGCGCCTGTGCGCGCTCCAGCAAGCCGTCAGCGCGGTGATGGAGCGGGCGGTCGCCTGGCGGTTGGCTCGCAGCCACGAGATATCGGCGCAGCGGCGGGCTCAGTTCCGCGAAGCCATGAACAGGGTCGCCACATCCGATGAAGAGTGCGCCGACTTCTGCCTGCAGGCGGTGGCCATGGCCGACGACGCAGTCGGACGGAACTGGGCCGCCATCGAGCCCGCCATCCGCAGCAGCGGCGGCGTCGCCTCGCTGGCCCTCCAAGAGTGGCCGACTTGATCGACGAGCCGCTGCGGCCAGCTGGGTCGAGCGGGGCGTGGACGATGTACGGGACGATGCTGCGTCATCGGGTCGCCCACGGCATCGTCGCCACTGCGCTGACGGGCAGGCCGGCGGATGTCGGGTTCTCCGGCTGGGACTACGAAGGCAAGCTGACTCTGGTCGAACTCGTGCAGGTTCTGGAGGCGGGGGCGATGTGCGATGTGCCAGCCGGCTGCCCGCCCCGACGACGAGGACCCCTGCGAATGCTACGGTCAGAGCCTCGCGGCAACGCTCGCTGCCCTGGGGCTGGAGGCCACTGCCGACGCGGATCCGGCGTCGTGGCTCGAACGGGTAAGTCGATCGCCGGCGGTGCTCGAGTTCCGGCATCGTCAGCACTACCGCCGCCGGCAAGATCCTGGACAACAGCCTTGGCAGCGGCCTGCTCGACCGCGAAGCACTGAGGCTGCATGAGGCAGGCCGGATCACGCTCGACCCCGCCGATGTCGCCGCTGCCCTGAACACCAGTGGGCGGGGCGCAGCGCGGATCCACTAGCCCGCGCGAGCGGGCTTCCACCGGGCTCCTCCAACCCGAACCATTCAAGTCCGTTGACATTTACTCGGCAGACCGGGGCGACACCGTGGTCGAGGGCGTTGCCGGACCGTTCCAATCCGATCCGCTCCTCCTCGCCCTCGCGCGCTACATCGAGGCGCTCGATCAGCGCTATCCAGATGGCCCCGCCCAGATGCGCCGCGAGACCCTTGCGGCCAGAGCGAACATCACCGGATGCCGGACGTTGGGAAGGGTCGCGGTCGCGTGAAACGCCTGCCCCGTTCGCTGGACGAGACCAAGGGCCTGCGTGCCGCGCGCTGGATCAGAGAGAGCACGCCCGGGCAGTTCGACCGCTATCGGTCCCGAGAGCCAGCACGCGAACAGCAGGCCTTCATCGAGCGGTACGGACTGGTCGACACGGGTCTCGTCTACACAGCTGCCCACAGCGGGCAGGACCGTGTGGCAGACCGACACCATGGCGGCGATGCTCGCCAACGCGCGGCCGCGCGCTTCGATCTGCTGCTGGTGGGCTACTTCGGATCGCTGGCAGCGCAACGTGCGTCGCACCCTCGAACTCCTCGAGGATCGCCTCCATCCCGCTGGTGCGGCCTGGATCATGTGCGACCGGCGCACTGCTCAGCTCGAACCCGCCGACTGGCGCGAGATGCGCCGCCGGGCGAACGAGCCGCAGGAGTACTGCCGAGCGCCTGGGCGAGCGGATCACCGACGGATATGGCGCCAAGTTCGAGCGCCACGACGATCAGGGCGGGTTCGCGCCTCTCGGCTTCCGGCGGCTCGACGACAAGCCGCACACCCTGGAGATCGACCCGGCGACGATCGGTCAAGCGGTGCAGGTCTTCGAGCGCTATGCGCTGGGCACCGTCAGCATCGCGCAACTGGCTGCTCAGAGCGGCCTCGAAGCCGAGCGCATCCAGAAGATCCTCCGCAATCCGCTCTACAACGGCTGGATGCGCCGGCACCGGGGCCCGGACGAGCAGCGACGACCGGCGCGCTGGCGATCCGAACCGCCCGTCTCCGACGCACTGTGGGCCCGAGTAGAGCGGGTCAGGCGGGCGAAGACACGTGGGGGTGGCCCGCGCAACAGCGGACGGGTCGATCCGCTGGCGGGGCTACTTGAGTGCGTGTGCGGACGCCGCCTGCGCAGCGATGGCACGTTCGCCGACGGTCGACATCGGAAGCTGCATCCCGATCCTTGCCCTGCCTGGGGGCCGCATGCGCGCCTTGCTGACGCGACGTGGGAAGGGCCGATCATGGCGCAGCTCCGAGGCATCCAGCTCGACGAAGAACTCGTCTCGGAGGTCATCGCCGCGCTGGCCTCCTCCGCGCGACCGGTCAGTCTCGATCGTGCCCGGATCGGGCGCGAGATGCGGGAACTGGCACTCGACCATGTGGCAGAGCGGATGAGCGATGCCGCCTACCTCGATCGGCTGGGACAGCTCCGCAACGAGTTGGCGATGCTCGGGGAACCAGCGGCAGGCCCCGCCCAGGCAGAGCGGGCCGCCGAATGGCTGCGAGTTATCGGTGAGGCGTGTGTCACCGCCGACCTACCGCAGGAACGAGCTGAGCTGCTGCACGTCATCTACGAGCGGATCGTGGTCGCGGGCCCACGGTTCGTGTCGGTGCGCCTGACGCCAGTAGCGAACGCGCACGGCCTGGCGCTGCTGCTCCCCGAGGTTGTTAAGGCGTCCCCGGCAGGATTCGAACCTGCGACCGACCGCTTAGAAGGCGGTTGCTCTATCCCCTGAGCTACGGGGACGCGCTGAGTCGCTCAGTCTACGCACGAAACCGGCGACTTGACGCCCCGAGCATAGGTGCCTGGGGGGCGCTTAGGGCGTCGAGCGCGGCCAGGTAGATATGGGCAGTCTTCGGCGCCCGGTTCGATGGTCGAAGACGTGCCAGCGCTGCGCTCACCCTCGCAGTGGCGTGGCCGATAATGACACCCGCCACTGGTGGCCGGGGACACACGACGACGACGGCGCGTACCCCCAGCACCACGCCTGATCCGAAGACAGCAACGCCAGGTTCGCCTGGGCCCTGAGTCGCCCAGAGCCCGGGCGAACCTCGCTCGTCGCATCGAGCCCCGGCACGGCGTGCCGGGGGCTCTCGTCTGTCGTTCCTGGCTGCCCGCCCGTCGGGCGGGCAGCGTCCCAGTTAGCTCGCGGCGGCCTCCGCGCGGCAGATGGGGCAATCGGTGGCACCGAAGGAACCCATGGGCAGGTCCCCGACCTCGTCGCGTACCAGTCCGCCGCTGCCCTCGCTGAAGCCGCCCTGGAACTCAGGCTCTTGCATGTGCGTGACCCCCTATGCGCTCGGCATGAGCCCGAAGAAGGCCGGCCGGCTGATGCAGGGCCGGCCGGCTGATGCACGTCCCGTATCACCCCCCCCCATGATCGCGGGACGCGGCGCGAGTGTGCCAACGCAAGCATCGCCCGTCACCACCCGAGCGAGTAGGTCCCGACCGCATCAGATCGGGGTGGGCGGCGGGTCCAGCCCGCAGGGCCCAGCACGCGGGGGGTACGCGTGGGGAGCGCGTGCCGGCGCTCCCGTCGGGCCTGCTGGGCGGTCCCGCCGCAGGGCTCAGTGTGCGCCCCGTCGGGCGCCGCGTGACCTACCCCTTCGGGTCGGTGGAACGCGCTGAAACGGCGGACCGGGGCCCGCCGTGTACCTGAGGCGCGGCCCCGGTCCGTCCGGCTGAGGGAGGAACCGTGGCCCCATGGTGCGCCCTGGGCCCGCCTCCGCGTCATGGGCAGGAGGTCCCAACAGTCGGACGCCGGACGTCCTTCCAGAAACGGAAGACCGGGGCCGCATGTCGGTACGGCCCCGGTTCGGCGCGCCCTTCGGAGGGACTGAGGAAGGGACGTGGGCGCGAGGGTAGCCGGCCGCCCTGGGCGAGCGTGCGGGAGTGTCACTCGGAGGGCTGAGGAGCGGCCACCCGCGCCTACTCCTGAGGAGTACCCGGCGCGGGTGCCGCCGGTCGACGTCAGACGGCCTCCGAGGGCCTCCACCACAGGTCGGTCCAGGGGATTCCGTCCATGTGCATGCCCATTTCCCGCCACAGGTTCATGCAGGCCGCGTCGGCGTGGAGTGCATGTTGCTCACGCTCGTAGGCCTCCAGCGTTTCGTACTCGGCGACCATCAGGAAATCGTTGAAGCGGCCGAATGCGGCCTCCCAGAGTTGGAACGGGACGAAGCCCTTGGTCCTCACGGCGGTGTTGAGCTCGTCAAGGAGGGCCTGGAAGTCTCGCCAGTGCGCCATCTGCACCTGTGCGTGGATCTGGTAGCGATATACGGGGCTCCTCCCTCTCGGCACCGGCAGAAACGCGGGCCCCGGCCCCGTCGTCGAGCCGGAGCGCCCAGAGTGGCTCGCAGTTTGGACGCGGAGGCGGTGCGTGTCGAGGCGTAGTCCGAGGCGATCCGACCCTTGACAATAGACAGTTGAACGATATATATTGCTTGCGTGGGCAGCCGCGGAATGCAAGAGGCGACGTTCCTGATCCTCACCGCGCTCGCAGCGGGCAGCCAGCACGGCTACGGGATCATCATCGACGTCGAGCAGATCTCCAAGAGGCGTGTCCGACTGCGCGCTGGGACCTTGTATACGGCCCTGGAGCGCCTTCGCATGGACAAACTGATCGAAGTCGACCGCGAGGAGATCGTGGAGAGCCGGCTGCGTCGGTACTACCGACTTACGCCCACAGGCGCGGAGCGGCTGGCTGAGGAGGCGGACCGTTTGCGCTCCAATGCGCATGTCGCGATGTCCCGACTGGAGATGAGTAGCGGGGTGGCGACGACGTGAGCGATGCAACGCAGCTGGAGCGGCGCTACCGACGCCTGCTGGCGTTCTACCCGAAAGCATTCCGCCGCGAGCACGAGCAGGAGATGCTCTCGGTGCTCATCGCTGGCGCCGCGGAGGGCCAGCGATGACCCTCACTGGACGAGGCCATCGATCTACTCAGAAGCGCGATCTTCATGAGGCTGTGGCAAATGTTCGAGAGACTCTTCGTCAGGCCGTATGAGGTCCGCCACCGCCGTCTCCTGTGGGGCTTTCGCATTGTCTGGGGCTTCGTCCTCCTCGGCGTCGCCATGCTTGCGCTCTCGTACGGCAGTTGGTGGGCAGTGTGGTTCTTAGCGGGGGCGGCAGCGGACTTCGTTCTCGGCTACCGCATCTACCAGATCGCCCAACGCCAGCCTCCGACGTGACGCGTAAGCGGAGCATTAGCGGCCGTCCAGCGGGCTAGCTCGGCGGCGTCGATGCACGCCTCATGTGCGGGCTGCTGCGACGGCCACCACGGCCGGTTCCTCCCTCTCCTTCCCCCCCATCGAGGGCAAGAACGCCTTGGCTATCGCATGGTCGCCACCGCCAGTGCATGGGCACGCTGGAAGCCCGGTGACCGCGAGCCGCAGATCTACCACCTCGGGGTGAAGATCCCGCGCGAGCCTGCGGAGTACGCAGCCCTCGAGGCCGCGGGCGCATGGCGGGCCGCCGGACTCTGCGTCCGGTGCGGTGCCCCGGTCGAGAAGTCCGCGTTTTTCCCCGCGGCCCGGCCGTCTCCCCTCCTCCAGCGGGCGGGTTCGCTCACCTACATCGCGATCGTTGCAATCGTAGCCCTGCTCTTCCTGGGCGGGGGGATCAGCGGCCCCTGGAGCCACATCGCTCGTCCCTCCGCTCCACCCGCTCGCCCATCTGCTCTGGCTGCCGCCTCCCTCAGGGTCACTGCTGCGGCCGTGTCCACACCAACTGCGGGTGCCGCGTCGGGCGGCGGCGTAATCGGAGGAGACTGTGAACAGCCTGACGTGGCCCGCGAGCTGGGCTGAATAGGGCGCCTCGAGGCAATCGCCGCCGCGTGCCCTCGCCAGGAGTCCCGCAACCTACGAACGTGATGGGCCGAGGTTGGGCGTCCCCGTCCCGCGAGGGGTTCGCCCTCCGCGAGGGGATTTCTGCGTCACACCGCTCGGAAATCATGGACACCACGCGTAGACTCAAGACGCCCGGCCTGCATCCGGGTGCGTCCCGCCGGGGGGCGTGGCGTGAAGTCTGTCTCGAACTCCCCGGCGGGCTCATCCTTGGCGAGCGTCTTCCTGACTCGTTGCGTGCTCGGGCGCCGATCCTGCAGGCGTCTGAGTCTTCGCATAGGCGCGCCCGAAGCATAGGACGGCTGTTCTGCCCGCCCATGCATGAGCACCACCACGGCGGGTCGAGCGGCCGTGCACGAGGCCCTCGATCGCCAGCTGGGCTGGCAGGTCACCCTAGTGACGAGAAGGGGGAGCGGACCGAGAACGGGGCGACGCTCCCGAGGTGGTCGACCCTACATGCCCTGCTCGACCTCGAACAGGCCATGTGCCATGAGCCCGTGAGCCTCTCGATGGACGCTGTTCGCGGTCTCCTTGTCGAGGGCTTCGACGAAGCAGAACACATTGCCCGCCGTCTCGTCGACCCAGTGCGCGATTGCCCCGGCCGACGCAGTGCGCAACCAGACGCCGCCCGTGCCCCCCGACGTCGTAGCGTATACGCATGGGCAGCCCGCAGAAGCAGACCCGCCGCAAGGCCGAGCGGGAGGCCGCCCGGCGCGAGCGTGCGCAGGAGCGCGAGCACCGACGGGGCGCAGACGACGCTGGCACTATCACGGACCGGCCCGAGGTCGGTACCCCACCTGTGCCGCCACGCAAGCCGCGGCCGACACAGTAGGGGCGCTGGCGAGGCTTCCCTGATGCGCGGCCGAGCCGCCGCAGCCGCCCTGCTCGCCGTGGCGCGGTTATCGCGCTGACGCTCGTGAGCGGGCGCGCCTCTGTCGAGGCAGGCGCGGCCGCTTTTGCGGTGGCTCTAGTCCTACTGGGTCTGCTCTCACGAGGGTATCGGCGTTGAGGCCAGTGCCACCCGGGCGGGGCAGACTAGCCACTAGCCGCACACGCGGCCATGGATGGGATTGTCGAGGCCACCCTTTGACCGACCACGTCAGGCCCTCTCGCTGCGGGAGCGAGCACCCTTACCGCAAGATCGTTGGGCACCTGTGGCCCTTCATCCCTGCAGGATGTTGCCTCGTGAACGAGGCCTCGAACTGCCGCTGCCGTGCCCAAAATGAAGCCTTGGCCAGCCGCTCCCATATCCTGCCCGGGCGCCGCTGTACCGGCGACTGGGACTGACCAACTCAGCTCGTGGTCGGTGCGGAAATGCCGGCGACGGGGCTGCTAGACGAGGGAGGCGCTCCACTCGCCGACGACACGTGCAAGCGTGGGGAGAGGCATGGGTCCGGACGTGAGTATCGTGTCGTGGAAGGCCCGAATGTCGAACCACTCACCAAGGCGCGCCTGCGACTCCGCGCGCAGGCGCTGGATCTCGAGCCTGCCGAGCATGTAAGCGAGCGCCTGACCCGGCGAGCACACGTACCGGTCGATCTCCGCGCGGACATGCCCCTCGTCGATCGGCGAGTTCGTCACCATGTACGCCACGGCTTGCGCACGGCTCCAGCCGAGGGCATGGAGGCCCGTGTCGACCACCAGCCGGCAGGCCCCGCAGCGAATCGTTCGACAGCATGCCGAGGCGATCGAGCGGCGTCCCATAGAGCGCCATCTCGTCCGCCAGTCGCTCCGCGTAGAGGCCCCAGCCCTCGCCATAGGCCGTGACCCATGCGTGCATGCGGAACTTCGGCAGGCCGCTGAGCTCGCCCGCGATCGCGATCTGCAGGTGGTGGCCTGGGATGCCCTCGTGGTAAGCCGTCGACTCGATCTCGAAACGACCCCAAGCCCTCGGGGCAGCGGTGTTCATGAAGAAGACGCCGCCGCGACTGCCGTCCTGCGCTGGCTGGAAATAGAACGCCATCGCCCCGCTCGTGGTCTCCTCGACCTCGCAGCCTGCCTGGGGCAGAGTGCCGAACCAGTCGCCCATGCCCGCGCGGGCCTTCCGGAGCGCCGCTGCTGCCGCCGCCACGATCTCCGCGCCGTTGGTGTGGCGGAGGGCTGGATCCGAGCGCAGGCGCTCGAAGATACGGCCGAGGTCCGCCGTGCCCAAGATGGCGGCGCCGAGCTCCCGGTATTCCTTGGAGAGGCGGGCGACCTCGCGCCGGCCGATGTCGTGGATCTCTTGCGGCGACAGGTCGAGCGTGGTGTACAGTCGAATCGCGCGCGCATACGCTTGCTCGCCGTCGGGCAGCCAGGCCAAACCGCAGCGCTCGTCGGGCCTCGCCCGGGGCAGGATCTCGTCGCGCAGGATGTCCTGGTACTTCGCCATGGCGGGCCGGACGTCGAGTTGCACGGCGTCGCGCAGGCGTGCGCGCCAGTCCCGCGGCACATCGACCTGGCCGAGCTGCACCGCCGCCAGGAGCGGGTCGTCGTCGACAGGCCGAACGAGCCAGCCGTCGAGCTGGTCGAGTGTGGCTAGTACCGCGAAACGGGGCGGAGTCCGGTCCTGGGCGGCCCCCTCGCGAGCCCGCTCGCCAAGGTCGTCGAACCCGCGGGCGATGCCGCGGAACTTGTCGGGCATTGCGTCGGCCACGTCCGCCGACGGGATCGAGAGCTTCGCGACTAGGAGCGGCAGCGTTGCCTGCGGTCCGTGGATCGGATCGGCGGTGATCTCAGCCAGGCGGGATTCGGAGAAGTCTGCGGCGGCGCTCGCGTCGAAGATCAGCATTTCACGCGTGATGCGCGCTTGAGCGCCGAGTCCCTCAGGCGGGATCGACTCGGCACGCCGCGCGAACGAGCGTGCGGCGGCGATCTGCGCGTCCTCCGCCGCGCGGCTGACGTCCTCATATGTCCCGGCGTAGCGGTAGTCGCCGAGCATGTGTGCCCACGTGGGCGAGGTCCGCAAAAGGAAGTCCCAGTACTCCACAGCGACCGGAGCGATCTCGTCGCTCACTCTATGAGCCTCCCTCTGTCAACAGTGCGACAAGGCAGGCAGTTCTGCCCCCTCAACGATCATGCGTCAATCCGGTGCCATCCCGCCTGGCGGAGCGCCGTGCCTCAGCCGGACTGGCCCCGGCATCGACGCGCTCCAACGCGCAGGCGGCCGTCGACGCATTCGTGGAGCGCCTTGGCCACGAGGTCGATGTCAACACCCTGCCGGCGCACCTCCTGAACCTCGTGGAGCCACACTGGAGGCCACTACGTCGGGCCTCAGACCGCGCAGACGATGTAGCCAGCAGAGATCCTGCCGAAGCGACAAGCGGGCTGAGATCCGCGTGTGCCTCGTTCCGACGCAGCGGGACGAGGCTAACCGAGGTTTCGCCCACACCCCGGTTCGCCCACGCCCGCCTGGGTCGGTTGTCCATCGGGGGACCAGAAGTCTGGGACCTGGCGCGAGGCCAGCGCGGCCGCCTCGTGGAGGCCCCCGGTGCTCCACGCCCGCAGTGGGGGTTCCCCAAGGCCGGGAGTGATTTCCGCGAGAATGTGCTTGGAAATCGTGCACCGCGAGCGTACAATGCGCAGTGCCCGGCCAACAAGCGGGCCGGGCTGCGTCCCGCCCGGGGAGCCGCCGAGGCTCCCTCCTCCCACCATCTCCCCGGCGGGCGGTCCGCGGGTCCAGGCGAGCCTCGGGCCGGTGACACGGCCGTTTGGGAGCTGCGCCAGCTCTCCCGTGAGACCCTGTGGACCTGGCCGGGTCAATCGCCATTTGGGCCCGTTTGGCAAGCGCACGACGCAGTCGGTCGGTCGAATGTGCCCGGCGATCAGCCCCGCCTGTGGCGAGGCCACCGCGGCCTCTTGGGGTTAGCCGTAGTCGGCGTCCGTTGTGCCGTCGAGTGGTCCCGCTCCTTGATACTCGTATTCGGTCGTGCGGCCTCGCCAATCGGCCGAGGTCCGACTGCTTGTCAGAAGTGCCCGGCCCGCCACGGTCCTTCCATCGCCCAACACCATGACCGCGTCGGAGTCCTCGGGCAACGGGCCACTCCGTCCCACCCGTCCAAAGACAGTCCAGCGCTTGGCACCGCGGACGCCGGGCGCAGGCTCGTCCCGATAGAGATTCAGCGTCGCGCGACCCAGCCGGCGCGCGCCGACCTGAAGCGACTCGACGGTCACGAGGCGGTGTGACATCGCATTCCTCCAGACCATGTGCATCTCAGCCGAACACTACCTCTGAGCAGCACTCGAGGTCCTCTGGGACTCCGCTCAGGGCGCTCGCCAGCATCCGGCGGGTGCACGCCCGGACGTCGTGCCGCGTCCCGGCGGCGCCGCGGACGCGGTAGAGGCGCGCGCTACCTGAGCCCGTGGCGGGGCGACGAGTGGACGTGCCACCCCGCCTGCATCGGTGAAGCGCAGCAACCTGTCGAGAACCCACTTCCCGTCCTCGGGCGACCGCTGGCTAGTCCCGGTACCATCGTTCGCCCCGAGGTAGCCGAACGTGCGGGGCCGCAGGGGTCAAACGGCGAGTCCATCGCCTGCCCCCCGGGGCGTATCGTCGTCGCATGAGCAGGGACCACCTGGCCGATCGCCTTGTCCGCGTGCGTCGGCGGATCGAGAACGACGTGCCCTACAGTCCCGATTGGGCCGCCGCGATAGAGGAACTCGAGGAGATCGAGGCTGCCCTCGCTGCCGAGCAGGCGGCGATCATCACGCCGGACCTGCAGCCTCCTCCACAGGTCGAGGCAACCGCGGCCTGAGGAGTCCGACCCCCGGGGCGCGGCTCGCTCGGCGGCCAGAGCTGTGGTGCCCGCCCCTCTCCGACCAGCCTGCGCGTTTCGGCGGCGGGGCAGGCTGACTGATGCGCGTCGGGTTCAATCGCTGGGCGCCCGCGGCGATCCGGTCCCCGACGGCTGGGCCGTTCAGTACGACCGGGCTACTGACAGTCGCCCGGCTCGTGCGGGACACTGACGGGCCAGCGACGACGTCCTCCGCCCTTCCGGCGGGTCGCGGCTCGGGAGATTTCGATGAAGATGGGGATCTTCCCCGGCAAGATCACGCTCAGCACGAGCCGGACTACCAAGAGCCAGTCCATCACAAGCCCGCCGGCTGGGCTGCGTCCGCTCACCCCCGACCAGGAGGCACAGGCGCAGGCCGAGGTGGCGGCGTCAGACGAGCCCGCCTTCGACTGGCCGGGCGCTGTGGTGGCCTGCGTGGCGCTAACGAAGCAGGGCTTCATGGCCCGGGCGAAGTTCATTGGGGCGTGGGACCGCTGGATCATCGAGGCGCGGCAGAGGGCGCGGCCGACGGATCAGTGGGGGACCCTCCGCAAGGACGGCCGCGTCGAGTGACAACCCGGTGCGCGCCACCGTCGCGCTGACGGATACGCAGTCCTGACGATTGCGGGCTGGCAGAACGGCGTGCACAGTCAGCGGTCTCGGCGGTCGGGTGCTGCGCCCGGCTCCAAACGGGGGTTATCCGTCCGGCCAGCAGGGGGAGACCCGATGATGAACGGGATCGAGTCACTGGGTGAGATCAAGGGCCGATTGCAGGGGCGGGACGGCGTCTTGACCCATTCGCTCGAACTGCTGGCGCGCGAACAGCGAGATCATCCGCCGCGAACTCGAGCTGGTCGAGGAGCTGGTCACGGCTGAGCAGCAGCGCGCGGCTATGGAAGTTCTGGCAGTGCTCCCGACCGAAGCGGCAGCACAGTCCCAGCGGTTGGCCGAGGTCGCGCCCACAGCGACGGCACAGGCCGTGCTCGCGGTCGCCGCTGAGCCGGCACTGGAACCGGTGGCCGAACCCGAGCCTGCGTTGCCGACGGCCCAAGTGGCAGTTGATCCGCTACCCGCCGAGGCCGCCAACCCGACGCTGCGGCGCGTCGAGGCGCTCCAGCGCCTCCGGGCGAGCTTGACTGCTGATGCCGCGGCGGCCGAGCCGGTGACTCCGAGGGCGGCCAACAGCGGTCTCCTGCGGCGTGTTGAGCACCTCCAGGGCGTCGCGAGACTCTGACCAAAGCCCGGTTCAGGTTCGTTAGCGGCCGCACGACAACTCGACGGAACCCTCCAGCCAGCAAGCACCGCGCGTTGATCCGTCTCAAGCCTGGCCGGATCGACGTCGTCAGGCGAGTCAACCGGGCGCGGACGGTCGGTCAAGACCAGAGTTCCGCCCTCATGCGCATCATCAGAGGCGCGGTGGACCGCGGCCTGAGCACAGCCGACGCGTCCTGCCTCCTGGGATCTCACCCTCGGCGGCGTGTCTAGCCGACAGACGTTGGAGCCCCTTCATCGCTCAGTTCAAGTCCACCCAAGACCACTTGTCGCGTCTGCCTGGCGGTCTCACTGCCCCTTCGGTCGCCGGAGACCCGGTACTAATGCGTTTCGCGCGAGTCCTTCTTCCTCATCCTCCCCATACGCATCCGCTTTTATGTTGGGCGCATGAGCGAGGTCGAGACGTTGCGCGCGCACGGGACGCGCGTAAGGGGCCTTCGCGAGCGCCTACGTCTAGTCTTCGGGACCGAGCCGCCTGTCTGCGACGCAGGCCCTGTGCCGCCCGCTCTGCCCTGGGTCGAGTTCATGGCGTTCACCGAGGACTCCCGGGTGTCCGGGCACATTCAGCTCGACTGCGACCGGCTGAGCGATACCCTCAACGCCCACCAGGACTTCCTGCTGTGCGATGTGCTGGTCGAGTGCCTCGAGGACGGACGCTCCGTCCACTCCGCCGAGGTGCCGATCGCCCGCGACGAACTCATCGCGGTCCTGGCCGGTGATCCCCGCGGCGATCCAGCCCGGCGCATCCACACGCTGGCGCATCCTGTCACGGTCGAGGCCGGCCCATACCTCATCCGCGGCTACCTGCATGCCCTGCCCGGGATGGAGCCGCTCGCCTGGGCCCACCGGCGGCGGCCCATGATCCCGCTTTCCGACGCGTGGATCGAGTACCGCTCGGGCGGCGTCAGGCAGGTGACATCCTTTGGGACTATCGTGGTGAACCGAGACACGGCCGACTGGATGCAGCTCGGCTTCATCGGGCCGCGCGTCGTCCCGGACACGGACCTGACGGCAGTTCCGATCACCACGCAAATCACGAACGCTGGGGGTCGATCGCCCACCTGACTCTGGCCCGGGGCGCGGCCAAAGGTGGCTGCAGTCGGCGGTGGCGTGCGCCGCTCTGCGTCTCGACGTAAATCGGGTTGCGGTGAGCCGGGAGCGTCGGGGCCGCTAGCGCGAGCGCTTCGCTGCGGCGACGAACTTCTGGTGAGCTGCGGGTCCGAGCCGCCAGCTGACCATGCCGTCGGGCTTGGCCTGGTAGCTGCATCGAACGCATGTCCACCGGAGGCACCGGACGGTTAGGAGCTGCGTGGCCTGCGCGTCCTCGATCCGGCAAGGCGCGTTCGTCAGGGCGTCCTGAACCCAGACTTGGCCCGAACAGCGCGGGCAGGCAACGGTCTGCATGAGCAAGAGAACCTAGACGCAGGCCGGGACGGCAGCCATCGGGCGCTCGTGCCGTCCGATCGGGCAGTCACCACGCAGGTCGAGCCTTCCCTCACGCTGTTCGGCGGGTACCCACGTGGTCCGTATGAGGCCGCAGGTGGCGCACACGGCGATCACGAACGAGCCGCGGCCCTGGTCCGTTGCCGCGAACACCCACGCGTGCTTCAAAGCCTGCGCCCCTTCCTCGTGCCCACGAAGGTAGATGGCGCCAGATCACCTTGGCTGTAGACCAAACGGTCAAACGGCGGACGTACTTCCGAGCACCCCTCGGCAGGGAAACCAGGGGCGGGCGGCTCCCGGACCACAATTCCGGGTGAGGTGCTCCGAGACCCGGGTCCGCGGATAGGGAGGGGCCGCTCGGCGTCACGGGGCTCACAGCCGCCTCGCGGCCCTGTGGCGCGTGGACGGCCTGACGATGTGAGGAGTGGAGAGACGACCAGTCTGCGCAATATCCTTCCAGACTGTCCTCGCTTCGCCACCGGCTCCCAGCTACCGACAGCGGCCACCCGGGATCGCCGCGCGCTTGCCACGCACAAGTCCGCATGGGACCCGGCAGGATAGTCAGAAGGCGTCGGCTCCATCCGCGGGTATCGGGGACGCGGCCGATCACTCCGCCAGCGCACAACACCGGCGACTTGACAGTTTCCAGCCGGGGTCGCAGCCCCGACGGGCGCCTTGTGGCGCAACGGCACCGCGGCAGTCGTCGTGCACGTCCTGGGCGTGTCCGCGTCTTGACGAGGCCCGAGCCGGGGACTGGTGACGCCACCGCCCGACGCGAATGCCGCGCTTACGAGCAGACGGTACCGGCCGTAGGAACGACCAGCGAGATTAGGTAGGCATCGACCGCGGCATCGATGCAGGCGCTCTTACCGCCGTACGCGGTGTGCCCCTCGCCGACGCGCGTGAGCAGCACGCCCGACTCAAGGTCGCCTGCGAGCTTGACCGCCCACGCATACGGGGTGGCCGGATCGCCCGTCGTCCCGATCACAAGGATGGGCGGCGCTCCACGAGCCCGCGGCACGACCGGCCCGTGGCTCGGGTGGAAGGGCCAGAAGGCGCACTGAAGGCCGCTGTATGCCTCAGGGGCGCCAAACCACGGTGCGCGCGCCTCGAGCATCTGCGCCAGCCGGTCATAGGTCGCAACGCTCGTCGGCACGATGGAGTCCGCGCAGGTCACCGCGGTGTTCGCGGCGGCGATGTTCGTGAACGTGCCGTCGGGGGCGCGCTGGTCATAGGCATCGGCCATGGCCAACAGGATCGAGCCGTCGCCGCTCTGCGCGGCTGCGAGCCCCTGGGCCAGGATCGGCCAGGACGTTTGGTCGTAGAGCCCCGCGGCGATAGCCGTCAGGGTCTCGCCGGGCCCCACCGGCCGTGGGTCGCCGCTCCGCAGGGCCGGCAGCGGTGCCTGATCGATTCGGGACATCAGGCTAGTCAACGCGGCTTGCGGCTGTCCCCCGTTGGCGAACGCGCAGAGCGGGCTCTGGGCACAGGCGGCCAGGAACCGCGACAGGGCACCCTCGAAGCTCTCGGCCGGCGCGGCCAGGCTGTCGGTGAAGGAGACTGTCGGGTCGAGCGCCCCGTCGAGCACGAACGCCCGGACCCGAGTGGGGTAGAGGTTCGCGTAGGTCGAGCCGAGGAAGGTGCCGTACGAGAAACCCAAGTACGTCAGCCTGGCATCGCCCAGGGCGGCCCGGATGCGATCCATGTCCTTGGCCGCATCGAGCGTGCTCATGAACGGCAGCAGCTCGCCGCTGTGCGCCTCGCACCCGGCGTCGAATGTCTTCGCACCATCGATGAGCGCTTGGCGTTCGGCTGCCGTGCTGGGGTTCGGATTGAGGGCGACAAGGTGGTCCATCGTCGGCCCGTCCACGCACTCGACCGGGTCGCTCGCGCCCACGCCGCGCGGGTCGAAGCCTATGATGTCGAACCCGGCGCGCAGGCGCGCGGAGAAGACCGTCTGCCCGTCGTCCCGCACGAATGCCACGCCGGAGTCGCCCGGGCCTCCGGGGTCCGTGAGCAGGTCGCCAATCCTCGGCCCGGTCGCCGGCAGCCGGATTAGGGCGAGCTCGATCGAGCCGCTGGTTGGATGGCTGTAGTCGATGGGGACGCGGACGGTCCCGCACTCAAACGGCGCCCCGCAGGCGGTCCAGGCGATGTCGCCTTCTGCGCCCGCGGCTGACGGCGCAGGACTGATCGATGGGGCAGCAGACGTCGCCGGCGGGGGCAGCGATCCGCCGCTCGGCGAGGTCGGCCGCCCTGGTGTCGTGGCCGACCCGAACGGTGACGGTGCTGCCGGCGGTCCGGCCGCGCTCGGGGGTGCAATCGGCGGCGCCGCACCACAGCCGGCGACGGCGAGTGCGACCAGCGCGACGAGGATCTGGCGAGAATGGCCCACGCTGACCCGACCCTCCTTTCGCCCCCTGAAACGACGTAGTAGTACGCATCCTACGGTCGATCGAGCGGTGACTGCGGCTCGCGGCTTGGCACCGAGCGTTCCGTGGTACGTACAGGGCAGGACGCGCGCCAGGCGGTCGAGGCTCGGAGACCTTTTCCGTCGAGTCGGACGCTACGATGCCATCGTGACAATAGCGGCCGCGCCCCCGTGCCCAGCACGCGAGGACGGGTTGTGAGTGAAGTTCTCCGCCGCGTGATCGTGCTCGGCCGGACAGCCCCGGACCGAGCGCTCCTCAACCGCGCGCTTTATCCCCGATCCACCGATCGCTGACCGCTCAGGGGGTGCGCGGGGAACGAATCAGGTGCCCACCTGAACTGGGAAGATGGCTGTGAAGAGCAACCCATCGACCCGTTCGGAGGAGCACCTGATAGATGCGATCATCGCACCGCCTCGACCGGCTTGACACGGCCTTTGACGACGATCGCCTAGTGGCCGACGCGGGGCTCCTGCTGCCGGCCACCCTGGCCCAGCACCTCGGCCTGCGCGAGCTGGTCGATGCGCATCTCGACCTCGGTGCGGCACCCGGCCGAGCGCACGTCGGCGACAAGCTGCTCACGCTCGTCATGTCGGCACTCGCGGGCGGTGAGTGTATCGACGACGCGGCCGCACTCCGGGCGGGTGGCACCGGCCGCATCTTGGGCTTCACCCTCAAGGCGGCGTCGACCCTCGGCACCTTCCTGCGCAGCTTCCGCTGGGGGCATGTCCGGCAGCTCGATGCGGTCGGCCGGGAACTCCTGGCGCGGGCCTGGGCGGCGGGCGCGGGACCGGGCGGCGAGCCCTTGACGATCGATCTCGACTCGACGATCT
Organism: uncultured Chloroflexia bacterium; assembly: GCA_963835945.1. Lineage (GTDB taxonomy): Bacteria > Chloroflexota > Limnocylindria > Limnocylindrales > CSP1-4 > JAJYNJ01. The sequence continues at coordinate 154,941 of CAWIHR010000026.1, forward strand.
GCGAGACATACGGTCTCGCGAAGGAGGGCGCGCTCCATCACGGGTACACCGGGGTGCGGGGCTACCACCCCCTGCTCGCTGTGGCCGCCGGGACCGGGGACGTGCTCATGGCGCGTCTGCGGGGTGGCAACGCCAACACCGTGCGAGGCGCGGCCTACTTCCTGCGCGAGACGATCGGACGGGTGCGATCGGCCGGCGCCTGCGGTCAGCTCACGATGCGGACCGACTCGGGCTTCTATGCCCACGCCGTGGTGGCGGCCTGCCGGGCGATGGACGTGCGCTTCAGCATCACGGTCCGCCAACACCGGGGCATCCGCCGCTTGATCGAGGCGATCCCCGAGGCGGACTGGACGCCGATCCCGTACTGGCTCGACGGTGGCGCCGATGTGGCCGAGACGACTTATGTCCCGTTCGCCGACCAGCCCGGCGCGAAGCCGGTGCGGCTCATCGTGCGGCGGGTGCGTCCCACGCCGGGTTCCCAGCTCGCGCTGTTCGTCCTCTACGACTATCACCCCTTCATCACAGACCGCGAGGGCTCGACCCTCGAGCTCGAAGCTGATCACCGCCGTCACGCCGAAATCGAGAACGCCATCCGGGACCTCAAGCACGGGGTGGGACTCAATCATCTGCCGTCCGGCAGGTTTGCCGCCAACGGGGCCTGGCTGGCGGTGCAGGTCATCGCCCACAACCTGGCGCGCTGGACGGCTCGGCTCGGGTTCAACGCGGGCATCGTCACGACCAAGACCTTGCGCCGCCGGCTGTTCAGCCTCGCCGGACGGCTCACTCGTTCGGGGCGCCGCCTGACGCTCCATCTGCCGGCCCGCTGGCCCTGGGCGGCAAGCTTCAGCGTTGCCCTGGCGCGCCTCCGGACGATCCCGCTGCTCACCTGACGCCCGCTCCAACTTGCCCGGCCGCCTGGGGGCCCGGCAGCAGCCTGCCCTCGGCGGCGCCGGCACTGTTCGGGCGGTCCGGTTCGAGCCACCTCGGGTCGCCGCAATCGCGGTCATCGCCCCGAGCGACTATCACGAACTGGCAGTCCATCACCCAGACGGCCCGTTCGGCCCTCAACGGGCCCGGTCGGCCGGAGCTTCGGTGGAGTAGGCGGCTGGCGCGGTGGCTCCGGTGGGCCGGCGAGCGGTCTCCGGCGGTTCCCCGCCGGCGCGTAGATCGCCTGGGCCTCAGGACTCCGGTTCCAGCCGCCCCTCATCGAACCGGACGTGAGGTTCTCCCTCATCCGGCTCTCCGACGGTCTCTGCTGCTCGGGTATTCACGGTCCGTGCGCGACGGTGATGCCCGCAGACAATGCGTAGAGGCCGAGCGCCTGCCACCAGTCCTGATCGCGGCAGAGTTGCCAGGGGGTGATCCCCCGGCGCCGCCGCTTCTTGCTGGCGAACAGGGCCACCCGAAGCCGCACGTAGTGGTCAATCTGGGACATCTGACGGCCGTTGCCGGGCCGTCGGAAATACGTTCCCCAGCCCCGCAGGATGGGGTTCAACTCGGCCACGATCGCCTCGACCGGCAGGCGGAGTCGGCTTCGCGGGGCGGTCACCGCCTTGACCCGGGCCCGGATGCGCGCTCTCGCCCGCTGACTGGGCCAGGTCTTGGTGGCCCTGCGCCCGGGGCGCCGGACCATCGGTGTCCGTCGGAAGTGGAAGCCGAGGAAATCGAACCCGGCACTGCCGTCGGCGAGGCCCACCACCCGGGTCTTGTCCGGATGGCAGGCCAGCTTCAGGCGAGCGAGGGCATCGACCAACCAGCGGTGGGCCGCCTGCGCCTGCGCCTCGGTCCGACACAGGACCACGAGATCGTCGGCGTAGCGGACCAGCTGACCCAGGTGTGCCGCCTCCGCCGCCCACTGCGCATCTAGCGCATGCAGGTAGACGTTGGCGAGCAGGGGCGAGATCACCCCACCCTGGGGCACCCCCGCCACGGACGGACGCACCCTGCCCGCTTCAAGCACCCCGGCCGCCAGCCACTGCCGGATGAGCTTCTGCACCCGCCGGTCGGAGACGCGGCGGGCCACCAGCGCCAGCAGCAGCGCATGGTCAACGGTGTCGAAGAAGGCCGCGATGTCGAGCTCGACCACCCAGTGCTGCCCGGCCTCGATCCCGCTCCGCACCGCGTCCACGGCCTGTTGGGCCGATCGCTTCGGCCGGAACCCATACGAGCACGGCATGAACGACGCCTCGAAGATGGGTTCCATCACCAGCCGCGCCGCGGCTTGGAGAACACGGTCGCGGACCCGCGGAATACCGAGCGGACGCTGGCTCACCCCGTCCGCCTTGGGGATGAACACCCGCCGCACCGGCGCAGGCCGGTAGCGGTGGGTCTCCACCTGCACCCGCAGCTCGTCGAGCAGCCGCCCCACGCCGTAGGTCTCGATCTCGGCGATGGTTTGGCCATCGATGCCCGCCGCGCCACGGTTGGCGCGCACCTGCTCCCAGGCACGCGCGAGGACATCGCGCCGCGCGATCCGATCGTACAGGGCGTGGAAGCGCCGCTGCGGTGACCGCTTGGCCGCGAGATAGAGCTGGCGTTGGAGGTGGCGGACTTTGTCTACGGGGTGATTGGCGTCAGCCATGCCCTCATCCGTGGCTCCGCGTCCAGCACGACCGAAGTGCCCAGCCTTCCCTCCCCGCCGGTTGTGCTGTCCGGCGGATCAACCGGTACTATGCCGGGCTCCGACTCCCTCTGCCCTGCCACCGACTTCGACTCTCGCCTTATACGGTGACGCGCTGCCAGGACCCCGACCCAGGGTCCCGGCGGACAGGAGGGCCTCCCCTGTTGACTCGACCACCCTCCGGACATGCCACGACCCCTACACTGGGGAGTGCCGGACGCGCTCCAGGTTCCAGACGCCCGGCTGCTGGCTTCGCCAAATCCACCGAGGCTCGCCACTCCCGTCTTGCCCTTTCGATGCGGCAGTCTTCGCGTGATGCTGCGGCCTGTCCGGTTGCCACCTCCTATCGAGGCCTGAACATGGCGCTTCGACGCCGGGATCTCGCCCGACGCCGGCCACTTGCTACGGGGCTTCCTGGCAGTTGCCCCGGCGGGACTTCCACCCGCTGGTGATCGAGCCCTTGGCAGGGCACACGTGGATCTGGGCTTAGCGAGCTGGATTCCCGGCATCGCCTCGTGTCAAAGATCGCTGCGGCGCCGAACCTCGGAGCCATCATGACCGAGTTCGTGACCCGCCTAGTGGACGCCTTCGGCTCGCTGTCGGCGATTCGCGGCCAGGCCGTCCTCGACATCGCCTGCGGATCGAGCTCGAGTCGGTCGCCGGTCACAGGCCGACAAACTTCGGAATTCGAGCCGTGGATGTGTCGGCTGCTCCTAGAGCTCGGGGCGCACCCGGTCGGGCTCGACATCGGGGACAACGCCGCCGAGGCGTTCGAGCACCATCGGATCGACCTGGGTGTCTCCGGCGCCCTCAACTTCCTGACAACCGGATCATTCGACGCCATCCACGAGAGCCGGCTCTTCGGTTCGCCCGAGTTTCGCTCTGCATATGGGCGCGCCACCGAGCGAATTCGTCGCGAGATCCACCGCCAGGAGCGCCGCCTCATGCGGCCAGGCGGGATCATCATCCACAGCGACGGCCGGGCTGGCTCCAGGTGACCTGAAACCCCGGAGAAACTGGGGCGTCCCACGGAGAAGGGGCAACCGACAACCGACCAACCCTTGAGGGGCTGGTGGTCTGCGTGCTGAGGGCGCAGCATGCGCTGGCTGCGTGGACCTTGCGGGCACGCGCCGCCGTTGGCGGAGATCAATCGCTGGTGTCCTCGCCAAGGCGGGGCCCTAACGCACCGGCCGCAGCGCATCGGGAACGTTGTGGGCGGATGGCTGCCCGGCTGTACCTCCGCGCGCGTCAACGCCCCAATGGTCACTCGTGCGTGTGGGCGGGCAGCGCCCGCATCAGGGTCAGAACATCGCGCGCAGGCCGGGCAGCCGCCGAAGGAGCAGCGCGCTGGCTGCCAGCGCGACTGCAGCTGTCACGGCCACGAGAATGATCCACTTGGCGATGTCAGGTGCCGCAAGTCCGACCAGCACGTAGGCGAACGGGAACAGGATCAGGGGGTGGACGTAGTAGATGCCGTACGAGCTCGCCGCGACCGTCCGCCAGGCGCGCCCCGCGCCATTCACCACGCGCTGGAACACGCCAAGGCCTGCCAAGAGGGCCGCGAGGCAGAAGGCGCTGAAGAGGAGCGCCGCGAGCACCCGCGCGGGCACCGTCACCGGCGTGCCGGCCATTCGGAAGCCCAGATAGGCCACACCTGCGACGACGCAGCCCCACCCCCGCGGGGCAGGTTCCGGGCGGAACCCGCCGGATCGGAACCAGCCGCGGCGCTCGGCGTAGCACACGTCGGCTTTGCGGCACTCCTCCACGTTCGGTTCAGCGTGACGGCCGCGGCCATCATCGTCCATGCAAACGGGGACAGAGTCGGCTACGGCTCTGGTTCCTGGGACTCGACCCGGCGACGGTCGGCCGACCCCCGATCAGGCGCACCGGCCGGCTTCCTACCTGCAATTCCTTCGGACCGTCCTCGCCGACCTGCGCGGCGCCATCTCCGACGATGCAGTCGTCGTGCTCGTGCTGGGCGACGTGGAGTCGGACGGGGGCCACCGCCTACTCACTCAGGTCACGCTGGCCATGCGCGCCTGGGAGGAGTCAGCGCAACCCGAGGGACGCCGGCTGGCTGGCGTCCTCGTCGACGAGATCGCCGATCATCGCAAGTCGACCAGGCTGCGGGGCATCGAGACCGGGCGCGCGACGCGACGGGACCGCCTGCTGGTCGTCGCGCCGAACGCGCTTCC
>CAWIHR010000027.1:0-99777 GCA_963835945.1 uncultured Chloroflexia bacterium
CGCTGGTCACGAGGTCGAGGCCCAGGATCTCCCGATAGCCGTCGGCGTTCACCGCGGTGGCAATCACCGCCGCGGGCTGGGCAATCCGGCCGCCCTCCCGCACCCGCAGGGCCAGCGCGTCGAGCCAGAGGTAGGTGTAGGGCGCGCCGTCCAGGGGCCGAGAACGGAAGGCCGCCACCTCCTCATCGAGCGAGCGGGCGAGCTCGGACACCTGGCTCTTGCTGATGCCGCTGATGCCGAGGGTCGCGATGAGGCCCTCCACCCGCCGGGTCGAGACGCCCCGCACGTAGCACTCCGCGATCACCGCCACCAGGGCCCGCTCGGCGCGTCGGCGGCGCTCCAGGAGCCAGTCGGGGAAGTAGCTCCCGCTGCGCAGCTTGGGCAGGGCGAGTTCGAGCGTTCCGGTCCGCGTGTCGAAGGGCCGCGATCGGTAGCCGTTGCGGGTGTTGACCCGCTCGGGCGAGCGCGTCCCATAGGGAGCGCCGCACAGCGCGTCGGCCTCCGCGCCCATGAGCGCCTGGATGAACGTCCCCAGCATCTCCCGCAGCAGGTCGGCGTCGGCCGTCTCGAGGTGCTTGCGGAGCCAGACCGCTGGGTCCATCGTGGCGTCGACCACCGTGTTCCTCCTCTCCGAGTCCGTTGTGCTTGGTTCTCGGTTGAGGATGAAGCGGTGGTCCCCGCGTTCGAGGGCCCTCAGCTCACTCGTACACCACGTCCGTGGACTCTATGGCGTCCCCCGTCAACTGGGCATAGACACGCACGCGCAGTGCACAGGGAAAGAGCAAGGATGCCTCTGTATCTCCTCGCCGGATTGGCATGGCAGACAGCTGGTCAGCTCAGCGGCGCGCGCTGGTGAGCAGGCCACTCCGCCCGCCGCTCTTCCCGTCGCTCGTCTTCGCCGACCTTCATAAAGACGTTGATCCACTCGTCGCACTGGCAGCGTGAGCAGGAGCTCGCAACGTCGGGCCTGCGCGGCGCATGGTGCCAGCGCCAAAGGTGTCGGCAGGTATGGCAGCGAGCTTCGTCGGTCATGCATGCTCTCCTTGCGGTCGCCCGCGGCGCTGGGCACGGTCCGCCGATGTTCGGTCTTTCGACGCTGAGGCGTCAGCGCGCTCTGCCTCTCGACGTGGAGTGTCCAGACGGTCTTGTGCTGGCCGAGCCCCGCCGGACGACCGATTGGGCCTACAGCCCGTAGCGGCTCTCCGGGTAGGGCAGCTCGGCCGTGTCTTCGACGTTGAGCCGAACCGCCTCACCCCCGACCGGGCGCTGGGCAGGGATCGACCAGCGGCTGAACCTGCGCAGCAGCTCGATACCGGTCGCCGCTGGCATCACAAAGCGGGTCACGGGAAGGGCCCCATCGGGTCGGGACGGCCAACGCCGGGTCGCCGCCCGCGTCGTCCACCAGCGCGCGCCGGGCGGCGAGAACGGCGAGCCCGCTCTCCCGGGACCCGCCGTACAGAGTCGAGTCCGACGATGGCCATCCGTCGGGTCGAGGCCGACGATCTCCTCAAGCGGTTGATGGGCTGGGTTGTCCAGGGCGGCGGTACCCAGCCAGTCGTTGTCCGCGACCGATGCGTCGCCGAACGCTTGCTCCATCTGGCCTCCCTCACGTCACGCGCCCAATCGCTCACGCCTCGGCAGAGCCGGCGGACATGGCTGCGGCCGCGTCGATGCGTCTGCCCACTCCGGGCGTCTTCAGGAGTGTAGAAGCGTGGCCGTCCTCGGCGGCACCGACGACGGCCACGCACCCAGCCGCGCTGAGAAGGTGCCGCGTGCGCGCTACTGGCTGACCGCGAGAGAGGCGGCCGGCGCCCGCCCCGGCTGGCTACTGAAGCCAGTGCGTCCCCGGCTACTTCTCCTCGGGAACCCAGTTCGAGGGCTCGCCCGGCAGGTGACCACCGCCGGTCGGGCCAGCCTCGCCCTCCATCATCCCCGGTTCCGGCACGGGCGTCTCTCCGGCAAACTCCGTGCCGCTCCGGCGCTCGGGGTTGGCCTTGTCCTTGGCGTCCTCACCGGTCGCTTCGTGGCGGTCCCAGTCGGGGTTCTCCGCGGGGTGGACCTTGAGGTGCTTCACCTCGGCCTTCTCCACCTTGGGGATGGTGAGGGTCAGGATGCCGTCCTTGAAGACGGACTTGGTCTTCTCAATCTGGAAGCGCGGGGGCAGCCGCAGGGCCCGCTCGAACGTGCCCACGTACAGCTCGCGGCGGTGGTACGCCGTGTCCTTCTGTTCCTCTTCGGCCTTGTACTCACCCGTGATGGTCAGGATGTCGCCATCGATCGTGATGTCGACGTCCTCGTGCTTGACGCCCGGTAGGGCCGCCTTGATGACAAGCTCGCCGGGCGTCTCGGAGACGTCCACCGCCATCCAGCCGCGGTCCGACCGGGGCAGGCTCTGCTCGAAGAGCCGATCCATCGCCTGGCGCAGCGACATGCTGTCGGCAAACGGATCGCGCAGCATGAGCGTCATGCGAACCATCTCCTTTCGGTTGTGGCTGCCGTCTCGGGCAGCACCTTTGTCGAGCTAGCGGATGGTGATGAGGTCCTCGACCGCGGTCACGCCCGGTGCTGCCCAGGCCGCTTGTTTCGCTTCTTCGCGCTCTGCCCAGGAGCGCACCGACCCGCGCAGCGTCACCTTCCCGCCGGACGTCTCGACGGTGATGTGCTCGGCATCGAGCGCGGCGTGCCGCTTCAACGCCGTCTCGATGCGGTCCTTCACATCCGTGGCGTTGGCCTTCGGCGTAACGATGATCTCGTTGACCACCCCGGTCACGCCCTTCAGCGGGCGCACCGCATCCTCCGCCTCTTCCTTCTGGTACTGCCACTCGGTGGTGCCAGACAGCGTGACCCGTCCGTCGGTCACCTGCACCTTGACCGTGTCGGGCACCGAGTGATGCCATTCCAGACGGTCCAGGGCCGTGCGCGCGATGTCTTCATCGGTGCGCATGGCCGAGCTCGGCAGCTCCACTTTGAGCTCGCTCGTGATCTCCTTGACGCCGGACACGCGCAGGCCGGCGCGCACGGCGGCCCGCGCTTCGTAGTGGCTCTCGACATGACCGGTGAGCTCGACCAGGCCGCTCTTCACCGAGACGCCGATCTGCTCGCCCGCGTGCAGACGGGGGTCCGAGCGCAGTTCCTGCTCGACGTCGGACTGCAGCTGTTGATCGCTCTTCAAGCGTGATCTCCTCGTCGCACCTGTTCGGTGACTCGGTGGTAACGAGTCACCCTCTGTGAGATCGCCGAACTGTCCGTCGGCTCCTCCGCTAGGTCCGTGCGACAACCATTCAGCGTATCTCCGACCGGGCCTCTCACAAGGGACTTATCCACCAACTGGGGGGCGATCGGACGGACTTAAGTGCCTCAGCGACGTGTGGCCCAGCGGCCGGCCTGACCCGATCGCGAGCGCGACGCGGTCAAGTCCCGGGACGTGGTGTCACAGTGCGTCATCCTCGCGCTCACTTAACTCGCCATCAGCAACGCCGGCACCTCCTCGTGAGGGAGCGCGTCGATCAAGGCCATCGACTCGGGGCTGAAGTAGCGCCGTCCGTCCTGCCACTCGTCATCCTGCTCGGCGAGGACCATGCCGACGAGGCGGAGCACGCTGGCGCGCGTCGGGAAAATGCCGACGACGGCGGTGCGGCGTTTGATCTCCTTGTTCAGGCGCTCGAGAGGGTTGGTGCTCCTGATCTGGCGGCGATGGGCCTCGGGGAAGGTGAAGTGCACGAGGAGGTCGGGTTCGCCATCGAGGAGCAGCTCGCTCACCATCGGGAAGCGGGCAGACAGGCCGTCCGCCACCCGACGCAGCTGTTCAGATGCCGAGTGCTCATCGGGCTGCTCGAAGATGCTGCGGATGGCGGCCGCCACCATGTCCTGGGAGCCGCGGGGCACGAGATCGAGCGAGTTGCGGGTGGCATGCACGCGACACCTCTGCCACCCCGCGCCGAGCAGCTGGCCGTGCACGGCCTCCACGATCCCTCGCTGGGCGTCGCTGATCACCAGGCGCACGCCACAGAGACCGCGCTCCAACAGGCCACGCACGAAGCCTGACCAGGCGTTGCCCTCGTCGTTGCCGGCCGCGAGGTCGAGGCCCAGCACGCGGCGCTCCCCGCTGGCGGCCACCCCGATGGCCACCAGGCAGGCCATGCTGACGACCCGCCCAGCGTCCCGCACCTTCACGTAGGTGGCATCGAGGAACACATACGGGTAGCGCTCACCTGTGAGCGAGCGATGCCGGAAGGCCTCCACCTCGGCGTCGAGGGCGGCGCAGATGCGGCTGACCTCGCTCTTGCTGATCCCGGCGATGCCGAGGGCCTCCACCAGATCCTCCACCCGGCGGGTTGAGACCCCCAGCACATAGGCCTCCTGGATCACCGCGAGGAGGGCCCGCTCGGCGCGTCGACGGGGCTCAAGAAGGCTCGGGAAGTAGCTGCCGTCGCGCACGCGCGGAATGGCGAGCTCGACGGTGCCGACCCGAGTGTCCCAGCGTCGCTCGCGATAGCCGTTGCGGCGGGTCAGCCGGCGCTCCGGGTCACGCTCGCCGTGTGGCACCCCCGTGAGCTCGGTGACCTCGGCCTCCATCACCGCCTGGGCGAGCACGCGCACCCCCTCGCGCAGGAAGTCGGTGTCGCCAGTGGCGATCGCCTTGCGCACCGTGTCGAGCACGGCCATCCTGTCTGTGGCCATCGTGGTGCCCCTCCATGTCGTCGGTTCCTAGCCAGACGACGCGAGGATGACGCGGTGGCCGTTCTCGTTATCGGCCACCTGCGCTGTGACACCACGGTATGGGACGTGACCCGCGACGCTGAGCGTTCGATGGCACCGTTGCGCGATGGCGTCGGGTCCCCTGCCCCGCGTCGGTGCGAGCCGCCCGGTCAGGCAACGTTTAGCGTCGCCGCTCGACGAGGACCGAGCAGCGTGCATGCTCGAGGACCTTGCGCGCGACGCTCCCGTGGAGGAGCCGCGTCAACCCGGTCTGTCCCCGCGTGCCGATGACGACGAGATCGGCCGGCCAGTCGGCCGCCGCCGCCAGAATCTCTATCGTCGGGTCCCCCTGCCGGACGGCGGTGTCGGCGTGGAGTCCCCCTCGGCTGAGCCGTTCAGCTGTGGTCCGGGCCAGCTCGCCCGCGCCCTCGAGCGCGACCTGCCCCACCCACCGAGCGGCGGTCATCTGGGTTTCGCTGTTGGTCGCGTACACATCCGGACGCTGGGCCACGCTGACCACGCGGACCTCGCAGTCGCGGAAGATCGGCCAGTGCAGTAGGAGCGCGCTCGCGGTCTGGGCGTCGGCCGAGCCGTCGTCGGCCAGCAGCACCCGGCGCAGGGCCGTACCGCGCGCCACGAGGACGGGGCAGGGGGCGTGGTCGACGAGCTCCTCGGACACCGACCCCAAGAGGGCGGCGGTGAGGGGCCCGAAGCCGCGACTGCCGACCACGAGCAGGTCGGGAGCGACCCGATCCGCCGCGTCGAGGATCGTGCCCGCAGGCCGGCCGACGCCGACCTCCCCCGTGACGGTGAGCTCGGGCCGCGCGAGGCGCGCACTCGCTGCCGACGCCAGCCGCTCCGCCTCCCCCTGCTGGGCGTCGGACACGGTCTGCAGCGTCGCGGCGTCCGCGACCACGCCGGGCGCGTAGGTCGGGATCGGCACCCCGAAGGCGACGACGATGTGGCACTCACTGTTGGGGGGCCAGGCCACCCCGGCCACGAGCGCCAGGGCCCGATCCGCCGAGGTTGACCCGTCATAGCCGAGCAGCACGCGCATGCGTCGTCCTCCTCTTGCTCACCGCGCCCGGGACCACGCTGCGGGAGACACGCGAGGGCACCGCGCGCTGCAGGCAGTGTACCGTTGCCAGAGCCCGGCCCCAACGCGACGACCAGCTCGGGAATCGCCAGAACTGGCCGTCGCCCCAGTGTCCGCCGCGCCGTTAGTCAAATGGGCAGGGATCGGAGCGTCGCGGACGAGTCGGCTTCAGCTCTGGCACGCAGAGAAACGGTCAAGGTCAAGTGCGAGGCTGTCCACTCGGTCGAAAGCTGAGCACCCTGACAGGTTGGCTGGCACCCACGGCCGAGCTCACAGCTCGCTGCCGAGGAGGAAGGAATGCACGTAGAAAGGCACGTCCTGGAGGCCATCCACCACCGCCAGCAGCAGCCCGAAGACGAGCAGGACCGCCGGCAGTGCCCGGCCCGTGATCGTGCGGACGGTCACGGAGCGCTTCGCCCCGCTCGTACGCTCATCGCTCGAAGCCCATTCCCGCAACCACAGGGATACGGAGGTCGGGCTCGAGCGTGGTGTCCACAGTGGCCAGCAGGTGCGCGCGGAGGGTGTCGAGATCGACCTCGTCGCGCAGCCGTGCCGAGAAGGCGTCGGCGGCCACCTGGGCGTCATAGCGGGAGCGGTTGAAGTGCCGGTCTACGAGGCCCTGCACCCGTCTCCGGAGGGGCTGGAAGAGGGCCGCCACGAGCAGCGTCGAGCCCGCCGCAGCGAGCTCGTTGGAGCGCGTGAGTGGGGAGAGCAGCGCCGAGAGCAGCAGAATGGCCACGCCGAAGTCCGCCAGGAGGGCCACGGTCACGAGGGCGCAGGCCAGTGTGCGGCTGATGATCCGGCTCAGGAGACCACGTCAGGGATGCCGCGACGCACACGCGTGAGCAGCCTAGAGGCGTCGGAAGGCTCGGGCTGCCGGTCAGCTCGCGGCGATACAGCTAACGGGGTCCGGCACGATGGAGTGAGTGCTTCCCATCGTTCACCAGCCAGTGAGCTAGTCCGGCGGGCGAGCGCGGGTTGGTGGACAAGTCCCTTGTGCCCCATCCAGCCAAACGCTGCAGCCTGCCGTTTCCCGCTCGGGAAGCTAAGAGGAAGATCAGGATGACCATCCGTACCGTCACGAAGGTCGTCTCCGACCCAGCGTGTTGGGCCGAGGAGCACGCGGCCGTCGAGTCGCTCGTGCACGAACTTCCTGCCGCGCATGACCACGCGCCCGGACGGTACGGGGCACGAGAGGCGGCACGGGAGCCGGAGGCCGTGGCCGGCGGCCGACAGTGACCGCGACCACTATCGCAATCGTCGGAGGACTCGGGGCGGCCATCTGCTGGACCGTCACCACCATGTCGTCGGCGGAGGCCAGCCGCCTGATCGGCGCCCGGCTCACGCTTGCCTGGGTCATGACGATCGGGCTCGTGATCGTGGCGCCGTTCGTGCTGACGAAGCCCGTGACCCTCGATCCGCGCTCGGCCTTCTGGCTCTTCCTCGTCGGTGCCGGCAACGTGGTCGGACTGCTGTTGGAGTACGCGGGGCTTCGGCTGGGCCGAGTTGGGGTTGTCGCACCCATCGCCTCTGCCGAAGGAGCCGTCGCCGCGATCCTCGCGGTCATCGCGGGGGAGGCCATCGCGCCGGCCGTGGGCGCCTCGCTCGCGCTGATCGCCGGCGGCGTTGTGCTGGCGGCAGGACTCGATCCGTCGTCGAAGCAGGAAGAGGGCGAGCGGACGGCCCGGCTGGTGCCGGCGCTGTTCGGGCTCGGCGCGGCCCTGGCGTTCGGGACCGTGCTCTTCTCGGCAGGACAGGTGAGCGCTGACCTTCCGATCGCCTGGGTCGTCCTGCCGGCGCGCTTGGTCGGGTTCGTGTTCATCGCCCTGCCCCTGCTGTTCACGAGGAACCTGCGACTGACCCGGCAGGCGGCGCCGTTCGTGACGGCGTCAGGCGTGATGGAGGTCGTGGGGTTCGCGATCTACACCGTCGCGTCCGAGCACGGGATCGCCATCGCGTCCGTGCTGAGCTCCGAGTTCGCGGCCATTGCGGCGGTGGCGGCATGGGTGCTGTTCCACGAGCGCCTCAGCCGCATTCAGGTCACGGGCGTGGGGGCGATTGCCGTGGGCGTGGCCTTGCTCGCGGCGTTTCGCGCCTGAGGATCGGTCGACGGGCGGTTCCACGGTAGCCAGCGGAGGGAGCGACCATGTACATGCTGCTGGTAGTCGACAGCTCGGCTGTTCACCCCTTCGGGACCGTGCGCCGTTTACTTCGCGGTCGGCCGGAATGAACGCAGGGTGCCACGCTGCCCCATCACGCGCCATCCCGACGGAACGTGGCGCGGATGGAAGAACGCCTGGATGCCCTCGACGTACTGCGGCGTCGAGTCTCCCTCACGCGTGACCTCGACGAGCTGCGCGGCGACGTCGACCTGATCATCGGGTCGCAGACGTCGATGGCAGGTATCGCAGAAGTAGGGTTCCTCGCTCATCGCTCGCCTACTCCTAGTCGGATGGGCCGAGCTCCGGAGCGGCCCGACGGTTGCCTTACTCGCCGAAGGCGAACAGGTCCTCATCGGTGACGATCTCGTGCTTGACCGCCGTCGCACCCACCGGGAAGACCCACCGTGGCCCGCCCTCGTATTCCTCGACCAGCAGCGGCCCCTTGCCCGTCCTCGCTTGCTCCAGCAGGTCGAGCACTGTCTGAGCCGACAGCTTGTCACAGACCGCGATGCCCCCGCCGCAGTAGAAGGTTAGAACCTCGTGGATACCTGGCATCACCGCAGCCCTCCGACGATGCCGGAGCGCGGTGGTGCATTCGCACCAGGCTCCGGCTCTGCGCCCCAGCGTAGCCCACGCTGACCCTGCAGAGGCAGCCGGCTTGTGACTGCAGTGCAGGAGTCTCCTCCTGGGCGGCCTCGACGCCTCCTCGGCCTGCGTGGGCAGATCTGAGCGCTTGCCCCGCGACAACACGTCGAATACGGGGTGCGACGGCTGCTCGCGGGCATCGAGGTGGAACGTGGGGCGTCGCAGCCTTCTGGCACCCTGCGCGCTCGGGCGTGCTGAGACCGGTTCATGGCCCGCTTCCCGGATATGGCGCGCTCAGCGGTCCACCGTCGCTCCGCCGGCTGCAGATCCCGCTTCCGCCGGGGGCATCAGCTCGACAAGCACGGCCCCCGACACGTTCGCCACCGTGCACGGCCCGTGCCGAACTCGCCAGTCCGTGCCCGCTGCCAGTGCCGTGTGGCCGTGAAGCCAGAGCGGCGGCGCAAGGCGCTCGAGCATGAAGCGATAGGCGGAGAAGCCACGATGATATGGGTCCGACGGCGTGTCACCCACGCCGCGTGGCGGCACATGACTGAAGACGAGGCAGGGACCGGTTCGCCGCACCAGCGCAGCTGCGGCAAGTGGTAAGACATCAAAGGCGGTGCCCGGCCGTAAGACGGACGTCCGGGACGCCGAGTGGATCGCCGAGCTGTTCCGGCACGGTCTCCTGCGGGCGAGCTTCATCCCGCCTCGTCCCGAACGTGAGCTGCGCGAGCTGGTGCGCTATTGGACGAGCCTCATCCGGGAGCGCGAGTCGGAGATCAACCGCCTGGCCAAGGTGCTCGAAGGCGCCAACATCAAGCTCGGCTCGGTGAGCACGAACCTCGGCGGCGTCTCGTGGCCGCGCGATCCTGACCGCCCTGACCGAGGGGACCGAGGATCCACAGGCGCTCGCCGAGCTCGCCCGGGGCCGCCTGCGCACCAACCACGAAGTCCTAGTATTGAGGCTCTGGCCGGCAGCGTCAGGCCGCACCACCGGTTCCTGCTGGGCACGCAACTGCAGCACCTCGCGATCTCGACACGCTGATCGAGTCGCGCGACGCCGAGATCAAGGAGCGCCTTCGACCGGTCGAGGAGCTGATTGAGCGGATCTCCACGATCCCGGGCGTGGGTGGCCGCACCGCGCAGGTCATCCTCGTCGAGATCGGCACCGACATGGCCCGCTTCGGCTCGTCACGCCAGCTCGCATGGTGGGCCGGGATGTGCCCCGGCAACTACGAGAGCGCGGGCGTCCAGCACGGCGGCAAGACCCGGCGGGGCAGTCCCTGGCCGCGCACCGCGCTCGCCGGCTCGGCGCGCTCGGCGTCCCGCACGACGACCTATCTCGGGGCCCAGTACCGGCGCCTGGCCGCCCGCCGCGGTGCCAAGCGCGCCTTCGTCGCGGTCGGCCACACGATTCTCGGGATGGTCTGTGCCGTGCTCACCAGCGGCCGGCCCTTCGATGACCTCGGCGTCACCTACTTCGACCAGCGCGACGCCGAGCGTGTCCGCCGTCGGCCGACCCGTCACCTGAAGGCCCTCGGCTACGTCGTCACCCTCGCGCCGGAGGCCGCCTGACCGCTCTCACAGGGATTTTCGAGGCAGGCCCTTAGTTGCGTAAGTCTGCGTAATGGCGAGTGAGGCCGACTGGGTGGACCTCCCGTTGCTGCCACTCGAACGGTGTCGCGAGCTCAAGAAGGCGCTTGCGTCGGTGATGGAGAAGGTGCGCGCGCTGACCCGCCGGGAGAAACATCGCACGCTCGCCGCCCTGCTCCTCCGGCTTAACCCGGTGCTGCGGGGCTGGTGCACCTACTTCCGTCACGGGGTGTCCTTCCGGACGTTCGGCTATCTCGATCATTTCGCCTTCTGGCGGGTCGTGGGCTGGCTCCGCAAGCGGCACCCGAAGTTGAACTGGGGCACCCTGCACCGTCGCCGTGGCGGGGCCCGCGCTGCTGGACTCGGCACCCTCAGGATCAGCGGTCGGATTGACCGATGCGCTGGGCTGTTCGTCAGTCGTCATCGCCAGCCTCCGTCACGTGCATGGATCACAGGGCTGCAGCGTATCCGAGTGTGACCGCTGGAACACCGAGGAAAGCCCTCAGGCCTGCGCAATGGCCAGTACTACCGGGCCACTGACGGTCGCCATCCTCGGGCGGGACACTGAATGGCCAGCGACCACGTCCTCGGCCCGCTCTGGCGGGTTGCGACTTCGGGAGTCTCGATGAACTTGAGGGTCGTTCCCAGCAAGATCCTGCCCCGCAAGATCCTGTCCGGCAGGTTGCGGCCCGGCAAGATCCGGTCCACCACGAGCCGACCGGCTGGGCTGCATCCGCTCAGCCCTGAGCAGGAGGCGCAGGCGCAGATCGAGATGGCGGCGTCAGACGAACCCGCCTTCGACTGGCCGGGCACCGTGGCGGCCTGCGTCGATCTCACGAAGCAGGGCTTCATGGCCCGCGCCAAGTTCATTGGGGCGTGGGACCGCTGGATCATCGAGGCGCGACAGGGGGCGTGGCCGCCAGATGAGTGGGGCACTCTCCGCAAGGACGGCTCCGTCCGGCTGCAGGATGGTCAGGCGGAGCCTGTCACTGCCAGACGAGCCCGCTGGCGAGACGACCTGCGACCACCGACGGAGGGTCGAGAGCGCGTGGACGAGCGAGCCGGGTAGAGGCCAGTCCAAGGTCCCTCGCACGGAAGGAGACCTGACCTCTTCCGATCAGGGCTCCATGCCTGTCGTACCCGAGTGCTGGGGGTTAGCGTCGAGCGCGTCCGAGGCAGCCTGCGCGGACGACCAAGGTGGGCGCCGTTGCCGTGGTGCCCGCAGGGTGCCGCTCGACCGAGTAGGTGACAAGAGGCCACACGCTGACGTGGATGGCCACCAAGGGGCCGGATGGCTCCTGCGGCGCCGGGCACAGATCGCCGACGCTGTGTGCATGACGACGGTGGGCTGTCCGTGCTGTGCGGGCGACGTGTGGGTGCGCGACATGCTGGTGCCCGCGTCTGGCCCCAGCGGTGAGCGGCGACTGACACGCGGCTCTGCCCTCGACGACTTGCGCTGGACGTGCGTCGGCTGCGGGTACCAAGCGAAATCGGACGGCTTGCTCAGTTGGCGGTTGGACGGCCTGCCTGTCTGCCACGAAGAGCCCATCGCGGCGGAAGCCCGCTAGACGGGGTCACGCCAGCCCCACGCGGAACCGCTGGGCCAGCGCCCTGAGCGCGATGGCCTCGGTCTGGCCGAACGCCTCCGCCCACGGAGTCTCCTTGCCGCCACTGGCCATGGGGTGCGCATAGACTGCCCACAGGCGCTCCGACTCTCGCCACAGTGGCCCCACCACGACCCACCACTGCGGGAGCGCGGCGCGCACCTCGGCCCACGCGGCGGCGCGCTCAGGATCGTCCATGCTGGGGGAGTCAGGGCTCACTTCTTCGGCGGGAGGCTTGTGCGGCGCAACACGTCGAGGCGCTGCTGGAACTCGTCGGCCCCGATCTCGCCGCGGGCGAAGCGCGCCCGCAGCAGTTGCTCGGGATCGTCGGGAGGCGGACCCTGCACCCAGTCGCGATGGCGCGGGCCCCGCACGAGCCGCACGATCAGCGCGATCACCAACACCACGATGAGGAGCCACACCAGCCCGCCGAACAGAGCCACGACCCCGCCACCGTGTCCGACACCCCACCACGCCCACCACATCATCGCGCTGCCACCTCGCTCGTCGTCACCTCAGCGGGATGCCCGGCGCCCCCCTCGCCGCCACCGAGCAGTATCGCCCGGCGCGTGACCGTGGTGTAGGGGATACGCCGAGCGCGAAGGCACGCGAGGCACTTCCGATGCGCCTGCGGACCCACGGGCGCGCCCCACGCCACCCACAACTGTCGTGGGGTATCCGCCGTGACGACGACCTCCGGGCCCGAGCGGGCGGGTCTGAGGCAAGTTGCGGATGGCCCGGGAGCGCAGAATGGGCCTTGCATCATGGCTGCAAGGAACGGCGACCTCATCCGGCCGTCGAGCGAACCGTTCTGCAAGTGTGTCCGCGGCGACTGGGGGCAACCCTGCCCTGTCTGCGGCCGTCGGCTGCCCCCGCAGCCATAGAGTCCACGGACGTGGTGTACGAGTGAGCTGAGGGCCCTCGAACGCGGGGACCACCGCTTCATCCTCAACCGAGAACCAAGCACAACGGACTCGGAGAGGAGGAACACGGTGGTCGACGCCACGATGGACCCAGCGGTCTGGCTCCGCAAGCACCTCGAGACGGCCGACGCCGACCTGCTGCGGGAGATGCTGGGGACGTTCATCCAGGCGCTCATGGGCGCGGAGGCCGACGCGCTGTGCGGCGCTCCCTATGGGACGCGCTCGCCCGAGCGGGTCAACACCCGCAACGGCTACCGATCGCGGCCCTTCGACACGCGGACCGGAACGCTCGAACTCGCCCTGCCCAAGCTGCGCAGCGGGAGCTACTTCCCCGACTGGCTCCTGGAGCGCCGCCGACGCGCCGAGCGGGCCCTGGTGGCGGTGATCGCGGAGTGCTACGTGCGGGGCGTCTCGACCCGGCGGGTGGAGGGCCTCATCGCGACCCTCGGCATCAGCGGCATCAGCAAGAGCCAGGTGTCCGAGCTCGCCCGCTCGCTCGATGAGGAGGTGGCGGCCTTCCGTTCTCGGCCCCTGGACGGCGCGCCCTACACCTACCTCTGGCTCGACGCGCTGGCCCTGCGGGTGCGGGAGGGCGGCCGGATTGCCCAGCCCGCGGCGGTGATTGCCACCGCGGTGAACGCCGACGGCTATCGGGAGATCCTGGGCCTCGACCTCGTGACCAGCGAGGACGGGGCAGGCTGGACCGCCTTCCTGCGGGACCTCGTGGCCCGGGGCCTCTCGGGCGTGCGGCTCGTGATCAGCGATGACCACGCGGGGCTGGTGGCCGCGGTCGCGGCGGTGCTGCCCGGCGCCAGCTGGCAGCGCTGTCGCACCCATTTCGTCCGCAACCTGCTCACCCGCGTTCCCAAGAGCGCCCAGCCGTTGGTGGCTACCCTGGTGCGCTCGATCTTCGCCCAGCCCTCGCGCGACGAGGTGGAGGCCCAGCATGCCCGCGTGGTCGAGCAGCTCGCAGCTCGCTTCCCGCAGGCCGCAGAGCTGCTGGCGGAGGGTCGCGAGGACCTCCTGGCCTTCCGCCTGCTGCCGGCGGAGCACCGGCGCCAGATCTGGTCCAACAACCCCCAGGAGCGTCTCAACCGGGAGATCCGGCGGCGCACCGACGTGGTGGGCATCTTCCCCACCCGCGAGGCCGTGATCCGCCTCGTCGGCGCCGTGCTCGCCGAGCAGCATGAGGAGTGGGCGGTGGCGCGCCGCTACATGAGCGCGGAGTCGCTCACCAAGGCGCGCCTCGTCCGCCTCGGCGACGAGTTGACCGAGGAGGTGATGCCGGTGCTGGCCGCCGCCGGATAGTCACTCACGCGGCGGATGAAGCGGCGCTCATACACCACCTTGACGGACGTGACCCGCGCAGCCCGGTCCCCTGCGCTCCTGGCATGCCGCCAGGGCCACCGACGCGGACCGCTCGGCGCAGGCGCGCGACTCGGTCGTGCTGACTCAGTCGTTCCGCCGCTGGCACATCTGACACCGCGGCGCCGGACTGCTCGCGGCGCCAGGGATGCCCTGACCTCTCACTCTGCCCCAACCGCCCGCGCCAGCGCGTCGTACCGTAGCCCCGCGTCCCGTCAGGACCAGGAGCCAGGAGGTTAGGGATGCAGATCGACGACGTGCGGCGGGTGCTCGTCATTGGCAGCGGCACCATGGGCGTGCAGATCGGGCTCCAGTGCGCCACCCATGGCTACGAGGTGGTCCTGTACGACATCGACCCGGTCGCCCTGGGCGCCGGGATGGGACGGCTGCGCGGTTACGCGGCCGCGCAGGTCCGGGCGGGCGTCATCGACGACGCGACGCGCGAGCGTGCGCTCGCGGCCATCAGCACCACCGCCGATCCGGCGACGGCGGCTGCCGAGGTGGATCTGGTGAGTGAGTCGGTGCCAGAGGACCCGGCCCTCAAGGGCCGCGTCCTCGCCCAGTTCAACGCGCTCTGTCCGGCCCGCACGATCTTCACCACCAATACCTCGTCGCTGCTGCCCTCGATGTTCGCCGCTGCCACCGGCCGGCCCGACCGCCTGGTGGCGCTCCACTTCCACCCACCCGTGTGGTCATCGAACGTCGCAGACGTGATGCCCCATCCAGGCACCTCGCCCGAGACGACGGACCTCGCGCTCGCCTTCGCGCGACGGATCGGGCAGATCCCCATCTTCCTACGCAAGGAGAGTCCCGGCTACGTCTTCAACGCGATGTACATCGCGCGCAATGAAGCGGCAGTCACCCTCGTCGCCAATGGCGTCGCCTCGCTGGAGGACGTGGACCGCGCCTGGATGCGCATCACGAAGATGCCCATCGGCCCCTTCGGGAGTCTGGACGCCGTCGGCCTCGACACCACGTGGCACATCGCCGACTACTGGGCGCGCCAGACCGCTGACCCCCAGCGGCGCAAGAACGCCGACTTCCTGAAGACCTACCTCGACCGCGGCTATCTAGGCGTCAAGAGCGGCGAGGGCTTCTACCGCTACCCCGATCCCGCCTACGCGCAGCCAGGGTTCTTGGAGTCGGGGGTCACTGCGTAGCGGCGCTCACGGGGGTGGCGGGACTCGCGTCCTCAACGCCGGGTGACAACGTTGAGCAGGATGGTCAGCAACAGGGAGAGCACGATGCAGGTCACGATGGGGACGTAGATGCCGCCATGGCTGCCCACGATGGCGATGTCGCCCGGCAGATGGCCGAGCGGCAGGCGCAGGCCAAGCATGGCCGCGAGGCCGACCGCCGCGACCAGCAGCCCGAGGACGAACAGCGCCCGCCCAATCTCCGGAGTCACGCCTCGATCGTACCTGCGCCGGTTCCGGTCGATGCTCGACGGCGTGGAGTTCTGGTTCCTCGGAGAGAAGCTCATTCGACTTGGCTGAGCCGCCCCCGCCGGGCGCGAAGATCCAGCCCCACGAGGCCCTCGGCTGTCAGGCAAGCCCGACTATGCGATAGGGGAGGTCGGTGTCCTCGTCGAGATGATAGCTGGCACACACGCCGTGGTAGCCGTCAGCGATCTGCAGGGCGATCCCCCGACGGATGTCGCCGCGCACGAGCAGGACCGGGGATAGGGCCGTGCCCGCCTTGACCTTGGCGACATCCTTCGCGACGTGGACGTTGTCGGGCGGCAGATCCGGCAGCCCCGACGCCCGCAGGATGTCCTTGGCCTTGGCGTGCTGGATGGGTGCGCCCTTCAGGCCCTCGACGAGCGTGCCCACGGTGGCGGGGTCCGCGACCAGCGCGAGGTACGAGGTCGCCGCAGGGTAGTCATGGTCATCGGGCTCGTCCTGCCACTGAACCGTGCTCATGACCGCTCCTTCGCCCGGGGCTTCGGGCTCGGGCGACGGCGCAGGCGCCGGACGACGGCCAACGCCAGCAGGCTCCACGCCACGCTCGATAGCACCGGCACCCATGCAGGGGGTCGCCCGCCCCGCCCGCGTCGCATGGTCGCCACGTCGATGAAGATGCCGCCACAGGTCGGGCAGCGCCACGCCCCGCCGCGCCCACGCCGCCCCATTTGCGCCATGGCCGTCCCATCCTTCGGGCACTGCCAACTGGTCCGAGTCTCGTCAGTCACCGCGCTCCCCTTTGTGGACTCAGCCCACCTACGTCGCGTTACCCCCGGCTCAGAACGCCCTGATCCGCGTCGGCCGAATGCGGATGGCCAGTGAGAACTCCCGCGCCGTGGCGGCGGGGTCCATGCCCCAATGCGCCAGTGCCTCGCGGTACTTCGCCATGTAGGCCGCGACCTGATCCTGCGGCGGGAGGGACGGATCGGGCGTGGCGATCCCCTCCATGCTGCAGGTGTGATCGCCATACGGATCGCTCTGCAGGTGGAAGGCGACGTGCGGGTTGGCGGCGATGTTCCGTACCTTGGGCGTGCCGGGCTGGCTGTAGACGACGATCTCGGCGCCGTCCCAGAAGAAGGCGACCACCGAGGCCGGCGGCGTCCCGTCGGCGCTCACCGTGGTGAGCCACCCCACGATGTCGCTCGCAAGGTGCTCGCGTGCCCACGCCCCGCCCTCGTTCGCCGGGTCAAGCACGGCCAGCGCCCCGTCCATTCCTGCACCGTCCCTCGTCTGCCATCAGCAGCCCTGTGGCCTCGGCCTGAGTGTGTGGTGCCCGTCCCGGTGGCGTCGAGAGCCGGAGGTCGTCACACGCAGCGCATCCATGGGCACGGCGGCCTGATCGCCGGGGTCCGTGACGGCCGCGTCAGGGAGCGCAGTCGCCGGGCGAGCCAGTTCCGAGGGCAGGTCCGATCATCGGCGGGCCGGACCAGATGTCGAGCCGCCCGCAGGAGAGGTCCACGCGCACGCCGTCGCCCTTCTGCTTGCCCTCGCCGTTGGGCTCGGTCGTCTCCCACACGTCGCCCGGATGCACGGTCATGGAAGTCAGCAGCCGACCGCTCGGCGAGCGTGCCTCGACCTGCCACGGCAGGGCTGGCAGGTCGCTGGCGGGGATGGGGTCGCGGCCCGTGCCGGGTGGGAACGTGCCGGCGGGGGTGGCATTCACCAGCAGCGTGACGGTGAGCGTCGTGCCGTTGGAGATGCTGAGGCCGGGCGGCGCAGTCGGTGTGGTCGAGCCAGACTGGCCCGCAGCCCCACAGCCGATGGCGACCATGACGACCAATGCGATGGCTGCGAAGGGCGACCGATAGCGACCCAGCATCCTCGTCATGCCGTCATGCTGCCACGCCGCGTGGGGTTGCGGTCGCCGTGTCAGCCGACGCGATACTCGACGGTCACCGAGCCGCTGAGCGTCTGCTGGTAGATCGGCTGCGGCACCACCGGCGGGCAGACCGGCTCCGGGATCACTGCCCCGCTGGCGCTGGGTCTGATCGGCGGGCATGCTCCCATGCTCGATCCACTCGACGATCCGTTGGCCACCATCGGCTCGACGCCGTAGGAGGGCGACACCGAGGCACTCACGGAGAGCACTCCGCTGACGGTGAGCCCGGCGTCGGATGCGATGGCATCGGCCTCCGTCTTCGCGTCGGCCAGGGCGGTGGCGAGGGCGGTCTTCTGGGCAGCGGCCTGATTGGAGCCGTCAGCCGACAGGTCGGCCTGCCCCGTGCCGGTGACCACGATGGTGTGATCGGGGGCGAGTCCCGGGGAGCCCGCGAAGTACGGGTAGGCGATGGCGGTGCCCGACTGGGCAGTGGTCGCCCCGCCGCTGGAGACGGTTGTGATCGTGGGTGCGATAGCGGCGCCGCCGCCCGAGGCGATCCGGGGCGCGGCCGAGGGCGTGGTGGCCGTCGTCCGACCCGGTTGCGCGAGGGCCACGCCGACGAGCAGGCCGACCGCGAGGCCGAGGACGACCCCGACACCGAGGAACCGTGATGTGGTGGACATGGCGGCTGCTCCTCTGGTCGAACGCTGACCTCTGACACCAGCTAGACGGGGGTGCCGCACAAACGGTTCCCTTGGAACCGGTACCGTGCGTTCGTGCGGATCGTGACGCTCAACATTCGGCAGGGCGGCGGGCAGCGAGTCAAGGCCATTGCACCGGCCCGTGGAGCCACGACGCTGATGTACTGGTGCTCACCGAATACCGTGCCAATGACGCCGCCCGTCGGTTGGCCTCGATCCTGACTGAGGCGGGCTGTCGGCACTGGGCCGATGGTGCCCCCGAGCGGGGCGTGAACAGCGTGGCCATCACGACCCGACTCGCCTTCGACGCCGTGACCCAGCCGCTGCGTGACAGCGGGAACCGGCACCGGGTGATCGAGGTTGCTCTCGGTCCCATCACCCTCGGCGCGGTCTACTTCCCGCTCAACAAGGCCAAGGTCGCCTTCTGGCGCGACGAGTTCCTGCCGCTGGCCGCTGCCCGCAAAGGACGGCCCTATTGCTTCATCGGTGACTGGAACACGTGGCGACTTGGCCCAGCGTGGCGCCGGCGGCCGTCTGCTCCGCCGACCGCAGCGTCGCCTCAACCCGCGCGAGCCGCGCCTGCGCTGACGCGACGTGGGTTGCCTTCGGCTGGCGCAGGGCGGCGAGCGCGCTCACGGCGCTGTCGTATTGCGCCTGGGCGCTGGCGTATGCCTCGAGCAACGTCGTCGGATCGGCCCCGCCAGTGGTGGAATGATCTCGGGCGGCAGATTGGTGCGCCGAGCGACCAGGCTCGCGATGCAGCATTGCACGGCGCGGGGTCTCTGCGGCCGTGCGCGACCGCGACGCTACCGAGGGGTGGAGGGACGTCGTCGGGGTGCCAGCCATGGCGCACCCTCCTCGCCTGCATCGGGCGCCCTGCCTGGGGACCGGCGGGCGGGGGACCGCTCGGCCAGTCGGGCTAGCACCAGGCGCTCGATCGGCTCATGGATTGAGCGCCGCGCACGGGCGTGCCCCGGGATCGGGGCGGCCGGTCAGCCGGGCCCCGCGGCGCGGAACAGTTCCAGGAGCGCTCCATGGTGGCGGGCCGGCGCGGCGATGATCCCGATCGACGCCGCGGGTCGCGACAAGTCGAACCAGGGCTCGCCGTCCGCCGTGGTGACCGTCACGCCGGCCTCCTCTGCGATCAGCCCGGCCGCAGCCACGTCCCAGTTGGAGATCCCCGTCGGGTGCACGCACGCGTCGAACCGACCGGCGGCCACGTAGGAGATCTCGAGGGCCGACGATCCGAGATGCCGGGAGGCGCGCACCGCCCGCCGCAGGTCGCCCAGGTCCGAGCGCCAGTCGCGCGGCGCGTACCCCAGCCCGATCACACAGTCGCTCAGGACGGGCTTGTCGGGGTTGCGGATGCGCCGCCCGTTGAGGCGGGCTCCACCACCGGCGATGGCCGTAAACAGCTCGTCCCGGACTGGGTCGAGCACCGCGCCGACGACCGGGCGGCCGTCGATCACGAGCGCCACGCTCGTGGCGAAGATCGGCAGCGCATTGGCGTAGTTCACGGTTCCGTCGAGCGGGTCGACGATCCACGCGCGACCGGTTCCCGCCGTCGGCGCGTCTCCGCCGGCGGCCGCATGTTCACCGGACTCCTCAGCCAGGATCCCGTCGTGCGGGAACGCGCGGCGGATCTCGTCGAGGATCAGGCGCTCGGCGAGGTGATCCACCTCAGTGACGACGTCCCGGGCGCCCTTGCGCCGGACGTGCTCGACCCGTCCCAGGCGGTCGAGCTCCGCGCGGCCGGCTAGGCGTGCCGCCGTCACCGCGATGTCGAGGGCGCGCCGGACGTCGGCATTCGAACGACGAGACGACGGGCTCACGCGGGCATTCTATGGCGCGACAGTTGGCGCTCGAGGTCCGGATGCCCATGCCGCGAACTGCGTCATGCGCCATCCTGTGCGGGTGCTGCCCGCATCCGACACACAGCAACCCGTACTGTCCCGCCGCGCCGCGACCGTCGCGTTCGAACGCGTCACGAAACGGTACGGAAGACGCGTCGACGGCCTGGCCGCCGTCAACGACCTCAGTCTCTTCGTGCCCGCCGGCGCCACCTGCGTGCTCGTGGGGCCGTCCGGCTGCGGCAAGACCACCAGCCTCAAGATGGTCAACCGGCTCATCGAGCCGACAGGCGGGCGCATCCTCATCGACGGGCAGGACGTCGCCAAGAGGGACACGACCGAGCTGCGGCGTGGCATCGGGTATGTCATCCAGCAGGTCGGCCTGTTCCCCCACGCGACGATCGCCGAGAACGTCGCGGTCGTCCCGCGCCTCCTCGGCTGGGCCCCTGCACGCCGCCGTGAACGAGCCGACGAGCTGCTCCGGCTGGTCGGGCTGGAGCCGGGGCAGTACATGAACCGGTACCCGTCCGAGCTGTCGGGTGGAGAACGACAGCGTGTGGGGGTCGCCCGGGCGCTGGCGGCCGATCCGCCCCTGCTGCTGATGGACGAACCGTTCGGGGCGGTCGATCCGATCGTTCGGAGCCGGCTGCAGGACGAGCTGCTGAGGCTCCAGCGCGAGCTCGGCAAGACCATCCTGTTCGTGACCCACGACATCGACGAGGCGATCAAGATGGGCGACCTTGTGGCGGTGATGCGCGAAGGTGGCACGCTGGCGCAGTTCGCCCCGCCGGCCGACCTGCTGGCGCACCCTGCGTCGGAGTTCGTGGCGCGGTTCGTGGGAGCGGATCGCGCGCTGAAGCGGCTGACGCTGCACCGTGTTAACGAGCTGCCGCTGGCGTCCGTGACGGAGGCGAAGCTCGGCGAGTCCGTGGGCGACGTGCGCCGGCGGGAGGGCGGCCGTCTGTCGCGCTGGCTCCTGGTTGTGGACGACCGGCGAGTCCCGGTCGGCTGGGCCGATTCGAACGGGTTGCCCGACCCGGTCGCGGTCGAGGGCAGCGTGGTCACCGGGCTCTCCCCGCTGCTGCGCCCCGACACGACGCTGCACGACGCGCTGTCGCTGCTCCTCGACGGCGCCGTCCGGTCGGGCATCGTGGTCGACGACGCCGGACGGGCGCGGGGCCTCGTGACCATCGAAGAGATCATGGCGCTCCTGCACGACGACGGCGACCCGGGGCCTGGGCGGAGTTCGGCGACGCCGGGGCCGTCGTCGTCGGTCACGGGCGGGTGACGCGCCCATGCCGAACGAGCCCCCTATCCGCTGGAACTGGGTCGCAGACCACCTCGACGAAATTGGCGGCGCGCTCGGCCAGCACGTCTACCTGACGTCGATCGCGATCGCGGTCGGCCTTGCGATCTCGTTCGCGCTGGCCCTCGTCGCGCACCGGTATCGCCGCACAGAGGCCCCCATCACCTGGGTCGCCGGGGTGATCTACACGATCCCCAGCCTTGCGTTGTTCGTGGTGCTGATCCCTGTCACCGGCCTGTCGACCACGACGTCGGAGGTGGGACTTGTCGGATACACGTTGCTGATCCTGATCCGCAACATCCTGGCCGGCCTGGACGGAGTTCCCGCCGACGTGCTGGAGGCAGCCGACGCGATGGGACTCACGCGCGCGCAGCGGCTGCTACGGGTGGAGTTGCCGATGGCGCTGCCGGTCGTCATGGCGGGTGTCCGGATCGCGACCGTGACGACCATCGGGCTCGTCACGGTGACGGCGCTGATCGGCCAAGGGGGCCTAGGCCAGCTGATGCTGGCCGGCTTCGTCAACCTCTTCCCGACCGAAATCTATGTCGGAGCGATCCTGTCCGTTGTGCTGGCGGTCGCCGCGGATGCTGCGTTGCTGCTGCTGCAGCGCGCGCTGACCCCGTGGACCCGTGCCTCCGCGACAGGTCCCTGAACGATGGAGCTCGCCGCGCAGGTCGTCGCCTGGCTCGCCGATCCGGCGCACTGGCAGGGCAGCGACGGCATTCCAATGCGCATCCTCGAGCACGTCGAGGCGTCAGGCTTGTCGGTCCTCGCGGCGGCCGTCATCGCCCTGCCCATCGGGCTCGCTGTGGGCCACAGCGGCCGCGGAGCCTTCGTCATCGGCAGCCTAGCCAACCTCGGCCGCGCTCTGCCCTCCTTCGCGCTGCTGCTGATGCTGATCCCAGTCGCGGTGAATCTCCGCCTCGACTTCAGCACATGGCCCATTCTGGGGGCGATGGTGCTGCTGGCAATCCCGCCCATGATCACCAACGCGCACGCGGGCCTGCGCGGGGTGGATCGCGACCTCGTGGAAGCCGCACGCGGCATGGGCATGAGCGGGCCCCAAGTGCTGCTCCGCCTCGAGTTGCCGCTGGCGCTGCCAGTGATCCTGACCGGCGTGCGGCTCGCCGCTGTCCAAGTGGTCGCCACGTACACGCTCGGCGCAGTCGCAGGCGGCGGTGGCCTCGGACGCTACATCTATGACGGCTTCGCCCGCCAGGATACGCCGCGCATGCTGGCCGGTGCCGGACTTGTCGCGCTGCTCGCGATCGCCACAGACGTCGTGTTCGAGCTGGTCGCCCGGATCACTGCACCGCACGGCCTCGCGGCCGGCGAACGTTCTGGCGGGATGGAGGCGACTGGGATGGCCATCTCGGGGCCCGGGGTATGATTCCGCGTCCGGACGACGCAACCGTCCGGCAGAGACTCACAGCAGCACCACAAAGGGGGAACCCAATGCGGCTATTCCGCATGATCGCTCTCGGGGCGTCGACGCTGGCGCTTGCGGGCGCCTGCGGGGCGGGTGGGAGCGCCGCACCGACGGCAACCGGTGCCTCCGCGAGCGCGCAGCCGAGCCAGGCGGCGTCTGCCGCGGCGTCGGTCGCCGTCCAGCCCGCACCTCCATCCGCAGCCGCGTCGGCTGCGACGAACACCATCGCCAGCCGGCTGGCGTTCGGCGGCCCGCCCGAGTGTCCGCAGCGTCCGTTCTGCCTCATCGGCCTGCAGAAGGTCTACGGCGTGACCTTCAAATCGTTCGTGCCATTGGACGCCGGCGGCCCCCTCACCGTCGCGGCGCTCGAGACGGGCAAGGTGCAGGTCGGGCTCCTGTTCACGTCGGATTCCGAGCATCCAGGTCGATGGGTTCGTGCTGCTCCACGATGACAAGCACCTGCAGGCGTCCGACAACATCGCCCCGGTGATCCGCACGGCGGTGCTGCAGGCGCACCCGGACATCGCAACCCTGCTGAACGAGATCTCGGAGAAACTCACTCAGGCACAGCTCACGTCGCTCAACACGCAGGTGACGGTCGACAAGATGGACCCGAGTGACGTGGCCCGGGCCTGGCTCCAGCAGAGTGGGTTCGTGCCCACCGGTGGCTCCCACAAGGGCACCATCGTGGTGGGCTCTACAAACTTCTCCGAGCAGCTCGTGCTCGCTGAGCTGTACGCCCAGCAACTCGAAGCGAACGGCTATAGCGTGACCCGCAAGTTCAATTTAGGCAGCCGGGAGGTCGTGCAGCCGGCCATCCAGAGCGGTCAGATCGACCTGTACCCGGAGTACCTGGCATCGCTGACCGAGTATCTCGACAACGGGTCGGGGCTCGCCACGACGGACCCGGCAAAGACGTCCGCAGTCCTCGCGCGCCTGCTGAAGCCCAAGGACGAGTCGGTGCTGGCCTTCGCGCCGGCCACCGACGAGAACGGGTTCGTGGTCACGAAGGCGACGGCGCAGCAGTACGGGCTGGTGAACGTCAGCGACCTGGCGAAGCCTGCGCCGTAGCGCGCGGTAACGGGCAATCTAGGGGCCGCGCGGCG
The DNA here is from genome assembly GCA_963835945.1 of uncultured Chloroflexia bacterium. Lineage (GTDB taxonomy): Bacteria > Chloroflexota > Limnocylindria > Limnocylindrales > CSP1-4 > JAJYNJ01. Next base: position 23,701 of record CAWIHR010000027.1, read on the forward strand.
CGGCTTCTGCTGGCCGGCGGCGGCCGGCGGACAGACGGCCACGGCCATGATCCAGCGCGCATCCGTGGCCCAGCGCGCGCGTGCATTCGGAGGCTCTATGTCCCAGGCGGGCGAGCACCAGCGCCTTGCGCCTGCTGTCCGGCGCTTCCTTGAGGAGTCAGGCCACTTCGCGGTCGTCGCCACGATCAACCCGGATGGAACACCGCACCAGGCCGTGACCTGGTATCTGCTCGACGGCGACGCCGTGGTGCTGAACTCGAAGATGGGACGTCGCTGGCCGGCGAACCTGCTGCGCGATGGACGCGTCGGCGTCCTCGTCGCGGACGGGTACCGCTGGGTGTCTCTGCGCGGCGAAGTGGTCGCGATCCACGAACAGCGGCGCGCCCACGCAGACATCGCGGCCATGGCGCGCCGCTACCATGCAGGGGACCTGGCCGCCGCCGAGCGCCAGATCCGACGGTTCGAAACCGAAGAGCGCGTGTCGTTCGTGATGCGCACCGAGCGCGTTGCGGCCGACCTCGAGGAGTGATCGACAATGGCACAGGCCAGGATCGGGTACGCGGCGATGCTGGAACAGTTCGCCCCGCGCGACCTCGTCGACTGGTCCGTGGCCGCGGAGGCTGCCGGGTTCGACGGGATCATGGCAGCTGACCATGTCCAGCCGTGGGTGCCGCGTCAGGGGAATGCGGCCTTCGTCTGGTCGTATATGACCGCGGCCGCCGAGCACACACGGGGCGACATCGGGCCCGGCGTGACCTGCCCGTCATTCCGGATGCACCCCGCGATCGTCGCCCAGGCGGCCGCCACCATGACCGCCATGTACCCGGGCCGGTTCTGGCTGGGCCTCGGGTCAGGCGAGGCGCTCAACGAGCACATGGTCGCGCCGTACTGGCCCGAGGTGAGCGAGCGGATCTCGCGGATGTTCGAGGCCATCGAGATCATCCAGAAGCTCTTCACCGGCAAGGACGTCAAACATCGCGGCGAGTTCTTCCGGAGTGGAGACGGTGCGCCTGTGGACCATGCCGCAGACGCCGCCGCCGATCTACGTGGCGACTGCCGGGCCCGTGACCGCGGAGCGCACAGGCCGGCTGTGCGACGGCATCATCACGGTGGGTGCCGCTGACGAAAAGATCGATGCGGTGTTTGCCCGCTTCGATAAGGGAGCCCGCGACGCGGGTAAGGACCCGTCCACGATGCCCCGCATCCTGCAGCTGCATCTCTCCTGGGCGCCCACCCAGCCCGAGGCCGAGCAGAACGCCCTCCTCGAGTGGCCCAACGGCGGAATGAAGTTCGCCAAGCAAGACATCCGTACGCCGCAGGTGTACGAGGGCATCGCGGAACTCGTCCGGATCGAGGATTTCCGCGGGCGCATGCTGATCTCCGATGACCTAGAGGCCCACCGCCGCGAGATCCAGCGGTACCTGGACATGGGCTTCACGAAGATCTACCTGCACAACGTTGGACGCGACCAGACGGCCTGGATCGATGCCTTCGGCCGCGAGGTGCTGCCAAGTCTGACGGCGTGAGGGGACCAATCATGGGCGACGACGCCGGCCGGGGCAGCCGGCAGGGCGACGTCCTGCGAGTGACCGTCCTCGCTGGCGGGGTCGGAGGCGCAAAGCTGGCGCACGGCGTCTCGATGCTCCCCGGGGTGGACCTGTCGGTGGTCGTCAACACCGGTGACGACTTGGAACTGCACGGGCTCGCGATCTCGCCCGACGTCGATACGGTGCTCTACACGCTCGCCGGGCTCGCAAGCCCGGAGACCGGCTGGGGGATGCGGGACGAAACCTGGTCAACACAGGAGATGCTGGGCCGGTACGGCGCGCCCGCCTGGTTCCGCCTCGGCGACCGCGACCTCGCCACGCACCTCGTACGGACTTCGAGGCTGGCAGCGGGCGCGACGCCCACCGACGTCACGCGCGAGCTGGCTGCAGCCCTGGGAGTCCGCGCGCGAGTCCTCCCGATGGCCGACCAGCCGGTGCGCACACGCGTCAGGACCCCAGATGGGTGGCTCGATTTCCAGGACTGGTTCGTGGCCCACCGGTATGCCAATGACGCGCTCGAAGTGCGTTTCGACGGCGTTGAGGACGCTCGACCGACCGACCAGGTGCGCCAGGCAATCGCCTTGGCGGACGTGCTCGCCATCGCGCCATCGAACCCGTTCGTCAGCGTGGGGACCATCCTGGCGCTTCCTGGGATGGTCCCTGCGTTGCTTGCCTGCGATGCTCCCCTGGTCGCGGTCAGCCCCATCGTGGCAGGCGCCGCGCTTAAGGGTCCGGCCGACCGCATGTTCGTGACGCTAGGTGGCGAGTCGAGCGCCCTGGGCGTGGCACGGCACTACGTGGAGCGCTACCCAGGTCTGCTCGATGGCCTGCTGATCGACACGGCGGACGAGGCGCAGGTGCCCGCCATTGAGGCTCTCGGCGTGGCGGTACTGGTGGCGTCGGCAGTGATGCGTGACGAACCGGATCGGGCGCGCTTGGCCGAGGAGCTGCTGGCGTTCGCCAGGCGGCTCGGGCACGGCCGCGGAACGACCCGGCCGGCGGGCGTGACAGGAACGACACCTCGGTGAGCAGCACGGGCGGAGGTGACCTCTCGCGCCTGCACGTCGTGGTGCCGCTTCGGACGCTCGACGGGGGCAAGAGCCGGCTGGGTGCGGCGCTCGACGCGGAGGAACGCGAGGACCTCATCGTAGGCATGCTCCGCCACCTACTCGCGACGATCGGGGCCTGGGGCGGGGCGGCGGACGTCCTGGTGGTGAGCCCAGACCCGGCGCTGCTTTCGATCGCGGCGGACACGGGCGCCCGAACCTTGCGCCAGCGGTCCGGCGGCCTCAACGACGGGATCCGCCTGGGGATCGCCGACGCGGCGGCCCGGGAGGCGACCGCCGTGCTGGTCCTGCCGGCCGATCTTCCGTTACTTGAGCCGACCGCGCTGGCGCGCCTTCGCGATGCCGCCGACGCGGCCCTCGCGGCGGGCGCCGGCCGGGCGCTGGTGGCGATCGTCCCTGCCGACGCGCGGAACGGCACGAATGCCTTGCTCCTTTCGCCGCCCGATGTGATCGCCCCGGCCTTCGGCGAAAACAGCCTCCGCGCCCACCTCGAGGCGGCCCGTGCCGCCAACGCCAGCCTGCAGCTCGTGGACGATGCGGCGCTCGGGTTCGATCTCGACACGCCAGGAGACGTCGAGCGGCTGGATTTCGCGCCGCCTGGCGGAGCTGCAGGCGATCGGGGCCGAGGCGGGCGCTGTCGCGAGCGCTGCCGACAGGGACACCGACGGTGCGGTGGGCGACATGCACGCGCAATCCGCGATGCCCGGCGCCCCCCCGCCCGGCGCGGCACCCGGCGAGGGAGCCGGACGCCTGCTCGCGGTGCCGCTCCCACCGCTGCCCGACATCCGGCCGGGCGACGACCTGGGGTTGCTGATCGCCGACGCGCTGCGCGCCGGCGCAGCCGGCGACCCCGAGCTGGTACCCCGGGCCGGCGACGTACTGGTCGTGACCCAGAAGATCGTGTCGAAAGCGGAGGGCCGGATCGCTGACCTGCGGTCGGTCACCCCTCGCCCAGAGGCCGTCGTGTTCGCGCGGCGCTGGGACCGCGACGCGCGACAGGTGGAGGTGGTGCTGCGCGAGTCGTCCCGCGTGGTCCGCATGGATCGCGGGGTGATCATCTCGCGCACGGCTCACGGCTACGTCTGCGCCAACGCGGGCGTGGACGCCTCCAACACTGATTCGCCGGACCTTGTGACCCTGCTCCCGCAGGACCCGGACCGGTCGGCGCGCGAGATCCGCTCGCGGCTGCGGGACCTCGTCGGGGTCGACCTGGCCGTCGTCGTCGCGGATTCGTTCGGGCGGCCGTGGCGCTGGGGGATCGCCGACGTCGCACTCGGCGTCTCCGGGTTCGCGCCGCTAGCCGACTTCCGTGGCATGGCCGACACGGCCGGGCGTGAGATGCACGCAACGGTGGTCGCGGTGGCCGACGAGATCTGCGCGGCGGCCGAGCTGGCGTCGGGCAAGACGTCCCGACGGCCGGTGGTCCTGGTTCGCGGCGCCCCGCTTCCGGTAGGCGACGGTTCCATCGTTGGCGACGTCGTGATGCCCGAGGACTTCGACCTGTTTGCCTGAGCGTCGCCGGCACGGCCGCGACACCGCTCGGCGACGCGCCCGCGGACTGAGCACGCCGTTCGCGGTACGCTGCCCTGCATGAAACTCGGACTGCAGATACCCAACTTCACCTGGCCCGGTGGCGACGCGGCCATCGGCTCCACGTTCGCCCGCATCGTGCGCGATGCTGACGACGCCGGTTTCGACTCACTCTGGGTCATGGACCACTTCTTCCAGATCCCCAGCGTGGGCGCCGCCGAGGAGCCCATGCTCGAGGGGTGGTCCGCGCTGGCGTACGCGGCGGGCCTGACTAGGCGCGTCACGCTCGGCCTGATGGTCGGCGGCATCCACTACCGGCAGGCAGGGCTCTGGGCGAAGCTCGCCACCACGCTCGACGTGCTGTCGGGCGGGCGCGCATGGCTGGGGATCGGTGCCGCTTGGAACGAGCAGGAGTCGAAGGGGCTTGGGTTCCCCATGCCGACGCTCGGCCAGCGCTTCGAGATGCTCGAGGAGACGCTGCAGATCGTCCACGCCATGTGGGCGGGCGACCTCGGCACCGGACAGCCGTTCCCGGGACGCCACTACCAGCTTGAACGCATGCTCAACAGCCCGCAGGCGATCCGGAAACCCCACCCCCCGATCATGATCGGCGGTGGAGGTGAGCGGAAGACGCTCCGCCTGGTCGCCCAGTACGCCGACGCGACCAACGTCTTCGGCGGCCCCGACATGCTGCGGCACAAGTATGCCGTGCTGAAGGAGCGATGCGACGAGGTCGGGCGCGCGTTCGACGAGATCGAGCGCAGCAACCTGAACGCCTTCCGGGTTGCCGCCGGCGGCGGGGGCGAGGCGGTCTCGCCGGCCGAGATGGTCGACCGGATCGGCGCCTGGCACGAAGCCGGCTCGCAGCACGTGATCTTCTCGCTCCGGAACGTGTCCGAGCCGGGGATCCTGGAGCTGATCGGCCGCGATGTCGTGCCCCAGGTACACGCGATGGACCGCTAGCCTACCCTTGTCGAAGCGGGGAGGCGCCTCCCCGAACGCCACCGAGGAGCGGACATGCCGGATCGTGACGAGCGGCGCTCGTCTACCCCAGAGGCGGGGACGCGCGGCGCGCGGATCGTCGCGTCCGTCCTCTCCGCCGACCTCTCGCGGCTCGGTGAGGAGGTCGGGGCGCTGGAGGAGGCGGGCGTCGACTGGATCCAGTGGGACGTGATGGATGCCTGCTTCGTGCCCAACCTCACGTTCGGACCCGACGTCATCGCCGCGGCCCGGCGGCACACGGCCTTGCCGTTCGAGGCCCAGCTCATGGTCGCCAACCCCGACGTGCTCATCGCGCGCTGCGTGGACGCGGGGTGCGAGCGGGTCATCGTCCACGCCGAGTCCACCCACAACCTGCACCGCAGCCTCTTGCGCGTCGCAGAGTCCGGGGGGCGCGCCGGCGTGGCCGTCAACCCCGCCACGCCGATCGACGCGGTGGTCAACGTGCTCGACCTCGTGGACCTGGTCCTCGTGATGACGGTGAACCCGGGCTTCGGCGGGCAGGCCTACCTGCAGAGCATGGAGCCCAAGCTGCGCCTGGCGCGCGCGGCAATCGCGGCGACTGGGCGGCCCATCTGGCTCGAGGTCGACGGGGGCATCGCGCCCGACACCATCGAGACGTGCTCCGCCGCGGGTGCGGACGTGTTCGTCACCGGCAGCACGCTGTTCGGCGACCCCCTCGGGATGGTCCACGCGGTGCAGGACCTGCGGGCGCGGGCGAATCTGGCAGCGAGTCGCGTCAGCGCGGACGGCGCTGCCGCGACGGCGTAAGATACTCCCCAGGGGTATCCGGTGCAGGACGGCACGTGGAGGCCCGGACACAGCCGCGCAACGAGGACGAAGCAGACAGGATGAGCCCGGCATGAGTGGAATTCGGCGGCCTGAAGCCGCTCCAGATCCTCAACGATGGTCAGCAGCCGCTCGCTGCACCCATCGGCACATCCGTCGAAGCCGTCGCGGAGGGTCGGACGAGCGCGAAGGTGATCATCGTGGGGTCCGGTCCGGCCGGGCTGACGGCGGCGATCTACGCCGCACGCGCCAACCTCTACCCGATCGTGCTGGGCGGGTACGCGGCGGGCGGCCAACTGATGATCACGAGCGAGGTCGAAAACTACCCCGGGTTCCCGGACGGGATCCAGGGGCCGGAGCTGATGGACCGCATGCGCGCGCAGGCGCAGCGATTCGGCGCCCTCATCGTCGACGCTGACGTCGACCGCGTTGACCTGTCTCGGCGGCCCTTCCGCCTGTGGGCAGGTCGCGTCGAGTACGCGACGGAGACGATGATCGTGGCCAGCGGCGCGTCGGCGATCTGGCTCGACCTCGAGAGCGAGACCCGGTTGCGCGGCCGGGGGGTGAGTGCCTGCGCGACCTGCGACGGCTTCTTCTTCCGTGACCGCAAGGTGGTGGTCGTGGGCGGCGGCGATTCCGCGCTGGAGGAAGCGCTGTTCCTGACAAGGTTCGCCAAGGAGGTCGTGATCGTGCACCGCCGTGACGAGTTCCGCGGCAGCCGGATCATGCAGCAGCGCGCCCTGTCGCACCCGCGGATCCGCGTCGCATGGAACAGCCTTGTCGTCGACGTCCTCGGCGAGGATCACGTGACGGGCGTCCGGCTGCGCGACGCCGTCACCGGCGAGGAACGCGACGAGCTCACCGACGGGCTGTTCGTCGCGATCGGCCACCGTCCCAACACCGCGGTGTTCCGCGACTGGCTCGATGTGGATCCCAGGGGATATCTCACCGTCCGCGACGAGACCGGCACCCGCGTCGACGGCGTGTTCGTGGCCGGCGACGTGCACGACCATCGGTACCGCCAGGCCGTGACCGCCGCCGGCGACGGTTGCCGCGCCGCGATCGACGCGGAGCGGTGGCTGGCGGAACACGGTCTCGCCGAGCCCGCGACGGCGACGGTGTGGTGAGATCCGCCTGGCTGGCGGACCGGTGCATGCCGCTCAGCCACGAGCTGTTCGCCACGGCGGAGATGATGCCGACGGAGGAGTTGACGGCATGACGAAGCACGCGATCGTGCGCTGGGACGCCGGGATGCACCTGGTCGCTCAAGCCAGCTCCGGCGACCGGCTGGAGATGGACGAGGAGGCCGGCGGCCACGGGTTCCGGCCTTCCGAGCTGCTCATGGTTGCACTGGGCGGGTGTACCGCGATGGACGTCGTTTCGATCCTGCGCAAGAAGCAGCAGGTGGTGACGGCGTACGGGGTGGACGTGACCGGGGAGCAGCGCCCCTCCAACCCGAAGGTCTACACCGACGTCGTGGTCGAGCACCGCGTCCAAGGTGATCCGCTCGATCCTGATGCCGTACGCCGGGCCATCGAGCTGTCGGCGACGAAGTACTGCACCGTCACCGCGGTGATGGCGACCGGGATCGCCCGGATCGTCCATCGATACGTGGTCCGCAACCCCGACGGTGAGCACTGCGCCGAGGTGATCGTGACCGGACCGCACGGCGCGAACGTGGTCGACGTCGAGGGCGCCTGAGCCGCCGGCCCCAGGCTATGCGGGGCCGGCACACCGGGCAACACGGGTCACGACGCATCTGAGTCTCGTGATCACCGCTCGAACTCCTTGACATGGCCGGGGATTTGTTGCATGCTTCGACAAAAGGTCAAAGAGCGGCATGAGCCGCTGCGTTGAGGCTCTCTGGGGAAGACTACGTCGCCGCATAGCCTGCATCGAGCGGACGGGAATGGGCAGCAGACGGGGCTGCGCCGTCAGAATCTGAGCCGCTTGCTCCGGGAAGTCCATGTTCACGGACCGCTCTCCCGGTCGATCCTAGCGGGAGCGATGGGCGTGAACCGCACCACGGTGGGATCCCTGGTTGCGGACCTGACCTCGCGCGGCCTGGTCGAAGAGCGGCTACCGCCGGACAACCCGGGCCCAGGCAGGCCGTCACCGCTCGTCGGGCCCCGCGCAGACGGCCTGGTCGTGCTGGCCGCGGAGATCGCCACTGACTCACTCGCGGTGGCAGTGGTGGGGCTGGGGGGCGCGATCGTCGTCAGCCAGCGAGTCTCGCGTCCACGGGGCATCCGTCCGGCGACGGACGAGATTGCGCAGCTCGGGCGCCTCGCGCGCGGCTGCATGGCCGAGGTCGGCGCCGACCAGCGGTTCTCCGCGGTTGGCATCTCGATCCCAGGACTGGTCCGGCGGGCCGATGGGTTCGTGCGCCTCGCTCCGAACCTTGGCTGGCATGACCTGCCGCTGGCAGATCTCGTGACACAAGAACTGGGCATGAACATGCCGATCTTCGTCGGCAACGACGCCGATCTCGCCGCGCTCGCCGAGCACACACGCGGCGCCGGGGTCGGCCAAGCGGACTTCATCTGCCTCTGGGGCGAGGCCGGGATCGGGGCCGGGATCATCGCCGGGGGTCGCCAACTGGACGGCCGGGCCGGGTACGCGGGCGAGGTCGGACACGTGACCGTCAACCCAGAAGGACGGCTGTGTCGCTGCGGGTCGCGGGGGTGCTGGGAGACGGAGGTGGGCGAGGAGGCGCTGCTGCGGGGCAACGGAGAGGCGCCTGGCTGCGCATGGACCGACGTAGAAGCCCTGCTCCAGGCCGCGGCCGATGGCGCCCCGGCGGCACGAGCGACGCTGGACCGTGCCGGGCACTGGCTCGGAATCGGCATCGCGGGTCTCATCGACATCTTCAACCCGGGTGCGCTCGCACTCGGCGGCCTGTACGCGCGGCTCTATCCACATGTGCGATCGGCCATTCTGGCCGAGGTCGCGCGACGCACCTTAGGGACATCACAGGGCCAGGTCGACATCGGCCCAGTGGCCCTCGGCGACGACGGCGCCCTGCTCGGCGCAGCCGAGCTGGCGTTCGCTCCTGCCATCGCAGATCCCACCACGGTACCCCGGCGTGAGACGCGCGAGGCGCGACCTCAGCCAGCGGCGACCGCAGTCGGAAGGCATACTGCCGTAGGAAAGCAAGGAGGTGTACCAGCAGCACAGCGCACAGCGTGAACGTGGCCGATCCGCCGGTCGCAGGGTATGTGACCCGGTCAGGCCACCCGATGCGCCACGGGGACCAGATGGTGCAAGAGGAGAGAACTCACGTGAAAGTCCGTTCTTCGTTTGTCATCGCCTTCGCGGTGACTGCGCTCGTGGCCGGCGCCTGCAGCAGCGCGGCGACCACGGCGCCGACCGCGGCCCCCGCCACGCCCGCTCCGGCCACCGCGGCCCCGGCCACCCCGGCGCCGGCCACCCCGGCGCCGGCCAGCGTGGCGCCTGCCAGCATGGCGCCCGCTGCCAGCATGGCACCGCTCAGCGTTAGCTCGTTCGACACCACGTTCTCGGCCATGGCTGGGATGACCAGCCTCACTTCGGCCGGTAGCGGTATGGTCGGCGTGATCCTCCCCGACGTGACCACGTCGGCCCGATACACCAGCTACGACCTTCCGTATCTGACCAAGGCGTTCCAGACCGCCGGGTACTCCGCCAGCGACTTCAAGATCGAGAACTCCTCGGGCTCTACGAACACCGAGGTGGCGATCGCCCAAGCCGATATCACCGCCGGCGCGAAGGTCCTGCTTGTCGACCCACTTGACGCCCCCACGGGCCTCGAGGTCGAGTCGTTGGCCGCCGCCGCCGGTATCCCGTACATCAGCTACGACCGCGCCACCTTCCAGGGCACCAAGACCTACTACGTGAGCTTCGACAACGAGCAGGTCGGCAAGCTCATCGGCCAGGGCTTCGAGCAGTGCATCACCGACTGGGGTGTCAAGAATCCCAAGGTCTTCGAGCTGGACGGCGGCGAGGACACCGACCCGAACGCCATCTCGTTCGCCGATGGCTACAACTCGGTGATCTGGGGCTCGGAAACGCCGCTGCCGAAGCCAGGCATCACGAACAGCTTGGGCTACACCCTCGTCGGCAACCAAATCGCCCCCGGATGGAACAACACCACGGGCGGCACGATCTTCGAGCAAGCGTTTACCGCGAACAAGGCGATCAACGCTACGGTTGAGGCCAACGACGGCCTAGCCAACGCCGTGATCACCGACCTCAAGGCAGCTGGCGTCGGGCCCAAGAAGATCCCGACGACCGGACAAGACGCGACAATCCAAGGCATGCAGTACATCCTCCAGGGCTTCCAGTGCGGCTCGGTCTACAAGCCGATCTACCTCGAGGCCCAGGACGCGGTCGCGCTGGCCACCTACCTGCGCGCCGGCCAGACGCCGCCCGCCGCCCTCGTGAACGGCACCACTATTGATCCGGCGAACAAGGCCATCACTGAGCCGGCGTCGCTCCTGACCCCTGTCTGGGTCAACGCCGCGAACATGGCATCGACGGTCATCAAGGACAACTTCGTTTCTGCCAGCGATCTGTGCGCGGCGGTCGGTGCCAGCGTCTGCTCCGCCAACAACATCACCCCCTGAGTAGGTAGTCGCAGCTATCCAGCGCTGCGCATAACAGCCGACAGCACCATGTCGCACCCGCGTACTGCGGGTGCGACGTGGTCGTTGCGGAGACCCTGAGGACCGCACACCGGAGTACATGCTGACCGCGAGCCCGCCGGCCAGTCCGGCCGGCGGGCTCGCGGTCGTAGCGGAGCAGAAGTCGACCGACGTGGGGACATACAGCCGCCCCACAGCCCGGAGGACAAAGCGATGGCCATCACGACTGGCGCAGACTGGCCCACCGGAGCTTCCCCTGGGCCAGCTGGGCCGGCGCTCACGGGTTCGCCGATCGGGACCGAGCCCCTACTCAAGTTGCGTGGCATCAGCAAGCATTTCGGTGCCGTCCAAGCGCTGTTCGAAGTTGACCTAGACCTGCCGGCGGGCGTGACCGCGCTCTGCGGTGACAACGGCGCCGGCAAGTCGGTGCTCACCAAGACCATCGCTGGCATCCACCAGCCAGACCAAGGCGAGATGTTCTGGGAAGGACGGCCGGTCCACATCCGGAGCCCGAAGGACGCCGCCGCCCTCGGGATCGAGACCGTGTACCAGGACCTCGCCCTCGCCGACAACCTCGACATCGTCCAGAACATGTTCCTTGGCCGCGAGAGGATGAACCGCTTCTTCCTCAACGAGGACAGCATGGAGCGGGCCGCGGCGGAGACGCTGGCCAGCCTTCACGTCACCACCGTCCGCTCGATCCGTCAGCCCGTGGCCACCCTGTCGGGTGGCCAGCGCCAGGCCGTGGCGGTGGCCAAGGCGGTCATGTGGAACTCCAAGCTGGTGATGCTCGACGAGCCGACCGCGGCGCTCGGCGTGGCTCAGACCAGGATGGTGCTCGACTTGGTCAAACGGCTCAAGGACCACGGCCTCGCCGTCATGGTCATCTCCCACAACCTCAACGACGTCTTCGAGGTCGCCGACCGGATCGCCGTCCTGCACCTCGGCCGCATGGTCGCCCAGGACCGGCTCTCGTCCTTCGACCGCTCGAGCGTGGTGGACTTCATGACCACGGGCGGGTCGAGCCGCGACGTGGCGCCATCCGGCTCCAACCAGGGGAGGGACTAGCGGTGGCTGGGGTCGAAGACGAACACGGGAACACAAAGGCACCCGACAACCTCGCGGCCGAGGCGGAAGCCGCGCCGGACCTCACCGCCGCGGCAGTCGACGTCATTCCGCCAGAGATCGTTGCGCAGTCGCTGGGCCAGTACCTGAGGGGATGGCTCACCCGGGTGAGGAGCGGGGACGCCGGCGTGCTGCCCGTCGTGGCCGCCCTCGTCGCCGTCACAATCGTCTTTCAGATCGTGACACCCAACCACGTCTATCTCAAGCCGGTCAACCTCGTCAACCTGTTCGACCAGAGCGCCGTGTTCATCGTCCTGGGGATCGGCGAGATCTTCGTCCTGCTCCTGGGCGAGATCGACCTTTCCATCGGCTATGTCGCGGCGATCGGCGGGATCGTGGCTGCCCTCCTCGTGCAGCCCGAGGCGGCCCCTGCCGACTACTTGCACAACTGGCCCTGGTGGGGGGCCATCATCGCCGCGGTGGTCATCTGCGGTGCGATCGGAGCCATTCAAGGGCTCATCATCACCCGCCTGCGGCTGCCATCGTTCGTGGTCACCCTGGCCGGACAGATGTTCTGGTTCGGGGTCATGATCATCATTCTGGGCGCTGCCGGGGGCGTCTCCATCACCAGCGAAATCCTGCCCAACGAGCGAGCTCTGTTCGGCATCGTGTACACGTACCTCGATCCCTGGCTCAGCTGGATCGGGCTAGCGGCGATCGTCGTGTTGCTCGGCGGGTCGATGTGGCTGCGTGACAGCAGTCGGCGCCGCAGCGGCCTCGTGGCTCCGCCGGTAGGCCTCACCTTCGCCAAGATCATTTTCATCGCGATCGCCGGCGCCGTCGTCGTGGCCATCTGCAACATCAACCGGGGCGTCTTCCTGCCGATCGTCGGCGTGCCGTGGGTCCTGCCCCTGGTCCTTGCCTTGCTCGGCGTGTTGATGGTCCTACTCGAGCAGACCCAGTTCGGACGCCACATGTACGCGGTCGGCGGCAACCCCGAGGCGGCGCGACGGGCCGGCGTCGGCGTGAACTCGATCCGCACCTGGGCCTTCATCATCTGCTCGGCCAGCGCCGGGTTGGGCGGCATCATCTATGTCTCGTCGTTGGGCGGCATCACGACCAACATCAACGGCGGTCAGTACGTGCTCTTCGCTGTCGCCGCCGCGGTCATCGGTGGCACCAGCCTCATGGGCGGTCGTGGCAGGGCGATCCATGGCCTTCTCGGTGGTCTCACCATCGGGGCCATCTACAACGGTCTCTACCTGCTCGGGCTCCCGGTGCAGTATCAGTACATCGCCACCGGTCTCGTCCTACTCGCCGCAGTGACGATTGATGCGCTGTCCCGGCGGAGTGCGACGAGCGGGAGCGTGGCCCGCGTCTAACGGGGTCGCTGGCCTCGACCTCCTGATCCTCTCGCCGGCCCGCCGGATCACCCGGCGGGCCGGCGAGACACCATCGTGGGGCGGCGTCGTCTGCGCTGATATGCGCGGGTGCGTATAATCATGCGTCCATGCCAATGCCGAGCGCTCTGTCCGAAGATCACCGCGCCGCGCCCCAGCCGCACGTCGAGACCGCGCGTGCGCCGCGAGCCGGGATCGATGCGCGGTCTTCCGGCCGGCCGATCCGCGTAGGCATCCTGGGCGCCACGGGCTACGTCGGCGCCGAGCTCGTCCGCCTGCTGGAGCGCCACCCTGCCGTTCGGATCGTGGCGCTCGCGGCCCGCAACCGCGAAAGCGTACCGCTCGGTGATGCCTTCGCACATCTTGCGGGGACTGGCCACCGCATTGCAGCGACGCTCCCCGATCCCGTCGAGCTCGACGCGATCCTGCTCGCGCTGCCGCATGGGCAGGCGGCCTCCATTGCGCCCGGGCTTGCCCAGGCCGGCCCACTCGTGATCGACCTGGGAGCCGACTTCCGCCTGGCCAATCCGGCCGACTACCGCGAGTTCTATGCGCTCCAGCATCCCGCGCCGGAGCTGCTGCCGGGCGGTCCCGGCCGGCCCGCGTCAGACAACGGACCGGCGCTGCCCGCCGCCGTCTACGGGCTCCCCGAGCTCCACCGCGCGGCCATCGCGGGGACGTGCATCGTCGCCTCTCCCGGCTGCTACCCCACCACGGCGCTCCTCGCGCTCGCTCCGCTGGCGCGCGCGGGGCTTATCGGGGATATCGTCGTCGACGCCAAGAGCGGAGTGAGCGGCGCCGGCCGGGAACCCAAGATCGAGACGCACTTCTCGGAGGCCAACGAGTCGGTCAGCGCGTACGGGCTCGGGGGCCACCGTCACCTGCCCGAGATCCGAGGCGAGCTGGCAAGACTAGGCGCCTCGCCGGATGCCTTGGCCGGCTTCGTCTTCACGCCGCACCTCGTGCCGATGACGCGCGGGCTCCTCGCCACGTGCTACGTACGACCCACCCGGCGCGTGACGCAGGGCGAGCTGGATGCCCTCTACGCCGACGCGTACGATGCGGAGCCGTTCGTGCAGGTCGCGTCCGCGCCGCCATCCACGAAGACGGTCACTGGTAGCAACCTGTGCCGTGTCCACGTGCGCCTCGACCCGCGGAGCGGCCGGATCGTGGCCATCGGTGTCACCGATAACCTCGTCAAGGGTGCAGCGGGCCAGGCAGTCCAGTCGCTGAACATCGCGTTCGGGCTGCCCGAGACGACCGGTCTCGAGCAGCTGCCGCTATACCCGTGAACGCCATGCCGGAAGGGACGGAACGCGCCCCGCGGCGCCCCGACGACGAGGAGGCTTGGGGGCGCCTGACGCGGGCGGCAGCGGCGCTCCCTGTGGAGGAGCGCCCGCGCATGCCGCTCGGGTTCGCGGCGGGAGCGATTATGGCAGGCATCAAGCCGAGCGGCCGGCCGGACCTGGCGGTCGTGGCCGTCACCACTCCTGCTGCCGCCGCGGCCGCGGCCACGTTCACCCGCAACCGGATCCAGGCCGCCCCCGTGCGACTGAGCCGCGCACACCTCGACGCGACACATGGCGGGGCGGCCGGAACGCCCGATGTCGTGCTGCCGGCCCACGGCCGGGCGCGCGCCGTCGTGGTCACGGCCGGCTGCGCCAACGCAGCGACCGGCCCCGCCGGCGACGAAGACCAGGCGGAGATCGCGCGGGTTCTGGCCGACGCCGTGGGGTGCGCACCGGAAGAGACGCTGCACGCATCGACCGGCCTCATCGGCACGCGGCTGCCAGTGTCACGAGTCACGGCCGGGATCGCGGCGCTCGTGCCCGGCTCCCTCGGCGCGGACGACGGCGCGCTGGGAGCCGTCGCGACCGCCATGATGACCACGGACAGGCGCCTGAAGTCAGCGAGCACCGTAGTCGAGCTATCCGCCGGCGACGCTCGACGACCCGCCACGGTGGCCGGCGTCGTCAAGGGCGTAGGGATGATCCACCCGGGTATGGCGACGATGATCGCGCTCGTGCTGACGGATGCCCGGGTCGCCCCGGCCACGCTCGCCTCGATGCTGCGGCCCGCCGTAGCGCTGGCGTTCGACCAGCTCACGGTCGACGGCGACGTCTCGACCAACGACACAGTATTCGCGCTGGCGTCGGGCGGGTCCGGCACCGATGAGGTGGTGGCAGGGACGGCAGACGCGACAGCCCTCGAGGTCGCGATCGCCGCCGTATGCCGCTCGCTGGCGCGACAGCAGGCAGCCGACGGCGAGGGCGCCACGTGCTTGATCACGTGCCGGGTCAGCGGCGCCGAGCGTGTCGCCGACGCCCGGGCGGTCTCTCGTGCCATCGTCGGCAGCAACCTCCTGAAGGCCGCCGTGCATGGCCGCGACCCCAACTGGGGCCGCGCGGCGGCAGCAGCCGGTGGAGCACATCGCCCGGACGGCCAGGCCGTTGCGCTGAGCGTGCCGTCGCTGCGGATCTCGCTCTGCGGCACGCTCGTGTTCAGCGGCGAGCCCCTCCCCTTCGACGCCGCAGCCGTGCGGGTGGCGATGGCGGCGCCCGAAGTGACGATCGACGTCGACCTGGGTCTGGGAACCGCGGCAGCGGAGGCCTGGGGCTGCGACCTCACCGAGGCGTATGTGCGCGAGAACGCGGAGTACTCGACGTGATTGACACACGCGACGACGGGGGCTCGGCGGGCGCCGGGCTCGTCGTGGTCAAGCTCGGCGGGACCACGATCACCGCGCAGGAGCACGTCCTCGACCAGATTGCCGAGCTCGCCCGGACGCGACCCGTCATCGTGGTACACGGCGGCGGTGCCCGCGTCACCGCCTGGCTCGATCGCCTCGGCGTGCCTACGCGCTTCGAGGACGGGCTGCGGGTGACGGACGCGGCGGGTCTGGAGGTCACGGCGGCGGTCCTCCGCGGCGCCGCCAATGTCGAGCTGGTGGCCGCGCTCCAGGCGCGCGGCTGCGACGCGGTCGGCCTCTCTGGCGTCGACGGCGGGCTCCTCGCCGGCCGCCGCGTGGCGGGGAAAGGCCTCGTCGCGACGATCGCCAACATCCGACCGGCGTTCGTCCGGTTGCTGCTGGCGGCCGGGCACGTGCCCGTCGTCGCGCCCTTGGCTCTCGACGAGCACGCCACCGTCTGCAACGTCAACGCCGACGATGCAGCGGCCGGCCTCGCTCGCGGGTTGGGCGCAACGAACCTCGTGTTGCTCACCGACGTCGACGGCGTGCACGGCCCCGACGGCGCACGCATCCCACGAATTGCGGCCGATGAGGCCGAGCGACTCATTGCCGGTGGCGTGATTCGCGGCGGCATGATTCCGAAAGTGCGGGCCGCGCTGCGCGGACTGGCGCCGGTCAGCGGGGCAAGCGCGATCATCGTCGACGGGTCCGACCCCGACGTGCTGCGAATGGTCCTCGCCGATGCCGACCTGGGCACCCGCATCGTGGCCAGCGACGCCCGGGCACGCGAAGGCGCGGCGTGAGGAAGCTGTCATGTCGGTGATGAGCCCGGCCGCGAAGCGCGTCCGTCAGCAGCTGATACTGGAGCTCATCGGCCAGTACCCGGTGCACAGCCAAGAGGAGCTGGTCGAGCTGCTCGCGGAACGCGGATTCCAGGTCACCCAGGCCACCGTCTCGCGCGACGTGGCGGAGCTGGGCCTGATCAAGGCGCCCCGCGCCTCCAGTCACGTCTACGTCGCTTCCGGCGCCTTGGGGCTCGACCTGGCCGTCGCCGACGAGCGCCTCGAGCGCGTCATCGAGTCGAGCCCGGTGTCGGTCGGGCGGAGTGGCCTCACGCTCGTGCTGCGGGGGCAGGCCGGCAGCGCACAGGCGCTTGCCCGAGCCATCGACGAATTCGAGCCTGCAGGAGCAGGAGGGGACGCTGGCGGGCGACGACACGGTCCTCGTGCTGTTCGCCGACGAGGACCGCCTGGACCGCTGGCGCACCCGCTTCCGTCGCCTGCAGGGCCTCCCGCCGGAGTCGACCGGCTAGCGGCCCTGCACGATCCCGACTCGCTTCCTCCCCCTGCGGGCCCCGCGCTCGCCACGGCGGCCCCCGCCGCATCTTCGAAGGAGAACCCCGTGCGCAAGGTCATCCTCGCTTACTCCGGCGGCCTCGACACATCAGTGGCCGTCGCCTGGCTCCGAGAAACGATGGATGCCGACGTCGTCACGCTCACTGTGGACGTCGGCGGCGGGTCCCTGCGCGACGGCGTACAGCGACGTGCCATCAGCGCCGGCGCGTCGCGCGCCTACGTCCTCGACGCGCGGGAGCGTTTTGTCGTCGACTACTGTTTCCCGTCGTTGCAGGCGAACGCGCTGTACCAAGGCGTCTACCCGCTCGCGACCGCGCTGGCGCGCCCGCTGATCGCCCAGCTCCTCGTCGAGGTCGCGCAACGCGAGGGCGCCGACGCGGTCGCGCACGGCTGTACGGGCAAGGGCAATGATCAGGTGCGCTTCGACATCGCCGTGCACGCGCTCGACCAGTCGCTCGAGGTCATCGCACCCATGCGCATCGGGATGGGGCTGTCGCGAGACCAGGAGATTGAGTACGCGCTGGAGCGCGGGATCGAGGTGCCCATCACGAAGGCCTCGCCGTACTCGATCGACCAGAACATCTGGGGGCGCTCGATCGAAACGGGTGTGCTGGAGGACCCATGGACGGCA
The DNA here is from genome assembly GCA_963835945.1 of uncultured Chloroflexia bacterium. Lineage (GTDB taxonomy): Bacteria > Chloroflexota > Limnocylindria > Limnocylindrales > CSP1-4 > JAJYNJ01. The sequence continues at coordinate 41,395 of CAWIHR010000027.1, forward strand.
CCGCCGGCCGACGTCTACCAGTGGACGGTCGCCCCGGGCGACGCGCCCGCCGCGCCGGCGGAGGTCACGATCGCATTCGAGGGCGGCGTGCCCGTCAGCCTCGACGGGGCCCGGCTGTCGCCGGTCGAGCTGGTTGAACGGCTCGGCGCCCTCGCCGGATCCCACGGCGTCGGACGCATCGATCATGTCGAGGACCGGCTGATCGGGATCAAGAGTCGGGAGATCTACGAGTCGCCGGCCGCGGTCGTACTCTTCGCGGCGCATCGCGCGCTCGAAGGGCTGACGCTCTCCAAGGAGCAGCTACGCTTCAACCGGCTCGTGAGCGACGAGCTCGCCCAGGCGACTTACGACGGGCTTTGGTTCAACGCGCTGCACCGCGACCTGCGTGACTACGTCAAGTCCTCCCAGCGGGTCGTGACCGGCGAGGTCCGGCTGCGGCTCGACCATGGGTCGCTCGCCGTCGTCGGCCGGCGGAGCGGCCTGTCGCTGTACGACCGGGCGCTCGCCACGTACGACGCGGACGATGCGTTCGACCACGCCAGCGCCGTCGGCTTCATCAAGATCTTCGGACTGCCACTGCGCACGGAGGCCGCCCGCCAGGGCAGCGCCTGGGCGTGGACTTCAGCGCTCATGGACGGGCTGCCGGCCACTGTAATGTCGGCCCCGGACAGGGACGGTGCCGGGGAGACCGGCGCGGCGTCCTGACGTGGCTGTGCAGCGTCAAGGGGGACCCATCATCATGAGGGGCCCATGATTCGCCGAGCTCGTCCCTCCGACGCACCCGCCATCCACGCGCTGATCCACCGCTATGCCGGCAGGGACCTCCTGCTGCCGCGCCCCCTCGCCGACATCTACGAGCGGATCCGCGACTTCTGGGTGGCGGTCGACGGCGGCCAGGTGGTGGGCTGCGCCGCGCTGCGGATCTGGTGGCACGACCTCGGCGAAATCCGCTCGCTCGCCGTGGCACCAGATGCCGAGGGCCGCGGGCACGGAGCGAAGCTGGTCGAGGCCGTGGCTGCAGAAGCCACGCGGTTCGGGGTCCGGAACCTGTTCGCACTGACGCGCATCCCCAGCTGGTTTTCTCGGAACGGCTTCGAGGCGGTCGATCGCGCCGTCCTCTACCACAAGGTGTGGGGGGACTGCGCGAGTTGCCCGAAGCGAGACGCGTGCGACGAGGTCGCGGTTGTGCGCCCGCTGGTTCCCGGGGCGTCCGACCGGTTGCGCGACCCGGACCCGATCCTGGCGGCGCGTGTGGCCCACGTGGCGCCTCCGCGCGCGCCGGGAATGAGCGAGCGAGCGGTCCTGCCCGTCTTCGTCCACGAGGAAGGCTGACGGCCCTTCACGGCTGTCAGCGCCCGGCGCAGGCGGCCGCTCTGCGACGTTGCCGGTGGCGCCCGCCCTCGAGTGACCACAACCTCCGGCCGGGTGACGGCCAGTTCGACACCAGCCGGCGCCGACGCTAGCCCTCGGTGCGGTCCAGCCGGCGCCTGGCGGCCTCGAGCGCCTCGCGCACCCGCTGGGGCGCCGTGCCGCCCGTGACCCGGGGCCGCCCGACGGCGGCCTCCAATGTCGCCGCCTGCCGGAGCTCGGTGCCAAGCGCGGCCCCGACCTGGTCGGCGAGCCGACGCGCGTCGGCGTCGTCCTCCCCTTCCAGTGCCTCGCGGAAGGCGTCGTCGCCGAGTTGATCGAGCTGGATCACGCGGCGCTCCGCCTCGGCCACAAGGCGGCCGGCCACGTGATGGGCGGCGCGGAACGGCAGACCATGCTCCACCAAGGTATCGGCCACCGACGTGGCGGTGACGTGGCCCTGCAGCGCCGCCTGGCGCATGCAATCGGCGTCGAACGCGAGTCCGCCCATGACGGCGGCCATCACACGGAGCGACGAGGCGAGCACGTCCGCCGCGTCGAAGAGCGGCGTCTTGTCTTCCTGAAGGTCGCGCTGATACGCGAGCGGCAGCCCCTTGAGCACGCCCAGCATCGTCGCGAGGTGACCGGCGACTCGAGCCGTGCGCGCCCGCACCAGCTCGCACGGGTCGGGGTTCTTCTTGTTGGGCATCATCGACGAGCCCGTGGCGTGCCTGTCCGACAACACGACCCAGCCGAACGCCGGGTTCGACCACCACACGAGCTCCTCCGCGAGGCGCGAGAGATGCACCATGGCGAGGGCGGCCGCTGCCAGGAACTCCACCACGAAGTCGCGATCGCTCACGGCGTCGAGCGAGTTCGCGGTGACGCCCGCGAAACCCAGATCGGCGGCGGTTGCCTCACGATCCAAAGCGAACCCTGCGCCGGCCAAGGCACCCGCGCCGAGCGGCGAGCGGTCCGCCCGCTTGGCGCAGTCGGCCAGCCGGCCGCGGTCGCGCTCGACCATCTCGACGTAGGCCAGCAGGTAGTGAGCCAGCAGCACCGGTTGAGCCGGCTGCACGTGGGTCATTCCAGGAAGGATCGCTTGGCCGTCCCGTTCGGCGCGGTCCACCAGCACCCGCTCGAGCCCGACCATGTCGCCGTCCAGCTCCCGCACGGTCCTGCGGAGCCACAGGCGCAGATCGAGCGCTACCTGGTCGTTGCGCGACCGCCCCGTGTGCAATTTCCCGGCCACCGGGCCGACGTGGGCCGTTAGGGCGGCCTCGAGGTTCAGGTGCACGTCCTCGAGGGCTGGATCCCACGCGAACAACCCGGCTTCCACCTCGACGCGGAGCGCGCGGAGGCCACCGATCAGGTTCGCCGACTCGTCGGTCGTCAGGAGCCCCGCTCGCTCCAGCCCTCTCACGTGGGCGATCGATCCCTCGAGGTCGTCGAGCGCGAGGAGCCGGTCGACCTCGATCGACTGCGTGGCGTCGGCGACGAGCGGATCCGTCTCGCCGCTGAACCGCCCGCCCCACATCCGCATGTCGTCCCTCCTGGACTCGAAGTGTAGGCGACGCCTCGGCACCGGGTCGGCCCCGCGAGGTGCCCGTTGCGCGGTCGGAAGACGGGCTCCGCGGCGAGGCAGACGCGGTCAGCGCCGCGCCAAGTCGACCCGGACGTGGCCGCGCGCCGGGAAGTACCGCCAGGCGACCAAGGCGGCAGCCAGCGCGCCGACGAGACCGGCCGCGAACACGGGGCCGTGACCGTAGGCGCCGAACAGGACGCCCCCGCCGAGGTTGCCCACGATCGACGCGATCCCGGATGCGCTCATGCCGTACAGCGCCTGGCCGGTCGCCTGCAACCGGGCGGGGAGCAGGGCGCCGACCGTGAGCACGATTGCGACCGTAAGCGATCCATACGCGAGCCCCGACAGGACCCGGCTGACGACGATCAGCAGCGGGTCGGCGAGGACGATCCATGTGCCGAACGCGATTGCGTACAGCAGGCATCCCGACGCGAACAATCCCCGCAGACCGACCCGGGAGGCAAGCCGGGCCGCTGCGAACATGGCCGGGATCTCAAAGAGCGCCGAGACCGTGGACGACAGCGCGATCACGGACGGCGCGCCTCCGAGCTCAGCGAGCCGGAGCGGCAGGAACGTGGAGCTGGCCAGCACACCCATGTGTACAAGCACGACGGCGGCCAGCACGCCGAGCAGGCGCGGCGAGACCGCGACGGCCACCCCGATCGATCCGGTCGCATCCCGCCAGCGCCCGGCCTTGCCCCCGCGGGGTGACACGAGCGCGCCGTCCGGCTCCCTCGGTCCGTCGGCTCGGTACTCGGCGAGCCTTGCGCGGGGCGCATCGATGACCCACACGCACATGATCGCGACCAAGACCGCCGAGACCGCCGCGAGCGGGTAGGCCAGCCCGTACCCGACGACGTCGTAGGCCACGCCGGCGGCCAGCGCCGCGACGGCGAACGAGGCGCTCTCCAGCAGGCGGAACCGGCCGTACCGGTCCGGGTGGGCGACGAGCACATTCATGGCGATTGCGTCAGTCAGCATGCCCGCGCCCGACTGCACGATGTAATAGGCGACGATCGCCACGGCCACGAGCGGCAGCGCGAGCGGCGCGCCGAACGCCAGCGCCGCGGCCGCTGAGCCCAGCACGGCGACCTGGAGGGCACGCCGCCGGCCCAGCACGACGTCGCCGAGGTGACCCCACGCCGGCATGCCCACGACGTACCCGACCGCCGTGAGCGCCATGAGAAGGCCGATCTGGGGAGCCGAGAAGCCTCGCTGCGACAGGATCACCGGGACGAACGGCAGGAGCACACCGACCAGAACGCCGACGATCAGGTAGAGGCCACGCAGGGGTCCCACGACGCGCATGGTAGGTGGCGCCAAACGGGGCGGCCAAGGTGCCGAGCGGAGCCGACCTGCGTCCGGACGGCCTTTCCCGCCGCACGTGGCATACTCGGCCCACAATGCGACTCGAGCTGACGCGGCGGGGGGATTATGCCGTGCGTGCGGCCGTCGCACTCGCGGCGACGAACGCCGACGGCCCGCTCAGCACGCGCCGTATCGCCGCTGAGATGCAGATCCCGCCGCGGTTCCTGCCCCAGGTGATGGCGGACTTGGTCCGGGCCGACCTAGTGGTTGCCCAGACGGGACGATCCGGCGGCTACCGGCTGTCCAGACCAGCGTCGGACATCTCACTTCTCGACGTGATCCGGGCCACGGAGCATGATCGCGCCGTCCGGACGTGCATCCTGCGGGGCGGTCAATGCGACCCCGACGGACCTTGTGACGTCCATGACGCCTTCTCGGACGCACGCGACGCGCTGCTCCACTCGCTCGGCGGCGCGACGCTGGCCGAGGCCGCGCAGTCTCGGCTGCGCCGGCTGGCCGCGGCCGTGCAGCCAGCCGCGCCGCTCCGGGGTTCCTGACCGGCCTGCCGCGAGGCCGCCGGGCCTGGCTCAGCGCGCCGCTCCGGCCCTCCGGAGCGCAATCACGCTGACAGCCCACCCGAGAACGAGGCTCGCCGCGGCCGTGACGCACCAGACACAGATCGCGTGGATCACAAACAGTTCCACGTACACGAGCCCGGCGATCACGAACAGCCCGATGAGCCCAAGCCCGTACGGGACGTAGAGGAGCCTGCGGTCTCCTGTGCGCCACCAAGCGGCGACGGCGACGAGAACGACGGTTGCCATTGCCAGGCCATACATGGCGACCGGGATGCTCATGAAGGTGCTGTACTTGCTCGCCTGAACCGTGTCGCAGCCCTGGATGACGAAGCACACGGCGCTTGCATTCGTAAGCTTCACGAGCGCCAGATAACCCAGCGCGGCCATCGCGATCAACGCGAGAGCGACCATGGGCGCCGCGAGCCGGGCCCGCCCGGTGGCCAGCCAGCCACGGGGCGGGCCCACCGTGTCGGGGGCCGACGGCGCGGCCCCGACCTCCCGCTCGGCAGCCAGCGATGCGGCCGCGGCGCCCGCCGCCGGCCTGTTCGTGTCTGCAGCGACGGAGGTCCCAGTCACTAGGCGACCGCGCGCCTGCGCAGCCATTGCGCTCCCCGGCTGGGGACTCACCCGTGAGGCGCGTCCGCGCCTAGCGCTCATCTCGGCAACATGCTCAGGACGAGGAGGGCACGGCGCTCGGGGAGGCCGCCGATGGCGTGGGGGAGGCAGGCGCCGCCGCGCCCGTGCCCGGGGATGCGGATGCCGGTGCGCTCTGGAGCGCGGTGTCGATCGCCGCGGAGACGCTCGAGAGGTCGAGCCCGCCCGTGTAGTGCTTGCCGTTGACGAACAGCGTGGGGGTCCCCTGGATCCCCAGCTGCTTGCCCTGGTTAGTCTCTGCCTGCACGGCGCTCATCTTCGACGGGTCGGAGAGACAGGTGTCGAAGGTCGCCTGGTTCAGCCGGAGCTGCTTCGCGACCTGGTCGAAGAATGCCTGGTTGAACTTTCCGCTGTTCTCCGTGCCCTGGTTCGAGAAGAGGTACTCCCTGTACGCCCAGAACTGGCCCTGGTCACCCGCGCACCGCGCCGCCACGGCCGCGCTGAACGATTCGGCCCCGATGAACGAAAAGTCGTGATACGTGATCTCGAGCTGGCCGTTGGTCACGTACTGGCTGACGAGGTGCGGTTCGACGTTCAGCGTGTATTCGTCGCAGTACGGGCACTGAAAGTCTTCCCATTCGTCGAGCTTCACGGGGGCGGTGGCCTTGCCTAGCGAGCGGTCGTGGGCAAGCCCGGCGGGCACCGGCTGCGACGGCGCACCAAGCGCCTTGGTGGACCCGGTCGTCGCGTTCTGGACCAGGATCACGCCGAGGCCGAGGGCCGCAATGACGAGCACGATGATGGTGATCAGGACTGCGGGCGACCGCAGCGCACCGGGGATCCCGGACCCGCCGCCGGCCGGCCCCTGGCGTCCGCCCGACCCGCGCTGCGCTCGCTCGGCCGCACGCCGCTCCCGGCGCGCGGCCGAGTTCGAAGTGGGACGGTTGGTGCTCAGGTTCGGTCTCCTTTCGGGGGCGCGGCGGGCCGTAAGTCGAAGGCCCGCAGTTGGTGGCGATGGGGGCGCGGTGCGCGCCTGCGCGAGACGCGCACGCGCAGATTACAGCAGGCCGCGGACGGACGGCGTCAGCGGGCCGAGCTCTGACCACGGGCGTCAGCCGAGCGCGACCTCGTCCACGATCCCCACCACGAGTGTGCGCACCGGCGCCTGTGCCACGCCCAAGATCTGCCGCGCCGAATTGCCCTCGTCGAGCAGGAGGACGATCTCGCCCGCCCCGGCGCCGACCGTGTCGACGGCGATCAGGTACCCGCCGGCCAGCTCGCCGTCCGGATCGAGCAGGTCGCAACGCAGCAGCCGTCGCCCGTCGAACACTGGTGCGTTGATGGTGGACACGACGGTTTCGACGACGCGCGCCAGCTTCATCTACGGGCACGGCCCCCGACCGGCTCGACTGCGTCGACGATCCCGGCGATGGCGTGGTCGACCGGTACGAAGGGCTCGGGAAGCGCCTGGGCCGCCTCCCGGGCGGCGACGACGTACACGAGCTCGCCTGGTCCGGCCATGTGGACCGCATCCGCCGCCACGACCGCGCCGCCCACCGGCTGGCGCTGGCCATCCAGCGGCTGGACGATCAGCAGCTTGATTCCCTCGAGGCCAGGGCTCTTCACGGTCGCGACGACGGTTCCGATCACGCGGGCGAGTTGCATGGGCGATCAGCGCACGGAGCCGTCCGGGAGTCTCTGGCCATCCGGGCGGGTCGTCTTGCCTGGCGGGTTCGTGTCGCCCTGCCGCCCGACGCGGTCGCGGAAACGCGCGCCGGCGACAAGGTTCTCCCGCATCTCACTATGGAGCTGCGCGATCACCCGCGACGTGGCACGCTCGGCGACCGGGATCGCGGCGCTTCCGATCTGCACCGCGGCCTCCACGTCCGACACCAGCCCGTCGAACAGCAGGTAACCCTTGCCGCCCAGGCCGTCCGCGAGCCGCAGCTCGACCAGCCGCACCCTGGCGCCCTTCATCCCAGCGTCGGCCGCGCCGATGATCGACGCGACGGTGGGCGTCTCGATGATGCCGAGCGCCTCGCCGGTCGCCGTCCCCAGCCTACCCCCGACCGCGGCCGCCACATCCGGGTGGACGTTGGGCAAGAACACCGCGTCGACCAGCGACTCGCGCCCCGTTGCCCGGCCGGCCTGCAACGCCTCGTCGACGTCCGCCACCGCTCCACCGACGAGCACCAGGTAGCGGCCGGGGTGGACCGTCCCGGCCCGGATCACGTCCACCGGCGCCCGCTTCGCCATCGCGTCGCCGGCTGCGATGCCGACAGCGATCGAATCGAACTCGAGCAACCCGAGCGCAGGCTCGATCGCGGCGCGAACGGCGCGGCCCGGTGGCTGCCTACCGCTCATACGATCCTCAGCGACCCGACGACGGTGATCCGGCGCTCCCGTGAGAACGTGCGCGGCCGCGTCAGGCCATCGCCCGTCGGGCTCGCGATCGAGAACGACGAGAAGCCCTCGCCGCCCTCGCCGAGGCCGGCGACGTTGGGGCCGTTGGCCACGAAGATGCTGCAGTTCATCGCGCGTGCCATCCGGGTGATGGTCTCCACATTCGTGGAGTGGATCGAGGCGGTGTGATGGAATCCGTGCTCCACCCGCACCGCGAGCTCGATCGCCTGGTCTACCGTCGTCGTGCGCACGATGGGCAGGACGGGCATCATTTGTTCGGTCCAGACCAGACTGTGGTCGCGCGGCACCTCCGCGATCAGCAGCCGCAGGTCGTGGTCCGCCTGGACGCCGATCTCCGCGAGGATCTTCGACGCATCCTGGCCGATCCAGCGCGGGTTGATGGCGCCGTGTCGCCCGGGCGCGCCCAGCTCGGTGAAGATGACCCGCTCGAGCCGCCGCAGCTCGTGCTCCTTCAGGAGGTACGCGCCGCTGTGCGTCATGGCCCGGACCAGCCGATCGGCGACCGAATCGACCACTAGGACGACCTTCTCGTCGGTGCACACCACGTTGTTGTCGAAGGAGGCGCCTCGCACGATGTCGCGGCCCGCGCGTTCCAGGTCGGCCGTCTGGTCGACCACAACGGGAGGATTGCCCGGTCCGGCGGTGATCGCGCGCTTGTCCGTTCGCAGCGCCTCACGGACCACACCGGGCCCGCCGGTCACGAGCAGGAGGCCGACGTCCGGGTGGTTCATCAGGGCGCGGGCGCTCGCGATCGAGGGCTCCGCTACCGCCGTGACCAAGTCGGGGGGCCCGCCCGCCGCCACGATCGCCCGGCTAATGAGCCGCACGGTCTCGGCGGAGCAGCGTTTCGCGCTAGGGTGGACGTTGAACACGACCGCGTTGCCGGCCGAGACGATGCTGATCGTGTTGTTGATGACCGTGGAGGTGGGGTTCGTGACGGGCGTGATCGCCGCAACAACACCGAACGGCGCGAACTCCGTGACCATCATCCCCTGATCACCGGTGACAGCTTCCACCTCGAGGTCCTCAGGGCCCGGGGCCTTGGTGGCGACCACGCGGTTCTTGACGATCTTGTCGTCGACGCGCCCGATCTTCGTCTCTTGGTGCGCCAGGAGCGCCAGACGGTCGCTGGCCTCGAGCATCGAGCGGCGGATCGAGTCGACGATGGCATAGCGGCGGTCTAGCCCCATCGACCGGTAGGCGCGAAACGCCCGTCCGGCAGCGGCCACCGCGTCGTCCACCGTCGCGTGCAGGCCCTCCCCCAGCTCGGAGGGGGCGGCAAGCTGCGCGGCTGCCTGCATGGCCGCGCCTGGGCGGGCGTCACCGACATTCGCCAGCCGGCCACGAACGCGCTCGATGATCGCGCGGACCTCGGCGTCTGTGACACCGCTCACTTGCGGAACACCTCGCGCCCGCCGACCTCCCAGGTGTCAACGATCGCCATGATCACCGCGTCGCATGGCCGGTCGCGTGTCATTTCCGTCTGACGGGCGGAGCTCCCGGTGGCGTACAAGACCACCTCGCCGACGCCGGCACCGACCGCATCGGCGGCCACGACGTACCCGCTGACCTCGTGATTGTCAGTGTCGAGCTGCCGCACGACGAGGAGCTTCCAACCCTCCATCAGCGGTTCCTTGCGGCTGGCGACCACAGTGCCGGTCACACGCCCGAGCAGCATCGCGCTCCTCCCTCCCCCCGTCCACGGGTGCCCGCCCTCTCGCGAGCACCCGTCGGCCCGGGCCGGGAGCCTACTCCTGGCCGATCTCCGCGCGTGCCTCGTCTGCCCGGCCAAGTGGCAGTACGAGGTCGATGTTGACGTGCGGCCGCGCGATGACGTGGCTCGCCACCACCTCGCCCACGTTCTGGGCATTGCGGACGCCGGCTTCGACGGCCGCCTTGACCGCCGCGACGTCGCCGCGGACGATCGCGGTGACGTACCCGCCGCCGGTCTTCTCGTAGCTCACGAGCTCGACCTTCGCGGCCTTCACCATCGCGTCGGCGGCCTCGACCATGGCGGCGAACCCGCGCGCCTCGATCATCCCAAGCGCTTCAGCCATCGATCGTCTCCTTCGTCGCTCCGTGCCCTGCCGTGTTCCACCGCGCTCGCGCGGCCGCTGTGCCTTCTATGCCTTCGCCTCGCGTCCCGTGAGCCCTTCGATGGCCGCCAGTGCGGCCCGCCAACCCACGTCGATGTCCCGTTCCTCGCCACCGAGGTAGACGCGGCCCATCGACCCGAAAGACCGCACCTCGAGGATGTTGATCTCCGCGGCCTTCTCGGCTTCGTTGGCAGCCAGGGCAGCGTACGCCGCCGGCTCGAGCTCGAGCACGTACAGCGTCTGTCCGCCGATCAGCATCTGACCATGGCGCGTGCGGTTGATCAGCTGAGCCTGGTGGTCGTCGATACGGCGGATGATCTGGCTCGAGAGCACGCGGGGCTTGATCCGGTCGGCTTCGCGGAGGTCCACGGCGTCCAGGATCGCCGCGCCGGCCGCGCGCACTTCGGCCTGAGAGGGAGCATGCACCTCGAGGAGCCCGAAGTAGCGCTCGATAATCTGCATGCCCGGCTTGACGGTGGTCGCTTTGAGCGCGACGTCCGTGAGCCGGTTGATCTCGATGCCCGGGGATACCTCGACGTACAGGGACGCGTCGCCCGCCAGCGGGAGGAAGCCCTGTGCGACCGTGCCCAGGAACGCAGCGTATTGCGCCTGGAGGCTGTCGAGAAAGACGTACGCTCGAAGGTCAATACCGCTCACTGGCCTGCCTATCTCCTCCCGTCACGATCCGCACGCCGGCCGACGCCCCGATGCGCGTCGCGCCGGCTGCGATCATCTCCCGCACGTCCTCCGCGGTCCGGATCCCGCCTGCGGCCTTGACGCCCATCCTGGGCCCGACGGTTTCGCGCATCAGCGCGACGTCGAACACCGTGGCCCCACCGGACGCGTAGCCGGTCGAGGTCTTTACGAAGTCCGCCCGGGCCAGTTGCGCGAGGCGACAGGCGACGACCTTCTCCTCGTCGCTCAGCAGGGCGGCCTCGATGATGACCTTATTGAGGGCACCGGATTCGTGGCAAGCGTCGGAGACCCTCGCGATGTCTTCGCGCACGAGGTCCCGCATGCCGCTTCGCAGTGCGCCGATGTTGATGACCATGTCGATTTCGGTGGCCCCGTCCCGGATCGCGCGCCGGGCTTCAGCCGCCTTGACGTCCGGGGTCGTGGCGCCGAATGGGAAGCTCACGACGGAAGCGACCGCCACGGGCGTGCCGCGCAGCGCCACGGCCGCGCGGTGGACCCAGGCCGGGTTGATGCAAACGGCGGCGAAGCCATGCTCCTTCGCCTCGCGGCACAGCCGGTCGATGTCATCGGCGGTGGCGTCCGGCCGCAGCAGCGTGTGGTCGATGAACCGCGCAAGGTCGTCCGGGACATCGTCGGGATTGCCGCGGTAGGCGATCCGGTCGGCCCCGCCTGCGACCACGGTTCGGACGCGGTCAGCGCAGCGGGCGGCACAGGCGCCCTGGCAGTCGCGGCACAGGTCGCCGGGAGCGCCGGGTGCGTCCGCACCAGCCGGACCCGACAGAATGGAGACCACTTCGCGGGTGATCGCCTCAATCAGCTTCTCGCGGTCGCCGCCTTCGGTCATGCGCCGGCCCTCAGGTAACGCCGCTCGTAATCGTCGATCTTCGCAACGCGCGCCGCATGGCGGCCCGGCCCCCACGGCGTCGCGAGCCAGGCGTCGACGATCTCCAGGGCGAGGCCAACACCAACGAACCGCGCACCGAGCGTCAGCACGTTCGCGTGGTTGTGCTCTCGACTGTTGCGGGCCGATGTCACGTCGTGGCAGGAGGCGGCGCGCACGCCGGGGACCTTGTTGGCGACCATGCACGACCCGATGCCAGCTCCGTCCACCGCGATCCCCCAGCGACATGTCCCGTCGGCGACCAGGCGGGCGACTGCATGCGCGAAGTCCGGGTAGTCCACGGGGTCGGGGGACCTGGTGCCACAGTCGTGCACGGCGTAGCCTGCGTCGGCGAGACGCCGGCCGATGAGCTGTTTCAGCTCGAACCCTCCGTGGTCGGCCCCGATCGCGATGGCCACCGGCACATCCGCTATCACGTGGAGCGCGATCGTGGCCTCGGCCGCGTCCGAGGCCCCTCCGGACTCCGCTTCCGTCCCGGCATCGTACATCGCGCCGACCACGCGGCGGACCACGTCGCGAACCTGCTCCTCGGAGACCACCGCGAATCGCCTCCCGTCCGCGTCACGGTACGCGATGGGCCATCCGATTGCTTGGCGACGCCGTGGCAATGGGGCAAGAGCGCAGCATCGGTGCGAAGGAGTACCAGTCACCGGTTGGGCTGCGCGGCGGTCAGCGCCGCCCTCAGCACGGCCGACCCGAGGCTGCCTTAGGCTCGGAGCATGCGGCCTACGGGCGGACGCGCTTCTCCCTGGGCAGCGGCGGCAGGTCGCGGCGCCCATTCACGAGGAAGTGCCTGAACCATGCGGCCACCTGCACGATGTTCTCTACCCGCCGGAACGGCGTGCCGCTGCGCGTCAACTCGTGCGTCTCATCGGGGACGCGCATGAGCCGCACCGGCCGGCGGAACGAACGAAGCACCGCGAAGAGTTCCTCGGCCTGCGTGATGGGAACCCGCAGGTCCCTCTCCGCGTGCTGGATGAGCAGCGGGGTCCGCACGTGGTCTGCGTATGCAATCGGGCTCTGCCGCCAGTAGAGCTCGTGATCTTCCCACGGGTTGACGCCGTACTCCTCAGCGCCGAACATCGGTCCGCCGATGTCGCCGGAGAGCATCTGCGACGTCATGTCGTTCACGGAGCGCGCCGTGAGGGCCGCCCTGAAACGGTCGGTGTGACCCACGATCCAACTGGTGAGATACCCGCCGTACGAGCCACCCGTCACGCCAAGTCGGTCGGGATCCACGAGGCCGTCGGCCACCAAGGCGTCCACGCCAGCCATCACGTCGGCCATCGGGCCGTCGCCCCAGTCGCGGAAGTTGGCTCGGACAAAGTCCTGCCCGTAGCCCTCCGAGCCGCGCGGGTTGCACGCGTACACGCTGATGCCTTCGGCGAGGAGCACCTGCCACTCCCAAAACGGGGAGTACCCGTAGAGGGTCGCCGGCCCTCCGTGGATTTCGAGCACCAGGGGGTTCGGATGCCCGTCCCGGCGAGGCGGCGCCGCGAAGAACCAGCCCTGGATGTGGCGGCCGTCCACCTCGTGCCACCGAGTCTGCGGCTCGACCAGCGCGACGTCGGCCCAACACGACGCCATCAGGTCGCTCACTCGGCGCAGTCCCTCGGGTGACACGGGCGCCTGCTCGCGCGCCGGGACGTCGAAGACAACCACTTCCGGCGCGTGCGTCGCGTCCGCCGAGGTCGCTGCGATCCGGGAAGCACCCCCGTCGAGAGGAACCTGGTGGATGCGGGACAGGCAGTGGCGCCCCGCGGTCAGACGGGCGACGCGGCGCGTTTCTGCTTCAACGCGCCACAGCTCGTAGCTGCCCTCGACGGGCGCGGCGAAGGAGATCCAGCGGCTGTCGCCGTCCCAATGCAAGGAGGTCGAGCCACCGCCAATGAGGTCGCTGCCCATGCTCGCCCCGACCATCAGGTCGGAGGTGCCGGTAAGATTCTCGCCTGCCTGCCCAGGTGCGGCGGCGAACCTCCAGACATCGCGCCGGGCGGGACCGCGACCCTGGTACCGGTGCCCCACGGCGGCGACCCAGCGTCCGTCCGGGCTCCACGTCGGCGCCGAGAACTCCCGCCGGCCGCGCCCGCCCGTCAACCGCTCGACCCGCCCGGAGTCGAGGTCGAGCAAGTACAGATCCGCCTGCCAGTCCAGGTCGCTGTCGCGATGCCGCCGCGACTCAAACACAATCCGGCGACCGTCGGGGCTCCAGTCGAACGGACCGTCGTTGAACGGCCCGCCGGTCTTCCGCTCCGCCTCTCCCGAGACAGCGTCGACGAGCCAGAGGTGGACGAAGCGGTCGTGCGTGAAACCGCTCCCGTTGTACTGGTACTGCAGCCGGTCGATGTAGCGGTAGTCCGATGCAGGCGGCTCACCTGGCTCCGAACGCCGGCGCCCGCGTCGGGTCGGGCGCTCCGACGAGCTGAGGACGCACAGGCGGGATCCGTCCGGGCTCCAGCCCAAGCCGGAAACGTCGTTGGGCAGGTGTGTCAACTCCCGCGCCTCGCCGCCGGCCATCGGCAGCAGCCAGACCTGCGTGGCACCGCCCTCCGGGCTCTCCTCGCCGGACGGCAGCGCAGCGCCACTTGCGACCTCGTGCAGCGTCCCGCCCGTACCGAACGACGGCCGGGAGCCGCCGCCTCCCGCCTGAAGCACCGCCCCTCGGTCGGAGAGGAACGCTAGCTGCGTGCCGTCCGGGCTCCAGCGCGGGTGCGTGTCGTGGCGCGAGCCAAGTGTCAGCTGGCGCGCCGTCACGGATCCGTCCGCGCGCGCCACCCAGACCGCCTCCCGGTAGTCGTCCTTGCCCGGTCCCACTCCCTTGACCGAGAACGCGACCCAGCGTCCGTCCGGGGAGAGGCGGACCTCCGTCGGAACACGCAGATCGTAGAGATCGGAGGGTAAGGGGAGTCTCGGCATGATCCTTCTCGGTGCGACTGTGAGGCCAAACGGCCGCCGGTGGCGACTGACGCAGTACGGCGAGTCTATCCCCGCGGCGCGGGAGCGGCGGGCTCAACGCGCACGCGCGACTACAATCCCCGCATGTCCACGAGCTACACCTCCGGTGGCGAGTACCTCACACCCGTGCGCATCCACGCGGACCGGGCGGCGGGCCGGCTCGAGATCGAGTGGGCCGACGGCCACCGAACTGAGTACGGCGCGACAAGCCTGCGCTGGCTCTGCCCGTGCGCGTACTGCCGCGGCGAGGCTGGCATGCCGGGCTGGCTTGATTCGTCGCCGACGCTGACACCCGACCAGGTCCGTCTCGTGGACGTACAGCTCGTGGGAACCTACGCGATTGCGCCGACGTGGGCAGACGGCCACCACACCGGCTACTACACCTTCGAGCAGTTGCGGGCCAACTGCGCTTGCCCGGAGGACGGGGCGCGCCGGCGGGCGCAGGCGGCCGTGGAGGGTTAGGGAGAGAGCACATGATCATCAGCACGACCAATTTCGTGGCGGGATTTCGGGTCGCGGAGACCAAGGGGCAGTGCTTCGGCGTCGTCGTGCGCAGCCGCGGCCTGGCCGGCAACGTAGCGGCGGGGCTGCGCTCGATCGTCGGTGGGGAGATCAAGGAGTACACGGAACTCCTCGAGGACGCGCGCAAGCACGCCATCGACCGGATGGTCGCGAACGCGACCACGATGGGCGCCAACGCCATCCTCAGCATGCGCTTCGACAGCTCCGAGATGGGCCAGACGATGACCGAGATCGTGGCGTACGGAACGGCCGTCGTCATCGAGCCGGGCCCGTCCGGATACGAGCAGCCGCGCTGAGGGGGAGTTCGGAGCACGCGTGAGCGCGATGCGGAGCACCGACCTCTCGCGGCTGCTGCGCGGTGCGCTGGGGATCGTGGGCGGGCTGGGGTTCCTGCTCGCCCTTGGCGTCATCGCGGCAGGGCAGCCGGTCGGTGCCGCGTGGCTGCTGATCGCGAGTGCGGCCGTGCTCCTGGTTGCACTCTATGAGCAGGCCAGGTACCGGGGGCACGCCGAAGACGGAGGGGCCGCGGCCCTTCCGGGCCTCCCCGGATGGGCCCCGCCGCAGAATGGACCCAGGTCGGGCCAGGGGCCCGGACAGTACCAGCGCACAGACGAGGTCTTCGACGATCCCACGACCGGAAGACGGCTCCGCGTTTGGTTCGACCCAGCGACGGGCGAACGCCGATACCTGCCAGAGCCCTGAGGACGTTATGGCCGCAGTCCGACCTTCTGGAGCAGTCGGCGCGCCCCGCGCGGCCCGGAGAGAGCGACACGCGCCATCCATGCCGTACACCAACCGAGAGCTGAGCTGGCTGGACTTCAACGCGCGGGTGCTGCACGAAGCGATCGACGAGCGCTCCCCTCTGCTCGAGCGCGCCCGCTTCCTGGCTATCTTCTCGAACAACCTCGACGAATTCTTCATGGTGCGCGTCGCCGGCGTGAAGCAGCAGATGGCCGCCGGCGAGGCCCAACGCACGCCGGACGGACTCAGCCCGGCAGAGACGCTGCGGGCGATCCGGGCGAAGGTTCTGCCTCTGGTGACGGACCAGTCGGAGACGTGGGCTCAGGTGCGGCGCGAACTAGTCGGACACGGCATCCGGCTGGTGGACTGGTCGGAGCGCCCGGAGCGGCACCTGGAGCTGCGCCAGCGGTTCATCGACGAGATCTTCCCTGTCCTGACGCCGCTGGCCGTCGATCCCGGCCACCCGTTTCCCTACATCAGCAACCTGTCCCTGTCGCTTGCCGTGACGGTCCGCGACCCGGAAACCGGGGAACGCGGGTTTGCACGGATCAAGGTCCCGCCGGTACTTCCTCGGCTGGTCGAGGTCGGGGTCCGAACATATATGCTCCTCGAGCAGGTCATCGCCGCGAACCTTGACGTGCTGTTCCCCGGCATGGAAATCCTGGAGCACCACTTGTTCCGGGTCACGCGCAACGCCGACCTCGCGATCGAGGACGACGAAGCCGACGACCTGCTCCTCGCCATCCAGGAGGAGCTCCGCCGGCGCCGCTTCGGCGAGGTCGTGCGCTTGGAGGTGGAACGCTCCATGCCGGCCGAGACCCAGGCGATCCTAAGGCGTGGGCTACAGTGCTCGCCGGAGGATGTCTACGAGGTCTCTGGCACGCTCGACTTGACGGCGCTCTTCGAGATAGCCGATCTGGACATCCCGAGCCTCCAGCTGCCGCACTGGACGTCGGTGACGCCGCCCCGGCTCACGCCGTCGGACCCGGACGAGCCGGTCGACGTCTTCGCGGCCATGCGCCAGGGGGATATCCTCGTCCACCATCCGTACGAGTCGTTCACGCGGACAGTGCAGCGCTTCGTCGAGCAGGCTGCCGACGACCCCGACGTGCTCGCCATCAAGCAGACGCTCTACCGGACCAGTGGCGATTCTCCGATCGTGCAGGCCCTGATCCGCGCCGCGGAGCGCGGCAAGCAGGTCGTGGTGCTCGTCGAGCTCAAGGCACGTTTCGACGAGGAGGCCAACATCGGCTGGGCGCGTGCGCTGGAACGTGTCGGGGCGCACGTGGTCTACGGACTGGTGGGACTCAAGACCCACTCCAAGACGATGCTCGTGGTGCGGCGCGAAGGGCGCGGTCTGCGGCGATACGTCCATATCGGAACGGGCAACTACAACACGAAGACGGCACGCATCTACGCGGACCTCGGGCTCCTGAGCTGCCGTCCCGAGCTGGGCGCCGACGTGACCGACCTCTTCAACTACCTGACGGGTCTCTCCCGGCAGCGCTCGTTCAGGCGACTGCTCGTTGCACCGTTCGGGCTCCGCGAAGGGATCGTTTCCCGGATCGACCGCGAGATCGAGCGGCAGGCCGCGGCTGGCGACGGCCGAATCGTGCTCAAGCTGAATGCGATCGTGGACCCGTCCATCATCCGCGCGCTGTACCGGGCCAGCCAAGCCGGCGTGCCGATCGACCTGATCGTCCGCGGGATCTGCTCGCTTCGTCCGGGACTGGCTGGGTACAGCGAGACCATCCGTGTGCGCTCCATCGTGGGGCGCTTCCTCGAGCACTCCCGGATCTTCTACTTTCGCAACGGCGGGGATGAGGACTTCTCGATTGGGTCAGCCGACATGATGGAGCGGAACCTGGATCGCCGGGTCGAGGCCGTGACGCCAGTCGACGACCCGGTTCTGCGCGAGCGCCTGCGAGAGACGCTGGACGTCCTGTTGCGCGACGATCGGCGGGCCTGGGAGCTCGGCGAGGACGGCGTGTGGCGCCGCGTCGAATCGCTGGTGGCCGAGCCGGTGGGCGTAGACACCTTCGAGACGATGATGGCTCGCGCGCTCGAGATGACCGGGGGCGCGCAGTGAGCGTGGGACCCGTATGAGCAGCGGGTCTGGCCCGGACGAGGAGGCCGCGTTTCAGGGCCGAGAGCCCGTCGTCGCGAACACGGGGGACGCGCCGGGACACGCTTCGGTCCCGCTGGCGCTCGACGTGGCGGGTGCACCGCTCGGTGAGCCAGACTCGAATGCGACGGACGTCCTCCACGCCGAGCTTGAGCTGAAGTTCGACGTGACGGATCGAGCAGCTCTCCAGCCGCTGCTTGACGCGCCGGAGATCGCGGGGCTGGGCGGGGGCGAGTGGCGCGAGACACTCGTCGAAGATCGCTACGTGGACACGCGCGGCAGGCTTGTGGGACGGCGGGGCTACGCCGCGCGGCTCCGCGCGCGCGGGCATCAGACCATACTCGGCCTCAAGTCGCTGACGCCGGCACGCGGGCCGCTCCATCGCCGCGAGGAACTCGAAGCGATAGCAGCAGAGGGACTGGATCCCGCAACATGGCCCCCCAGCGAGGCGCGCTCCCTCCTTCTCGAGGCGACCACCGGAGAGCCACTCGAGGAACTGTTTGTGGTCAGGCAGCGCCGTCGCGTCCGCGTGATCCGGGGCGCGGGCGGGGCCGTGGAGCTCAGTGCAGACGAGGTCGAGGTGCTCCGTGACGGACAGCCGCTGGCCTCGTTCCCGGTGCTCGAAGCAGAGCTGCGCGACGGGGACGAGGCAATCCTCGGCCGGCTCTCCAGGGTAATCCGAAGAACTGGGGCAGTCCGGCCGTCTCCTCTCTCGAAGTTCGAGATGGCCGCAGGGCTCGTCGCTGCCGCTGACGCGGCGACCCAACGCGCGGCGCCACTGACGGCCGAACCGCCGGCAGTGGCGCGACCCGCCCAACCCGAGCGCATGACGCAACCCGTACTGATCTCAGGTAAAGCGCCGGGCGTGACGGCCGAGGACACCTTCGCCGAGGCGGGCCGCAAGGTGCTCCGCTTCCACCTGGCGCGCATGCTCGCCACCGAGGAGGGCGCGCGGTCCGGCGAGCAGGCCGAAGACCTGCACAAGATGCGGGTCGCCACGCGCCGGATGCGGGCGGCGTGGCGGGTCTTCGGCGACGGCTTCCGGCCCAGACGTGTCCGGCGGTCCGTCGGGTCGCTGCGCGCGCTTGCCGCGCACCTCGGTGCGGTGCGCGACCTAGACGTGCTTTTGGACGGACTGGAAGCTCACGGCGCAACCCTGGATCCGACGGCGCGGATCGCCCTCTCCCCCCTCGGGGACGCGTGGCGGTCCGACCGGGCGACCGCGCGCGCCGCGCTTATTCGCTACCTCGATTCCGCCGGGTACCTTCGGTTCGTGGACGAGCAGCTCGCGTTCGTCGAGTCACCCGGTCAGGACGCCGTCGTCGGCGGGCCCACTGACCCGCGCCGTGTTCGCGACACAGCCCCGAGCCGGCTTTGGGCAGCCTATGAGACCATGCGGGCCTACGACGGAGTGCTGCGGTGGGCCGACCTCACGACGCTCCACCAGCTGCGCATTGCGGGCAAGCGCTTGCGCTACGCGATCGAGTTCGTCCGAGAGCCCATGGGGCCGGACGCGGTCACGCTGGTTGAGCGGGTCACCGCGTTGCAGGACCAGCTCGGGATGCTCCACGACGCTGACGTCGCTGCGGGCCTGGCTCGCTCGTTCCTCGTCGAGCACGCCGCGACGCTCCCGCCGGCGTCTGCGAGCGCCATCGGAGGATACCTGGCTGCCAAGGAGCACGACATGGCCCGGCTCCGCCGCGCGATCGGCCCGGCGTGGCGGCGAGTGACCTCGATCGAGTTCCGGCGGGCGCTAGGTCGGGCGGTCGCGGCCCTCTGATGGGCACCCTCGCGCCGCGAGGCTGCGGCCACGTACCATCGAGCACATGAGTGACGGGGATCGGCGCCACGGCGGCCGCGCCGGCGCCGTCGACCTGTACGTCCTGCGCCACGCGCACGCGGGCGATCCCTCCGCCTGGCGCGGCCCGGACGCCGCGCGCCCGCTATCGGTGCGAGGCGAGAACCAGGTGGCTCGCCTGGCAGCGTTCCTGGGACGCACGAGAGACCGGCCCCAGCTGATCCTGACCAGCCCGAAGGAGCGCGCGAAGCAGACGGCGGCGCCCGTCGCCACGGCGCTCGACGTCCCGCTGCGCGTTGAGCCGCTGCTGGGCATGCCGTTCGGCCTCGCCGATCTCGAGCGGATCTTATCGGCCGCCGGCGACCCGGCGAGCGCGATGGTCGTAGGTCACGACCCCGACTTCACCGCGCTCGTCGAGGAGCTCACAGGCGCGGGCTCGCTGCCCCTGACGAAGGGCGCGATCGCGCGTATCGACTGCACGCGGCCGCTCGCGCCGGGCGCCGGTGTGTTGCGCTGGCTCGTCTCGCCCGACCTGCTGAAGGACACGTAATACCCGAGGGCGCGGCGCGAGGAGCGGTTCTTCGACCAACCTGTCTTCGCACAGGTCTCGGGCCCCGCGATTCGCGACTAACTGCGGCGCTTCTGGCTGTCCCCAGGATCGGAGCCGCGATTAACCGAGATCAGCGCCCGAATAGCGAGGCGGCCCGAACTTTCCGCCTGGCTGGGCACGTCGTCCTGATGTTGAGATTCGCGCTAGCGTCATCCCCGACCAGAGGGACAATTGCGGCCAACTCCGGACTGCAATCGCCCAGCGCAACGACGTGTCGGACACCCCCAGAAATGGCGCGAGACAGTCTCCAAGGCCTGCGGCAAGCGCCACCCGAACCGTTGTCGGCGCGCGGGCTCACGAAGCCGCGGACGACCTGGGCTTCCGGCCGCGCCTCGGCTTGCGGTCAGGCGTCATGAGACCCACAAGGAGATGATCGCCGCGCATTTGGACCACGACCTCCTTGCCCTCCTCCCCTGCAATCTTTAGGAGTCGCTGGCGGATCGTTGCCGGCTTTTCGCCTTCGTCCAGCGCCACCTTGAACACGTCGTCTGGGCCCTGCAATCTGTCGATCACGGACTTCCGGAGGAGTTCGGTTTGCTCGAGCCGGGCCTTGGCCGCCGCGCTTAACGCACGCACCGGCCGGGATGGCGCGGGGGCCATAGCCGAAGCGTCGGTCTTGCGGATCTTCACGGCATCTGCGCTCCAATTTGCGGACCATTCGTCGAGCGCAGGATAGTCACATCGGGCCGGTGCTGACAATCACGTTTGCGCGCGCAGTGTCCCAAGTGACGTTCCGGCCGCAATCTGCGCTCCTGTGGTCGTCTTCGACGCATCGACGGATTGAGCGACGCATCGAACACAAACCGTGTATCCGTTTCGGCACGCGTCCCGTTGCCCAACCGAGCCATTTCCCTATGCGTGATCGCGAATTCCCCCGGCGCGATGACGGCGAGAGCGGTCGCGGTATCGTGGCGACCGTCGGCCCTCCGGGCCGGCGCGTCAGGCAGTCGACATCTCCGCGCGGAGCGCCGCGATGGCAGCGTCGAGTCGCTCAAGCGTGCGGCCCGAGCCGAGGGCGACCATCGAGTCGAACAGGGGCGGCGAAACGGTACGGCCGGTCACCGCGGCGCGGAGCGCCATGAACAACTCGCCGGCCTTCCAGCCGTGGCTCGCCGCGACGTCGCGGAGCGGTGTCTCGAGCTCGTCGGCCTCGAAGCTCACTCGGCCTTGCGAGTCGATCACCGAGCGGGCGGCCTCGAGGCCCTCGATGGTCGTCCGGGCGTCCCACCGGCGGGGCACGAGCTGCGCCGGGTCGATCGTGATCGGGTCTAAGAACAGGAAGTCGACCAGGTCCCCGATCGCGTCCAGGACCGGCAGTCGCTCCTGGACGAGTGGCACGAGTGGGACGATCTCCTCCGCCACGGGCTCACGGACCACGCGAACATTGCCCGACCGTCGAGCCTCGAGGTGTGCGGAGAGAAACGGCGCGAGGCGTTCGGCGAGGTCGTCGGGGGCGAGCCGTCGCAGCCACTGGCCGTTCAGCCACTCCAGCCGCTCCCGGTCGAAGACGGCTCCCCCGGAATGCACGCGCGACAGCTCGAACCGCTCGACCAATTCGTCAAGCGAGAAGAGCTCCTCATCGGTGCCGCTCGCCCACCCGAGCAGGGCCAAGAAGTTCACCATCGCTTCGGGAATGAACCCCTGGGCGCGGTAGTCGTCCACAGCCGTCTGTGACTTGCGCTTGCTCATCTTGGTGCGGTCTGGGTTCAAGATCAGTGGCAGGTGCGCAAATACGGGCACCTGCGCGTCGAGCGCCCGGAACAGCAGGATGTGCTTGGGCGTGTTCGACAGGTGGTCTTCGCCCCGAATCACGTGGGTCATCGCCATCTCCGCGTCGTCGACGACGACGGTGAAGTGGTAAAGGGGCGTCCCGTCCGAGCGCACGATCGCAAGGTCGCCACCGAGCGCGTCTGCGTCGATCTCGACGTGGCCTCGAACGAGGTCGTCGAACGTGACAGTCCCGCTCGGGACGCGGAACCGGATGAGAGGGCGCCGGCCCTCGGCCTCGAACGCCCGGCGCTGCTCTGGCGCCAAGTGAGCACAGCGACCCACGTACCGAGGCGCCTCGTGCGCCGCCTCCTGGTTAGCCCGGTCGGCGTCCAGTTCTTCGCGGGTGCAGTAGCAGCGGTACGCAAGGTCCCGGTCCAAGAGCCTCTCGGCGGCAGCCCGGTACAGCGGGAGACGCTCCATCTGTCGGTACGGTGCGTACGGCCCTCGCGCCGGCTGTCCGGCGACCTCCGGTCCTTCGTCCCAGCGCAGGCCGAGCCAGTGGAGCCCCTCGAGAATGTCACGCTCGTATGCGACAGTCGAGCGCGCGACGTCTGTGTCTTCAAGGCGCAGCACGAACGTCCCGCCCTCGTGGCGGGCAAACAGAAAGTTGTACAGCGCCGTCCGTGCCGTCCCGATGTGGAGCGGTCCCGTCGGGCTCGGGGCGATGCGGCAGCGAACGGTCATGTCCGGATGGTACCGCCCGGCAACCACAGAGCGGCTTCCGGGTCGTTCGGGCGAGGTCCGGCTACCGCCGGAGCGTGCGCGCGGCCCGGTCGGCGAGCTGGCGAATGGAGAACGGAAGAGCCGAGGCCGGTCGGGCGTGGGCGTCGGTGCGCCGACTTGATCTCGGCGGCGTGGCCGCACGGCGAACGCCAAGCCCGCCGCGTGGATCGGGGACGTCGGAGACGGGAACCGCCGGTCAGCGAAGCTCGGCTAGCGGAGCCAGCTCGAACGTCGGCACGACCTCACCCACCGGCACGCCGCGCGGATCCCGGAGCAGCGGCCTGTGGTACGGCGCGAGCCGTCGCAGCTCGGCCTCTCCGAGCACGCCCATCTGGCGCAGCGATTCGACGCTGACGGCAGGCCGGGCCCTTCCCTTGCCGTCGCCATCGTCGATCTTGACGGCGAGCCCCGCGGGCGGCCTGCTCTTGGCCGGCAGTGGCAGCAGCGCGATGGCCTGCAGCGCTTCGGCGCCGCCTTTCGCGCATGTCCGGCCGGGGAGGGTGCGCATCAGCGCGGTGTCGAACCTGTCACGTGTGCCTGCGACCAGGTCCGGGGCGGCGAGCATCGCGTCGCGAATCCGCGTCAGAGCAGGCACTAGGGCGCGGCCCGTCGGGTCGGCGGCGGCGCCCGCCGGGTCGGCCAACCGCAGGTAGGCGCGGGCCACTTCGACGAGCGGCACGTGGTACGTGAGGATCCCGCACGCATCCACGGACGTCACGAGGTGCGCCGGCCGAATGCCGAGCACGCGCGCCAGCGCATCCCGGAAGGCCACCTGCGTGGGGTGCTCGGGGCGCCAGTACTCCTCGAGCGGCCAGCCAGCATGCTTGGCAAACAGCAGGAACGAGGCGTGCTGCCCCGAGCACTGGTGGCGGATCGGTCCCGGTCGCTCTCCATCGCCCGCGAGGCGCCGCGCGGTGACCTGGTCGAGCGGCGCGTTCTCCGCCCCGCATCCCAGCAGGGACTGGCTGATGCTCGCGCGCCGCAAGATCGCCTGGATAGTCCGGACGTGGAGATCCTCTCCGGAATGCGATGCCGCGAGCACGGCTAGCTCGGGCGGCGACAGTTCGAACGCGTCGGCCGCGCCGGACTCGACGAACGCAACGAGCCCCAGCGGCTTCGCCGCCGACCGCAGGGCGACGAGGACATGGGGGTCGCCGATCGCGCGCTCGATGGCGCCGTCGAGTCCAACCTGAACGACGTGGCCGCGATGGCGGCTCTCAACGGCCCCGCCCCGCCGGACCTCTACCAAGATGGGCGGAACCGTCGGCCGCGCCGCGCGGATCGTCCTGACGCGTGGCTGCACGGCAGGTGGCTCCCCGTGCGCTGGCGCCAGTACCCTCGTCCGCCCTGCCGGCGTCCGCCCCTTCGGCCCCCCCTGCTGAGTCGGGTCCGCCAGCGCCGGCAACTCGCGAGCGATGGTCGCCGGGGTAGATCGGCGGTCGGGCATGGGTGGATGGTAGCGCGTCCGTGCATGGACGCCCGTTCGAAACTTCGCCCGAACCGGACACGACCGAGCCGGCCGGGGTCGGCCGCCGGCCGCTCCACCCCGGCGCTACGTCGGATGCTACGATCGACCGCGACTTTACCGGCGACATCCCAAGGAGCATCGCGTGGCAGGTTCCGAGCCCTCTCCAAGCGACGGCGATCTCGGCTGGCTCCCGCCCACTGTCCAGGTGTCTCACCATCCCGCGATCCTCCACAAGCTCGCGCTCCTCCGCGACGCACGCACTGACCCCAAGAAGTTTCGCGAACTGGTGCGGGAGATCAGCTGGCTCCTGGGCTACGAGGCCCTGGCCGACGCGCGACTTCGGCAGCTGCCGGTCACCACGCCGATGGAGGACACGCTGGGGGCAGAGCTGGCGGATCGGATCGGCCTCGTGCCGATCTTGCGGGCTGGTCTCGGCATGGTCGACGCCATGCTGGAGTTGATGCCCACGGCCCAGGTCTGGCACCTCGGGCTGTTCCGTGACGAGCGAACGCTGCGGCCGGTCGAGTACTACAACAAGCTGCCCGATTCGGCGACCGTCGACCTGTGTCTGATCCTCGACCCGATGTTGGCGACGGGCGGGTCGGCCACGGCCGCGATCGAAGTTCTGAAGCGCTGGGGCGCCGTGCGCATCAAGCTCTTGAACCTAATCGCGGCGCCAGAAGGCATCCGCGCGGTGACCGGATCGCACCCGGACGTCCAGATCTACTGCGCGGCGGTAGACCGGCAGCTTAACGAGCGAGGCTACATCCTGCCCGGCCTCGGCGATGCCGGAGACCGCCAGTTCGGGACGGGGCGGAGCGGCTGATCGCTCCCCGCGCGGACCTCGACGAGCGTAGCCCGCCGCTTAGGACGCGGGCGCACTCCGCCGCGTGTCGTCACGTCCGCGCAGCAGCGACACCCGGAACGGTCGCAGCTCGCCCCGGGCATAACCCCCGGCGACCGCGGGATCCTCTTCCATGATCCGCCGCGCCTCGTCCTCGGTCTCTGCCTCGAATACGGCGATGCCGGTGTTGATCCGGCCAAGCGTGGGGCCGACGAGGATCATCACGCCCTCGTCAAGCAGACGGCGCAGGCGTGCGAAGTGGGCCGCCCAGACGCGGGACTCCTCAGGCGTCATGGTCGCCGCAAAGTCGTCACGCGGTGCGTGAAGAAAATAGATCCACTCGGACATCACCCGATGGTACGGCACGCGAGATCTTGCCTGACACGTCGGAGTCGGCGGCGGGCACGAGTCAAGCCCCTCGCGTGGCGAACGGCTGCCCTAGTTCAGATGGCCCGGCGCTGCAGGTTCTTCCCTGCGATAGGGCACGTCGAGCACCACGATGTCACGGCGTCCGACAAGCGCCTCGCGGATGCGGTTCGCGTTCTGGTTATAGAGGAAGCGCTCCCACCAGTGGTGCACCACGTACTCTGGGATGAGGACGACCGTCACCTCCTCGGCGTGCTCGGCTTGCGCCGTCTCGAGATACCGAACGAACGGGTTGACCAAGGAGCGATAGGGCGACTCGACAGTCACCACCACGGCGCCCGGCACCTGGTGCTCCACCCGCTCGCGGAACCGGTCGCCCTCCTCGAGGTCAGCCGTCACGTGAACGACCTCGACATCCTGCGCCATCGTCTGGCCCACGCGGATCGCCTGGACCACGGCGCGCGTGAAGGCAGGCGCTGCGACGACGACGCGCTGCGGTCGATGCGGCTCGGGGATCCGGACGTCGGCCCGCACCTCGAGGCCGCGCGACTCAGCCTCGTACTCGCGGTGCACGAACAGCATCAGCGCCACCAGGATGGGCACAACGACGATGATGATCCAGGCCCCCTCGGTAAACTTGGCGATCGCAAAGACGATCACGACGATCCCGGTCGCGAGGGCGCCGAGCCCGTTGACGAACGCGCTGCGCCGCCAGCCGTCGCCCCGCTCGACATACCAGTGGTGGACCATGCCGGCCTGCGAGAGGGTGAAGGCGGTTGTACACGCCGAGGGCGTACAAGGGGACCAGCGACTCCACCTGGCCCCTGAAGACGATCACGAGCCCGACCGAGATGATCGCGAGCACGACGATGCCAGAGTTGAAGGCCAGGCGCTCACCACGGAAGGCGAGCTGGCGGGGGAAGTAGCCGTCCTTGGCCAAGATCGCGCTGACCCGTGGGAAGTCGGCGAAGCTCGTCTGGGCGGCGATGACAAGGATGCCCATCGTGGAGATCTGCAGGACGTAATAGAGCGGCGAGCGCCCGACGGTTGCGCGGCCCACCTGCGAGAGCACGGACTCCAGCTGGGCGCTGGGCACCGCGTGGCTCACGAGGGCGAGGAAGGCAATACCCGCCAACATCGTCCCCAGCAGGATGGACATCATGGCCATCGTCGTGCGGGCGTTCTCGGACTCGGGCGGCTTGAAGGCGGGCACGCCGTTGGCGACCGCTTCGGTGCCCGTCAGCGCCGAGCACCCATTTGCGAAGGAGCGCATGACGAGGAGGATGCCGAGGCTTGCGAGTGGCACGGGGGACGGGGTGACGCCGGTGACATGCGGTGGGTTGCCGAGCAGGACGCGGGCGACGCCGATGGCGATAACGAGCAGCGTGCTGCCGAGGAAGACGTACGTCGGCCACTCCAGTAGGCGCTAATATACCCAACGTGAAGCGAGCACCCACTGCGGCCGCTATTTACGCGCGGATCAGCTCCGACCCTGACCGCAACGAGCTTGGGGTGACGCGTCAGCTCGACGACTGCCGCGCGCTCGCACAGCGCCAGGGCTGGCGCGTCCTCGACGAATACGTCGACGACGACGTCAGCGCCTGGTCCGGGAAGCCGCGACCAGCGTATCGCCGGATGCTCACCGCCATCTCCGACTGCAGGCACGATGCCGTGATCGTGTGGCATCAGGACCGCCTCTTCCGCCACCCCAAGGAGCTCGAGGAGTACATCGAGGTCTGCGCCCAGCGCGCAGTCCCCACCGTAGCGTGCGTGTCGGGCGAACTCGATCTGACCACCAGCGACGGTCAGCTCGTCGCTCGCATGCTCGGCGCCGTAGCCCGGAAGGAGAGCGACGACAAGAGCCGGCGCGTCCGCCGCAAACATGAGGAGCTCGCCCATGCGGGCAAGCTCTCAGGCGGCGGCACGCGGCCCTATGGATACCTTGTCGACGGCCGCACGCTCCACCCTGACGAAGTCCCATACGTGCGCGAAGCCGCTCGACGCGTCCTTGCCGGTGAGAGCTTGCGCTCCGTGGCCGCCGACTTCAACGCGCGGGGAGTGCGCACTGTCACGGGCCGCACGTGGTCCACCCGTTCTCTGCGTGCCTTCTTGATCTCGGCCCGCATAAGCGGCCAGCGCGAGTACCACGGCACGATCGTCGCGAAGGCCGAGTGGCCCGCCATCATCAGTCCCGCCGAGACCGCCCGCCTCCGGACCTCGCTCACCGATCCCGCCCGACGGACGACCCGCACTGTCCGCCGCTACCTCCTCGCAGGCGGACTTCTCCGATGCGGGCTCTGCGGCGCCGTCCTCATCTCCCGGCCCCGCGCCGACGGCGCACGCCGTTACATCTGCCCCAAAGTGCCCGGGCGTGAGGGCTGCGGCGGAATCGCGATCCTCGCCGATCCACTGGAGACCTTCGTGCGGGACGCCGTCCTATACCGCCTCGACACGCCCGAGCTGCGATGCCGCCCTCGACGGCGCTGCCGCGCCGAACGAGGTCGGCATCGCAGCCGCGGCCGAGCTTGAAGCCAGCCAAGCCGAGCTCGAGCAGCTTGCGACTGACTGGGCCCAACGTCTCATCACCCGCGCCGAGTGGCTTGCCGCCCGCAAGCCCATCGAGGCCCGCATCGACGCCGCTAGGCGCGCCCAGTCCCGCCAAACCCACACTGCCGCCGTCGCCGACTATGTGGGAAACGCATCCGAGCTCCGCAAGCGCTGGGACGAACTCTCGCTGTCACAGGAGCACGCAATCGTAGCGGCATTGCTCGATCATGCGACCGTTAGCCCGGCCGTCCGAGGCCCCACGCGCTTCGACCCAGCCCGGGTCACACCGCTCTGGCGAGTCTGACCTAAGAGATCAACGACCCGACGCAGCGTGACTGGGTCCCTCACCCTGACCGCAACGCCCTGCGCCGCGCACGTTCGCTCGACCCAGTCCTCCAACTCCCGCGGCCGCGTCTCGCTCACCCCGGCCACGACGCCCACACGGCATGGGGACTCGACCAATCGCACTCCTGAGCCGAGTCCCACACGTACTCAGGCGCGACGCCCATACGGCGACCCGCCTCGGCGAGCACCGCCTCCTGCGTCGGCCCCTCAATCCGCTCCGCCCGCGGCTGGAACCCCTGCGCCACCTCGTAGCGGTGGAGCCCTCCGGCCGCCGAGTCCAGGTCCTTACCGATGTACTTGGCCAAGTACCGCGCCGCCAACCGCGCCTCACCCAGCGCGCCCGATCCCACCGGGAGGTACTTCAGCTCCTCGATGTGGATGAGCCCGTGCCGCCACACCCTGCGGATCAGCAGGTAGTGCACGTACCGGCCAACTGCGAAGTGCACATGGTAGCGCTCGCCGTCCGCGTGCAGCTCAGGCACCCAGAGGTACGGCAGGGCGCCCGTCTCCTTGCGCAGCCGGTGGAAGAACCCGCCGACGTCCGCCCGCACTGCCAGCGGGTCCCGGCAGAACGGCGGCCCATACGTCAGCGTCCCGAGCTTGTTGAGCCAATTCGCGGCGCAGTATCGCCGGATCTGCCCGCGTGCACGCCGTGCCGCCTCGTCCGCCGAACGGTCCGGCCCAGGCTCGCGCAGGAGCCCCGCGTCCTCGCGCCTCCCTGCCGAGACGAAGCAGCCGCCCGCCTCCCGAGCCCCCGGGTACAGCGTCAGGACCCAGCGACCCTCGCCCCTGTCCGGTACCCGTGCCCGGTCGAGTTTCGTTGGGGAATCAAGTGAAGTTGTGGGCTCGCGCGTGTGCATGGCCGACTCCCCGAGAACGAAAAAGACGAGGCAACGTCGGCCTCGTCCTCACACACACCCAGTCGGCTCTGTCTCAAGTCAGGCGGACAACCACACTCCTACAAACCCACACGTCCGCAACACACACACTCAGCCGTCACACACTCGCGCCATTCACGTCAGGCCGACGGAACGACCCGCGGAGATTACCACACTTGCATGGAACAGGCGTTCACCTAGCGGCCGGTGCCACGTGGCACCGGCCGGAGTCGAGATTGTAGGTGCCAGGTGCCGCCCGTCAAGGGTCCGCGGCTACGCCGCCCGCCGCGACGGCCCTTGACGGGCGCTGGCTCCGTGCCGTCATCCTGCCGCCGTATCATTCCAGGGTGAGATTGGGCGGTGGCCTGTTCTCGTATACCCTGAACCAGGCTGCTCCGCGAACTCTGGGCTCTTGCAGGTTTCCCGATGGTCGCGAGCTGTGGCGCGTGGACTGCAAGTTTGCGATCGAGGGAGTCGTGGTCAAGCGAATCGTTGGTCTCGAGGGCACTGGCCTCGACGCCCAGGCGGGTCGGGCGTCGACAGCCCGAATATGAGCGACTCCCGCAAGGAGCTTCCGGGTCGCAAGCCTGGTGATCGCCGGGTACGGATCGAACGACCCCACGCCCAGTACTTCCGCTACCAGGCTCCTGGGTTGTACAGCGCCAAGCTGGCGGCGGAGGCGCCCACCACGCCGCTCGGGCAGGCGCTCGCGCGAACTCGTCGCTTCCTCTTTGGCCGCCCCCTATCGAACGAGGAGGAGCTGATTGAGCGCCTGCCCAAGTGGAAGGCGCTGCCGGTCTTCTCGTCGGACGTTATGTCCTCAGTGGCGTATGCCACCGAGGCGAGCCTCTACACCCTCCTCGGGGTAGGCACCCTCGCCTTCGGCTGGCTGCTGCCGATCTCTTTCGCCATCGTGGGCGTGCTCGCCCTGGTGACCCTCTCGTACCGGCAGACCATTCGGGCATACCCCAACGGCGGCGGCAGCTACATCGTGGCCCACGCCAACCTCGGGGTGTTGCCGGGCCTAGTCGCAGCTGGCGCGCTGCTGACCGACTACGTGCTAACAGTCGCTGTCAGCGTGTCGAGTGGCGTGCAGGCGCTCTACTCGCTGTTCCCCCCGCTGCTTCCCCTCGCCGTCCCGATCATCGTGCTGTGCATCCTCATGGTGATGGCCGTCAACCTGCGCGGCATCCGGGAGAGCGGCACGATCTTTGCCGCTCCAACCTACATCTTCCTAGGGAGCGCCCTGTTCATGATCGGCCTCGGTGTCTTACGCACGCTGCTCGGGCAGGCGCCACACGTGACCGGTGTCGTACCCGCCCATGTCCCAGCCGAGACCTTCGGGCTGCTCCTGCTCATGCGTGCCTTCGCCGACGGCTGCTCGGCCATGACCGGGACCGAGGCGGTGGCCAACGGCGTGCCCGCCTTCAAGCCGCCGGAATGGCAGAACGCCCGCACCACCATGCTCATCATGTCGACCCTGCTTGGCACGATGTTCCTGGGCACCTCGTTCCTCGCCCACATCAGCGGCGCCCTGCCATCTGCCAGCGGGGAGTCGGTGCTCTCGCAGATCGGGCGGTCCGTCTACGGCGCCGGACCCTTTTGGTACGTCCTGCAACTCTCGACGATGGGCATCCTGATCCTGGCTGCGCAGACGAGCTTCGCCGACTTCCCTCGCGTCGCGTCGATCCTCGCCAAGGATGGCTACTTCCCCCGCCAGTTCGCCTTTCGCGGCGAGCGCCTGGCCTTCAACGCCGGGATCATCGCCCTCGCGGTCGTGTCGATCGTGCTCGTGCTCGCCTTCCGTGGCCAGGTCGAGGCGCTTATTCCGCTCTACGCCATTGGCGTCTTCACCGCCTTCACCCTATCGCAGGCGGGCATGGTCCACCACTGGTTCGTCGAGCGGGGACCGGGATGGCGGCGCAGCGCCTTCTTCAACGGCCTGGGTGCCACGACGACCGCGATCGTCGTCGTCATCTTCGCCGTCGCCAAGTTCGCCCTCGGCGCCTGGATCATCTTCGTCGTAGTCCCGATCCTCATCGTCGCTCATGCTCTTCGTCCACCACACCTACGCCCAAGAAGCCCAGGGCCTCGAGGTCGTCTCCCAGGCAGTCATCCCTGAGCCGCGTCGGCCGCGGCGCGTCGTCGTCGCGGCGCCCGCCTTCACGCGCGCCGTGGTCCAGGCGATCCGCGTGGGCGAGACGATGGCGCCCCACGTCGACGTGATACACGTGACGGCCGACCTCGAGGAGGGCGAGCGGTTCCGCGAGCGGGTGGAGCACCAGGTGCCGAGCGCTGTGGTCGTGATAGTCGAGTCGCCCTACCGGTCATTGGTCAACCCGTTCGTTCGGTATCTCCAGACGGCCCAAGTCGAGCACCCCGAGGAGGTCACGGTCGTCCTCATCCCCGAGTACGTGGCCCGCCACTGGTGGGAGCGCTACCTCTACAACCAGAACGCGCACCGCATCCGCGAGGCGCTCGTGGGGCGCCGTGACATCGTGGTGCTTGACGTCCCCTACCGCCGCGAAGAGCCGGACCTCCCGAGTAACCAAACATAGCCCAGCTCCGGAGCCACTACCCCCCATCCGTCTCCCTTGCGGGACCGTCATCCACGCGTCATCGCCGCGCCGCCACGGCTCTTTCGCGCCTCGGGGCCGTCACCATCCAGCTGACGTCAGCGACACCTGCCCGCTAAGCAGCCAGTCCAACGCGCCCCGTAGCGCCCCATTGTTCGCCGCAACCGCCCCCGAGCCTCCGTGACGGCCTGCTCGCCCTACCCGTCCGCGGACGGCGCCCAGCCCCTTCAAGTGACATTGCTCACGCCTCGCCCAGGCGAGGATCGAGCCGCTCTCGCGAATTCCGCGCAGGTTGACCAGCATGACAGCAAGGATCGATGCGGCGATGAGCGGCACGTATACGGGCCCGAGCACCGGGAAGGCCGAGGCGAGGTTGAACACGCCCGAGGAAACGCTCACCGCCACTGTGAGAACGTAGTCAGTGAGGAGGGCGGCGGCGGCGATCAGTCCAGGCAGCTCGCCGAGGTTGGCATGCGCCACGATGTAGCTCCCGCCGCCGTTGGGATAGGCCCGGATCGTTTGGCGGTAGGAGAGCGTGATCAGTAGGAGCACGACCAAGATCACGCCCATAACCGGCATAAGCCAAGCGAACGCGATCGTGCCGGCCGCAAGGAGCGTGTACATGGCCGCCTCGGGGCCGTACGCGACGGACGACATCGCGTCAGAGGAAAAGACCGGCAACGCCTTCCACTTCGGCAAGCGCTCGGTGATGTCAGCCTCGGAGCGGAGGGGGTTCCCGAAAAGCGCGCGCCTCGTGCGGGCCAGAGCCGCCCCGAGCGGCGTCGCGGGCTCCTCGGCGGCGAGCTTCGCGCTCAGCACTCCGGGCGCCTCGTATCGGAAATAGCGGGCCTGCGGACGGTCGACGCGCACTCGGCGATCACCGGGCTTGCGACCCGGCAGCGCTTTTCGAGGATCGGTCATGCGTGCGCATTCTGCGACATGGCTGGTCGGCTCGTCCAATGGACGCCGCCTAGCGGGGTGTATCCCGCCAGACGTCTCGAGCATAGGTGGCTGTCACGGGGAGGCCTTCGCGCGCCGGCAGAAAGGTACCCACGAATGCGCTCGGCCATAGGAGGGCCGCTTCCCCAGGCTCGACGCACGCCCTGCCGGCGTGCTCGACCAACGCACGCTGATTCCCGGCGCTTACAGGTCAGCGCCGAGCGATGGGGCTGGCAGCTCCGTGCCGCCAGTGGTCGACCTCGACTTCGCACCGATCGCCGAGGTCATGCCACCAGGCGCCTATGCGGCGAACGCGCCGACCGGGCAGCAGCGGCAGAAGTACAGTCACGACCCGGCCACAGTCCCCAACCACGTGCTCGCCTTCGCCAGAGGCATGGCGCCGGCCGACGTCGCGACCGCGGTCAAGCATTTCCCGGGCTTGGGGAGAGTCCGCGGGAACACCGACATCTTCGCCGATACGGCTACGACTCCCCAGGACCCCTAATTCGAGCCGTTCACAGGGCGATCAAGGGCAGTGTCTCGTTCGTGATGGTGTCGCTGGCGACTTACCCACACATCGATCCCGTCCGCCGACCGGTCTTCTCGCCTCTGGTCATCGACGGCCTACTGCGTCGCGACCTCCACTCCGACGGCGTCGTGGTCTCCGCCGATCACGGCGCGGCGGTGGCGACTGCCTCGGTGTCCCGGCTATGCGCGCCCTTGTGTTCCTAACCGCCGGTGGCGACCTAATCGTCTCGCAGACGCCCGGGCCGGCGATCGACACGGCCACGGCCCGCCTCGTTCGTGACGAGCGACGACGCACTACCGCTGCGGGTGGACGACGCGGCCCTGCGCACCCTCCGTCCCAAAGAGGCCCTCGAGCTCCTCTCTTGCGGCCGGTGACGACCCGGCCGACCCTTATGCCATGACCGCGGGATCGGCGAGGTCGAGGGCGCGGTCGATGATGGTGAAGCCCTCCGTGAGCTCGTCGTCCGTGATGGTGAGCGGCGGGTTTGTCGAGATCGCGTTCCAGCGCACAAACGTGTACAGGCCTTGTTCGCGCAGCGACCCGGCAACGGCCTTCATCTCGTCGCTCGTCCCGTTATACGGCGCCATCGGCACGTACGGGTCGCGGCTCCGGACGAGCTCGATGACCCCGAAGAGCCCGATGTTCCGCACAGAACCGACCGACGGATGCTTGGCACGCAGCGCGAGGTGGTGCTCGCGCATCCGCTGGCCCATGACCCGGGCACGCTCGATCAGACCGTCCTGCTCGTACACGCCGATCGTCGCAAGCGCGGCGGCGCAGCCCATGGGGTGGCTGTTGTACGTGAGCCCACCGTAGAAGACGTTCGTCTCGAAGTACGCCGCGATGTCGTGGCGCATTGCGACCGCTCCGAGCGGCAGGTAGCTGGCGCTCAGCCCCTTCGCCATCGTCATGATGTCTGGCACCACCCCCCAGTGGTCGACCGCGAACCAGGCGCCGGTTCGCCCGAACCCCGACATCACCTCGTCGTCGATCAGGAGGATGCCGTACCTGTCGCACAGCGCGCGCAGGCCCTGCAGGTAGCCGTCCGGCGGCACGAGGATGCCGTTGGTGCCGACCACCGGCTCGATCATGATCGCCGCGACGGTGTGCGGCCCCTCATAGACGAGGATGCGTTCCGTCTCGCGGAGCACCTCGTCCGTGGGCCTCGGCTCGGCTTCGCCCCAGGGATGCGTGTCGGGGATGCGGATGACCCCAGGGATTCCGGGTTCGTTCGCCCAGCGCCGCGGGTCCCCGGTCAGCGTCATCACGCCCGCCGTCGCACCGTGGTAGCTGCGGTACCGCACCGCGATCTTGTGGCGGCCGCTGTACTGGCGTGCGAGCTTGATTGCGTTCTCGTTTGCCTCCGCCCCGCCGTTGGTGAAGAAGACCTTGTCGAGATCGCCGGGGAGGATCTCCGCGAGCTTGCGCCCGAGCAGCGCGCGCGGCTCGCTGGCCATGAACGGGTTCACATAGCAGAGCTTCTCGGCCTGCGCCTTGATGGCGTCCACCACTCGTCGGTCGCCATGGCCGATATTGACGCTCATCAGCTGGCTGTTGAAGTCGATGAACCGCTTGCCATCGGGCGTGTAGAAGTAGACACCGGACGCCGTGTCGACTGGGATGGGGTCGACGGCGGACTGTGCCGACCACTCGTACAGCGTGTACTGCCTCGACAGCCGCACGATCTCCTCGGCCGTGAGCGCCCCTGCCGCGACGTCGACTCCCATGGTTCTAGCACCTCGTCGTGTGTGGTGTTCGGCCTAGCCTGTGGGCGATGGTCACCGGAGGCGACTATGCCACGAAGTCGTGCGCGTGCCTACGGGCAGACCCCGCGCAGCGATTTCTGGTCCTTTCGTCGTAGCATCTGCCCCCTGATCCGACCCGAGGTCGTCGGCGACGGACGCCGCAGCGACGGCGAGGCCGGCTCCTCTCCGAGGACGTTAGAGGTGGCGCGCCATGCCGAGAATCGTTCGCGGGGCCCTGTTGCAGACCGACTGGACCGGCGACAAGGAGTCGATGATCCAGAAGCACGAGGAGGCCGCGCAGGATGCCCGGCGCCAAGGCGCCCAGGTGGTGTGCTTTCAAGAGCTCTTTTACGGCCCGTACTTCTGCCAGGTGCAGGACGCGCAGTACTACGCGTACACGGAGAAGATCCCCAACGGCCCAACGACGCGACGCATGCAGGACCTGGCAAGGGAGACCGGCATGGTGCTCGTCGTGCCGATGTACGAGGAGGACGAGCGAACCCCCGGCGTGTACTACAACACGGCGGCCGTGATCGACGCGGACGGGCGCTACCTCGGCAAGTACCGCAAGACACACATTCCTCACCTGCAGGGGTTCTGGGAGAAGTTTTACTTCCGGCCTGGCAACCTCGGATACCCGGTCTTCCAGACCGCCGTGGGCCAGTTGGGCGTCTACATCTGCTACGACCGCCACTTCCCCGAGGGCGCCCGGGCGCTCGGCCTCAACGGCGCAGAGATCGTCTTCATCCCGTCCGCCACGAGCCGCGGGCTCTCTGAGTACCTCTGGCGGATCGAGCAGGTGAGCCACGCCGTGGCGAACGGCTACTACGTGGGGACCATCAACCGGGTGGGCATCGAACCGCTGGGCGACGACGACTTCTACGGCCAGAGCTACTTCGTGGACCCGCGGGGGCAGTTCGTCGGCGCGCTCGGCGACGCGCACAAGCCAGAGCTGATCGTCCGCGATCTCGACCTTGAGCAGATCATGGAGGTTCGCAACACGTGGCAGTGGTAC
Organism: uncultured Chloroflexia bacterium; assembly: GCA_963835945.1. Classification (GTDB taxonomy): domain Bacteria; phylum Chloroflexota; class Limnocylindria; order Limnocylindrales; family CSP1-4; genus JAJYNJ01. The sequence continues at coordinate 77,420 of CAWIHR010000027.1, forward strand.
CGGGACCGCCGTCCCGATGCCTATCAGGATCTCGTCCGGCCTTGACCCGAGGCGCCTCCCGAGGAGAACGGCCATGGAGTTCGGGTTCACCCTCAAGCCCGACCACCCACTCGAGCCGCAGGCCTCCGCCTGACTCGCCAGGCGGAGGCCTGCGGCTTCAGCTACGGCTGGCTCTTCGACAGCCACGTCCTGTGGAAGGAGCCGTACCCGCTCCTCACGCTGATGGCGCAGGCGACCACCACCCTGCGCCTCGGGACGTGCGTCACCAACCCAGCCACGCGCGAGCCGAGCGTCACGGCCTCCGCGATCGCCGTCCTCGACGAACTGAGCGGAGGGCGCATGGACCTGGGCATCGGACGAGGCGATTCGGCGCGCCGGGTGCTCGGCAAGCAGCCCACGACGATCGCGCAGCTCGAGGAGGCGGTCCACGTCATCCGGGCACTCGTCGAGGGCCGTCCGATCGAGTACGAAGGCTCGCTGCTCCGGCTGCCGTGGACCGCGGGCCATCACCTGCCCGTGTGGATAGCTGGGTACGGGCCGGTGGCACTTCGCCTGACCGGGCGCGTGGCCGACGGCGCGATGCTCCAGATCGGTGACCCGGACCTGGTGCGCTGGTTCGTGTCGCAGGTCCGCGCGTCCGCCGGCGAGGCCGGCCGGGATCCCGGTGCCGTCAAGGTCATGGCCGCGGCCCCGGCCCACGTCGGGGACCTGGCGGAATGCCGCGACCGCGTGCGCTGGTTTCCCGCGCTCGTCGGCAACCACGTCGTGGACCTGGTGAACCGCTACGAAGGAGGCGAGCTGCCCGCGGCGCTGACAACGTACATCCGGAGTCGCTCGGGGTACGACTACCTCCACCACGCCGAGGTGGGATCGTCCAACGCGGAGTTCGTCTCGGACGATATCGTCGACAAATTCTGCGTGGTTGGCTCTGCGGACGACCACGTCGCGAGACTCCGCGCGCTGGCGGAGTCCGGTGTCGACCAGTTCAATCTCTACTTAATGAACGGCGACGAGGAGCACATGCTGGAGATCTACGGCAGGGAGATCATCCCGGCGATGCGCGACGTCGCGGCGAACCGACGCTGAGCCATGCGTCTGTCGGGGCACGCAACGAGGTAGACGGAGCAGTGAGGACACTCATCACACACGGCACGGTCATCAACGCCGACGGTTGCACGCAGGCCGATGTCCTCGTCGACGGCGAGACGATCGCACTCGTCGGGCGGGACCTAGCGGCCCGGGGGGTCACGGCGGACCGCACGATCGACGCTGACGGCCGGTACCTGATCCCTGGCGCGATCGACGTGCACACGCACTTCGACATGCCCTTCGGAGGGACGATGTCAAAGGACACGTTCGAGACCGGGACGCGGGCCGCGGCGTTCGGCGGCACCACCACGATTATCGATTTCGCGAACCAGCAGAAAGGCCACTCGCTGCGCGAGGGCATCGACGCGTGGCACGCGAAAGCCGAAGGGAACTGCGCGATCGACTACGGGTTCCACATGATCGTGTCGGACGTGACTGATGTCGTGCTGGCCGAGATGGACCGGGTGGTCGCCGAGGGCATCCCCGAGTTCAAGCTGTTCACCGCGTACCCGGGCGTGCTCTACAGCGACGACGGGGCGATCTTCCGGGCGATGCAGCGGGCCACCGGGAACGGCGGCCTGATCATGATGCATGCCGAGAACGGGATCGCCATCGACGTGGTGGCCAACCAGAACGCCGAGTCCGGGCGCACCGATCCCTGGTACCACGGGGAGTCGCGGTACCCAGTCTTCGAGGGCGAGGCGACCAACCGCGTGATCCGGCTCGCAGAGGCAGCCGGTTCGGCCGTGTACATCGTCCACCTGTCATCGCGCGACGCGCTCGACGCGGTACGCGCGGGCCGGGATCGCGGGACGCCCGTCTACGCAGAGACGTGCCCCCAATACCTGTTCCTCTCACTCGACGACCTGGCCAACGGCTTCGAGGGGGCGAAGTTCGTCTGCTCGCCGCCGCTCCGCCCGAAGGACCACTGGCCGGAGCTCTGGAAGGGGCTCCAAGCCGACGACCTGCAAATCGTCGCGACCGATCACTGCCCGTTCGACTTCCACGGCCAGAAGGAGATAGGCCTCGGCGACTTCAGAAGGATCCCCAACGGCCTGCCAGCCGTGGAGGACCGGCTCGACCTGATGCACGACGGCGGCGTCGTGGGCGGCAGGTTCTCCCCGGAGCGGTGGATCGAGGTGTGCTCGACGGCGCCGGCCCGCATGTTCGGGCTGGCCGGGCGCAAGGGTGTGGTGGCGCCGGGCGCGGATGCCGATTTGGTCGTGTACGACCCGGACCGGAAGCACACCATCTCGGCGACCACGCACCACATGAACGTGGACTACTCGTGCTACGAAGGACGCACGGTGCAGGGCGGGTCGGACCTGGTACTGAGCCGCGGCAAGGTGATCGTTGAAGACGGCCGGTATGTCGGATCGAAGGGGGACGGCCGGTTTCTCAAGCGCGAGGCCACGGGCGCGGCGCTGGCGGCGCAGACGAGGTAGGGTCGCGGGCCCAGGACCGGACCCCGGCTGATCGACGTGCCCCGGGGCTAGCGCGTGCGGGGGAAGCCCAGGTCGACGGTTGAGGTTCCCGGGTCGGGCCATCGCGCCGTGACCACCTTCGCCCGCGTGAAGAACCGGATTCCTTCCGGACCGTACATGTGCAGGTCGCCGAACAGCGAGGCCTTCCAGCCACCGAACGAGTAGTAAGAGACCGGCACTGGGATCGGAACGTTGATGCCGACCATCCCGACGTTGACGTCGAACTGGAACTGCCGGGCCGCGCCTCCGTCGCGCGTGAAGATGGCCGTGCCGTTGCCGTACGGGTTGTCGTTGATTAGCCGGACCGCGGCCGCGTACGTCGGGACGCGGACCACGGTCAGCACGGGGCCGAAGATCTCGTCTCGGTAGCAGTCCATCGCGGGCGTCACGTGGTCGATGAGCGACGTGCCGAGGAAGAACCCGCCGGAGGAGTACAGCGGGTGCTCGCGGCCGTCAGCGACGATCTGCGCTCCTTGTTTCGCGGCCGAATCCAAGTACCCGGCCACGCGGTCGCGGTGCTCCCGAGTGATGAGGGGACCCATCTGGGAGTCAGGATCCGCGCCGGGGCCAATCTTCACATGCGACAGGCGGGCGCGGATGGCGTCGATGAGCGGGTCCGCCACCCCGCCGACGGCGATGACCGTCGCGATGGCCATACACCGTTCGCCGGCCGATCCGTATCCCGCGGAGACGGCGGCGTCCGCCGCCATGTCGATATCTGCGTCGGGCAGCACCACCATGTGGTTCTTCGCCCCGCCGAGCGCCTGGCAGCGCTTCCCCTCTTTGGTGGCCTGCTCGTACACGTGCCGCGCGATCGGCGTCGAACCGACGAAGCTGACCGACGCGACATCGGGGTGTTCGAGCAGCCGGTCGACCGCAACCCTGTCTCCCTGGACCACGTTGAAGACGCCGTCTGGTAGTCCGGCCTCCTGTAGAAGCCGAGCGATGATGAGCGATGCCGACGGGTCCTTCTCCGATGGCTTCAGGACGAACGTGTTGCCGCAGGCGATGGCGTTGGCAAACATCCACATCGGGACCATGGCGGGGAAGTTGAACGGCGTGATCCCGACGGCCACGCCGAGCGGCTGGCGGATCTCGTAGACGTCGACCCCCGTCGATACCTGCTCACTGAACCCGCCCTTGAGCAGGTTCGGGATGCCGCACGCGAACTCGAGGTTCTCGAGGCCGCGCGCGACCTCGCCAAGCGCATCGGCGGTGACCTTGCCGTGCTCTGCGGTCAGCGCTGCCGCGATCTCGTGCCGGCGCGCCTCCACCAAATTGCGGATCCCGAACAGGATCTCCGTGCGCCGCGACAGCGATGTCGATCGCCAGGCAGGGAAGGCAGCCTTTGCCGCGCCGACGGCGGCCTCGACGTCCTCAGCGGAGGCGAAGCCGACCTGTCGCGCGACCCGACCGGTCGCCGGGTCGTACACCGGCCCGCTGCGCCCCGACGATGCAGTCGCGGGCAGCCCGCCGATCCAATGGCCGACCGTCTCCCGATCCGACGCTGCGCTGTCCGGGGCCCGCTCGCTCACCTGCGCCATTGTTCACGCCTCCCGTTTCTCGTCACTCGGAGCCGCCCACCGTGCGCGCGGGCAGGCAGACACGATACCCTGGTGGGCCGACTGCACGGATCTGCGACGTCAGGCGGCGGTCTGACCGGTCCCGGATGCGGTTGTGCCCACCGGCTCACGGGGTCGGCGCGGCCGGGTCCACCACGCCGCTGCGCCGACGAGCACGACGAGAACGGCCAGCGCGTCGACCTGCTCAGCCCTGAGACCTGCGACCACCGGCGGGTCGGCCCAAGTGGATCCGACCAACACGCGCCCCACCAGCCACCACGCGACGGCGGCCACCCAGAGAGACCCGAACCGCAGCGCGCCAGGAATGGACTCACCGGCCGGTTGGTCCGCCGCAGCGGGGACCGTCTTGGGGGCCGACCCGCCTGCCGTCCCCGGGGCCAGGTCTGCTTGGCGGAGTCGGCGCGGCAGCCACCGATGCACGCGTGGCACCGACAAAACCAGCACCACGCCGGCGCCCAGCAAGGTCCAGGCCGCTTCGTAGACTTGGCTCGGATACGCGGGAACGGCGGGAAGGGCAGAGAGCCACGGCCCCGGCCCGGCGAACGCGACGGCCCACCGGCCATCCCACGGCGCGCCTTGCCCTCCCCCGCCCAGCAGGTACGCCAGCTTTCCCAGGCCGATAGCGACCAGCAGCGGCATTGCGGCGGCATCGAGCCAGCGGCGAGCCGGAACCTCCAGCAGCCGGCACATGTACGCGGCCGTCACCGTCCCGCCGAGGACAGCACCGAGCAGCGACAGGCTTCCCTGCGCCGGATCCACGAGGGCGCCCGGATGGACCTGGTAGTAGTCGAAATGGACGAGCGCCAAGACCGCGCGCCCGCCGACGACGGCGCCCGGGACGGCCGCCATCGCCAGGAAGAGGAGGTCGTCCATGCGGAGCCGGGAGAGGCCGTGCTCGCGGCCGCTGGCTCGTACGAATGCGGCGGCGATGATCAGCGCGACAAACAGGGCGGCGGCGAGTCCGAGGGTCTCCCAGCGCACGTCGAAGGCGCCGACACGTACCGTGGGGTTGAACCGGAGCGTGATGACCGTGATCGGCACGGCAGCGTCACGCGGCAGGGCGACGATGCGCGGAACCGCCGGGCGGCGTCTGCACGGGCATTGGCGGTAGTGTAGTCGGGTAGTCGGCGAACGGAGGAACATGACGAGCCGCGCGGCGCCCGACCTCATCCTGCACGACGGGCCGATCCTGACCATGGACGGCTCCGACGACGCGTCCGCACCGGCCAGCGCCCGACAGGACCATCTGGCGGTTGCGTTGGGCGGGGGCCGCATCCTTGCCGTTGGCAGGTCCACGGACGTCCTTGCGCTTGCCGGACCCGACACCCAGCTGGTGGACCTTGACGGCGCAGCGGTGCTGCCTGGCTTCCAGGACCAGCACGCGCACCCGCTCATGGAGGGGCTCCAGGCGGGTTGGGTGGACCTCACGCGCGCGCCGGACATGCCTGCGGCCCTGAGGATGCTCGCCGGGGCGGCCGCCGACGCTCGCTCGTCGTTCGAAGTCGAGCGTTGGGTGGAGGCCTGGTACCACCCTTCAACCTGGCGCGATGCGCGGCATCCCACCCGGGACGAGCTCGACCGCATTGTCCCCGACGTGCCCGTGCTGTTGCATCATGGCAGCGGACACGCCACCCTCGGCAACTCGCTGGCGCTCGCATACGCCGGCATCACAGCCGAGCGATCGGACCCACCGGGCGCGACGATCGAGCGCGACGCGTCCGGCGAACCCACCGGGATGGTCCGGGGTTCCGACCCCGTGGCGCCCTTCGCGGCCGCGTTGCCGCCGCTCAGCCCAGAGGCGCTCCGCGACGCCGTGCGGCTGGCCGGCGCACGGCTCTCGGCGGCGGGGGTCACGGCGGTCGCCGATGCCAACGTGGGCGGGCTCGGCGACCCGGTGTCAGAGATCGCGGCCTACGCCGGTGCGGTCCTCGACGGGGATTTCCCGCAGCGGCTCACGGTGATGCCGGGGTTGGCGCACCTCGCCGTGGCGGACGAAGATCCGCCGACTCCCGACGACATCACCGCCCTCGTGCCGCCCGAGGTCCGTGACCGCGTGCGCGTGGGCCCGGCGAAGTTCTTCGCCGACGGCGCGCTGAGCACCGGAGACGCGTGGCTGCGCGCGCCGTACGAGGACGCGGCGGATCGCCCGGCCGTCCTATCGGTCGGTCATCCGGCGTATGAGCCGGAGGCACTCGTGGAGCGGTTGCGGCGGGCGCACCTGTCGGGTTGGCAGCTCGCGACGCACGCCATCGGCGATGCCGGCATCGAGCTCACCCTAGAGGCCTACCGACGCATTCTTGCGGCGCACCCGCGACCCGGGCACCGGCACCGCGTCGAGCACAGCATGGTCCTGTCGCCGGACCTCCTGCGCGTAGCCATCGAGCTCGAGGTGGTCGCGGTGCTCCAGCCAGAGTTCGTCACTGGGACGGGCGACGTGTACCTAGCGCGCCTGGGCGACCGGACCCACAACCTCTACGCGTACCGGGCCTGGATCGATGCGGGATTGCACGTGGCGTTCGCCAGCGACCGACCGTTCTCCCCAGGGGCGCCGCTGGACGGGATCCGGGCTGCTTTCCGTCTCGCCGGGCCGTCGGGACGGCGACTACATGCGGATCCGGGCCCGACCGTCGCGGAAGCACTGCGCGCCTGGACTAGCGCAGCCGCGTGGGCCGCTCGCGACGAGGCGCACGCGGGCCGGCTCGCGACGGGGCTGGCGGCGGACCTGGTCGTGCTCTCCACAGACCCCACCGCGGTTGCCCCGGAGCGATGGGGGACAGCGCGCGACGGGGTCGAGGTCTTGGCGACGCTCGTGGGCGGGCGGACAGTCTTCGGGGATCTCGGGCGGGCCTGAGCGCGGCTATGCGTACGGGCCGAGCTTCTCGACCAGCTCCTTCACCGCCGCCGCCGATTGGTTAAATTCCACGCGCTCCTCTGCGGTGAGCTCGACCTGGACGATCTCGTCGACGCCGACCCGGCTGAGGCGGACCGGCACGCCCACGAACAGCCCCTCCACCCCGTACTCTCCCTTGAGGTAAGCCGAACAGGGAAGGATCTTGTGGCGGTCCTCGATGATCGCATCGACCATCTCGGCGGTCGCAGCACCCGGAGCGTAATACGCGCTGCCCGTCTTCAACAGGCCCACGATCTCGGCGCCACCGTTGCGCGTGCGGTCGATCAGCCGGTCGATCTGTTCCTTGCCCATCAGCTGGGTAATGGGGACACCGCCAACGGTGGAGTAGCGCGGCAGAGGCACCATCGTGTCGCCGTGGCCCCCGAGCACGAACGCCGAGGTGTTGGCCGGGGAGACGCCGAGCTCCATCGACAGGAAGGTGCGGAAGCGAGCCGCGTCGAGCACGCCGGCCATCCCGATGACGCGCCAGCGAGGGAATCCGCTGGCCTTCAGGGCCACGTGGCACATGGCGTCGAGCGGGTTCGTGACCACGATCAGGACCGCGTTGGGCGAGTGCTTGGCGGCCTGCTCGACGACACCGCTCACGATCTGGGCATTCTTCAGGAGCAGGTCGTCGCGGCTCATGCCTGGCTGGCGCGCCAGGCCGGACGTGATCACCACGACAGTCGAGTCAGCCGTGTCGAGGTAGTCGTTCGTCCCGGTGACTGAGACGTCGTGAGCCAGGAGCGGGGCCGCTTCGGCGAGGTCAAGGGCTTTGCCCTGCGGCAGCCCGGCGACGATATCCAGCAGCACGACGTCAGCGAGCCCGGCCTCGACGACGCGCTGCGCGACAGTCGCGCCCACGTTGCCGGCGCCGACGATGGTGACCTTCCTGCGTGGCGTGCGTGAACGCGGCACCTGTTCACCTCGTGCTGGGATGCTGGTCGCCCGAATTCTACGCGCGGCGTCCGCCATACTCCGCGGCACCGGAACGGTGCCGCAGGGCTCGCTCGAGAGCGAGGCCGCCGACGAGGACGAGATGCCGAGACTGCGGACAGCGTGCGTCGGGCGGCGTGGCGCCGCGAAACGGTAGCCGTGCACGCGGGCTTCGAGGCCGACGCCGAGACTGGGGCGGTTGCGCCCCCCATCTACCAGACGAGCACGTTCATGCAAGACGGCGTAGGGCGCTCGCGCGGGGGCTGGGAGTACGCTCGGACGGACAACCCGACGCGGGCCCCCCTCGAGTGTGCGGTCGCCGAGCTCCAGAGCGCCGTCCACGGGCTCGCCTTCTCCAGCGGATCAGCAGCCACGGCGGGGGTCGGAGAGCTTGGGGAGGAGCTCGTGGTCTCCGACGACGTGCACGACGGGACGTTTCGCTACTTCGAGCGCGTGCTGGCCCCGACCAGGCTCGTCAGCGCTACGCCGACCTTTCCGGCGACGTTGTTCGCGCGATCGCCTCGACGCGCACCGCCCGAACCCGCGTGGTGTGGGTGGAGATCCACCGGCTTCGCCACGGCCGACGACCTGCGTCGGGCGGGTGCGGATATCGTCGAGGCGGGCCTGGACGACCTGCACGCCCACATCGAGGGCGCCACGCTCACGGAAGGTGCTGGCCCGGCACCGGACACACGAGCGCGCTAACCAGCGCGGGGTGCGCCCTCACCAGGAGCGACCCGGCTGTCTATAGTGCGGTCGAGCTCAGGCCGGCATGGGAGCGGTATCGCCGCACTCCGCGACTCGTCCGTCGCCGCGGCCACCCATCGGCACGAAGTCGCGTCTCGTGTGCCCAATGTAGATCTGTCGCGGCCGGCCGATCTTGGTGTCCGGGTCCGCCATCATCTCCCGCCACTGCGCAATCCAGCCGGGCATACGGCCCATCGCGAAGAGCGCGGGGTACATCTGGGTGGGGAACCCGAGGGCACGATAGATGATGCCGCTGTAGAAATCGAGGTTGGGGAACAGCTTACGCTCGATAAAGTACTCGTCGGCGAGCGCCGCCTCCTCGAGCCGCAGGGCGGTCTGCAGCAGATGGTCGTCCGCGCCGAGCTTCGCCAGCATCCGTTGGGCCGCCAGCTTGATGATGCGTGCCCGCGGGTCGTAGTTGCGGTACACGCGGTGCCCGAAGCCCATCAGGCGGAAGTGATCTCTGTGGTCTTTGGCGCGATCGATGTACTTCCGCACGTTGCCGCCGTCGGCAGCGATCTGCTCGAGCATCTCGACGACCTCTTGGTTGGCCCCGCCGTGCAGGGGGCCCCACAGCGCCGAGACGCCGGCCGAGACTGACGCATAGAGGTTGGCGCGGGCGGATCCCACCATACGCACTGTGGACGTCGAGCAGTTCTGCTCGTGGTCTGCGTGCAGGATCAGCAGCTGGCGCAGGACGTCGGCCACGTCGGGGTCGACGTCGTAGTCCTCCGCAGGGACCGCGAACATCATGCGCAGGAAGTTCTCGACGTACTCAAGCTTGTTGTTGGGGTAGACGGGCGACTGGCCGACCGAGCGCTTGTACGCGAACGCGAGGATGGTGGGCACCTTGGCGAGCAATCGAATTGTGCTGATCTCGACGTCGTCGGGGTCGTACGGGTCCTCAGTGTCCTGGTAGAAGGTCCCCAGCGCCGCGACGGCCGAGGCGAGTACAGCCATTGGATGTGCGTCGCGAGGGAACGCGTCGAAGAAGCGGCGCAGGTCTTCGTGGAGCAGCGTGTGCCGCTTGAGTTCGTGGGTCCAGGCCGCGCACTGATCGGCGGTGGGCAGCTCACCGTAGATCAGCAGATATGCGACCTCGAGGAAGTTCGAGCTCTCGCACAGCTGCTCAATGGGATACCCACGGTAGCGCACGATCCCTGCATCGCCGTCGATGAAAGTGATCGCGCTCCTCGCGACAGCCGTGTTCGCGAAGCCGTAGTCGAGTGTGGTGACGTGGGCGTCCCTGAGCAGGTTGCCGATCTCGACGCTCCGCTCCCCCTCTGTCCCCTCCTCAACTCGCAGTGGCAGCTCCCTGCCGTCGACCTTCAGCGTCGCGTTCGCGACCTCGAGGTGTGCTGTCTCGCTCATCGCGTCCTCACTTCGTTCTGGGGGCTGCCGCCGGGATCTCCGGCGACACGCCATCGGCGAACGTCCGGAAGTTCTCGACGAACATCCGGGCGAGTCTGCGGGCCTGCTGCGCGTCCCCTGCGGAAACAACGCCCTCCCGGTTGCCCACCGCGACTTCGTAGCGGGCGGCCACGGACAGGTTCGCGTGAACGAGTCGGGGGGTGAGGGTGAGGACGTCCGTCACATCGAGCTCCTGCGCTCTGCACATGCGGGCCGGTCGGCTCCGCGGCCCGGCCGTAACGGGACAGCGTAAGGGTCCGAGTGTACTCAATGGCGACGCGGCTCGCGTCGAAACGCTCTGCAATCGCGGCCCGGACCGCACCGCGGGCCGCGGGCCATGTTGGATGGGATGCACTCGAACGGGCCGTCATGCCCTCGCGCCGTGTCGTGCGCGTCCACGCTCAGGCCAAGGTGCTCTGGCCCGCGCTGTCGGGAACCCCACCTGTCAGCGACCCTCCCACCGCGCCGGCTTCACGCAGTCGGTCCAGGTCCGCGGTCGAGGGCCCTGGCCCGCGATGCCGCACGACCATCGTGAGCACACCGAAGACGACCGCGGCGAGGCCGATCACCATTGCGACCGGCACGCCAAAGAAGGTCCAGTCGTAGCCGGTGCGGAACGTTTCGAGCACAGCGCGCACGCCACCGTACCAGGCGAACCAGAGCGAGAACAGGTCGCCATCGCGAAGGCGCTCTGCGACGCGGCGAGAGAGCCACAGCGCGGCCAGCGCGCCGAGCAGGTCAAGGCTGAATTCGTAGAAGAAGAGGGGCTGGAAGCCGGTGTTGGCCGGGTAGAGCGAGCACGAGTACTCGATCACGCGCTTCGAACAGTCGATCGCGATGCCCCAGGGAAGGTTGGTCGGCGGCCCATAGAGCTCTTGGTTGAAGAAGTTGCCCCATCGGGCGATGGCCTGGCCAAGGAACACCGACGGCACGGCGATGTCCGCCCAGCGCAGGAACGAGAGGTGGTGGCGCCGCGTGTACCAGATGACGCCGATCATCCCGCCGGCGATCCCCCCGTAGATACCGAGACCGGTGTAGGGGGGCAGGATCGCCTTGATCGGGATCCTGCGCGTACAGGGTGTTCCATTGGTCGACGAGGTGATACAGACGGGCGCCGATCAGGCCCAGCACGAAGACGAGGATGATGCCGTTGCCGATGTGGTCCGGGTTCTCCCGTCGCAGCTTCGCCTGGCGGGAGGCCGTCCACACGCCGACGGCGAGCGCGATGGCGTAGCCGATCCCGTAGAAGTCAATACCGAGGGGACCGATGCGCAACGCGGTCGAGACAGGTCGGATGTCGATCAGGCCGAACGCGGGCATCGGCCGAGCATAGCGGGTGGCGGGCGACCTCGCCGCACGCACCTATACTGCCCTGGAATGAACGGTCAGTATGCGTGGTGGTTCCTGGTCGTCGGCCTCTGCGTCGGCGGGGCCCTCGTCTGGCTCGTCCGCGGCCAGATGGCGCGCGAGGAAGACGACGTGGCGGAGTCCGAACGCATCCCCGAGGCGCAGTGGATCAGCCGGACGATCGAACGGGCCGGCGGCATCGCTCCGGCCGACCTGGTCGTGCAAGTGCTGGCACTGCACCGGAGCTACCTGCGCGATGCGGACCCCTTCGAGCCCAGTCTCCCGGCGGACGGCACGGAGGACGAGGTGAGCGCGAGCGACGGCGCGGGCGCGACGCACGATGGCCCGGCAATAGAGCACATGACGCACTGAATCCCGCTCCTCCCCACGGGAGCGGTGCCCGCGCGGCTCCCGCCCGGATGCGGCGCTCAGGTTCGCGCCGGCACCCGCCCACGATGCACGGCAACGACGCCGGTCGTGAGCCGCCGGAACGAGACGTCGACGAGGCCTGCGTCGCGCATCGTGCCGGCCAGCTGATCCGGGGAGGGGAATGCGTCGAGAGAGTCTGGCAGGTACCGGTACGCAGACCCCCTGCCCGCGACGATCGCCCCCACGATCGGTGCCAGGCGGCGGAACAGCCCGTGGTAGAGGCGTGCGTAGGGCCGCCACCGGGGCAGCGAGAGCTCGACGCAGACCACCGTGCCGCCGGGCCGCACGACGCGGGCCATCTCACGGAATCCGGCCTCGTAGTCGGCAAGGTTGCGGAGTCCGAAGGCAACGGTAGCCGCGTCAAACTCGGCCTCACCGAAGGGCAGCGCGAGCGCGTTCGCGACGCGGAAATGTAGCTGAACCAGGTCTCGGTGCGCGCGCGCCCCGCGACGGATCATGACCTCCGACAGGTCGACTGCCTCGACCCTGCCGAAGGGCCCGACCTTCTCCGCGACGAGTGCCGCGAGCTTGCCGGTGCCGCAGGCGACATCGACGGCAGCGTCTCCCGTGCGCAGTTCCGCGGCCGCGACGGCGGCCCGCCGCCAGCCGCTGTCGCGGCCGAGCGTCATGAGGGAGTTCATCCGGTCATACGACGGGGCAATGCTGTCGAACATCGACGTGACGTCCGCCTCCCCGACCGGGTTGCCAGTCTTCGGTGGCTCAGGCACGTTTCGATCCCCCGCCACTCCCGAGCGTCCGCAGGGCCGCGAAGGGAGAATCTGCGAGGGCGTCGTCATCGGCTCTCGGTTCGCCGCCGAACAAGAGCGTCGCCCCGGGGCGTGCGCGGCGCTCAGGGGGCGGCACATCCTCGCCGCGCTCGATCGCCGCGCTCCGTTCATGGCGGGCGGTCACGTTCGCGTCGCTCTCATCGCGCGCGGTGAGCAGCAGCGCAAGGTCCTCCGCGCCGAGGAAGGGGGCCAGCTCCGCGGCGTCGAGGCGGAGCAGCGCCCGGGGCGGCAGGCTCGCCACGGCGAGATCCTCGGCGGTGACCTGCTCGACGTCGTCGAGCCGTGGATCCTCGATCACCAGCGGACCTCGGTCAGCCTGCACGAGGACCACAGCCGAGTCGATGCGGTCGTACCGCGACTCGAGCAGCCGCCGGGCGCGAGCCAGCTGGGCGAATCCGCGCCGCAGGGCCGCGGCGTTGCTGGTGAACTTCACCTCGAAGATCCGCCCGGGCATGCCATCACGCCCCTGGACCGCATCAAGCTCCAGGAAGAGCGGCTCGTAGCTGCGCGCGTCGCGGAAGAGCACCTCGGCAGCCACGATCCGCTCCTCGAGCAGCGGCACGCGCTCGCCGAGCCAGGCGCGGACCGCAAGCTCGATGCGGCTGCTGACTCGGTACGTGGCCGTCTGCTCCTCTTTAGGACCGAACCGCCGATGGGCCAGCGCCTGCTCAGCCATAGCCGACAGGTAGGCGGGGTCGTCCGGCAGCACGAGGCGGACAGACCGGACTTTCTGGACCGCGTCAGGCACGCTCACCACGAGAGCCTACCCGACAAACGGCCGCCCGTGGGCACCCGCGGTAGTGCCCGCCGTGCGAGGTTCCTCAGTCCGCGGTGAGCGCCCAACCGGGTCGGTGGAACAGCTGGCGCGGCAGAGTACCCGCCGGCAGGTGCGCCTCCAGGCAACGGACGCCGTCCTGGCCGACCACGGCCTCGTGCCACGTGTTCGACGGCAAGTCGAGCCGATCGCCGGGCTCGAGCGCGGCGACACGGGACAGCTCGCGCAACCAGAACTCGATGCCTCCCTCGACGCAGACGAGCACCTTGTCGTAGTCATGGCGGTGGGCTGGGTACCGGTCGCCGGGTCCATTCCCCCATTCGGAGGCCTCCAGCCCTTCCCGACCCAGACTGGCGACCGCGCGGTTCGCCACGCCCAACATCGAGGCCCCCTTCGGCGCCTCAACGTCGCTCATCTTGGCCGGCCTCCCTGCGTCACCGGATCGTCAACTGCGGGCGCCGACGTATCGGAGGACAAGCTGTCCAGATCGGCGAGGTCGGGGCTGCCCGCCGCCAGGCCTCGAGCTCCTCGATCGCGTCGTCATGCACGGAGCGTGTGACCAGGAGCCCGCCGAGCCCGAACACTCCACCGACCCCGATGGCGATAAACGCCGGGAAATCGAGCCAGCGCCAGAAGATGCCGCAGACGACGACCGCGGGGATCAGGGCGGCGACGCACGCGCGCCGCGTGGGCATCGACACCCCCTGTCGATAGGCCGCACCAGCGGCCCCGCCGACTCCGGCATCCTACCCCGGCGCGAAGTTCTTCACGCCTACTCGTTGACAGGAACATCGCCCTCGGGCAGGGTGAGCACGATCTCGCCGTCGACAATCTCCGCGGGGTAGGTCCGCAGCGGCAACTCCGCAGGCGGGTCCAGCGCCTCGCCGGTGGCCAAGTCGAAGCGTGACAGGTGCAGTGCGCAGGTGATCGAATCGCCCGTGATGAACCCCCGGTCGAGCTCGAAGTACTCGTGCGAGCAGGTCCCTTGCATGGCGCGGATCGAGCCCCCGTGGTTGACCAGCAGAACGTTGCGCGCGTCCACCTGCACCATCAGCATCGTGCCGAGCGCGACGTCCGTCGCCTGCGCCACCGCAACGTGACGGTTCACGCCGAACTCACTGGCCGGGGACCCATTTCCGGTCGAGCTGGTCGCGCAGGCTGTCCTGGGCGGCCGGGAGCGGGATCCGGGCAACCACGGGCTCCAGAAACCCGAGGACGATGAACTTCCGCGCCAAATCGCGCGTAATCCCGCGGCTCATCAGGTAGAAGATCTGCGCCTCGTCGATGGGTCCCACGGAACTCGCGTGGCTCGCGCGCCGCACGTCCGGCTGGTCGATCTCGAGAGATGGGATCGTGACGGAACGCGCGTGCTTGGCGAGGAGCATGGAGAATTCGCCGAGGAAGCTGTCGGTCCCCCTGGCACTGCGGTCGATGCCGATGAGCCCCTTAAAGTACCCCCGACTAGCTCCCTGGAAGATCCCTTTGCTGAGGAGGTCTCCGGTGGTGTCCTCCGCGCGGTGACGGGTGTAACTCGTGAGGTCGAACCATTGGCTGCCGCCGCCGAAGACGATCTCTGCCTGGTGGACGCCGCCGCCGCGACCGACGAGGTCATTGTCGATCCGGCTCTTCACGTAGGCGCCCCCGACGATGGCGAGCGCCCAGTTGAGCCCAGCGGCCTGCCCGACCGCGGCGTGACGGGTGACGATTGCGACGGTGTTCGCGCCGAAGTCCTCATTCCCCGCCACGTCGAGGGTCGCGCCCGCCTCCAGGACGACTTCGGTGGTGCCGAGCCACAGCGTCTGGTCGCCGCCATCGGGCACGGGATCGGAGGCGACCTGTTCCTCGAGGAACCGGACGTGCGCATCGCGGCCGAGCGAGATCACGGTGCGCGCGATGAGCGCCCGGCCGGGTTCGCCCTGTGCCCAGCGCAGCACGATCGGGTCGGTCAGCTCCACTCCGTCGGGGACGTGGACGAGCACGCCAAGGGAGTACGCCGCGCGCGCGACCTGCGCGAACCGGTCGTTCGCGGGCAACGTGGTCCCGCCATCCAGCAGCCGCCGGAGCAGGTCCGGGTCGCGCTGCACCACGTTCTCGAATGTGTCCACGAGCACGCCCTTAGCGGCCGCCTCCGGTGACAATCCTCGTGCGACGAGGCGGTCGTTGGCGATTTCCAGCAGCGCGGAAGCTCCCGCCGGCACCGCCGACGAGATCTCGGGCGCGTCGCCGGCCGGCGCATAGGCACGCATCGTGCCGAAGCGGACGGGCCGCAGGTCCACATAGGACGTGAAGAGCGGGTTGGTCTCGATCGGGAGCTCCCGCGCCAGTCCCTCGCCCGCCAGCCGGTCGTCGACCATCCAGACGGGCTCATCAAGTGCGCGAGCGATCTCGAGCGGGGACGGCTCGGTCGCCAGGCCGAGCAGGGCTCCGGCGGGTGCGCCGGCGGACGTCGCGAGCGTCATCCGATCGCGTTATCCATCTCGAGCCGGACGAGCCGATTGAACTCGATGGCGTACTCCATCGGCAGTTCCTTCGTGAAGACCTCAAGAAAGCCCTGCACGATCAGGTTCTGAGCCTCGTTCTCAGTGAGGCCGCGGCTCATCAGATAGAAGACCTGGTCCTGGCTGATCTTGCCCACGGTTGCCTCGTGGGACATGGTCGTGTCGTCTTCTTGGATGTCGATGTAGGGGTACGTGTCGCTGCGGCTCTTGTCGTCGAGCATCAGGGCGTCGCAGCGCACGCTGGTCACCACGTTCGTCGCGCCCGGCGAGACGCGGACATTGCCGCGGTAGGTGGCCCGCCCGCCGTCCTTCGACACCGACTTGCTGACGATACGGCTGCGTGTGTCGGGGGCGAGGTGGATGGCCTTGGCGCCGGTGTCCTGGTGCTGGCCCTTCCCGGCCACCGCAACGGAGATGATGTCGGCCGTGGCCCCACGCCCGCGCAGGTAGATGCTCGGGTACTTCATCGTGAGCTGCGAGCCGGTGTTCGCGTCGATCCACTCCACTCTGGCGTACTCGTGCGCATGAGCCCGCTTCGTCACCAGGTTGTACACGTCGTTCGACCAGTTTTGGATCGTGGTGTAGCGGACCTTGGAGTGGGGGAGCGCGACGACCTCCACGACGGCCGCATGTAGCGAGTCCGTCGCGTAGATCGGCGCAGTGCAGCCCTCGATGTAGTGGACGCTCGCGCCCTCGTCGACCACGATCAATGTTCGTTCGAACTGGCCGGTGTTCTCGCCGTTGATGCGGAAGTAGGCCTGCAGCGGCAAGGGGACCTCGACGCCCTTCGGGACATATACGAACGACCCGCCCGACCAGACGGCGCTATTGAGGGCGGCGAACTTGTTGTCCTCCGGGGGAACAACGGTGCCGAAGTACCGGCGGAAGATCTCGGGGTATTCCTGCAGCGCCTGGTCCGTGCCCATGAAGACCACGCCGAGCTTCGAGAGCTCCTCGCGGACCGAGTGGTAGACGACTTCGGAGTCGTACTGCGCGCCCACACCGGCCAGAAACTTGCGCTCGGCCTCGGGGATGCCGAGCTTCTCGAACGTGGCCTTGATCTGCTCGGGGACGTCGTCCCAGGACTTCTCCTCGCGCTCCGACGGCTTGCGGTAGTAGTAGATCTTGTCGAAGTCGATGCGCGACAGGTCGCCGCCCCATTGGGGCATGGGCCGCTTCAGGAAGTGGTCGTAGGCGCGCAGCCGGAACTGCAGCATCCAGTCGGGCTCGTGCTTGAAGCCGCTGATCTCTTCCACCGTCGACCGCGAGAGACCGCGCTTGGTTTCACGGAGGTAGACGATCTCGTCCCTGAAGTCGAATTTCGAGCGGTCGTTCGAGACCATCTCGCGGGTGGCCGTCATGCAGTCTCCCTGGCGCCCGGTGACGCGAGTGCGTGTTGCTCATTGTCGCGCGGCTTGCGCGATGGGATTGCGGGAAGGGGACGCGCGGGGCTGGCCCGCGACCGAGTCCGCCCCGCCTTTCCCGTAATCCCGAGTGATTCTATCGGAATTATGCCGGCCCGGTCAACGGTAGCCCGAAGAATAGCCACGTACCGTTCCCTGTGGACTGTGCCTGCGGCAAGCGGGCGTGCTACCCGTGTGTGTGCAGCACAGGAAGGGAGTGCGCCCGATGAGAAGCGTAGTCGCGCTCGATGAGCGCACGCCAGCGCAGCGCTGGGCGGAGGTCCGTGATGAGGAGGCGCTGTAGGGCGAGCTGCGGCCGGAGCTGGCGGCGGCGGTGAGGGCTGTGCTGGAGGACACCATGGAAGACGAGCTGACGGGGCTCCCTGCCGCCCGCCGCTACGAGCGGACGGTGACCCGCCTCGACGCGCGAAACGGGTACTTCCGACGCTGGCTCACGACCGAGCTCGGGGCCATCGAGCGCACCGTCCCGCGCGGCCCGCGTGCTGTCCTACCGGCCCTCGTTCCTGGAGCGGGGCGCGCGGCGCACAACCAGCGTCGACCGCGTCCTGCGGCGGGCGTTCCTGCGCGGGCTCTCCACCCGCGAGACGGCCGCCTGGCGGAGGAGCTGACCGGGGTGCTTTCGGCAGCGGCGCTTCATCCACAGGCGCTAAGCGTGTCAGCTCGGATGAGCCGGTGGATCACCGACTGCCCGTAGCGCAGGATTGCGATACCCGTCGCGACGGGACGGACGGCCGTGTCCAGCAGCGCAACGATCCGAACGCAGGCGACGCCTGCTTGGCCGCCACGCCAGGCTCGACGCTCGAGGCAGAAGGGTCGTCAAGCGCGGTCCCCCGTTTCCCGCCAGAGTGGCGCGGAGGCTCAAGCGGGTGTGACCGTCACCGGGGAACCCCGGTTGCCAGTGCGGGGATCAGCCCGGCTAACGCGCGCCTGGGGCGCTGTTCGAGGACTCCTAGCTCCGCTCCGGTGCCGGCCATCCCAGTGGGCCGGCATCTCGGAGACCCAGGCGCGCCCGGCCCGGGTCCCGGTGCCACTCTCCAGGTCTCCATCGCGCTCGCGTGTCGCGATGCCCGTCGGGCGGTCGATCGCGCTCTCCCTCCACGCTCCATGGCGCTCCGCCGGGCTGGCATCTGCGATTCTGGACTTCGCCTGGCACAGGATCATCGGCAACCTCCATCCCTTTCGATCCCATCCCGATAGGTCGCCGTCCGGGTACTCCCGCCTCAGCTGCCCGACGACCACGCGGTCACCTCCGGGACACCGCCCCCGATCGGGTTCCGTCGTTTCCATCGTCGTAGTGCCTGTGGGCCAACTGCATCAGGTTAACCCGCGCCACTCGGCACTCGCCGCGTGGCGTTATCTCCGACAGACTCCAGAAGAATGCCGTCGTGCGGCCCACCCTGGCGGCCGCCCGACCGATCCGAAGGCCCGGAGGTGACGGGGTTCGTCATGGACCGCGAGCTCCAGCACGACGTGCTCATTCTGGGGGCCGGCCTCGCCGGCCTTCGTGCTGCCGTCGAGCTCTCGCGGCGCCTTGACGGGCATGTGGACATCGGCATCGTTTCGAAGGTCCAGCTGATGCGTGCCCACTCCGTCTGCGCAGAGGGCGGCACGGCGGCGGTCCTCCGCTCCGATCTGGGTGACTCGCGAGAGCTGCACGCGTGGGATACGGTCAAGGGCGCCGACTTCCTCGCTGACCAGGACGTCGTCCGCACCTTTGTGAACTCGATCCCCAAGGAAATCCACCAACTCGACCACTGGGGCACCCCGTGGACCCGCGACGAGGACGGCTACATCGCGCAGCGAGCGTTCGGGGGACACAGCTACCCGCGCGCGACCCTGGCCGCCGACAAGACCGGCTTCTTCGAGATGCAGACGCTGTACGACCAGCTCCAGCGGTACCGAAGCTTCACGCGGTACGACGAGTTCTTCGTCACCGACATCCTCGTCAAGAACGGGGCGTTCGCCGGACTCATCGGCCTGGACATGACCTCGGGTGAGACGGTCGCGCTCCGTGGCAAGGCGCTGCTTATTGCCTCGGGCGGCGGGGGCACGCTCTATGGGTTCACGACGTACTCGCAGACGGTGACCGGCGACGGCATGGCCATGGCGTGGCGCGCCGGCCTGCCCCTGGAGGACATGGAGTTCCTCCAGTTCCACCCGACCGGACTCGTCCCGAGCGGCATCCTCATGACCGAGGCGTGTCGTGGCGAGGGCGGCTACCTGAGGAACAACCGGGGCGAGCGCTTCATGGCTGACTACGCGCCCAAGCTCATGGAGCTCGCGCCGCGGGATATGGTTTCGCGGGCCGAAACCGAGGAGATCCTCGCGGGGCGCGGCTTCAGGACGCCCGATGGACAGGACTACCTCGAGCTCGACCTCACCCACCTTGGCGCAGACCGCATCACGAGCCGTCTGCCGCTCATTCGCGAGGTGGCGATCAAGTTCCTCGGGCTGGACCCCATCACGGCGCCGATCCCCATCCGGCCGGTCGCTCACTACTCCATGGGTGGCATCGAGACCGACATCAACGGCCTCACGCGCATCGCCGGGATCTGGGCCGCGGGCGAGGCCGCCTGCGTCTCGCTCCACGGCGCCAACCGGCTGGGCTCCAACTCCACGGCGGAGTGCCTCGTGTGGGGCGCGATCACGGGCCGCGAGATCGCAGCCGCGCTGCCCGGGCTCGTCGCCGCCGCGCCGCTGCCGGCCGACGAGGCCGCGCGAGCGGAGGACGCGCATCGCGCACGTGCTCGCGCGGCAGGGCGACGAGAACCTGTACGAGCTGCGTCGCGAGCTGCGAGCGACGATGGACGCGTACGTCGGCGTATTCCGCAACGGCGACGACCTGGCGACCGCGTTGGCGAACATCCGGGAGATCCGGCAGCGCGCCGAGCGGGCGCCGGTCCTCGACAAGTCACGCGTCTACAACACGAACCTGATCCACGCCCTCGAGCTCGAGAACCTCGTGGACGTCGCGGAGGTGACGGTGACTGGCGCGCTCGCCCGCCAGGAGTCGCGGGGCGCTCATGCCCGTCGGGACTTCCCGACCCGCGACGAGACGAACTGGCTCAGCCACACGCTGGCCTACGACACACCGGCGGGGCCACGACTCGAGTACAAGCCAGTGACCATCGACACGTGGACGCCGGTCGAGCGCAAGTACTAGCCCACGGAGGTCGGCCAATGGGATCCCGTGCACATCCGAATCGGCTGGGGCATCCTCGGGCTGGATCGGCGGCGGTCACTGGGGCTTCGAGCGCTACATGTACGCGCTTCACCGCGTCACGGGCTTGGGCCTACTCGCGTACTTCCTCATGCACATCTTCGTCACGTCCGCCCGCGTCCTCGGCCCCGGCGCCTGGCAGCACGCGATGGCGCTCGTCTCCGGCCCGGTGTTCGAACTCGGCGAGTACCTGGTCTTCGTGGCCTTCGCCTTCCACGCGGCCAACGGGATCCGCCTCGTGCTCATCGAGCTGGGATTCGTCGTCGGGCGAGCCGATCGAGCCCGTCTACCCGTACGCGACCTCGGTCGGCCGTCAGCGGCCCCTCGCCGGGGCGGTGATGATCATCGCCGCGGTGGTCGCGCTGTGGGGCGGCGCTGACTTCTTCCTCCTGCCCTAGGAGGCCGGGACGATGCGCGATCGAACGCTCTGGACGTGGCACATCGGCGCAGCCCTCGTGGTCCTCGTCCTCCTCGGCCTCCACATGGCGATCATGCACCTCAATGCCACGCTCGGCATCTTCGGCGTCCCCGGCGTCAGCCCGATGGGGTGGGCAAGCGTGGTGGCGCGGATGAAGAGCTGGTTTTTCGCCATCACGTACGTCGTTCTGCTCGGGGCGGCGCTCTACCACGGGCTCTACGGGTTGCGGAACATCCTGCTCGAGCTGAACCCGGGCGCTCCCGTGCGACGGATGATCAATGTCGGGCTGTCAGCCATTGGGCTGGCGCTGTTCGTCTTCGGGACGTGGGCCGCGCTCGCCGTCCCCCGGTGCCGCCACGATGGTTGGAGGCTGACTGACAGGCGCGCGCGCGCGTACGGTCACGTTCCACGTATGCCGGTACGACCCCGCGACGGATCGGGAGCCGCACTGGGAGGATCACCGCATCGAGGCCACGCCGGGCATGACGGTGCTCGACGGGCTATGGCAGGTGAAGGAGAGTCGCGCCGACGCTGGCGTGGCGCTCGTCGTGCCGCATGGGCGTCTGCGGCTCGTGCGGCATGCTCGTCAACGGACGGCCCCGCCTCGCGTGCAACACGCAGATCTTCGAGCTCGCCACCGACGTCGTG
The DNA here is from genome assembly GCA_963835945.1 of uncultured Chloroflexia bacterium. Taxonomy (GTDB): domain Bacteria; phylum Chloroflexota; class Limnocylindria; order Limnocylindrales; family CSP1-4; genus JAJYNJ01. The sequence goes on from CAWIHR010000027.1 coordinate 99,106, forward strand.
ACGGTCGCGCCGCTGCCGAACTTCAACATCATCAAGGACCTCGTCCCGGACCTCGTGCCGATGTTCGAGGCACACCGCGAGCTGCATGCCGTACCTCCTGCGCGAGGACACGGCCGAGCAGGACGACCCGACCGGGGAGTACTGGCAGACGCCCGCAGGAGCTCGAGGCACTACCTGCAGTTCAGCTACTGCATCAAGTGCGGGTGCTGCATGGCGGCGTGCCCGACGGTCGCCACCGATGCCCGGTACTCCGGCCCGATGCCGCTCGACGCAGGCGCACCGCTACAACTGCGACTCCCGCGACGCGGGGTTCCGAACGCGCCGGGAGGTTCTCTCCGGCGCGGGCGGGCCGTGGCGGTGCCACTACGCGGGGGAGTGTTCGCAGGTCTGCCCGAAGGGCGTCGATCCGGCCAAGGCGATCCAGCTCATGAAGCGGGACCTCGTGTTCGACCTGTTGCGCCTGAGCCGGCGGCGGACTCCTGCGCTCGTGGCCGAGCCGCCCCACGGGACTCCTGGCGAGGGCATCCCGGCGGCTCCTGCACGCACCGTCGGCGGCGAGCCATGAGGCGACCAAGCTCGCGAGCGCCGAAGCTGTGGCGACTTGCGCTCTCGTCGGGCGCAGCGCCTGGGAGGGAGTACCTCACATGAAGCCAAGTCTTGCTGGAGATCCGG
>CAWIHR010000028.1:0-28379 GCA_963835945.1 uncultured Chloroflexia bacterium
CCTCACTGGCGAGGCGGGCCAGGAGCTCAATGCAGCTGCGCACCTCCCGGATCCCCTGCAGGGCGACCCGGAGATTGCCCGCCTCCTCGGCGGTCTCCAAGAGCGTCAGGGCCCGCTCTCGAAGGTCGTGCACCTGGGCAAGGAGATCGTCGGCTCGGGCGACCTCGACGGCCTGGGTGGCGATCCGCAGCGTGAAAGGGATGTGGTTTGTCTTGTGCCGGAAGAGCGCCGTGTCGGAGAGGCCCGTGCGGCGCGCGACGACCCGGAACGGCTCGGCGGCGACGAGCGCGCCGTCGATGACCGCGCGCTCCGGATGACGACAGACAGTGCATGTGCGCGCCAACAACACCTCCATGTCGGGTGCGGTGAACGGTGTGACGTGGTGGAGGACGGGTCAGGGCTCCCCTTGGCGCCGGAACTCAGAGGCCCGCCGGCGAATGAGCGCTGCAGGCGTCGGTTCGAGCCGTGTCGGCCTGAGTCGGAGAACCGCGATCGAGGCGAACCGCGACTGCGCAGGCGCCTGCACCGTCAGTACGGGATAGGACGGCGGAGACCGCGCGCGGCGGATGCGCATGGGATGCGGGCCGCAAACGGGAACCACTAGGATGCCGTCGCCAGCCAGCAGGCACCCGTCCAATCGAGACTGGGCGCAGCGTGGAGCGCGACGAGAACTGGTCGGGCGACCTCGGACCTAACTTCGGGCGCGGCTAGCCGGGGCCCGCTGCCGATCAACGAGGCACCGGCCGCGAGTGCCTTCTCGGGTCGCCTGAGTTTTCCCGCTAACCCTCCGAATTGTGTGCCGCGTCTGCCGCAAATCGTAGGACCGCTAGCCGCGATGTCAAGTCAGTCTGCCAATAACATGGACCTGTCGGTAGCGAGCGCGGACAGCGACCTTCGCCTGTTCGACCCCCAGGCGAGCCGAGTGGTTCCGAAACATGTTTCGGAACTTCGTGGGTGTTGTTGCGGTTCGTCGGGCCAATCCGAGAGCTCCGGCCGGCGTGCTCGGCGTGGGCAGGGCCGGCCGTTGCGATATGCCTCGGTTCGTGGACTGCCCGGGGCCTCCCGCAGGACCTTGGGCCGTTCACCCGCCTCGACCGATGGTCTCGGCGTGACGGGGCTCAGCGCCGTCAGCCGGGTCGACAGGCCGTCTCCGTCGCCCCGCGTCCGCCACGCGCGGAGTCGCGACAGCTTGAAGCTCCGGCCGCGCAGCGCCGAGTCGTCGACGCGTGCGTGCACCCGACGGGGATCTCCAACTGGGACGTGGCTGCGGTCGGGCTGATCGCAGAGGAGGCCGGCGTGACGGTCACCACGGCGGACGGCGAGCCCTGGTTCGACTTGTCGCGACCCGCGGCGTCGATCGGGATCATCGCCGCGCCGGCCCGCCACCATGGGACGCTCCTGGGGCTGTTCCGCGCCGCGGGGCCCGGTTGACCTGACCCAACGCGCCGGCGATCCCGCGCGCCCATCCGCCAGGGTCAGTCTGGCTGCGTGATGTCGACCGAGATCTCCCGCGGGTCGGCCAGGACGTGGACGAGCGTCACGCCCGGGCTGTCCAGCGCAACCGCTATCGCGGCATCGACCTCGCGGTCGTGTGCTGCGCGGAGGCCGCGGGCGCCGCATGCTTCGGCAAACGCCGCGAAGTCGATCCGCCCGAGGTCGGTTGCCGCCACGCGACCCGGGTACGCGCGCTCCTGGTGCATGCGGATCGTCCCGTACATGCCGTTGTCGAACACGATCACCGCGATGCGCAGTCCCTCGCGCACCGCCGTCTCGAGTTCCGCCATGAGCATCGCGAACCCGCCGTCACCAGCCAGCGCTACCACGGGGCCGCCGGGGCGGCCGAGGTCGCGTCCGGCAATGGCGGCGCCCACGCCTGCGGGCAGGCCATAGCCCATTGCGCCGGAGGTGGGCCCCAGGAACCGACTGCCGCGAGGCAGCGGCAGGTAGCGCGCCGCCCAGCCGGCGAAGTTGCCCGCGTCCGTCGTCACGACGGTCCCCGGGGCGAGGCGGCGGCGGAGGGCGCCGATGACCGTCGCGGGGTGTACGGGCTCGTCCGGGCCCCGTGGCCCGGTGTCCGGAAGCGCGGTCGCGTTGAGGTACTCGGACCTGTCACGCGCGAGGTCCCCGGCACGCTCGGCCGAGGCCCTGGAACCCGGGAGCATCTCGAGCGCCCGCCGCAGGAATGCCCGCGCGTCCGAGCGGATGGACAGCGCCGGCGCGAGTCGATCGCCGCGCAGGCCGGGCGCCACGTCGACGTGCAGAACGTCCGTGCCGGGCCGGGGGACGACGTAGTCGAACGTCGCGACCTGCGAGAGCCGGGTGCCGATGGCGAGGATCACGTCCGCCTCGAGGAGTCGCGGCAGGACGGTGCGCGCAGCGCCCAGGCCCGTCGCGCCGAGGTAACGGGGTGACTCGTTCGCAAACACGTCGGGTCGCCGCCAGGATGCCATCACCGGGACGTCGGCCGCGTCGGCGAATGCGGCGAGTTCTCTGACCGCGCCGCTCCGCAGCACGCCGGCCCCGGCGATGACCACCGGACGTCGCGCCTCGGCGAGCCGTTGCAGCACGGAAAGCACCTCGGCGTCGTCAGGGATCGCCCCCGGCTCAGCAGCCCGGATCGGGATGAGTGGGCCGGGAGGGCCCGGTTCGACCTCCTCGATCAGTGTGTCCTCGGGCAGCGAGAGGAGCACCGGGCCGGGGCGCCCAATCGTCGCGGCCCGAACAAGGGTTTCGACGTCGCGTGCCATCGTCGCCGGCTCGTCGAGCTCGGCGGCAGCCTTGCACAGGGCCCCGAACGTGGCGACCAGGTCGACCTCCTGCAACGCCTCGCGGCCTCGGAAGGCCCGTGGCGCCTGTCCGGCGATGGCGACGAGAGGTGCCGAGTCGGCGAGCGCGGTGTGCAGGGCGATCGACAGGTTGGCCGTGCCCACTGCACGTGTCACTAGGCACACGGCCGGGATGCCCGCGAGTTGCGCGTACGCTTCCGCCATGAAGCCGGCCCCCGCCTCGTGTCGGGTTGCGACGAGCCGGATCGACGAGTCCCGGAGCGCGTCCAGGAGCTCGAGGAAGCTCTCGCCCGGAACGGTGAACGCATGCCGGACCCCGGCGCGCTCGAGCGCCGCGACGACCGCGCGGCCGGCCGTGAGGGGTGCCATCAGCCGGAGATGGTAGTCGCCGGTTCGGACCGCCGGCTGGATCGCTCGGCAGAGTTCGCTCGCGGCGTGTAGCTTGTCCGCCACGGAGGGCGGCACTGCCCGCCGATCTCCTTGCGTGGCCGGTGACCGTGCGCGTTCGCATCATCGATAACCCGTGGTCGTTCCGCGGCCCGTACCCCGCGCACCGCGTGCTGCCCATCCTCCGCGATGCCGGCTGGGACGTGGACGTTGCCCACCGGGGCCGCCAGCTCAGCGTGCGCCGGCAGGTCGAGGAGGCGCTGGACGCGGGGGCGGGGCTGGTCGTCGGCGCCGGCGGGGACGGGACTCTGCGTGACGTCGCCGACGTGCTGGTCGGGACCGATGTGCCGCTCGGCGTCCTCCCGGGCGGAACCGCCAACCTCTGGGCGCACGAGCTCGGCGTGGCACGCCCTCCCGAGCATGCGGCGCGCGCGCTCGTGGACGCGGACGTGCGCCGCATGGATATGGGGCGTATCGCGCACCCCGACGGACGCTACATCCGGTTCCTGCTCATGGGCGGCGTCGGCATGGACGGGCTCGTCCTGCATCACACGGATCCTCGCCTTAAGACACATCTCGGCCCGGCCGGGATCGCGCTGGGCGCCCTCCGGGCGATTCCCGCCTACCGGCCGTTTGACGTCGAGTTGACCGTGGACGGCCGGCCCGCATGGGAGGGTCGCGTCCTCCAGCTGATCGTGGGGAACTCCCGGCTCTATGCCAACGTGGTGCACGCGACGCCTGACGCACTGGTGGACGACGGCATGCTCGATGTGACCATCGTCCCCGCGGGTGACCTGCAGCTGGCGGTGCGGCTCGGCTGGACGCTGGCGCTGCGCCGCCGTCCTGACGGGGAGGTTCCCCGCTTTCGGGGTCGCGAGCTGGCCCTGCGTGCCCTGGTCGCGCCGCCGATGGAGGTGGACGGCAGTCCGGTGCGGCGCCGCGCGTTGGAAGGGGCCGAGGGCCGGCCCTTCCGGATCGTGGCTGAGCCGCTCGCTCTTGCCGTCCGCGTGCCGCGCTCTTATCGCGGCGACCTGTTTGCGCTGCCGGTCTCGCCGCCGGCCGGGGGGTCAGAGGCAGCCGGCGAAACCGTGGGCCCGGCGACCGTCCGCCGCGGTTGAGGCGCGCCCGGTCGGATCAGTCCGACCAGCGTGGGACCCGGGCGGTCAAGTGGGGCGCGCGCAGCTGCTCGACGAGCCGCGCGAATGGTCCGCGCGGCACGCCGCGCCAGGCGAGCGCCTCAAGCGTCTCCGGCAGGGGCACGTCGAGCCTGAGCGTGGCCAGCTCGCGGTAGAGCTCCGCCTCCGCACGCCCGGCCCGGAGCGTCGCCGCGAGCGTCTCGGCATTGCGGAGGGGGACTCCCCAGTCGTCGGCGTCCGCCGGGATGCCCTCGAGGTGGCGGAAGCACGACAGGACCGTGGAGGCCGAGCGCTCGCCCCAGCCGCGAAGCCCTGGAAACCCGTCGGCTGCATCGCCCACTAGCGCGAGCCAGTCCGGGATGCTCTCAGGCTCCACGCCGAAGCGCGACCGGACGGCATCGGCGTCGATCGTCCGTTCGCGGCGCCGGTCGAACGCGACCACCCGTCCGTCCGTCCGGACGCACTGCGCGAGGTCTTTGTCAGGCGACATGATCACAACCCGATCCACTCCGGGCGCGTCGGCCCAGCGGGCCGCGGCCGTCGCCAGCGCGTCGTCCGCCTCGTAATCCGTCATCGGCCAGACCACGAGCCCGAGCGCGCGGAGCGCCGACTCGGCGAACCCGAACTGTGCCAGCAGCTCGGCGGGCATGCCTGCCTCGGTCTTATATCCCGCGTAGCGCTCGTTGCGCCACGAGCGGATCGCGTGGTCCGTGGCGCAGCCCACGTGGGTGACCTGTGGATCCCGGAGCAGCCCGAGGACGCTCTCGACAAGCCCCAGCGTTGCGCCCGCCGGACGGCCCTGGACATCGACTGAAGGCGGCCGCCCAAAGTGCGCGCGGAACAGCTCGTAGGTGGCGTCGAGCACGTGGACCTGCATGGTCCGACGGTACCATCGGCTGGCGGACCCGACCGGTTGCGGCGCGGACTCGTTCCGGATGCATGGCCGGAGGTTCGGCCTCGCCGAGGATCCTCGGCGGCGTGCACCCTGGTGGCCGGCAGGGCCGCCCGCGCCAACGCGAACCAGAGGCTGCCCTCCCCGTCCTCGGCCTGCGGCCCCGTCGCGGGAGACGTCGGAACACTGGTCATCCGGGCGTAAGTCCGGTACGTGTCACCAGCGGCCAACGCCGCCCCCGCGACGCGCGCGACCCCACGGGCTGCTCGCGCCGGTCGCCCTCGCCGCCCTGCTGCCAGCGCTCGTCGTCGCCGCGGTGCGCGGCGTCTTCCCGCAGCGCTGCGTGACCTGACTTCTCGGCCCGCGCCGACGTCTAGTGCGCGCCCGCGGGCTCGGGGGGCCGGTACCCGTGCGCCTCGGCAGCGGCCAGCGCGGCTCCCACGATGCCAGCCGAGTTGAGCAACCGGGCGACCTCGAGCGGCCCTCGCGGTGTCAGATACGAGAGGTACCGCTGCGTCTCCTTGCTTACGCCGCCGCCGAGAATCATCAGGTCCGGCGAGAAGTAGCGGTAGACACTATCGAGGTACGCGTCGAACTCCTTCGCCCACGCCTTCCAGCCCAGTTTCCGGCGCTCGCGTGCCGCGCCGCTTATCAGGGTCTCCGCGTCATGCCGATGGAACTCCAGGTGTCCCAGCTCGGTGTTCGGCACGAGACGGCCATCCACGAAAAGCGCGCTTCCGATGCCGGTCCCGATCGTCAGCATCAGCACGACGCCACGGTAGCCGACGCCGGCACCGTAGCGCATCTCCGCCAACCCAGCGGCGTCCGCGTCGTTGATGATGAGCACGGGCCGGGACAGCTCACGCTCCAGGACGTCCTCCGCGCGCGTGTCGAGCCACGCGTGGTCGATGTTGGCGGCCGTCTTCAGCCAGCCGTCCTTCACCACACCCGGCAGCCCGGCGCCTGCCGGCAGACCGCGCGTGTCCTGTCCGGAAGCCTCGATCTTGCGGATGATCCGGCCGATGGCTTCGGCGACGGCCGCAGGCGTGGACGGAGACGGCGTCTTCTCACGGATGCGGGCCGAGGCGAGCGAGCCCGTGGCCAGGTCGACGACGGCGGCCTTGACGCCAGTCCCTCCGACGTCGATCCCCACGCCGAGGGGGCCGGCGTGTACCGGGCCGTCCGTTCTGGCAGGCGGCCCGTCTCCGGGCCCGACCGCATCGAGCGCGGCCCCGCCCGACTGTACCGTCTCGTCCATCGCGCGCTCCTCGGGTCGTACGTGACCGTTTCGTTCTCGCGCAGTCTAGCGGGCGCGGCTGGGGGCAGCGAGCGGCGGACGGGACGGGTCCTGACCAGACACGGAACGACCCGGCCGGGTCCGGCCGGGTCGTCGGGGCGAGCGGGGTTATCCGCGGATCAGGCTGCGCCCTGCGCCGCCTCCACGACGGGTCGCGCCGCCACTTCGGCGACCAGCTCGAGGTCGACCTCGATACGGACCTCGTCGCTGACAAGCCAACCGCCCGCTTCGAGGCCGACGTTCCAGGTCAGGCCCCAGTCCTTGCGGCTCATGTGGGCCCGTGCCGCAAACCCGGCGCTGGCCCCGCCCTGGAGGTTCTTGACCACGCCGAGGTACTCCACGTCGAACTCCACGCGCCTGGTCTCGCCGAGGATCGTCAGATTGCCGACCAGGCGGAACCGGTCGTCCGCCACGCGCTCGACTCCGGTGTTCACGAACGTCAGCGTTGGGTACTGCTCCGCGTTCAGGAAGTCCGCGGAGCGAAGGTGTTGGTCGCGCGAGTCCATCGCGGTGTCGATGCTCGCAGCCTGGGCGACGGTTGTGACCCTGCCCTGCTCAGGATGCTCTGGATCGAAGTCGACGTCGACCGAGAAGTCCCGGAACTTCCCGTGGACGTTGCTCACCATCATGTGCCGCGCCGAGAATTGCACGGACGAATGAACGGGATCGAGTTTCCATGTGGCCATGTGCCTGCTCCTGCCGCGCGACTTGCGCACGCCGATAGTTGCGTCTGCAACCTTTGGTGGCACGACTATAGCCGATAGTCGTTGCGCGTGCAACTACCACGACCGGGCAGTATGATCTCACCCGGTAGTGGAAGGTACGGGAGCCCCACATGGGTGGCAGTCCGCGTGAAGCCGCGCTTGCACACGCTGATGCCGCGTCGGGCAACGGGGATGGCGACGCACGGACGGGCGACATCGCCACCGCCTTGTGGTCTGGAGCAACGGGCGACAGGATCGGGGACATGATGGGCAGCCACCTGTCGGAGGGCGAGCTGCGCGTGTGGCACACATACCTCCAGGCGCATGCCCTGCTGCTGCGCCGGCTCGAAGCGGATCTTGTCGGCCAGACGGGCATCTCGCTGGCGCACTACGACGTGCTGGTCCAGCTGGCCTTGGCCGACGACCACCGGCTGCGGATGCACGAGCTGGCCGACCGCGTGCTGTTGAGCCGCAGCGGCATCACGCGCGTGGTGGACCGCCTGGAAGCGGACGGCCTGGTTGAACGCAAGGCGTGTCCGTCCGATGCTCGCGGTGCGTTCGCGGTCCTGTCGGACGCTGGCCTGACGCAGCTGCGGCAGGCCACGCCGGTCCACCACGCGGGTGTCCACCGGCACTTCGTCGAGCCTCTCGATGACGCGCAACTCCAGTTGCTCGGGGAGCTGCTCGAGCGCGTGGTTGCCGCGCTGGTGTCGTCGGCACCCGCCGGCGCGGGTCGCCAGCGCGCCGAGTCCGTGCCTGATCCGGTCGCCGGGGGCTGATCGGCGTCGCCGCCATCCGCGGCAGCAACCACGCGGCCGCTCTACCATTCGGCCGACATGTTCGACGCCTACGGCGACTTCAAGCGCCAGCTTCCCGATAGCGATTCTCAGGAAACCCTCGACTGGATTGACGCGCTCGACTCGGTCGTCCGCACGTCGGGCGCCGACCGCGCTCAGTTCATCCTGTATCGCCTGCTGAAGCGTGCGCGGCAGCTGGACATCGGACTACCCTCACTTACCCAGACCCGCTACATCAACACCATTTCCCCGGAGCAGGAGCCGCCGTTCCCCGGCGACGAGCGCATGGAGCATCGCATCCGGCGGATGGTGCGGTGGAACGCCGTGGCCATGGTCCTCCGCGCGAACAACCTCACTACCGGCATCGGTGGACATCTGGCCACGTATGCGTCGGCCGCGACCCTGTACGAAGTGGGTTTCAATCACTTCTTCCGCGGCAAGGATGCCGCCGGCATGGGCGACCAGGTCTTCGTGCAGGGGCACGCGGCGCCGGGCATCTACGCGAGGGCGTTCCTCGAGGGCCGCCTGTCTGTCGACCAGCTCGACCACTTCCGACGCGAAGTCGTTCCGGGGCAGGGTTTGAGCTCGTATCCGCACCCGCGCCTGATGCCGGACTTCTGGGAGTTCCCGACCGTCTCGATGGGCCTTGGACCGCTGGCGGCCGTGTATCAGGCGCGCTTTAACCGATACCTGCAGGCGCGCGGCATCAAAGACACGAGCCCTAACCACGTCTGGGCCTTCCTCGGCGACGGCGAAATGGACGAGCCGGAGTCGATCACGGCGCTCGGTTTGGCCGGCCGTGACGGACTTGACAACCTGACCTTCGTCGTGAACTGCAACCTGCAGCGGCTCGACGGTCCCGTGCGCGGCAACGGCAAGATCATCCAGGAGCTCGAGGGGCTCTTCCGCGGCGCCGGCTGGAACGTGATCAAGGTGATCTGGGGTCGCGAGTGGGACGAGCTGCTCGCACGTGACGTCGACGGCGCGCTGGTGCACCGCATGAACGAGACGCTAGACGGCGAGTTTCAGAAGTTCTCGGTCGAATCCGGCGCCTACATCCGGGAGCACTTCTTCGGCGGCGATCCGCGCCTGCAAGCGTTGGTCGCCGACCTGTCCGACGATGATCTGCAGCGCCTGCGGCGTGGCGGGCACGACTACCGCAAGATGTACTCGGCGTATGCTGCGGCGCTCGCCCACCACGGCGCCCCCACGGTGATCCTAGCCAAGACGGTGAAGGGCTGGACGCTGGGGCCCGGCGTGGAGGCGCGCAACATCACCCACCAGGCCAAGAAGCTGTCCGAGGCCGAGCTGCGGATCTTTCGGGACCGCCTCGAGCTGCCGATCCCCGACGACAAGCTCAAGGAGGCGCCGTATTACCACCCGGGCCCGAACGCCCCCGAGATCCAGTACTTGGTCGAGCGGCGGCGCGCGCTCGGAGGCCCACTCCCGCGACGCGTAGTGGTTCCGAAGGCGCTGGACGCGCCCGGGGATGCGGCGTTTGCGGAGTTCCGCTCTGGTTCGGGGGGGCAGGCCGTTTCGACCACGATGGCGTTCGCCAAGCTGCTGCGCAATCTGATCCGCGACCGGTCCGTTGGCCAGCGCGTTGTGCCCATCGTCCCGGACGAGGCACGCACCTTTGGCATGGACCCGCTGTTCAAGGAAGTGGGGATCTACGCGGCGCAGGGCCAGCGCTACGACCCCGTCGACTCGAACCTGGTGCTGTCATACCGCGAGGCAACCGACGGGCAGGTCCTCGAGGAGGGGATCACGGAAGCGGGCTCGACGGCCTCGCTGCAGGCCGCCGCGACGAGCTATGCCACGCACGGCGAACCGATGCTGCCCTTTTACATCTTTTACTCCATGTTCGGGTTTCAGCGAACGGGCGACCAGTTCTGGGCGCTGGGCGACGTGCGCGGGCGCGGCTTCTTGATGGGGGCCACGGCGGGGCGGACCACGCTGCATGGAGAGGGGCTCCAGCACGACGACGGGCACAGCCTGCTGCTCGCCTCCGCGTATCCCGCGATTCGGGCGTACGACCCGGCCTTCGCGTACGAGACGGCCGAGATCGTCCGCGATGGCATCGACCGCATGCTGCGTGGCGAGGACGTTTCGTACTACATCACCCTTTACAACGAGAACTACGTGATGCCGGCGATGCCCGAAGGCGCCGCGGACGGGATCGTGCGAGGGTTGTACCGTTTCCGCCCGGCTCCCTCCGCGGACCGCACGCCGCGCGCCACTGCGACCCTGCTTGGCAGCGGCGCCATCATGCAGCAGGTCCTGCGGGCGCAGGACCTGCTCGCGGGGCGGTATGGGGTGGCGGCGGACGTGTGGAGCGCGCCCTCCTACCAGCAGCTCCGTGCCGACGCGCTGGCGGTCGAGCGCTGGAACCGGCTCCATCCGGGCGAACCCCGGCGGGTGCCGTACGTCACGTCCGCCCTCTCCGAGGCGGGAGCGGCCGGGCCGATCGTGGCGGCCTCGGACTACCTCACTGCTGTTCCGGACCAGGTCTCCCGCTGGATCCCGGGCAGATGGGTTTCACTGGGGACGGACGGATTCGGGCGCAGCGACACCCGGGAGACCCTCCGGCGCTTCTTCGAGATCGATTGCGAGCACATCGTGGTCGCCACGCTGGCTGCGCTGGCCGAGAGCGAGGGCGCCAGCCGCGCGCAGGTGGCCGCCGCGATGTCGGAGCTGGGCATCGACGCCGAAAGCCCGTTCTCGCTGACTGCGTAAGCGCCGCGACCGGTTCCGGCCGTCGTTGGCGGACCGGTGTCAGTCGGGCTGAGGTGGTGGTGAGCCGGCGCCCGCGGGCCGCGTGTCGATGGCGGCTGCAACCCGCGAGAGGAACCACCGCGCGGTGCCGCGGGCCGCGATGTTGAGCAGGGCGCGATCCAGGATCACGCCCAGCTCGCCACCCGGCGGCGCGTAGTACCCGTCGAGTGCGAGCTCGTTCTCGGACACGAACAGCGTGCCGACGAAGACGGGGAAGACCGGCGCGAGGTTCGCCGACCTCCAGGTTACCTCGAGGGCGAACCCCTTCGGCGCTTCCCGCGGCGGCCCCAGCTCGACCACAGCGGCCTTGCGCAGCACCATGTGGCGCGCCTGCTCGCGCATGGGGAGAGCCAGATCGCTCTCGAACCGCCGTATCGGGGACTCCGCGGGACCGTCGAGCGGATTGCCGAGCCAGTCCGCCGCACCGTCCTCTAGGCGCTGCCGGGCCGTGGCAAGGTCACCGGCCCATGGCTGGACCAGCCGCAGATGGACGGGGTGTTCGCCGGATGCGCAGGTTGGAGAACCTGAGGACATGGGGATAGCTTCTGGCCGTGTGGGACGTACGGGCCAATTGTCGCGACGGCTCTGCGCGCGCCAATCTGCCAAATGGCCCACCGCCCGACGTCCCAAGCGAACGGGCCGCCACCCGGCTGGGTAGGTTTGGCTGACTAGTGCCGGGTCGCGCCACGCTCGGCCGCCAGCGGCCCCAACTTCCCAATCGACTAGGGTGCCGTTGCGGTCGAAGGTCGCCGCCACCAGCACCTCGTTGTGCGTCGTTCCTCCGGCCGGCCGCCGGCTGAGTTACACGCGGCCCTTGGGCACCGTGTGCCAGTAGGTTTTGTTGAACGCGATCTTGCCGAGATGCCAGACGCGATTCGGCTTCGGCGGATGGGGCGGGTGGTTGTAGTCGAACTGGAGCAGCGTGGCCTTACCGCCGCCGATCTCGAAGAAGCACATGACCTTGCCGGTGTAGTGCCCCGTTTTGGCCTCGGGCTCGACGCCCCGGACCTGAGCCGCGATCCGCTCGGCCACCACGGGCGCCTCGAAGTGGGCCGTGGAGCCCGCCTTGGAGAGAGGGAGGTCGGTCGCGTCGCCCAGGGCGTACATATGCGGCCGCCGCGGAGCTTGGGTTCCATCGGGGGCATCCGGTGCGGTCTTCACCTGCAGCGTCTCGCGGTCGGTCGGGAGCCAGCCCGAGCCGGTGGCCAACCCGCTGTCGATCAACACTTGCGCACCCTTGTGCGGAGGCACCAGGATCAGCAGGTCGTACGGCAGCTCCTCTCCCTCGAGGCTCCGGACGACCTTCTGGACGGGATCGATCTCTTCCACGTTGAAGAAGGTGTGGATCTCGATCCCCTTCTCCTCGAACACGGGCGTGGCCATCTCGCTCACGGTCTCGATGGTGAAGGCGCGGCCGATGGGCGAGCAGAAGTGCATCTCGGTCTTATCCCGCAGGTGCCGCTGACGCAGCTCCGAGTCGATCAAGAAGGCCACCTCGAGCGGCGCCGGCGGGCACTTGTACGGCATGCCGGCGATCCCGATGACCAGCCGGCCCCCGGTGAACGCGTCGAGCGCGCGGCGCAACCGGCGCGCCGCTTCGGGCGTGTAAAAGTGGTGCGCCTCCTCGGCGAAGTGGGGGATGGTCTCGGGGGTGATCCGCGACCCCGCCGCGATCACGACGTAGTCGTAGATCAGACGCGTCCCGTCCGCGAGCTCCACGGCATGGGCTAAATCGTCGATCCTGACGATTTCCCCCACCACCAGTTCGACGCGGCGGTCCAGGAGCCCGCGCTCGGCGCGCCGCAGGCCTTGCTCCTTCTCACCGCCCATCGCGATGTACATGAAGCCGGGTTGGTACACATGCTCCCCGGTGGCGTCGACGACCGTGACGACGACGTCTCCCCGATCAATGCTGGCACGGAGCTTCCGCGCCAGCAGATTCGCGGTGAGCGTCCCCCCGACGCCACCGCCGAGGATGAGAATGCGCTGCACTCGGTCCCCTCGCGGCATTGGACCCGTCCCGGCTAGCGGAGCTTCTCGACGACGATCTCGTCGTACCCGACTCTCGCGAACACCCCCACGAGCCGGTGCCCGGCCTTCTCGACCCAGCGCGGGATGTCCGTCTTCGAACCGCTGTCGGCCGACCAGACCGCGATGACGTCCCCAACCTGGCCCTCTCGGATGGCCCGGATCAGCTCCATTAGGGGTCCAGGACAGAAGCTTCCTCTGGCGTCGATCGTTCGCGTAACGGTGATGGTGCTTTCGGTCATGAGAATCGCCTCTCTGTGTGATCGGTGACGTCGCTGCTCGGCCCGCCCGGGGGGCCTCGATCCTCGGCGCTAAATGAACAGCGGCGACCAGCCCTCGCTCATCAGGCCGATCACCGTGGCCGCGCCGACCGGCTCCCCCATGCCCTCGATGAGGTCGTCACGGGTGAGCCCGAACATGTCCAGGGTCATCTGGCAAGGGATGAACTCGACGCCCATCGACTGAGCGATCTCCAAGAGCTCCTTGGGGCTCGCGTTCTTCTGCTGCTTCGCAAGCTGGCCCATCATCCAGGGGCCCATGCCCAGGAAGTTCATCTTGGAGAGCTTGCGATGGCTGATCCCTGGCCGCTGCATGAAGGACATCATCTTCTGCATCCAGTTCTGGCCGGTGATCCGCCGGGAGTCCTTCACGAAGTTATGCAGGCCCCAGAAGGTCGAGAAGACCTTGCACTGGACGCCCATCGCCCCAGCCGTCGAGGCGAGCAGCATGGTGGCCCAGACCTTCTCGAGCTCGCCGCTGTAGTTGATGATCAGGATGTCGTGGTGTTCGACCGCCCCGGCCTCGGCTGGGGCCGCCTGCGGAGCGGGGACCGGAGCGTCGATTGGTGCTTCGAGGGTGAGCGTCATGGCGCGGCTCCTACTTGTGCTGGAGGACGAAGCGGTAGACGCCGCCTTCGGCGCCCGACTCGACGAGCGGGTTGCCGGTGCTCTTGGCCCAGGCCTCGAAGTCCTTGGTGGATCCGGGGTCGGTCGCGAGGACCTCGAGGAGCTGTCCGGTCGTCAGCGTCTTCATGGCCTGGGCCGTCTTGACGATCGGCATCGGGCACGAGAGGCCCTTGGCGTCGACGCGCTGGGCGATCTCGAGTGTCGTCATGGTCCCTTCCTTTCAGAAGTCGGGCGAGCGGTCACGGCCGGTTCGCGCAGTGCGTGTGCGACGATAGCTCGCCACGACACATCGGGGCTCAGATGAAGATGATCGGGCCGTCGCCCGCATTCAGGCAGAAGGCGGTCACGCCTTCGGCGCCATCGACGAGCGGGTCGAGGTCCGCCTGTTCGATGTGCAGGACGTCCATCGACAGCGAGCACGCCTGGATGTCCACGCCGCCAAGGTCCTTGGCCTGGCGCAGTGTGTCGGCCCAGCTCGCCTGACCGGCCTTCGCGGCGGCAGCGACGGCGGCAGCGCCGGCCAGTCCCGCCTCCGGCGAAAGCCCATGGTGCAGGCCGATGCGGTCGGCCCGGAATGCGTCCAGTGCCCAGTACTGCAGGAAGATGTGGACGGTCTTCCCGAGCGCCGCGGCTCCGGCAGTCAGGACCGCGGCCGCCTGCAGCCTGTCGTCGGTGCCCGAGAAGAGGACTAGGGAGATCGAGTCGTCCATTCAGTGTGACCTCTAGACTGAGAGCGAGTCGTCCAAGCGCTCGGCGGCTCGCGTCGACAGGGCGCCGAGCCGAGCGAGCCGGCGCATCAGAACGCGCTGCATGATCCGGCAGGCGTCGGCGACCTCCGGATCGACTAGGTGGTACTGCACCTCGCGGCCGTTCCGCACCGCCTCGA
The DNA here is from genome assembly GCA_963835945.1 of uncultured Chloroflexia bacterium. Classification (GTDB taxonomy): domain Bacteria; phylum Chloroflexota; class Limnocylindria; order Limnocylindrales; family CSP1-4; genus JAJYNJ01. The sequence goes on from CAWIHR010000028.1 coordinate 14,594, forward strand.
CGAGGCCGGTCCCGCGCAGCACCGCGAGATGCTGGGACACGTTCGGCTGGCTCATGCCCACGTCTTCGGCCAGCCGCCTGACCTCGCACGGGCCGTCGTGCGCAAGGCGTTCGACGATTTCGAGTCGCCGAGGGTTGGCCAGCGTCCTGAGGATCTCGGCCTGCAGGGTGAAGATCTCGTCCATCACGGTGAGCATCGAGATATGCGCACATGCGCACTAGAACGCGTGGGCATATTCGCAGGAGCCGCGCGACCCGTATGCGTGGAGGCCGTTTGGCACGGTGTCGATGCTGCCGACGGCGCGCCAGGCAGGCCTGGGCGGGGGATTGCGCCGGTGGGTGCCGGTCATCGCACAGCGGCACGCAGCCGTCGCGCATCGGCGCGGTGCGGTGGTCCCAGACCAGAGGACCGTTCGGCCCTTGCGGCACTGGTCCGCCCGACCAACGCTGCGAACGTCAGTACCGCGATGGAGGCGTGTTTCATGACGCTCTCGTTGCCCGCGCCGTCGCGCACCGGACTCGCGCTCGGCTCTATCCCGTGGTCGCCGCTGGCAATCGCGACGGAGCGCTGCAAGGGCTGCGAGCTGTGCGTGACGGCGTGTCCCAAGGCCTGCCTCGCGCTCGATCAGAGCGCTGTCAACAGACTTGGTTATCACCCTGTGCTGCTGACCGACGCGACGGTCTGCACCAGCTGCGCGTTCTGTGCACGCGTCTGCCCGGACGCGGTTTTCACCGTGTACGCGGCGCCAAAGGGGGTCGCACGATGACTGCCGTCCCGACCGCGGCTCCCACCCCCGCACCAGGGGAGGACCCCGCCTTCTCGTTAGCCGGGACGCCCGAGTCCCCTCGGCGCGTCCTCATGAAGGGCAACGAGGCAATCGCCGAGGCGGCGATTTAGGCGGGATGCGACGCCTACTTCGGGTACCCGATCACCCCCCAGGCAGAGCTCCTTGAGTGGATGGCCCGTCGCATGCCCGAAGAGGGGCGCACGTTCATCCAGGCGGAGAGCGAGCTCGGCGCGATCAACATGGCCCTAGGTGCGGCCGCGGCAGGCGCTCGGGTCCTCGTCTCGTCCTCGAGCCCCGGGATCAGCCTGATGGCCGAGGGCATGAGCTACATGGCGGGCTCCGAAGTGCCCATGGTGCTCATTAACGTCATGCGCGGCGGACCGGGTCTGGGAAGCATCCAGCCGTCCCAGAGCGATTACTTCCAGGCGGTCAAGGGGCACGGCCACGGGGACTACCGCGTGCCGGTCCTCGCGCCCGCATCCATCGGTGAGGCGATGGAGCTCGTCGCCACGGCGTTCGAGCTGGCCGAGCGGTACCGGACGCCCGCCATGCTCTTGGCCGACGGCATCCTGGGTCAGGCCATGGAGCCGGTCGAGCTGCGGTTCCGGACGCCGGAACGGCTCGAGGCACCGTGGGCGCTGACCGGCGCGGACGGGCGCAGCCCCCGGGTCATCCGGTCGATGAACCTGGAGCCTGAGGCGCTCGAGGAGCACAACCTGCACCTCCAGGAAAAGTACCACGCGATCGCCGAGCGCGAGGTGCGCTGGGATGGAGAGCGGCTCGACGACGCTGACTTGGTGATCGTGGCGTACGGGACGGCCGCGCGGGTTGCCCGCACCGCCATCGCCCGGGCGCGCGCGTTGGGCCTTCGCGCCGGCCTGTTCCGACCAATCACGCTCTGGCCGTTCGCGACGGACGAGCTGGCCGCGCTGGCACAGCGCGTACGCGGGATGCTCGTGGTCGAGCTGTCTGCCGGGCAGATGGTGGAGGACGTCCGGCTCGCCGTCGAGGGTCGCGTGCCGGTCGCGTTCGACGGCCGGATGGGCGGTATGGTCCCGTCGCCCGACGAGGTCCTGGACGCGCTCCGCGAGCTCGATACCAGCGGCGTGTCGGCGCGCCGGTCGAGGCGAGCGAGACGCCGCCAACCCGGCCCTGTGTCGGGCGTGGAGCACCTGCACGAGCGGACGCCACTGCCGGACGCCGAGCCCGGCCACGAGGCGCTCAGCATCTTCGGCGACGACGCCTGGATGCCGCTCTGGTACACCGTGCCGGTCGCGTTACGTCGCGGCCACGACGGCCCGGGGCGAGGCAAGCGTGGCCCGGCGGGCCACTCGGGAGGCAAGCGATGACCGCGATCGCGCCCGCCGCACCGCGGGTCGTCTATAGCAGGCCGGCGCTATTAACGGACGTCTCGACTCGCTACTGCCCGGGGTGCGGCCACGGAATCGTCCACCGGCTTCTGGCAGAGGTCCTCGAGGATCTAGGCCTGGGGCCACGCACGATCGCGGTCGCGCCGGTGGGGTGCTCAGTGTTCGCGTACGAGTACCTTGGGCTCGACTGGTGCGAGGCGCCTCATGGGCGCGCCCCGGCCGTGGCGACCGGGATCCGCCGTGTCCGGCCGGACGCGTTCGTCCTGACGTACCAGGGCGACGGCGACCTGGCCGCGATCGGCACAGGCGAGATCGTGCACGCAGCGGCGCGCGGGGAGCTCATCACTGCGATCTTCGTCAACAACGGCATCTACGGGATGACCGGCGGACAGATGGCGCCGACGACCCTCCTGGGCCAGCGGACGACGTCCTCTCCCTCCGGTCGCGACGCGCGCGACGCGGGCTATCCGATCCCGATGACGGAAATGTTGGCTGTCCTCCCCGGCGTTGCCTTCGCGGGGCGCGGATCCATCGCGGATCCGTCCTCGATCGGCAGGACGAAGTCGATGATCCGGAAGGCATGCGAGGCGCAGCTGCACGGAGACGGCTTCGCTGTCGTGGAAGTGTTGTCGAACTGCCCCGTCGGGTGGGGCATGACCGCGACAGAGTCGATGCAGCACCTCAAGGAGGTCGTGGTCAAGACCTACCCGCTCGGGGTCCTCGTGGACCGCACGGGACGGGGCCGACCAACCGCCGAGGGCGGGTCTCCGGCCGCGGGCGGGCCGGCGCCGACCGCCACGAAGGAGGGCTGAGCCGTGGAGCGGTCGATCATCTTCGCCGGCTTTGGCGGACAGGGGATCCTGTTCGCGGGACACGTGCTGGCGCAGGCCGCCATGGACGAGGGTGCGGAGGTGATCTGGATCCCGTCCTACGGACCGGAAATGCGCGGCGGCACAGCCTCCTGCACAGTCATCGTGGGGGACGAGGTCATCGGCTCTCCGATCGTGGATCACCCGGATATCGCCGTGGTCTTCAACCCACCGTCCCTCGCGAAGTTCGGCCCCATCGTCGCGCCCGGGGGCGTCCTGGTCGTGAACGACTCGCTCGTCGAGGCGGTCTCCGGGCGAGACGACCTGGACGAGGTCCGCGTCCGCTGCACGCCACTCGCGCGCGAGGCGGGCGACGACCGGCTGATCAACGTAGTGGCACTTGGGGCGTTGGTCGCGCGGACGGAGATCGTCCGCCCGGACAGCGTGCGCGAGGCGCTGCGCGAGATCGTCGGCAAGAAGCGCCCGGAGGCACTCGACATCGACCTTCGGGCGTTCGACCTCGGTCTGCGTGCCGGGGCTCGGGAACCCGTCGCCGCGACGTAGGGGATCGCGGCGACGAGAGAGACAGGCGAACGGCCGGGGTGGTGAGCGACCCCGGCCGTTCTGGATGTCGGGTTACGTCCCGCCGGACTGCGAGACGGAGGCGACGGCGCCGATCGCTGGCGGCTCCCGGCGAGCTTCTGGAGGTGCCGCCAGTACTCGAGCCGCTCGGCCCTCTCCTCCCGGGCTCGATACGTCGGACGGTTCCTCGATCGCGGCCGCTCGTTTCGCGGTCCGTTCAGGCATCGTTCACCCCCGCCAACTGATGGATGACGTCGGTAGTCGAGAAGATGCCGACCGGGTGGCGGTCCTCCTCGTGCACCACGACGAGGCGGTGCACGCGGTTGAGCTCCATGAGCCCGATCGCCTCCTGCACGGTGGTATCGGCGCGGCAGGTGAGGGCGGGAGCTGTCATCAGATGGCGCACCTGCAGCACGGGCCAGCTGGCCCAGAGATGGTCGGTGGCCCGCGCCCGCACGAGGTCGGTCTGGCTGAGCACGCCCACCAAGGCGCCGGCCTCGTCGACCACGGGCAGGCCGTGGATGCGGTGTTCGTCGAGCAGTCGCGCCGCCTCGGAGAGCCGGGCTGTCGCGGAAACCACGATCGGCTCGCCGTGCATCAGCTCGCCCACCGTCGTGGCCGCGAAGTCGGTCATTCGGCTCCCTCAAGGGACGCGGCGACGTGCTCGACGCCGACCCCGCCTGTCACGTCGATGAGGCGGTCGTACACGCACTCGATCAGCGCGTGGTTGGCAGCGACAACTCGGCCGCGGCGCACGCCGAAGAACCGGGGCAGGAGCTTGTGAACCGCATCCAGCAGTCCATCGCGGTCCAGCCCCGTACTCATGGGGCCAGTGTCAACGTGCGGACGGGCACCCGCGATGGGCCGCTCGGCCCTGTGTCGAAGTACGACGGTCGCGTCGCGCGTGGGCGAGGGCCGCGGTTGCCGGCATCCGGTGTTCCGGCGCGGCGCTCGCCGTAGGTTGTCCGGCGCTGGGCGCCGTCAGTGCGTCAGTGCGTGACCGCTTGGATATGGCGCGTGTAGCCGCAGATGCGGCAGCGCGCGATCCCAGCCGCGCTGTCGACGTCGAGGCGAGTCGTGCAGCCGTTGGTGCCGCAGAAGAGCCGGCGGTCGAAACCCTGCAGCGAGCGGCGTCGGAGCCGACGTCGTGCGTCAGCCTGGGGATAGCTGGTGGTCGTGTTCATCGTGTTTCCCTTGCGCCACCAGCGGGATTAATGCGGCGGCGCGTGTGGGCTCGCGACCGTCCTCGTGGGCGGCGAGAGCCTGTCGCAGTGCGCGCGGGGAGCGTTGCTCGACCCGCCGCGGGCACCAGCGGCCTTGGTTTGTCGATACATTCTCAGCGCTTTCCGCGGAAACGTCAACCGTGCCACTCACAGTTACCATTCCCGATCGTGTCGGATGTAGTGGTGATGGAGCGAGTGTGCCTCGCGCGTGATGGCCAGCCGATCCTCCGCGACGTGGACTGGACCGTCCGCGACGGCGAGCGGTGGGTGGTGCTGGGCCCGAACGGAGCTGGCAAGACGACGCTCCTCGAAGTCGCCAGCCTCTACTTGTATCCGTCCTCTGGCAAAGTGACCGTCCTAGGTGCCGTCCACGGCCGCACGGATATCCGCCCTCTCCGCAGCCGGATCGGGTACGCGAGCGCCGCGCTCGCCCGGCTGCTGCACCCGGACGCGACCGCGCTCTTGGCCGTGGCGACGGGACGGACCGGGGTGCTCGACCCGTATTGGGCGGTCCCGAGCGACGCGGACCTCGCGGCGGCCCGCGATCTCCTGCGGCGACTCGGATGCGCCGAGCTGGCCGATCACGAGCTTGGAACGCTGTCGGAGGGCGAGCGCCAGCGCGTGCAGATCGCGCGCGCACTGATGGCCGCGCCAGAGCTGCTCGTGCTCGACGAACCCAGCGCCGGCCTTGACCTCGGGGCACGGGAACTTCTGGTGCGAAGCCTGGGAGGCTTGGCCGCCGACCCGCGGGTGCGCGCCATCCTCTTTGTCACGCACCACGTCGAGGAGGTCCCCGCCGGCTTCTCCCACGTGCTGCTGCTGCGTGGCGGCAGCGTGATCGGGGCGGGCCCGATCGCCGACGTGTTGACCGCCGACGCGCTGACGGCATGCTTTGGGCTGCCGCTCATGGTAGACGCGCGACGTGGGCGATGGGCCGCCTGGGCAACGGACGAGCCCGGCATGGCGGCAGAGCACGAGGTCGCCGGCGACGGCGCGCCACGTTCCCCGGACAGAGCAGGCGGAGCCGAGTCGCGGGTGCGCGACCCCGACGGCCGGATGAAGGCGTACCGGCCCCTGTCGTCAACGGTGCGTCTCGAGGGGCTGGCGCGTGCGCTGAGGGCGTACGGCTTGGGGGACTTCTTCGCCGCACACGAGATCCTTGAGCCGGCTTGGATGGGCACGGACGATCCGGCCGAGCGCGCGCTCTATCAGGGCCTCATCAAGCTCGCCGCCGCCGGCGTGCATGCGGTCCGCGGCAACCCGGAGGGCGTGCGTCGCAACCTCCTGGGGGCGGCGACTCGCCTATCGCGCGTGCCGTCGGCGGCCGCGGGGACGCTCGGCGACGCGCTCGCCTCGGTCGACCTCCCCGCGACGAGGACGTGGATCGCCGCGGCACTGGCCTCGCTCGAGTCCGGTGGCGTCCAGCGTGCCAGGAGCGGCGCGCACGGGAGCGAGCCGGATGGCACAGATGCAGCCAGTGCCGAGGTAGGCCGCGTGGTTCCGCTCGCACGCGTGACCCGCCTGCTTGCTGCGACGCCGGCCCCGGTCCGGCGATCGGCGGCGCCGTAACGTCGCCCTAGGATCGCGTAGCTTTCAGGTCGAAGCGCTCGACCGCACGCTCGGCGAGCATGGCCCCGATCGCGAGAGACGCGGTCGCGGCCGGGGACGGCGCGTTGCGGACATGAATGATGCCCGCGCCCTCGCCCAGGCTGAAGTCGTCGACGAGGCGCCCGTCCGCGCTGAGTGACTGGGCTCGGATCCCGGACGGCCCGAACTCGATGTCCTGCATTCGCAGCTCGGGCACGTATCGTTGCAGCCCCTGCAGGAAGGCAGCCTTCGACACGTCGCGCCACGCCTCCTGCAGTCCCGTGCGCATGTAGGGCAGCGCCAGTCGCCACAGGCCCGGCCAGGTGACGGACGACGCGAGGTCGCGCGCCGACACATCGCGGCGGGCATACCCCTCGCGCGCCAGAGACGGGACCGCGTTCGGGCCGGCCCACACCTCGCCGTCGATACGTCGCGTGAAGTGGATGCCGAGGAACGGGAAAGCGGGATCCGGGACGGGGTATACGAGCCCGCGCACCAGGTGGCGGGCGGCGGGACGCAGGTGGTAGTAGTCGCCGCGGAACGGCACGATGCGCTCCCTGCCCTCGTGCCCGGTGAACCGGGCGACGCGATCAGACTGCAGCCCCGCGCACGCGATCACCCCGCCGGCGAAGTACGCGTCGTGCGGGGTGGAGATCAGCCATGCCGTCGCGCCATCCCCGCCGCTCGGGAGCCGGGTGAGCCCGGTGACCCGTCGGTCCGTCAGGATCCGGACGCCGCCCCGCTCGAGATCGCCGGCCAGCGCGAGCGCCAGGCGCCGGAAGTCGACGATGCCGGTCTCCGGAACCCACAGTGCACGAATGCCGGTCACGTGCGGCTCGATCTCGCGAATGCGCTCGGGTTCGATCTCCTCTAGGCCCTGCAGGCCGTTCGCGTTGCCGCGTTCGCGAAGTGCAGCTAGGCGAGGAAGCTCCGACCGGTCGAGCGCCACGACGAGCTTCCCGGTCCGCTCCCAGGGCACCTCGTGCGCGTCCGCAAACCGCTCGATTTCGGACTTACCCGCGCCGCACAGGCGGGCCTTGAGTGAGCCGGGCTGGTAGTACAGGCCCGAGTGGAGGACCCCGCTGTTGTGCCCTGTCTGGTGGGTCGCGAGCTCCGGCTCCTTCTCGAGCACCGCCAGCCGCAGGTGCGGGGCGCGCTGCAGCAGCCTTAGGGCCGTGGCGAGCCCGACGATCCCGCCACCGATGACCGCGACGTCGAACCGCTCTGTCACCGGCGGGCGCTGCGGCCGCTCCGCGCGAGCGCAGCGCGCGTCCCGTGATCGTCGACCATCACCCGAACACGATACCTTGTGGCGCGTCCCTCATGGGCAGCGCAGGCTCGAAGACCGGTGCGCGAAAGACGAGCGGGATGCGTACGACGCGGCGGTTCCGCGGTCTTGCTGGGGTCTCGACGAGGCCGTAGTTGGGTCAGAGTGGGCCGAGGGACGCCGGCTGACAGCAGGTGTGGCCGCGGCGCTCGCACGCTCGGAGCAAGCAGGGGTCACCTCCATCAAGAACCCGTGATGACGCCCGACAGGGTCCCCCTCAAGCCCACACGAGCACCGGGTCATGGTGTCCGTCCGCTCCGGTAGGGTCACAACGCGAAGGCCGCATGACCCCTAGCCGGAGCCGCCGCGGCGTGGCAGACTCATTAGGGAAGCTGCGCGGCGGTCATCGGGACCGCCGATCGGTAGGTAAGCCGGGGACGGTCACGACCAATGGGGGCGACGCTGCGGGGGACGGCATCGAAGAAGCGCCACGGGCGGGGCTGGCGCAAACAGCGCGACCGCGGGGCTGCTGCGTGGTCGCGGCGCAAGGCGACTTCTACGACCTACTGTCGCCAGCCTGGCGTCGGCGGTGCCGATGGCGCCCTCGCGCGGGCACAGCCCCCGGGGCGCGCCTGACCGGCGCGATCGTGTAACGACCGCGCCTGGGCGTGGTCGAGCGGGCGGATGCCACTCCGACTGGGTCTCCTCAGTCCGTGGCTCGTGGAACGTCGGTCGTGTCCCCACACTTGGTGTAACAGCGCCGGGGCCGTGAACGAGTACGGCCACCGCGTCATCCTCGCGTCGTTGGAAGTCAGAAACCGACGACACGGAGAACACCACGATGGCCGACGACAGCATGTCCCTGTTGGAAATCCTGCGCAAGGTGAGCGCCGACGGCGACGTCGACCTGCTGCGCGAGGGTGTCCGCCTCCTCGCCCAGGCGATCATGGAGGCCGAGGTGAGCGAGCTCACTGGGGCGAGGAAGGGCGAGCGCAACCCGGAGCAACGCCTGACCCACCGCAACGGGTATCGCGACCGGCGTTGGGACACTCGGGTCGGCACGATCGACCTCGCGGTCCCCCGGGTCCGCGATGGCTCGTACTTCCCGAGCCTCCTCGAGCCGCGCCGGCGGGCCGAGCGTGCCCTGCTCGCGGTCGTTCAGGAGGCGTACGTGTCGGGCGTGTCCACCCGCCGGGTGGACGACCTCGTGCGCGCCCTGGGCATCGAGGGGATCAGCCGCAGCGAGGTGTCCCGCATCTGTGCCGCCCTCGACGCCGAGGTCGCCGCGTTTCGGACCCGCTCGCTCGGCGAGATCGCCTGCCCCTACGTCTGGCTGGATGCCACGTACCTCAAGGTGCGCGAGGGAGGCCGGGTGGTCTCGATGGCGGCCCTGGTCGCGGTCGGGGTCGCCCTCACCGGGGAGCGCCGCGTGCTCGGCTTCGAGCTCGCAACCGGCAACGACGAGGGCAGCGCCTGGCCCCGCTTCGTGCGCTCGCTCGTCGAGCGGGGCCTCCACGGCGTGCGCCTCGTCATCAGCGACGACCACCCGGGCCTCGTCAAGGCGATCGACGAGCAGTTCCTGGGCGCCGCCTGGCAGCGCTGCCGCGTCCACCTGACCCGCAATGCCCAGGACCTCGTGCCCCGGAGTGCCCGCAGCATGGTTGCCTCCGCGGTCCGCATGGTCATCGAGCAGCCCGACGGGATGAGTGCCCGGGAGCAGCTCGACCGGGTGATCGACGGCCTCCGTCCCCGGTTCCCAGCCGTCGCCGACCTGCTCACCTCGGCCGAAGCCGGGCTGCTCGCCCACTTCGCCTTCCCCGAATCCCACCGCCGGCAGATTCGCAGCACCAACCCGCTCGAGCGCCTGAACAAGGAGGTCAAGCGCCGGACGGCGGTGGTCGGGATCTTCCCGACTCGCGCCTCGGTCCTGCGCCTCATCGGCATGGTCCTCGCCGAGCAGGACGACGAGTGGCAGGACGGCCGCCGCTACTTCCGGCCCGAGACACTCGCCCTCATCGACGCGGAGCCCGAGTCCGAGGAGGTGGTGCCAGCCCTGCTCATGGCAAGTTGACGATCGGGCGTGAGGACGACGCGCTCTTACACCACGTCCTGGGACTTGACCGGAACGTCAAGCTACGTCTCGCTTCATCCGGGCCACGGTCATCCGGCAGCCCACGGGATCTGCACAGCGTGGACGTGCGGCACCGCCCTTGCCAGTGCGGTCAAGAGCCCGCGTACCCGTCAGGCGGTTCTTGACGACCAATGAGCTCGGCGACTCGATGAAGCCAGGGTGACACGAAACAATCGCACCCTCGGCCCGCCCACAGCCACCAGCAAGAGCCTGGGCTGGAGCCAGCCGCGGTGATCCCCTGGGACTGCGGGCCGTCTCCGTGCCCTTCCAGCGCTGTTGGCCACCAACGACCCGATCCGGAAGGGAGTCTGAGCGGGATTCGACGACACCGCGTGATCTCGCCGCCGCGGCCTCGCGGGCCCGCCGGGCCCGACCGTGCATGCGAGACAGGGGGCCGATGATCGCGCGGGTCCCGCCGCTCTCGCGTCAACGCAGGCGCTGGTGTCCCAGGGGCGGGTTCAGGTAGCCGGGCCCTGTCATGTCGTCCAGTCGAGGATGACCTTGCCTGCCCCCCCCGATCGGGCGGCCGCGAACGCGGCCTTATGCTCACGGAACGAGAAGCGGTGAGTGATCGCGGGTGTAATGTCGAGGCCCGACTGGAGCATCACCGTCATCTTGTACCAGGTCTCGAACATCTCCCGGCCGTAGATCCCGCGCATGGTCAGCATCTTGAAGATGATCTCGTTGAGGTCGAGCGTGACCTCCTCGGTGGGGATGCCCAGGACGGCGACCTTGCCGCCGTGGGCCATGTTGGCGAGCGCGGTCCGGAGGGCAACCGGGCTGCCGGACATCTCGAGCGCGACGTCGAAGCCTTCGACCATGCCCAGCTCGCGTTGGACGTCGTGCAAGTCGCGCTCACGGGGGTCGACGACGACAGTCGCGCCCATTCGGGCAGCCAACTCGCGGCGGAGCGGGTTAGGCTCGGAGACGACGACGAAGCGGGCGCCGGCGTGGCGAACGACGGCCGTCGCCATCAGGCCAATCGGCCCCGCGCCGCTCACCAAGACGTCCTCCCCTAGGACCGGGAAGGCGAGGGCCGTGTGGACGGCGTTCCCAAACGGGTCGAAGATCGCGGCCACGTCCTTGTCGATGCCCGGCCAATGGTGCCAGACGTTTGCCATCGGAACGGCGATGTACTGGGCGAAGGCACCGTCTCGACCCACACCCAGGCCGATGCTGTTGGCGCAGAGGTGACGGCGGCCCGCGCGGCAATGGCGGCAGCGGCCGCAGACGATGTGGCCCTCGGCGCTCACCAGGTCGCCGATCTGGAGGTCGGCGACGTTGGAGCCGATGGACGCAACCTCGCCCACGAACTCGTGACCGACGATCAGCGGCGGGACGATATTCCGAGCGGCCCAGGAGTCCCAGCTCTCGATGTGGAGGTCCGTCCCACATATGCCGGTCTTGTGCACACGGATGAGCACGTCGTTGATCCCGATCTCGGGCTGCGGCACGTCGCGCAGCTCCAAGCCCGGATCGGAGGCTGCCTTCACGAGCGCGAGCATGGTGCCTCCCTGGTTCAGAGCGATGTCATCGCGCCACCACGCTCCTGCTGTCAGGCGGGACAGGCCTTGGCGCTCCCCCACGATAGCCGGTGAGCGGGCCGCTGACCACAGTCCTACCGCCGCCTGCGCGCAGTTCTCACCGTCATCGTCAGCTTGCCAGGCCCGTCGCGGATGCCATCATCGTGCGCGCCGCGTTCTGGTGGTGCCGCCACGCGAGCCAACGCTGTCCTCCGTCGACCGTCCAATCGGGGCACGCGAGCGGCGACAGCGGTGGCCACGACGACGTCCCCCCTGCCCTCGCAGCCGAGCGAACGGGTGGGGAAATGCGACTCGTTGCGCGGCCGACTGACGGCCGCCGTCGAGCTCACCTTCGAGGAGTTCAGGCGGCTGGTTGAGTGGACTCCCCTGTCAGTCCGCGACGATTAGGGGCTGATCGGGGATGGTCGGATGCCGGGCGTGACCCACGCTCGCGCCGGCGCTCGCGACAATGACGAGCGCGATGGCGACGACGTCCGCACGGCCCAGCGTCTGGCCCAGGAACAGCAGGCCCACAACCGCCGCCAGGGCCGGGTCCAGGCTGGTCAGCACACCGAACACGCCCGCAGGCAGGCTGCGCAACGCCGCCAGCTCGAGCGTGTAGGGGATGACGCCGCTCAAGGTGGCCACGACCAGGCCCGCGAGGAGCACCCAGGGGTCGAGCAGCCATTTACCGCCCGTGACCACGGCGGGGACGGCGAGGATCAGCGCGCCCACCGCCATCGCCACGCCCAGCGCCCGGCCGTCGGGCCAGGACCGCGTGAGCCGCGAGCCGACGAGGATGTACAGCGCAAAGCACCCCCGGCAGCGAGCGCGAACGCGACACCGAGCAGGTCGTCCGCCACCAGGCGCCCGCCGGCGAGCGTGACAATGCCGGCGGCCGCGAGGACGACCCAGAGCAGGTCGAGGGGACGGCGGGACCCCATGACCGCGACGGCGAGGGGGCCCCAGAACTCCAGCGTCACCGCCACGCCGAGCGGGATGCGTGCGAGGGCAGCGTAGAAGGCGCCGTTCATGGCGGCGAGCACGACCCCGAAGAGGATCGCGGTGCGCCAGGCATCGCGCCCTATGTTCGAGCGCCAGGCAGGACGCAGGACGGCCAGGATCAGGGCACCGAAGGCGAGGCGCAGCCAGACGGTGACAAGCGGACCCGCCCGGTCGATGACCCGCACCGCCAGCCCAGCCCCGCTTTGGACGGAGATACCGGCGACGACGACGAGGAGCGGCGCGGGAACGCGGGCAGACGTGAAGATCGGGGGGAGGTGCCCCGCTTCTGATTGTGGACCCCGTTCGGCAGTGCGTCCGCCAGGACCTCGAGGCGCGGCCCGTAATTCGGGTGACGGTGTCACGCGTGCTCGGCTGGCAGGCGCTGGAGGCAGGATCGTGTCGGCGTGCACCGCGCCATCATGAGGCTCGGTGCCGGCCCTGCGGACCACGGCTCGTCACGGCGCGCGCGATGGGCGCCCGCGGTGGAGGGCCGAGTGTCGCGCCGGCGAGGTGGGCTTGGGGCCGGCACCATCGCGGGATCGTGATGATCGGCACGCAGACGGCAAGCACGGGCTGGGCTGCCAGCCTCAGTGCGTCGGCGGTCTGGGCGCTCGGACGTTTCGCGCGAAGCAGCGGACGCGTCCAGATCTTCGGCTGGCCGATCCCGCGCGAGTGGATCCGGCCACGCCCCGCGAGCCGATGGTCGGCTAGCTTGGACGGCGCCAGGCCAGCCGGGCCACCTCTTCGCGCAGATCGGGCGCCTCGTCGAGGAGCGCGAGGACCTCCAGCACGAACTTGTTCACGGCGCTCGTACCAGTCTGGTGAGCGGCCCTCTCGATAAGGGCGGTGAGCCGTTGGGCAGCGTCCGCATCCTGCTCGCGCAGCAGCGCGAGGCCGAACTCCTCGGCGACCGCGGCGGCCAGCAGCGCGGCTACCCGCTCGTTCAACTTGGCGCCGTGCAGGCGAGCCGACAGGTTGGGGGGTTGGGAGTGCGCGCTGTCCATGATGCCTCCCTCAGGCTGCACTGCGCGCTCTCCTGGCAGGGCTCCTGCAGGATCGTGCCGTGATCGGACGCGGCCTAGTGCCGGTCGCCCCGAAGTGCCGACGCACCGGGACTGCGACCGGGATTGGCGAGCCCTTGGCGTCGGATGAGAGCAGCGTCGGCTAGCCTGCCGCGCCCCCACCGTCGCTTGATCGTGATCGACGGAGACAAGTAATCGGCCTATCCTGCGGCCTTCCCCCAGCGCCTCACGCGGAACTCGATCTCGCTCATGCTGCGCCGCCGATACGACGCCGGAGGCGGCACGCTGCCCACCGTCGGCTCCCACCGCATCCGCCACGCCACAGCCACCCTCCTCGTCAACCACGGAATGCCCCTCGAGGAAGTCTCCCGCTACCTCGGGCACAGCTCGACGTCGTCACGCGCCGCTATGCCCAACAGACCGCCGATGCCCTGGGGGCTCGCGCGGCGGACGCATTGTTGCTGGCTGGCCTCGTGGGCA
>CAWIHR010000029.1:0-183087 GCA_963835945.1 uncultured Chloroflexia bacterium
GGCGCCGGATGGCGCCCGGGCCGCCAGCGCGGGCACCTTCATCGTCCTCTCCGGTGGTCTCGCGCTGATGGCCCCTGGCACCAACATCGGGGCTGCCGCGCCGGTGGACTCCGAACGGCCAAGACATCACCGGGACCGAGGGGCTCAAGGTCCTTAACGACATGATCGCCAACATCACCGCGATTGCGCAGGCGCGCCACCGCCCCGTGGCCTGGGCCGTCTCGACCGTTCGTGATGCGGCCTCCTTCTCGGCCACCGCGGCGCTGGGCGCGGGGGCAGTCGACGGCCTCGCCGCCCACGCTTCCCACGCGCTTGCTTTCGCCTAGGTCGCCAGGTGCAGGCTGGCGCTGCACTCGTGACCCTGGACCTGCGGTGCCCAGACCGAGCAGCTGGCGATGAACCCGCTGCAACAGCTACTCCACCTGCTGAGCGACCCCAATCTCGCCTTCGTGCTGTTCGTGCTCGGCGCCTACGGCCTGATCCTCGAGTTCGTGCATCCCAACCTAGTCACCGGGCGCTCGGCGCGGTCGCCCTGATCCTCGCCTACATCGGCTTCGGCAGTCTGCCGCTGAACCTGGCCGGGCTGCTGCTCATCGTGCTGGCGCTCGCGCTGTTCGTGATCGACCTGACCGTGACCAGCCACGGCGCCGTCACCCTCGTCGGGCTGGTCTGCTTCGTCCTGGGGCCGGGGCGCTCTACACCCAACCCGGACCCGCCGGCGCGGGGGTGGGGGTGGCCTGGCCGATCATCGCCGCCATGTCCGGGATGACGGCGCCGTTCATGCCGTGGTGGTGGCGACGGCCTGGCAAATCCGGCACCGCGCCCGGCTCCCCATCGGCATGGGGGGCAGCCAGGCCAATGGCACGGCGGCCGTGCCGCTGGGGATCTGGGCATTGTCCGACAGCCCCTCGGGCCGGCCGGCACGATCTATGCGGACGGCGAGGAGGGAGCGCGCGGAGCGCCGACGGTCGCACGTTCGAGCGCGGGGCTCCCGTTCGGGTGCTGGGACAGGACGGGCTCGTGCTGCTGGTGGAGGGGGCCGGTCTGAGTCGATCGGCCAGGGCGGAAGTCTCCGGCTGATCCACCTCGATCTGATCACGTCGCGCCAGGGTCGGGCCGTCGGAGCAGAGGCAGAGCCCGACCGCTGGGACCCATGTGCGCTGGTTGCCAGGCTGGTGCAATGGCGACTGACCCGGGTCCCGCACGATCGCGGGATGGTGACCGAATGCTCTCCACCGCCTTCCCCCGAGACACCATGATCGTGTAACGGTGTGCCATGGCGATTTGCAGCGACGGACCTGGCTACGAGAGCCTAGGGTCGTTTGCGTACGCGGGCAGAGGAGGGCCTCGTGGATCGGTCGACTGACGAAATCTTGATTGATGTTGCGTTTCGCGACTACCTCTCACTGCGCGGCGAGATGGCGGAGGCACAGCGGCAGTCGTCGAACCTGATTGCCGCAACTGGCGGAGGCATTGCTGTTGCGATGTCAGGACTCGCAGTGTTCGGCCAAAGCCTGTCGCCACAGACACTAGGCATGCTGTTGCTCGTTGGGGCGGGTCTGTTGGAGCTCCTGTCGGTGGCCATGCCTTGGGATCGTCGGGTCCATGAAGGTGGTCGAGGGACTAACGTTCATCCAGGCGGAGGAGATCCGAGAGCTGCTCGCCAGAGCCGGCAATCGACCGATCCCCCGGTCGGTGTTGGCCTACCCGATGGTGGTGAGAACCCTCGACGGCACTGCGCCACATCCTCGCTGGCTTGCCTCCTTCGGCGCACTTACCGTGGCGGGCGCGGTGCCGGTGGTGCTGGCCGTCTGCGCTGGGGTTGGGTGTCCTTGAGCTTGGGTCCACGTCCGCGTGGCCTACATCGCTCCGCCCCTCGTTGGATTGGATGTGGTGGTCGGAGCTCTTCTTTATTGTGCTCATCGTGTACAGCTACGTTGCACGCTCGGGGTGGTTGCCGAGCTTTCTTACACGCTCGAACGCATCGGCCGATTCCGGGAGCCAGTCGCCGGCCCAGTGACTAGGGCAAAGCCACGGGCCCATGCTGCCGGCGCTCTCGAGTGCGCGCCTGCGATGCCCGCGTCTTAGCGACTGTCCGTCGCATGGGCGTGCGAGGATATGAGTGTGACTGCGAACCCGCCGAGCGACTCGGATGTCGCCCTCGCCGGCATGATCATCGATGCCCAGCTACGGGAGTACATGTCCTTGCGGGACGAGATCCTCCGTATCCGGGCTCGGCAGACTCAGCTTGTGGTGTTTAGCATCGGCGGGCTCGCGGCGGTCGTATCCTCGGCGTTCTTCTCTCAGGTCGCGTCGACCCCTCGGCTCTTTGTGCCGGTCTTGCTTGTAGCCGCTCCGTTGCTAGGGTTGGTCGTTGTGGCATACCTGGGTGAGGCGGCCATGATCCTCGTGATTGGCGGCTACCTGGTCGCACGTGCCCACGAGCTTCAGGATGTTGCGCGTTCAGTCACGGCCGACCGCACCTCCGTTCCGGCGGGGTTCCTCACATGGGACCAAACGGCTATGGAGCAGTCGACCAAGTTCGCGACACCGGAGGGAATGTTCGCCTGGGGCCCGGCATCACTAGAGGTCTTCGTGGTGGCCGTGTTGGCCGTGTTGACGCTCGTTATTGCCTCGGTCTTGTGCATTGCGCACCCCGACGGACAGCTACCCTTCGCCGTGCCGTGGGCGGTCCTGGACTGGCTCGTTGCGCTCGGAGTGACAGCTTGGAGCCTAGCCAGCTACCGGCACTTCGCCAAGGGTTCAGGGTGAGGGTTCCGTGGCATGCACTTTGACACCGACAGAGCGGATCTGTTGGCGACCCAGCGCGAGCTGCTCGCGCCGCTCCCGCGGAAGCGCTGCGTGACCGCGACGGAACGGGCGTGACCGGCTGGCGTCGAGTTCGATGGCCGACGCCCTCACCGCCCGAGGTGTCCGCGTCGCGACTCCCTTCACGTTGTCGGCACGCGCGTGTGGGATGAGAAAGATGCCCCACGATTCTCGCCGCCCTCCGAGGCGAGCCACGGCATGACCCGAACCGAGTAGCCGGTCCCGATTGCCCCATCACCATGGCCCGGTCGTGTGGGGGTCGCGGTGGTCCGAGTGACCCGACGACGGGCCTAGAATCGCTCGGCAGGGTGAGCGACCCTCAAAGGAAGGGCGACCATGGGCGACACGAACCCCAAGAAGGCGAAGAAACCGAAGAAGGCGAAGCCGGCGGCCCCGCCGCCGGTCAAGAGCGTGCCAGCGGCCCCGCCGAAGGCGTAGAGGCCAAGACCCGACGGGCACGGAGCGATCGCGATCACGCGAGACGCCGAGGCGCTGGGGAGGCCCGCACGCGGTGGCGGTCCGCGCCGCCGACGGCCACGCGATCGTCTGCGTTGTGTGCGGCTGCAGGATCGGCGCTAGGGGCGTCGCGGAAACGTGGTGGCATCTTCCCGGGGCGCGCGGGTGCGACACGCGGGTCATCGGGTGCCCCGCCTCTGCATGCCCCACCGGCTCACGCGGTCTGACGCGCGCACGAGCCAATGTCACGAATCTGAATGGTCTTGATGGTCGCCTGGCTCGCCCGCCAGCCGCAGGAGCGCAGGCCGAAGCCAGAAGCCCATTAGGACGCGCGGGAGTAGCTTCGGCGTGCACGCAGTCCTCACCCGAGAAAGGACGCCTCGAGTGCCTGATGATCTGGTGCGGCCGAACCGTCTTCGAGGAGGTGTAGCACGGCCAAACGCCATGGTTGGCGGGGTAGCGCGCCCTGTCGCCGCCCGGGACCGCCTGGGCGACCTCGGAGCGCCGGCGATGCAGCCGCCGGCCGCGGCGCAGAAGGCGTTCGGACCCAACTCCCAAGCGGTGTCGGCCCTGCTCGAGCGCCTTCCGAGGATCACCACTGTCGAGGCTCACAGGTTGACCAGCTTCTGGAAGGAGATCCCCAAGGAGGAGCTTGATCGGGCGCATCACGAGGCGCAGGAGGCAGCGGTGTCAAGTGGACGCCGGCGCGCCGCCAGGCTTGCCCAGGAGGAGGCGCTTCACTGGCTCGATGCCACGCCGGCCGCAGGCGCTCCATTGGGCCCTCACGGCGAGACGTCGGGACGTGTCCGCGACTGGGCGCAGACGCGCCGAGAGGCGTTCCCTGCAGTCCTTGATGCGCTGGCCGGCCTGGTACTGTCCGACGTGCTCGATGCTCCGGCGCGAGACGCGCTTGTCGGCCCCTGGGTGAGCGCAATCGGCGGCGACAAGGCGACAGAGGACCGAGCGAGCGGGGACCCGTCCGGCCATGGGGGCTAGTGTCGCGAATCTCCATGGCCCCGATGTTTACGTCGGTCGCCCGGGAGCCGCAGGCCTACAGGCCGGAGCGACACGCCCATTAGGACGCGCGACACGAGGTCCTCCGGTTGCTGAACCGACACGGTCATGCGATGGTGCCGGTGAGCGCCGTGGGCGGGGGGCCAGCCTGCGGCGTGACCGACGCTCCGGCCGTTCAGGGCGAGCGGCACTACGCCGGGCACGCCGAGCGCGTGCTGCTAGCTGCGCGTCAAGGAGGCGCTGCCGTGGACACCGGGCCGCGAGTGTCGGCTCCATTTCTCACGTGTGAAACTGGCTGGGCGCCCGCCGTTGCGCCGTTCGTTGTCGGCTGCGGTGCCCACCGCAGTAGTGTCCTCGCGGAGGTGCCCTGACCGATGCTTGACCTGAAGCCGTTCCTGGGAGTGACCCGGGCGCCGTTCCTCCTCCTGTCGGTCACCCTCGTCGCCCTTGGGGCCGCTGCGGGCGCCCGGGAGGGCACGTTCAGCCCGGCTCGCACGCTCGTGGCGCTGGTCGGCCTCGTGGCGCTTCACCTGGCCGTGAACACCTTCAACGAGGTGAGCGACATGCGGCGAGGGATCGATCTGGCCACCCAGCGCACGCCGTTCTCCGGCGGAAGCGGCACCCTGCCGTCGGGAACCCTCGGGATGCGCATGGCGGTGCTGGTCGGCCTCGGTGGGGCGACCGTCGGCCTCGCCTGCGGACTCTGGCTCCTGAGCGAAGTTGGACCGGTGCTCGTCCCCTGGATGGCGCTCGGCGCCTTCTTCGTCGTCGCCTACTCCGATGTCCTCTCCCGCCTGGGGCTGGGTGAGGTCGCCGCCGGTCTGGGGCTGGGCGGGCTGGCGGTGGCCGGCACGGCGCTCGTGCAGGGCGGATCAGCGGGCCCGACCGCCTGGGCCGCCGCGGTCCCGGCATTCTGTCTGACTTTCAACCTGCTCCTTCTCAACGAGTTCCCCGACGAGGTGGCCGACCGGGAAGGAGGACGCAAGAACCTGGTCCTTCTGCTGGGCCGACGACGCGCCGCACAGGTCTACGGGGTGGTGGCCCTGTGCGTGCCCGCCGCCATCCTGGCGGGCGTCCTGACCTCGGCCCTCCCGGCTCCAACGCTGGTCGCCCTCTTGCCGTGCGTCTTCCTCCTCGGACCGCTGCGCTGGGTCGCGGGAGATGCCAACTCGCCGGTGCCCATTCCGGCACTGGGTGCCAACGTGGTGTGGATCCTCGCCACGAACGGCCTGCTGGCGGCCGGCCTTACGGCATCGATCCTGATCTGACTGCGGACCTAAAGCTCCCTCTCGGGGAACTGCAAGCCGATTGGCTCCTTCGGGGGATGGCCGCCCGAGCGGAATCCCAGTCGCCAGGAACTGCACCGTTTGACCCCCGGCGAGCTTCTCGGCGGAGGTCCCGCTTGCGGTGCACCGGACGCGGTCGAGCACCTGCTCGGTGACGGCCGGGTCAAGCAGCGACTCGCCGCGGCCCACCGCCTCGAGCGCCGCCACCAGGTCGCGCCCACTCGTCTTCGGTCGGTCCAGGGTCGAACGGCGGCCCGGAGCTGCGCATCCCGTCCGCACCGCGACCGGTCGCCTGAGCGACCTGTGCTTCTCCCGTCACTACCCCGCGATCCTGACGCCTCAGCGGTGGACGCTCCGTCCCTGGCCTCAACCGGCCACGACGGCAGGCGACTCAGAGCCAGGGGACCGCCGCGCCCTTACTTCGGGGCGACCGGCACTTGGCCGCGCCTGCGGGGTGCGCGATGCTGGAGCAGCTTCGAAGGAGGCGCTGACATGGACACCGGGTTCATGCTCCTGGTGAGCCTCGTCTTGGCTGTCGTGCTGCTGCAGGCCGGCTTTTCGATTCGCCGTATGTGACACCGGCGCTGAGGCCACCGGGTGGTGATCCAGTCCGCTTCAGGGCGCACCGAGACCGTTTCAGGGCGCACCGAGACCGTCGTCGCCTGGTCAGGCGGACGGCACCTGCACCTGCTCACGTGGGGACCAATTGGCAAGACGCGGCGGGCCGCAGTGGACCACGCGACCGGTCGGATCTCCGACGTCGACGACCTGGAGCGGGCCCTGACCTGCATCTTCCGGCACCCGGTGCAGCGGCGGATACCAGAGCACGCCACACCTGACGTCTGGTTCGAGGTCGGGTAGCCCGCGAGCACCACCGAGCGGACCGCAGTTGCGGGGAGGAACACAGGCATGGTGCAGTCGAAGTTGTGGCCGTGTCCCAGCTGCCGCGCGCCGACCGCCGTGGACACACGTTGGCGCCATCGAACATTCCGGCGCGGCCTCGCCGTCTGGCGGACCAGGCGCTGCCACGTCTGCGGATTCGAGGGGATCACGGCCGAGTTCTGGCTCGATGACATGCCCCGCGCCGCGGCCCAGCTCGTGCCGCGCGGCACGCTTCCGGCGCCGCTTCGCGAGCGCATCGGTCTAGCTGTATCTGCCCGCGGCCTGACCATCGCCGAGGCAGCGGCGCGGACCCGTCGGCACCCCGAGCTGCTGCGGCGGTGGTGCCGGGAAGGGCGGCTCAGCGCGCTGCGCACGAGGTCGGGCTGGCGCATCGCCGAATCCCACCTGGAGCTGGCCGCCAGCCCTCGATCGACCCAGCCAGCCTGAGGGGAGGGCGGGGCATGGAGGCACGGCTCATCGGCTTCGGCGAGGTCGAGCTCGACGGGCGCCGATACGAGCACGATGTGATGATCGAGGGCGGCGTCGTGCATCGTCGCAACAAGGGTCCCTCGAAGGACCTCCGCGGACAGTACGGGCACACGCCGCTGTCGGTCCGGGAGGCCATCCCGTGGGGTGGCCGGCGCCTCATCGTGGGCACCGGGGTCGACGGCCAACTGCCGATCGTGCCCGAGGTGTTCGACGAGGCCGCCCGCCGCGGTATCGAGGTCGTCGCCCTCCGGACCGAGGAGGCATGCCGCCTCCTTGGGACAGTCGAGACGGCGAAGGTCCGGGCGATCCTGCACGTCACCTGCTGAGCGAGCTGCCACCCTGCCCCGCCCCTTCCGTTCCGCTCGGGTGCGGCTGACGGGGACCGGCAACGGGAAGCAGGTGTCGCAGCGTCGGAGCCTGCCCGCAGTCGCCGCGCCGCACCGCCCGCCTGGCCGCGTGAGGACACCGAGCGGTTGGCGGATCGCCCAGAATCGCTCGTTGCGGAGCCGTTCGAGGCCGCCTATCTGCGGCTGCATCGTTCCGGGGAGCTCGCCGAGCGCGCCCGCATGGCGGATGCTCATCTCGCAGCGTGCGATCTCTGCGCCCGCTACTGCCGCGTTGACCGCCATGCCTCGGCGAAGGGCGCCGTCTGTCGGACCGGCCAGCGGGCGCTCGTGCACAGCTTCGGGACTCATCATGGAGAAGAGCGCCCGCTGAGCGGCTCACGCGGATCGGGGACCATCTTCTTCAGCTGGTGCAGCCTGCGCTGCATCTTCTGCCAGAACTGGGAGATCAGCCAACGGGGTACTGGCAGCCCGGCAGGTCCCGACGAGCTTGCCGCGATGATGCTCTGGCTGCAGGAGCGGGGCTGTCACAACGTCAACCTCGTCACCCCCAGCCACGTCGTCGCGCAGATACTGGCAGCCCTCGTGATCGCCGCGGCCGCGGGCTTGCGCCTCCCGCTCGTCTACAACACCGGCGGCTACGACAGCCCCGAGGCGCTGGCCCTGCTCGATGGCATCGTCGACATCTACCTGCCCGACATGAAGTACGGCGACTCAGCCGTGGCCCGGCGCTACTCGCACGTGCGCGACTACGTGAGGGTGAACCGGGCCGCCGTCCGCGAGATGCACCGCCAGGTCGAGGACCTCGTGTTGGACGAGCGCGGTGTGGCGCAGCGCGGCCTCCTCGTGCGCCACCTCGTGCTGCCCGGCGACCTCGCCGGCACCGAGCAGGTCCTGACGTTCCTGGCGCGAGAGATCTCGCCGCAGACCTACCTCAACCTGATGGACCAGTACCGCCCCAGCTACCGCGCTGACGAGGAGCCGCCGCTCGATCGACCGCTCCGCGCCGACGAGTATCGCCAGGCCCTCGGGCTGGCGCGACGGCTGGGCCTGACCCGGCTGGACGCGAGAAACGTGCTCCGCTGAGCCGGCCCCATAAGGGGCGCGGGAGCCTAGGGTGCGCTCCCACCACCGAGGCCATGCTCGTGCAGCCGGCTCAGAGCTTGTACCCGCAGCGTCCGACGCCCGCCGTCGCGCTGAGCATCGCCGCGTGGGCACGTCGGCGCCCAGTCACCCGTCAGGCCGCGTGGGTCGCGCCGATCGTCAGATGGGTCGGGGGGCAGTTCGGAGGGCAGCCCTCAGGGCACCCCGAGGCCAGAGTTTGGGGCTGGCGACGATCAGCTGCCGGACGTGGGAGGCCAGCGTCTCGCGCGTCGCCGGGTCCAGGCCGCTGTCGCTGATCCGGGTATCCGCCTGGTCGAGCCGGGCGAACGAGCTCAGCCCCACCATGCCCCCACCGGCTCGCGCGAGCCGCCCCGCGCACGAGATCGGCGTCAGCGCGTGGATGAACGGCCACCCTGGACGCACGGTGTCCGGTTCCTGTGTCCGTCCCGGCGTGCGTGACCGTCTCGCGCCCTTCGGGGGCAACGATCTGGTGGCGGCACCGCAGCGCTCCCGCGGCGCTCGGACTTGAGCCGACCGGCCGGAAGGAGCGTCGCCCGATCTCTCCGGGGCCTGGCATGAGCCGCAGGGCCGGCTCTGGCGCGGTTGCGCCTGCAGGTCGGAGAATAGACGCGTGGGGCGCGTGGCGATCCTGACTGACTCGGCTGCCGACCTGCTGCCCGAGGAGGTCGCGGCAGGGCGCATCGCTGTGGTCCCGCTCAGCGTGTCGTTCGGCGAGGCGACCTACCAGCCTGGCGTCGACCTGAGCGTCGAGGAGTTCTGGGTCCGGCTGACGGCGCCAGGGGCCCCCTTCCCCAAGACGGCCGCCCCGAGCAGCGGGCTCATGCAGGCCGCCTTCGAGCGCGCGTTCAGAGAGGGCGCGGAGGCGGTCGTCTGCGTCATGCTGAGCGGTGGCCTCTCGTCCACGGTGCAGAGCGCCCGCATCGCTCGCGCGGCCCTGCCCGACCGGGAGATCCACGTGGTGGACACGCGCTGGGCCACGATCCCAGAAGGCATGCTGGTGCTACTTGCCGGCGAGCTGGCCGCCGAGGGCCGTGCGGCGAGCCAGATCGCGGCGGAGCTGGAGCGGCGCATCCCCGACCTGCATGCCTTCGTCGCGGTGGACACGTTCGAATACCTGCGGCGCGGCGGCCGCATCAGCGCGGCGAAGGCCGCGCTCGGCACGGCGCTCTCGGTGCGGCCCATCGTCACCGTGGTCGACGGCGAGCTGGAGCAGTTTGAGCGGGTCCGCACGCGGGGCAGGGCGCGGCAGCGCGTCATCGAGCTGATGGCGGCGCTCCCTGCGGAGCGTCTCACCGTGCTCCACACGCAGGGGCCCGACGTTGAGCGCTTCGCCGACGAGCTCGCCCGCGCCACCGGGTTCGACCGGTCGCGCATGGCGATCCGGATGGTGGGGGCGACGATCGGAGCGCACCTGGGGCCGGGAGCGCTCGGCGCCGCCGCCCTGTGCCACCCGGGCTGACCCAGCGGGCACGAAGCGTGAGGAGGTCAATCGCCCTTCGGACCCACGAGACACTGCCCAGCACGCTGGTCCAGGACGACGCGGCGGTCCGCCCTGCAATGCGGCCCCGGGGTCTATCGGCTGCATCTCGATGCCGCAGCCGCGGGCGCCGGCGGCTGCCCACCATCTCGCTCATGGTGCCCATGCCCTAACGCCTCGAAGGCAGCAAATGGAGGGCAAGGGAGTGGGTGCTAGGCTCGCTGGCGTTCGCCGGCGATCGGGAGCGCGGTGATCCGCCACGGCCCGATGGAGGATGACGCGGGTGAAGGCCTTCGTGGTCATGCTGGCAGATGCGCGAGGCCACTACGCCGATTCTGCCGCATTCGGCGGGGTCCGGGTCGCCTCCTGAGCACGAACGGCGCGATTAGCCGGGGATCAGGGGCGGCGGATCCCGCTGGCTGCGCCCGACCGCGCGCGGGTGAACATGAGCTGCAACTCCATGGTCCCGTGGTTCTGAACAGACAGGGCCAGGAACGAGGTCGGTAGCGTGATTCCGTAGTCGGCGAACGTGATGGGCAGCGAGCTGGGCACCGCGATGACCCCGCCCAGATAGCTGAGCCTGGAGCGGGATCTGCGCCGTCCGCGCCCGGCCGTGGAGCGTTTGCTGACCGGTGGCGTTGACCGTGACGACCTGGCCGCCCGCAGGCAGGGAGCCGAGCGAGATCGGCTGACTCAGGACCAACCGAGCCGTCGCATATGCCGAGGTCTCGAGCCGCGCTGCGTGAGTTGGGCGTCACGCATCGGCGCTAGAGAAGCGCTCAGGGGCATGGAGCGGAGCTCGGGCGGCCCGTAACCTGATTGCAAGAGTCGGTGGGCGAGACTGCCTGCCATGGCCGCAGACATCTCGCCGGCGACGACCGACGCTCCCCCGCTCGAACCTCCCCGGCTCGCCCGAGTGCCGGCAGGGCACCGGCGCGCCGTCCGCCAGGCCGCCATCTTCGCCACTGTCGGACTTGCCAGCACTCTGGCCTATGTCGTCATCTTCGCGTTCCTCCGGGCCACCTGGCCCGCGGCAGTCGCCAACGCGCTGGCGCTCATCCTCACCGCTTTGGGCAACACGGCCGCCAATCGCCGGCTGACGTTCGACGTCCAGGGGCGCGATGGCCTGGCACGCTACCACGCCGCCGGCCTGCTCGCGTTCGGCGTGGCGCTGGCCATCACTTCAGCCTCGCTCGCGGCGCTCGACCGTGTCGCACCCCGAGCGGGCCACGCAGCCGAGATCGCGGTCCTGCTGGCCGCGAACGCACTCGCCACCGTCGTCCGCTTCCTGCTCCTCCGGCTCGCTATCGACACAACTCGCCCGCGGAATGCCGCTGGCGAGCGCCTCGCCGAACGCACGCACGGACGCGCGCGGCTCGAAAGGACACTCCGATGACCGCCATCACCCAAGAAACCCCGGCCGCGCGGGCCCGACGCGGTGTCCGCATGCACGCACTCGCCCGTTCTCGGGCCGACGAGCCGGCCTGGGTCCTGCCGTCGTTCCTCGGAGTGACCGCCTTCTCAGCGGTCCTGTACCTGTGGGACCTCGCGGCCAACGGGTACGCCAACACATACTACGCCGCGGCCGCCCTCGCGGCATCGAAGAGCTGGTCGGCGTGGTTCTTCGGTTCCCTCGACGCCGGCAACTTCATCACTGTCGACAAACCACCGCTCTCCACCATGCTGATGGGCCTGTCGGTCCGGCTGTTCGGCCTCAGTTCCTGGAGCATCCTGTTACCCCAGGCGTTGGCCGGCGTGCTGACCGTGGCGCTGCTCTTCATGATCGTGCGACGTTCGTTCGGCCCGGTGGCGGCGGTCATCGCCGGTGCGGTCATGGCGCTCACCCCCGCGGCGGTCCTGATCTTCCGCTTCAACAACCCCGATGCGCTCCTCACTCTGCTGCTCGTGGCCGGTGCCTGGGCGCTGCTCCGAGCCCTCGACCGGGGCAGCCTGCGCTGGACTGCGCTGGCCGCCGCGCTCGTCGGCTTCGCGTTCCTCACCAAGTATCTGGAGGCGTACTTGGTGCTCCCCGGGTTCGCCCTCGTCTACCTCGTCTCGGCGAACGCCAGGCTGCGCCGGCGGATCACCGGTTTGCTCGTCGCGGCGGCCACGGTGGTCGTCACAAGCGGCTGGTGGGTCGCGATCGTCCAGCTGATCCCGCTCAGCAGCCGCCCCTTCATCGGCGGCAGCACGAGCGGCTCCCCGCTTGATCTGATCTTCGGCTATGACGGCCTGGGCCGCATCTTTGGGGGCGGCGGTCCCGGCGGTGGCGGGGGTGGCTTCGGCGGTGCGGTCGGCCTGTTCCGGCTGTTCAACGCGCAGTTCTTCGGGCAGATCGCGTGGCTCATCCCGCTCGCGTTCGCGAGCCTGGCCGTCGGCCTCTGGCTGCGGAGGCGCGCCCGCCGCACGGACCGCGGGCTGGCAGCCTACCTCCTGTGGGGCAGCACCGTGCTGACCCAGGCGCTCGTGTTCAGCTTCATGTCAGGCGTCATCCACTCCTACTATGTGGTCGCCCTGGCGCCGGGCATCGCGGTGCTCGTGGGGGCCGGCCTGGCCGACCTGTCGACGCTGCGGTCCCGAACGTCGACGGGCGCGATCGCTCTCGGCGCCGCCTTCATCGGCACCGCCCTCTGGGGCATGGTGCTCCTCGAGCGAACACCCGACTTCCTACCGGCGCTCGGCCCGGCGGCGGTCGCGCTGGCCGCCGTGGCGTCGGCCGTGCTGCTGGTCGCGTCGACCCCGCAGATGCGAGCAACCTTGGGACGCGCGGCACCGGCGGCGGCCGCGCTTGGCTTGGTAGCCGCACTCTTGGCGCCGGGAGCGTACTCGCTGGCCACCGTACAGTCACCGGTCACCGGCTCGGACCCGCATCCGGGCCCCGCCTCGGCGGTCTCCGACCCCGGGCTCGCGAATGGCGGGCCAGGCGGCTTCGCCAGGGGGTCCGCAGGCGGCGGACCCGGCCAGGGACCGACTGCGCCCGGCGGGAAGACGCCGCCGTCCGGTGCGCTCCCAGCTGCCCCCACCCAGGGGTCCTCTGGTGTCGGCGGCGGCGCAGGTCCTGGCACCGGATCCGCGGACACGGCTCTTGTCAGCTACTTGGTCGCGCACCAGGCCGGGGCGACCTGGATCGTGGCCGTGAGCTCCGCGCAGAACGCCGCAACGATCGAACTTGCCAGCGGCAAGCCGGTCATGGCGATGGGCGGGTTCACCGGATCGGACCCGACCCCGACATTGACGCAGCTAAGGCAGGACATCGCCTCTGGGAAGCTCCGCTTCGTCCTCGTGGGAGGAGGGGGCGGCGGGTTCGACAGCACGGCCTCGTCCGTCAGCAGCTGGGTGACCAGCACGTGCAAGGCGGTCGACTACAGCGGGTCGGGATCGAGCTCCCTGTACGACTGCGCGGGCGCGGCGTGATGAGTGACCCGAGGTACCAGGTGCGCCCGATCTGCCCATCACCGACCGCGCCACCGCTGGACCTGGTGGTCCCTGTCTACAACGAGGAGGCCGACCTCGAGCCCAACGTCCGTCGGCTCCGGGCGTGCCTCGACAAGCGGCTCCCCTCCGCTGATGTGGCCCACCAACTGCTCCCGGCCGTCCGGGACACGGGGCGGCTCTTTGACGCCAAGGTACTCGTGCTCGCGGAGCGCGCCAGGCTCCGGGTGCACGAAGTGCCGGTCGACTGGGTGGATGACCCCAATTCGCGGGTCGACATCGGGTCGACTGCGGTGGCCGACCTACGCGGCGTGTGGCGGCTCCTCCGGAGGCGCACCCGCGCCCCTCTGCGGGCGCCAACGGATCCGCCGGCCCCGATGGGCACCGGCCCCGGCATTCCTTGACCAATCGCGTGCGCCGGCAGACGCCAGCTCCCGCGCACCGGCAGGTGCCGCCCCTTGCGGCCGCGCGCCGCCATCTGCCCATCCTCGCCGTGCTGGCGGCAGGCCTGGGCCTGCGGCTGATTCTGGCCTACGCGGCGTTCCCCGGGCAAGGACTGTCGAGCGACCTCGGCCTGTTCCAGGACTGGGCGATCACTCTGGCCCGCGTGGGCCCCGGCTCCTTCTACGCGACCGCAGGCAGCGCGAACTACCCGCCCGGGTACATGTACGTCTTGTGGTTGCTGGGGGCCCTGGGTGGCCCGGTGGGAACACTGCTCGGCGTCTCGTCGAGCCATGCCGTCCTGCTCCTGCTCAAGCTGCCGCCGATCGCGGCTGACCTCGGGATCGCCATCCTGCTGCATCGGGCCGCTCGTCGCTGGTACGGCGGGCGTGCAGGGCTGGTGGCAGCGGCGCTCTACCTGTTCATCCCGGTGACCTGGTATGACTCCGCGCTGTGGGGCCAGATCGACGCCGTGGGCACGTTGGTGATGCTCGCAGCCGTGCTGCTGCTGGTTGAAGGCTGGAGCGAACCCGCAGCGGCCCTGGCGGCCTTTGCTGTGCTCGTCAAGCCACAGGACGCGATCGCCCTGGTCGTCGTGGTGCCCGTGCTCGTGCGGCGCCATCTCCTCCATGCGGGATCAGGGCCGGCGCCGTCGCTGGGTTCCCGGCTCACTGCCCTCGACCGGCGACTGGGCGGCCTCCTCACCGACCCGGGGCCGGTGCGCCTCGGGACCTCCGCCCTGTGCGCGGCCGCGGCCATCCTCATCCCGATCGTCCCGTTTGACATCACGACGTTCGCTCCGGCGGCGTTGTCAGGTGTGCCGGTGATCGGCCAGGTCGCCGGCCTGGCCGGCCTGCTCGTGTCGGTCGGTAGCGAGTTCAGCGTGCTGACGGCCAACGCATACAACCTGTGGGCACTGGTCGGTTCTAGCCCGCTCACCCGTTCGATCGGTGCGCAGGGTGGGACTTGGACGGCCGACTCTCTCGCGATGCTGGGTGGGCTGACGGCCGCCGAAGTGGGTACCGGCCTGCTGTGCCTGGCCGGACTGCTCGTCGCCGGTGGTCTGCTGGGGCGAGACGATCGGCTCGCGATCCTGCTCGGGTTCGCCGTCGCGGCGTTCGCCTTCTACGCACTACCCACGCGCGTCCACGAGCGATACCTGTTCCCGTTCTTCGCCGCCGGCGCCCTGCTGGTCGCGGATGCCGCCGCGCGAGCGGTAGGGTACGTGGCGGTGGGCGTGGCGAATGCGATCAACATCCACGCCGTGCTCGCCTCGCCCCTTTCTCCCGGGTTCTCGGGGAGGCAGGGCGTCGGAGCGGGAACGCCAGGTGCAGGCCCCGGCGTGGCAGGCGGCGGGCCTGGCCCCAGCGGAGCTGGGAACGGCCTCGGCATCGCCCAGGGCCCGAACGGCGGGTTCGGTGCACGAGGCCCCGGCCTGATGGGGGACGCCAGCTCTATCCACCTGCCGCTCGCCGACCTAGCCCGAAGCGAGCCGGTCGTGATCGCGGTCGCATTGGGCCAGACGCTCGCGTTTGCCGCATTGCTCGTTGCATGGCTCGTGATCGTGCTGCAGGCCACGCCGGTCGGCGGGCAGTGGCGCCGCGCTCCGGGAGACCGGGCGTGGCGGACCCAACGGGTCGCGAACCCTGAACCTCCAGCGTGAGGCTGGCATGTTCGGCGCCACTGGCCGCAGAGGCGGGCGGCGTGGCACGTGCAGTGGGTGAGCGCACCCGATGGGCCGTCGACCTCGCTCTCCGTGGCACGAGGCGACGTCTGCCTCCCCGTACTGCGCCGGTCGTTCGACTGACCCGGTTGTGGGCAAGCCCGGTGTCACGGTCATTGGCGCGACCACACCGCTGTCGTCGCACGAGGCGAACAGGCAACGCTGCGGCGGGCCACGGCCGCCCGTGACCCAGCAACGGGGGGCGTGGACCCGAGCGGGGCGGCGATCGCAATCCGACCCTCGGTATCGACGGTCACCAAGGGAACAGGGATGCGCGCCGCATAGTACGCGAGAGTCAGGCGGATCGCCCGACCGCCGACACCCGTGCGCTCGGGGTCCGCCGGGACGAACACGACCGTTGCGCCGGTGGTCACGACGGCCTTCGTGATCCCCGCAGGGCCCACGAGCCGGGAGAGCCACACCTGCACGTGCGGCCCCTCCGAACGTATCTCCGCAGCCTGGTCGCGCAGAAGGTTGCGCCGGCAGGTGCCCGTGTGGGGACGGGCAGCTCCTACGTCGGCGTTGGCACCGACACCGGCGCCAGCCAGCGGATCGAACGGCCGTGGCTGGCTCGCACTCCGCCCTGCGTCGTCTGGCCGAGCATAGAACAGGAGAACGTTCGCCCCGGCGGCGTGGGCCAGCTGCGTCGCCGCGGCCCGGACGGCCGCGTGGCGCTCGTCGCGGCTGTCCTCGGTAACGACGAGCACGAGCCCGGCGGCCTGGATCAGCCGGGCGATGTCCGGCGCCGGCCCGTCCTGCAAAGGATGAATCGCCATCGTCTTGCCTCGTGAGCTCGTCTCGCGTCCCCGCGACCCGCTGGCGTGGAGACACGCCTGGTTATCCACGACGCGAGTGTCGGCGGTCCACCCTTGCGGGTGGATTACGGTTGCACGGCGCGCTGCGGCGGGTTGGGGGACGCGCGGTCACGACGATCCCCAACCTTGCAGCCGGGATGGCGTGCGTCCTTGACCCTGAACGACTTGCCGCCACACGATGAGCAGATGGTGCCTGTCTTTGACTTGAACTGTGCCGAGCTCCAGCGGCCTGGCAACGCCGCCCTCTCGGTTGCTTACCAGCGTTCTTCGTGCACGAGCTCGTCGAGCGGCCTGCGGCCTCCGGGGCGCTTCGGGGCGGTCAGGACGGACGAGTCGGCCGGATAGCCAAACGAGAGGACGCAATCGCAGCGCTGCCCCTCGGGGTAGCCCAGGAGCTCGCGGGCGAGGTCCTGGTAGAAGACGGTCGCCGGGGCGCTCCCGATCCCTAGATCCCACGCGGCAAGGCTCATGTTCTGCGCGGCGAGCCCGACGTCGTAGAAGATCCCGGCGGCCTGACCCGGAGACTCGGGCTCCGGTGTCACGATGGCGATCCCGACCGCGGCTCCGGCGAGGTGTCCCGCGTAGTCGCCGACGCGCGACAGGGCCGCGAGGTGCTCGTGGTCGCCGCACACGACGAAGTCTCGTCGCTGCATGTTCTTCGAGCTCCCGGCTCTTCGCCCCGCCTGGAGGATTCGGTTGAGGTGGTCCGCGGCGAGCGGCCGAGTGGCGAAGTTCCGGACGACGCGGAGGGTGTCGATCGCCTGCCAGGTATCCATGGCGCGGATGATGCCCGTTCAGCGTGCTGCGCGCTAGAAGCTCGCGGAGTGTTGCCCATGCCTCCCCGGCGACGCGGACACGTCGAAGGCGCGCTAGCAGGAGTCCTGCGGCTATGCCCCAAGCACGAGCAGGCACTCGCGAACCCCGGCCTGCGTGTCTTCGATTTGCCGCCGATTGCCCAGGTCCCTGGCAATCGTCGCGCCGGCTGAGGCCGCGGGGCCGGGGCAGGCCCGGTAATAGGCCTGAGGAGCTGCCGAAGCACAGCCTTCGGCTGCAGGATTTGCGCAGCGGTCGGGGAGCCAGTGGGAGCGACCGCTCGCCGCCCCCTTTCCGGCCGGGTAGACTCGGCCCGATGTCCCCCCTCACCATGCGCCTGCGTGGCGCATCGACATCCATGCTGTCGCTCCCATGGGTGCAGCCGCTCGCCGCGTGGCCCGGGGAGAGCATCGCGTTCCGGGAGCTGCCGGTCGGCGCCAGCCGGCACGTGGTGCGGTTCATCCAGATCGATGGAACTCTGTACGCGCTGAAGGAGATGCCAGTCGGCGTTGCGCGCGGCGAATACGAGATCCTGCGTGAGCTGGAGCGGCGCGAGTTCCCGGCCGTGCGCGCCTTGGGGCTCGTCGAGCGCGGCGAGGATGCGCCGGCGATCCTGGTCACCGACTACCTGACAGGCTCGTTCCAGTTCCGCCGCCTGTTCGAGCGTCTGCCGCCGCGCGCCCGCAAGCCTCGCGATCGGCTCCTCGATGCGATGGCTTGGCTCATCGTGGACCTGCATCGGAATGGCGTGTTCTGGGGTGACTGCTCGCTGGCGAACACCCTGTTCCGCCGCGACGGCCAGACGCTCCAAGCGTTCCTGGTCGATGCGGAGACGAGCGAGATTCACGCATCGCTCAGCGACGGCCAGCGCGCCTTCGACCTGGAAATCCTGGTCGAGAACGTGGCAGGCGACCTGGCTGACATCGGCGCGCAGATCGGGCGACCGAGCGACCTGATCGAGGAGGATTTCGAGGCAGCGGAGCGGGTGGCCCAACGCTACGGGGTCCTCTGGGAGGAACTCCACCGCGAGGAGACGATCGGGCCGGCTGACCAGTATCGCGTCGAGGCGCGTGTCCGGCGGCTCAACGAGCTCGGGTTCGCGGTTGACGAGCTCTCCTTCGCCCCGGCCAAAGACGGATCGGGGGCCGAGCGGATGGGCGCGGTGACGGACGGCGCCGTCGGGGCCGGGGCTGGTCAGCTGCGCCTCCGCGTCGCCGTCGCGGGTCGGCGCTTTCATGCCACCGAGCTACGCCGCCTGTCCGGACTGGACGTCGGCGAGGGGCAGGCGACTATCCTGCTCAACGACCTGCACGCCTACCGTGGCTCGCTCGAGCGCCAGGAGAACCGGGCTATCCCAGAGGAACGGGCCGTGCAACGCTGGCTGGCGGACATCGTCCGGCCGACGCTCGCACGGCTGGCCACGCTGGACTTCCCGGCGGCCAACTCGATCCAGGCCTATTGCGATCTGCTGGAGGTGCGCTGGCTGCTATCGGAGGAGGCCGGCCACGACGTCGGCGACGACGCGGCCATCGAGGCCCTGTGGCGCCGCCAGGCACCCATCGAGTCGGCCGCGGGCATGCTGGGGGTGGAAGAGGCGACGGCCGTCTACGACGTGTCCGGCTGGCACGCCCCCGCTGTCCCCGGAGCTTCCGATTTGGCCGTTGGCGCAGGGGATGCGGTCCCCGAGAATGCCGCCGTTTCCGTCGAACGATCCGCGAGCGGCGACCGATCAGGGATCGACGATCACTCCAGCTAACGTCCGCGACGCTGGTGCTGGCCCCCGGGCCGCCGCGTCGAACGGCGGACGCTCCGGCACGCCGCCTGTCGAGATGCACCCGGTGCCCGTGGCCGCCCGTCAGGTCGGAACAGCGATTGCAGTCATCCCTGACCGATGCCAACGAAACTGTCGATCGCCCGGAGCTGTACCTTCCCGGATGAGGAGGAGATCGGCACCATCCTCGCATCGTGCCTGGGGCTAGGTGCCCGCCGCGTCCTCCACTCGTCTCGCCTACCATCGACAATTGGCTGCCGTCACATCGGACGAGTCGCGCCTACGGAGTAGCTGTTCGTGTTGAGGCCGGATCAGACAGAGCGGTACCGTCGCCACCTCCAGCTGCCCGAAGTCGGGCCCGATGGCCAGGCCCGACTGCTCACGTCGCGCGTGCTGCTCATCGGCGTGGGCGGCCTCGGGTCACCGGCCGCGCTCTACCTCGCGGCGGCCGGCGTGGGCACCCTGGGCCTCGTGGATCATGACCGCGTCGAGCTCAGCAACCTGCAACGCCAGATCCTCCACACCACCGATCGAGTAGGAGAGCGCAAGACGGCCTCGGCCGCCTCGGCGATCCATGCCCTGACGCCCGACGTGCAGGTCGTCGAGCATTCCGAGCGGCTCACTGAGGCGAGCGCGGCAGGACTCGTGGCGGGCTATGACGTGGTCCTCGACTGCACCGATAACCTGGCCAGCCGGTACGCGCTCAACGCGGCCGCCGTCGGGGCCGGCATCCCCCTCGTCCACGCGAGCATCCTGCGTTTCGAGGGCCAGCTCACGGTCTGCTGGCCACCGCTGGGTCCCTGCTATCGCTGCCTGTATCCGACCGCGCCACCGCCTGAGCTGGCACCCGTCGCGGGGCTCCTCGGCGTGGTGCCAGGCGTCATGGGCGTGCTCCAGGCGGCAGAGGCCCTGAAGCTCCTCCTTGGCATCGGGGAGCCGCTCATCGGGCGGCTCCTCGTCTACGATGCCCTCGACGTGTCGTTCGACATCCTGCGCCTGCACCGGGACCCGCGCTGCCCGACGTGTGGCTCGGCCGGGGCCGTCAACGACCCATGAGCAAGCCTCCGACCGGATGGTGCGCGTCGATCGGTTGAACCCGCTGGCCGTTGCGGGCTTAGGCTGACGCCCCGGAAGGTGGGGTGGTTTTAGTCCCGACGTGGCCGGCCCAGGCCGGCAACCGGAATGACCCGGATCGGCCGCTTGCGGCGTGACCGACGGCCCTCGCGGTCGCGTTGGGAGCGGCGCAGCACGGGGACGCCAAAGGTTCGTGGCGTCCCTGAGGAGCAGGAGCGATGCCCACCGCTGATCGCACGGCGGCGGCGGAAGAACGCCGCATCGTCTGTCGCGAGCACCGTGTCCTCGAACCGCTCATGGCGCGCCTCGAGGCTACCGCCGGCCTGGTCGGGACACTGCCCACGGTCGAGCTCGCGGGCGTCCTGCGCAAGCTGATCGACGAGTTGGAGAAGACACTGCTCCCCCATCTGGCCTGGGAGGAGGGGTTCTGCTACCCCGAGATCGAGCGCTTGGCCGGAACGGCGTCGCCGACCCGCTGCCTGCGCATCCAGCACGAGCAGCTCCGCCGCAGCGTCGAAGGCTTTGAGGCAGATTGGCTGCGCCTGCTCGAAGGGACTGACCACCGGATGGTGCTGGCCGTGCGCGCGCAGCTGCACGAGTTCCATGCCCTGTTGTCCTCGCACCTCGAGCAAGAGGAGCTGGTCCTGCTCACCTTCATGGAGGCGGAGCCGCGCTTGGGGAGCGCGGAGGAGCACGGGTAAGCATGTCGGCGTCCTCCGTCAGGGCAGCAGGCGCGCCACCGAGACTGCGCCCCCCAAGCCTGAGAGCGGCATGACCGCACAACGCGCACAGAGCAGCGGCGCAGAGTGAGCCGGGCCCGCTTCTCACTTCCCGGAGCCGGCCGCTGCCGCAGCGACGGGGACGAGCCCTTCTGATGGATCCACCTGTAGGCCGAGGCGATCCAGCGCGCCCAGCAGCGCCTTCAGCGAAGCCGTGGTGATGTTCGGGTCCATGCCCACGCCCCAGCGCACCGCAGCACCGGAGCGTGCTTCCACGTAGGCTACCGCTATCGCCTCTTCTCCGCCCCCCAGGGCGTGCTCAGCGTAGTCCAGCACGTCGAGCGCAAGGCAGAGCTCCGTACGAAGGGCGTGGACCAGGGCCGAGATCGGGCCGTTGCCCTGGCCGCAGATCGTCCTGGCCGCCCCATCGGCCGACAGCCGAGCCTGCAGCCTGAGCCCACTCGGGCCCGACGAGGTCTCGTAGCCCAAGAGCCGCGTGCGTGGCTCCGCGGGCAGGTACTCGGCCGCAAAGGCGTCCCACATCTCGTGCGCCGTGATCTCGGTGCCGCTGCCCTCGGTGATGGCCTTGATGCAGCGACTGAACTCGATCTGGAGTCGCCGCGGCAGGTCCAGGCCGTGCTCGCTCTTCATGATGTAGGCCACGCCGCCCTTGCCCGACTGGCTGTTCACCCGGATCACGGCCTCGTAGGTGCGTCCGACGTGCTTGGGATCGATGGGCAGGTAGGGCACCTCCCAGACCTCGTAGTCGGGCGGGAGCGCCTCCATGCCCTTCTTGATCGCGTCCTGGTGCGACCCCGAGAACGACGTGTACACGAGATCGCCGACGTAGGGATGCCGGGGCCCCACGGGCAGGCGGTTGCACTGCTCGGCCACGCGGCGCAGCGCGTCGATGTCGGAGATATCGAGCCCTGGATCGACGCCCTGGCTGAAGAGGTTCATGGCCAGGTTGACGAGATCCACGTTGCCGGTCCGCTCGCCGTTGCCAAAGAGCGTGCCCTCGATGCGGTCCGCCCCGGCCATCAGGCCGAACTCGGCGGCCGCCACAGCCGTGCCCCGGTCGTTGTGCGGGTGCAACGAGAGGACCACCCGCTCGCGGTCCGGCACGTTGCGGTGGAACCATTCGATGGCGTCGCCGTAGAGGTTGGGCGTGTACATCTCCACCGTGGCCGGCAGGTTCAGGATGATCTGGCGCTCGGGCGTGGGCTCGATGACGTCCATGACCGCGGCACAGATGTCGCGCGCGTAGTCGAGCTCGGTGCCGGTGAAGCTTTCGGGCGAGTACTCGTAACGGATCTCCGTCCCCGGGACGCTGCACTCAAGGTCGCGGCAGAGGCGCGCGGCGTCGACGGCGATCTGCGTGACGCCCGCCTGGTCCAGCCGGAAGACGACGCGCCGCTGCAGGATCGACGTCGAGTTGTAGAAGTGGACGATGGCCCGCCTGGCGCCCCGCAGGCACGCGTAGGTGCGCTCGATCAGCTCGCGACGGCACTGCGTCAGGACCTGAATCGTGACGTCGTCGGGCACGAGGTCCTGCTCGATCAGCTGGCGGATGAAGTCATAGTCGGGTTGGGAGGCGGACGGGAAGCCGACCTCGATCTCGTGGAAGCCCATCTCCACGAGGGCCCGGAACAGGCGCAGCTTGCGGGCCGGGTCCATGGGGTCGATGAGAGCCTGGTTGCCGTCGCGCAGATCCACGGAGCACCAGCGCGGGGCATGCTCGATCTGGCGGTTGGGCCATTCGCGGTCGGGCAGGCGCAGCGGCAAGGGGCGGAAGGGCACGTACTTCTCGACCGGCATCTTCTTCGGGTGGGCTGCTGCTGGAGGCATCGCTTCGGTCCTTCTCTTGGTCTGCCATGGCTGCGGGTTTGCCGGGAAAACGAAAACCTCCTGCGCTCACGCAGGAGGTCGTCGGCGAGCACCCTGACGGGGCTCGCCTCAGGTAAGGAGGAGGCTGCTGACGAGACGGTTGGTGTCCACGACGCCAGACAGTGTAGCCCCGTTTGCTCCTCACAGGAACCAGTTCTCGCGGTGGATCGTCTGTTCGCTGCCCCGCACGGCCCCGGCACCATGGCCCGGTCGCGTCCGGGGGTCGGGGCGGTGGTCCGACTGACCCGACTGGCCTAGAATCGCTCGGCAGGGTGAGCGACCCTCAAAGGAAGGGCGACCATGGGCGACACGAACCCCAAGAAGGCGAAGAAACCGAAGAAGGCGAAGCCGGCGGCCCCGCCGCCGGTCAAGAGCGTGCCAGCGGCCCCGCCGAAGGCGTAGAGGCCAAGACCCGACGGGCACGGAGCGATCGCGATCACCCGAGACGCCGAGGCGCTGGGGAGGCCCGCACGCGGTGGCGGTCCGCACCGCTGACGGCCAGGTGATGGTCTGTACCGTGTGCGGCTGCCGGCTCGGCGCTAGGGGCGCCGAGGAAACGTGGTGGCATCTTCCCGGGGCGCGCGGGTGCGACACGCGGGGTCATCGGGTGCCCTGCCTCTGCATGCCCCACCGGCTCACGCGGTCTGACGCGCGCACGAGCCAATGTCACGAATCTGAATGGTCTTGATGGTCGCCTGGCTCGCCCGCCAGCCGCAGGAGCGCAGGCCGAAGCCAGAAGCCCATTAGGACGCGCGGGAGTAGCTTCGGCGTGCACGCAGTCCTCGCCCGTGAAAGGACGCCTCGAGTGCCTGATGATCTGGTGCGGCCGAACCGTCTTCGAGGAAGTGTAGCACGGCCAAACGCCATGGTTGGCGGGGTAGCGCGCCCTGTCGCCGCCCGGGACCGCCTGGGCGACCTCGGAGCGCCAGCGATGAAGCCGCCGGCCGCGGCGCAGAAGGCGTTCGGACCCAACTCCCAAGCGGTGTCGGCCCTGCTCGAGCGCCTTCCGAGGATCACCACTGTCGAGGCTCACAGGTTGACCAGCTTCTGGAAGGAGATCCCCAAGGAGGAGCTTGATCGGGCGCATCACGAGGCGCAGGAGGCAGCGGTGTCAAGTGGACGCCGGCGCGCCGCCAGGCTTGCCCAGGAGGAGGCGCTTCACTGGCTCGATGCCACGCCGGCCGCAGCCGCTCCATTGGGCCCTCACGGCGAGACGTCGGGACGTGTCCGCGACTGGGCGCAGACGCGCCGAGAGGCGTTCCCTGCAGTCCTTGATGCGCTTGCCGGCCTGGTACTGTCCGACGTGCTCGATGCTCCGGCGCGAGACGCGCTTGTCGGCCCCTGGGTGAGCGCAATCGGCGGCGACAAGGCGACGGAGGACCGAGCGAGCGGGGACCCGTCCGGCCATAGGAGCTAGTGTCGCAAATCTCCATGGCCCGATGTTTACGTCGGTCGCCCGCGAGCCGCAGGCCTACAGGCTGGAGCGACAAGCCCATTAGGACGCGCGACACGAGGTCCTCCCGTTGCTGAACCGACACGGTCATGCGATGGTGCCGGTGAGCGCCGTGGGCGGGGGGCCAGCCTGCGGCGTGACCGACGCTCCGGCCGTTCAGGGCGAGCGGCACTACGCCGGGCACGCCGAGCGCGTGCTGCTAGCTGCGCGTCAAGGAGGCGCTGCCGTGGACACCGGGCCGCGAGTGTCGGCTCCATTTCTCACGTGTGAGACTGGCTGGGCGCCCGCCGTTGCGCCGTTCGTTGTCGGCTGCGGTGCCCACCGCAGTAGTGTCCTCGCGGAGGTGCCCTGACCGATGCTTGACCTGAAGCCGTTCCTGGGAGTGACCCGGGCGCCGTTCCTCCTCCTGTC
The DNA here is from genome assembly GCA_963835945.1 of uncultured Chloroflexia bacterium. GTDB lineage: Bacteria > Chloroflexota > Limnocylindria > Limnocylindrales > CSP1-4 > JAJYNJ01. The sequence continues at coordinate 24,442 of CAWIHR010000029.1, forward strand.
GGTCACCCTCGTCGCCCTTGGGGCCGCTGTGGGCGCCCGGGAGGGCACGTTCAGCCCGGCTCGCACGCTCGTGGCGCTGGTCGGCCTCGTGGCGCTTCACCTGGCCGTGAACACCTTCAACGAGGTGAGCGCGACATGCGGCGAGGGATCGATCTGGCCACCCAGCGCACGCCGTTCTCCGGCGGAAGCGGCACCCTGCCGTCGGGAACCCTCGGGATGCGCATGGCGGTGCTGGTCGGCCTCGGTGGGGCGACCGGCGGCCTCGCCTGCGGACTCTGGCTCCTGAGCGAAGTTGGACCGGTGCTCGTCCCCTGGATGGCGCTCGGCGCCTTCTTCGTCGTCGCCTACTCCGATGTCCTCTCCCGCCTGGGGCTGGGTGAGGTCGCCGCCGGTCTGGGGCTGGGCGGGCTGGCGGTGGCCGGCACGGCGCTCGTGCAGGGCGGATCAGCGGGCCCGACCGCCTGGGCCGCCGCGGTCCCGGCATTCTGTCTGACCTTCAACCTGCTCCTTCTCAACGAGTTCCCCGACGAGGTGGCCGACCGGGAAGGAGGACGCAAGAACCTGGTCCTTCTGCTGGGCCGACGACGCGCCGCACAGGTCTACGGGGTGGTGGCCCTGTGCGTGCCCGCCGCCATCCTGGCGGGCGTCCTGACCTCGGCCCTCCCGGCTCCAACGCTGGTCGCCCTCTTGCCGTGCGTCTTCCTCCTCGGACCGCTGCGCTGGGTCGCGGGAGATGCCAACTCGCCGGTGCCCATTCCGGCACTGGGTGCCAACGTGGTGTGGATCCTCGCTACGAACGGCCTGCTGGCGGCCGGCCTTACGGCATCGATCCTGATCTGACTGCGGACCTAAAGCTCCCTCTCGGGGAACTGCAAGCCGATTGGCTCCTTCGGGGGATGGCCGCCCGGAGCGGAATCCCAGTCGCCAGGAACTGCTCCGTTTGACCCCCGGCGAGCTTCTCGGCGGAGGTCCCGCTTGCGGTGCACCGGACGCGGTCGAGCACCTGCTCGGTGACGGCCGGGTCAAGCAGCGACTCGCCGCGGTCCACCGCCTCGAGCGCCGCCACCAGGTCGCGCCCGCTCGTCTTCGGTCGGTCCAGGGTCGAACGGCGGCCCGGAGCTGCGCATCCCGTCCGCACCGCGACCGGTCGCCTGAGCGACCTGTGCTTCTCCCGTCACTACCCCGATCATGGTGCCGTGGCTGACGCCATCGCTACGGGACGGGCGATATAGATAGGCAGGGCTAGCTAGGATGGGCGCGGCCGTCGTCGACGCGCGGTCCCATCCAGCGTCCGATGCCCGCGACACCTGGAGGATGAGATGCCTGCCCGGAAGGCCAAGGGGAAGGACGCGGCGGATACCAGACCAACTGTTCGCGCGGAGGAGCTGGCCGCCGCCGAGGGCGGGGCCGCGGCCAGCCTTGGCGAGGCGGTCGTGGGCGCCGCCGAGGTGACCCGCAGCGAAGACGAGGCGGCCGACGCCACCACCCTGGCGGCCCTCGGCGACGCGGCCGCTCAGCGAGGGATGCGCGACGCCGCCGAGGGCGAGGCGACCCTCTCGCTGGCCGAAGAGGTCGCCGCTGGAGGCGCGCTGGCCGCGGCGCTCGGCACCGATGAGTTCCAGCGCGGCATGGAGCTGGCGGGCATCGCCGGCCAGGTGCAGGTCGTGGCAGAGCTGCTCCACGGGGTGGGGCAGCCGACGCTCGCGGCGTTTCTCGGGCGCACCAGCCACCAGCTGCGCCGGCTGTCCGTGGATGCGCTGCAGCAGGCCAGCGCGGACGTCGTCGTGGCCTCCGGAGCGGAGCACGTGGCCGGCGAGCTCGCGGCTCTCGGGCTTGGCGAGGTGGGTGAGGGCCGCGACGAATACGCGGCCTCCGAGGCGCTGGGCGCGGCCAGCGCCGAGATGGCCGAGGCAGGGAGTGGGGGGGGGGAGTGGGGAGGGCCATGGGTGGTTGGCCGAGGCGCTCGCCACCGAGGGCGCCGCCGACGCCCCGGGGGCCGACGAGGCGCTTCCGGGACGGCCGCGCCAAGCGAGCCGACGCCGGCGTAGATGGCGGCATCCAAGCGGCCGTCCCCGCGGATCCTGAGCCCGAGATCGAGCGCCCCGGCGGCGAAGCGCATGCGCTCAGCCGCTGGGCTCTGCTCTAGCAGGTGACGTGGAGGATGGCGTAGACGTCCTTCGGGTCGAGATCCGCGAGCAGGCGGCAGGCCTCCCGGGTCGGCACCGCCTCGACGCGGACGCCGCGCCGTTCCGCCTCCTCATAGACGTCTGACGCGATGGGGAGCGCGCCATCGGCGCCGGTGCCGACGATGAGCCGCCGGCCACCCCAAGGGATCTTCTCGGCGCTCGTGAGCGGCGTGTGTCCGAACTCGCCCCGCCGGGCCTTCGAGGGGCCTTTCCCGCGGCGGCGGATGCGGCCGCCCTCGATCATCACGTCACGCTCGTATCGCTCGCCCTCGAGCTGCAGCTTCCCGAATGCGACGAGCCGCGCCTTCACCGCCCTATTGTCGCGCGAGGCGTCAGAGCTACAAGGCAGGTCGGTGTAGCCCCTCATGACGACCTGCGCTTCTGAAGGCCAATGGTTCGGCGGCCCTGTGGGTTGCACGGTCAACGGGAGCTGGCCACGTCGAGGGTGCCACGGATGCTCTAGCCTGTGCACCGTCAACCTGCTCGAAGGAGACCGCGGTGGCCAGGGACAAGAAGGCGAAGCCGGACAAGAAGGCAGGCAAGAAGGGCAAGTAGCCCGCTCGGCGCAACGAGCCCCGATGGCCTCTGGACGAACCACCAGGGGCCATCTTGCTGCCTGCCGGTGGAGATCTCGCGGGGACGGACATCACGGAGTGGCGCCGCACCTTGGGCGAGCAGGTCACCAGACGCTCCACGGCTCTGGCACCACGGTGACATCGCGCCTCAGGTGCGTCGCTTGGTCAGCACCTCAAGCAGGCCGGCCCCGAAGAGCGCCACGAGCCCGACAATCACGATCAGGATGTTCCCGGCCACGAACAAGCCGAGGACGACGATGAGCACCCCGAGCACGGTGAGTGCGACGGCTGGCAGGTTGATCATCTCAGCTTCCACTCGAAACCACCAGTTGGTGCGTCCAGAGCACGCTCCAAGCAGTGAGTGACGGTCGGGCGCACGAGCGGCGCTCGACCGTTACTCCCACATGACTCCGCTGGCTAGGCCGCGCGCACCTGGACGGCGCGCGGACCCCTGGGGCTGGCCTCGATCTCGAAGGCGACGCGCTCGCCGCCCGCGAGGCGGTCGAAGTCGAGGGTGGGCTCCACGCCGCTGCGATGGAAGAAGTAGTCCTTCCCGTCGTCGCCGGTGATGAACCCGAAGCCGCGATCGGCGATGAGCTTCTTGACAGTGCCGCGGGTCATGCCGGACCCCTGTATCTCACTTCCCGAACCGGACGGCAGACGCACGGTCTGTTCGAGAAGGGGGAGCGACCACGCGGAGCATCGCCGCGAACGGCGGCAGTGCCTGCACTATACGCGCAGCACGGGAGCTCGGGCGCCGGCCGGTCCCCTGAGCCTAGTCGAGGGAGATGCTCTCCTGACGAGGCAGCGCGTCGGGCTCCTTCTCGAGATGCTCGATCCGATGGTCCAGGAGGGCCCGGGCCGCGAGCAGCCGCTCCTTGCGCGCGGCACGCAGGTGCGTGCGCACCTCTGAGGGCACCACGTCACGCCAGAGTCCGATGAGCCCCCTGGGCGCTCGCGCGCTCCGTGCCTCCACCGCCGCCAGCCGCTGCTCCAGCTCCGCCAGCCGGTCCTCGAGATCGGTCATTGCTTCGACGCTCCTGCCTTGCCGCGCGGTTTCGCCGGACACGGACCCTGTGACTCATGCTGCGGCGGCATCGAGGCGGTCGCCAGTGCCGGACGAACCTGTCCGAGGGGCGGCGGGCAGTCAGCCCCATGCATGTGACCTCCGCCCTGTCGGCCGGCATCGAGGTGGCAGTGGCGGGGTCGCGCATTCAAAGTCGGCCGAAGACGGGACCTGTGGTAGGGGCCGAGCGAGCGGTCCTCTTTGCCTGACGGAACCGGATGCTGTCCTAGCCGTTCCCGGTCCGCGCGGCCCCGAGGCGCGCGCGCGATGCCACCATCAAGGCGACCGCCTCGTCCACATTGTCGGTAACGGTCAGCAGGTCGACGTCGGACGGGTCGATCTTGCCCTCGGCCGCCACCCGCGCCCGCAGCCAGCGCAGCAGCCCGGCCCAGTACGCCGTGCCAATCAGCACCACCGGGAAGTGATCGATCTTGTTGGTCTGCACGAGCCTCGAGGCGCTGTACGTCAGCGCCCTCGCCACCGGGATGCGTCAGGGGGAGCTGCTCGGGCTGCGGTGGGAGGACCTCGATCTGGAGACCCGCCGACTGCACGTGCGGCACGCCCTCGCGCGGGTGCAGGGCAAGCTGGTGTTGCTGGAGCCCAAGACCGAGCGCAGCCGCCGGACGCTCGTCCTGCCCGAGATTGCCCTCACGGCCCTGCGTGCCCATCGGACCCGCCAGCGCATGGAACGGCTGGTAGCCGGGTCCCACCGGCAGGAGACGGGCTACGTCTTCACCACGAGCCTCGGATCAGCGCTCGATGCGGCCACCGTGACCCGCGCCTTCGGGCGCGCCCTGGCGCGAGCCGGACTCTCGCACAGCCGGTTCCACGACCTGCGCCACACCGCCGCGACCTTCCTGCTCGCGCAGGGCTTCACGCTCGAGGACGTCAAGAACCTGCTCGGCCACAGCTCCATCACCCTGACCTCGAACACCTACGGGCACGTCCTGGAGCAGCGCCAGCAGCAGGTGGCCGCCGGCATGGACGCGATCTTCAGCGCCTGAGGGCTACCAGGCGGCTGGCTTGCTGAACGGCCCGCGCCCGTCGTGCATTGTCGCAGGGAACTGGCTGGCCGCGAGATCGGATCGATGGATTACGCGGTAGAAGCTCGTTACGCGGGCGAGAGACTTGCTTCGCCTGTCGCTCGGGTCCAGGATTCCAACGGGCTTGCCGAACTCTTGAACCACGAGTTGCACGGGCAGGAGTAGATCAGAATCGTTGGAAACCACCACCGCGGCCTCAAAGTCGCTCCGGTGGGCATCAAAGAGAAGCATCGACGCGAGGCTCACGTCCGAGCCCTTCTCTTTCGTGTCCCAGACCTCCGCGTGCGTCCGGGAACCCGGCCTTGGTTGTACAACCGGCCGCAAGACCCGGTTCCGGTGGAACTGCCCGTAGTGACAAGACAGGTCGGGGGTCGTCGCCAACGCACGGAGATAGAGCTGCTGGTGCACGGGCTTGTCGGGATCGACAGAACCCGACACGTGGCTCGTGAAGTAACGGATGCGGTGGATGGGGTTGCTTGGCAGTGCATGTCGGAACAGTGCCGCGAGGTCAAGCCATCGATACGGCCCGTGCTCCAGTGCCCGGTAGTACAGGTTGAAGCCGTCGACGTAGTAGTTGGTCTTCACACGGCGTCCCAACAAACAAGCGGAGGTCACCGTTTCCGGCGACCTCCGGGCCGACAGCAGAGCTGCCGGGGTTGCTCTATGAGTATACGCCCGCTGACGATACCCCCCTCCAGTATTGCAGTTGGTCCCTGAGCCCAGGAGCCCTCGACTAGACCTACGAGGCCGTACGTCCACCGGCTCGCAGCTTGTCCACCCCATGCGTTTGACGTGGCTGTCTCTGGGGCTGTCAGCGGGGCCGCAGACGCGCCGTCGGAGACCGTCCGAGGCCGCATCCACGCGTGGAATCGTGGTGAGCCGGGTGGGATTCGAACCCACGACACGAGGGTTAAAAGCCCCCTGCTCTGACCGCTGAGCTACCGGCCCCGCGCACAGGGTAGCGGGGGCCGGCTTCTGGCGCGAGCGAACGCGCCGCCTAGCGGCGTCCGACGGCACCCGGGCGCGAGGCGTGTCCCGCGCAATAGACCCACCTTGGCATCGCCGGTGACAGCCGCTTCCCCCAGGGCGACTGCGCCCCGCCCGTTGAACCCCACAGGGTTCCGGTCGGATCGGGACGTTTGCCCCTGTCGATCGGCCCGTGCCGGGGTGACGATCGGTTCCCTCGAGCCGCCCTATCGCCCGAGCCGAGAATGGCGACGAAGGAGGATCTGGCGATGACGCGCGTCATCGTAGTGCACCACGACATCGATATTGCAGACCAGGAAGTAGAGGCGCTTCGAATGGCCGGCTACGAGGCCGACCTGTGCACTGGGCCGGCAATGAACCGCTGCCCCGTCCTCCGCGGCGAGCCGTGCGACGCGGCTGAGCGCGCAGACGTGCTGCTCTACGACGTGTGGGCGACAGGGGAAAGCGACGGCGGACGACGGCTCATCCGCGGGCTCCGCGAGATGTACCCCCGCATCCCCGTGGTGCTGACAGCCCACGGGCTCGAGCTCGACTGGGTTGAGGAAGAGGGTCCGCATGGCGTCACGCCGCTGACCGGTGTCCCGGATCGCGCACACCTACAGGCGGCGATCACCGAGGCCCTCGCCCATCGCGGCGAGGCCTGACAACGCACGGGCCGTCGCCGGCGCTCCGCGCCCGCTTCCGGGCGTCGCCGCGGCACGACCCTGCCGCCGGTCGCCGCGGTCGTGAGATCCGGTCCGAGCGCCTTTCCGATGTCGGCCCGGAGGTCACGCCGGAGCGGCGGGCAGGTCCGTGCGAGAATCCGCCGGATGGGACGCTTTTACGACATCGACGCTGCCAACGAGCGCCTGGGCGAGCTGCGACCGCTACTGGAGGGCCTACGTGCCGACCGAGACGCCCTAGCACGGGCGCAGCAGGAGTTTCGCGAGATCCTCGCGTCTGACGGGGCGCCCGGTTCAACAGGCAAGCTCGAGGCGCAGCACGCCCGCGTGCGCGAGATCGTTGCGCGGATGGAGCAGGCGGTGGCGCAGGTCGACGCCTGGGGCATCACGCTTCGGGACATCCGGACGGGGCTGGTCGACTTCCCGGGGCTCGTGACCGGGCGACAGGTCTGGCTCTGCTGGCGGCTGGGGGAGGGAGACGTCGCCTGGTGGCACGAACTCTCCGCAGGCGTGCGGGGGCGTCGCCCGCTGATCGACCTGGCGTGATACCCACCCGGCCCCCGATCCTGGTCCTAGATGGCGACCCTCGCCCCGAGCTCGCGCGGCGTGGCATCCCGCTTCGCCCGGCGCCAGGCGCGCCGCCGCTGCCTGTCCGTGAACCCGGCGCCGTCCGCAGCTTTCATGCCGACTCCACCCTCGCCGGCTCGGACGTCGTGACCGCGATGACGGGGGACCTTCACCGCCGCGCCCTCGCCCGGATCGGAGCCGCGCGCCGGGTGCGGGAATGGGTCGGCGTCGCGCTGGACCTCGCGCGCGAGGCGGCGGCCGAGGCCGAGGATGCCGACCGGGCGGAACGCGCCGGTGAGCCGGCTCCTCCCGTTCGCGTCGCAGGCCTAGTGTGGCCCCTGGAGGAGCACGGCGGACCGGAAGCTGCCCCGGACGTCGCCGTCGCGTCGGCTGAGCATCGCGCTCATGCAGGCGCGCTGGCCGACGCGGGTGCCGCGCTCCTGCAAATCGAACGCATCGGGACGATCGCTGAAAGCGAGGCCGCGACGATCGCCGCTATCGACACGGGAGTCGAGACGTGGACGGGGATCGTCCTCGACGAACGCGGCGTCGCGCTCGCTTCAGGCGAGCCGGTGTCTGCATGGCTGTCGGCCGTCGCGCCGCTCAAGCCGGCGGGCGTGCTCCTCGAGGCGCGCACGTGGGATGCCACGATCGCAGGGCTGGATGTCGCCCGTGCTGCGCTCGACATCCTCGACCCGCTCGGCATCATTGCACTCGGCGTGGCGCTGCCTGCGGAGGCGCCGGCACCACAATCACAAGGATCGCCGCAGCCGGAGGCGCGGCTCCTAGGCGCGGGAGCCACGCTGCTGTCAGCCGGTCCCGACGGGTGTCCCCAGCGAGTGGCAGCGCTGCGAGCCGCGGCGGATGCCCAGGAGGCAACCCGCGTGCGCGAGCGGCGCCTGCGTCAGGATCGGACAGCGGCGTGGCTCGCCCAGGCGTCCGAGCGCGCGCTGCCGGGCCCTGCCCTATGGCTCGCGACCAGCCCGGCGGCGCTATCAGAGGTGCTGCTCCCCGACCGGTTCTCGTGGCACGTGGCGGCCCCGGCGACCGTGCGCTGGCTCCCCGCCGAATACTTCCGCCTCACCGTCCTGCCAGCCTGGAATGCCCTGGCGGCCGTGGACGCGGGGACCGTCGACTGGGTCCGCTTGCTGGTGGATGTCATCGAACCGGGTGGGTGGCTGCTCGTCGAGGGCGCCGGCGCCCTTGACACGATGGCCAGCGACTCTAGGCTGGGTGACATCCGTCCTATCGACCCGACCGGCCCGGGCGGGTCGTCCTGGCTCGCCCGTCGCCGGCCTTGACATGGGTGCGACCGACCGGGGATCCACCGGACGCCGACGCGCTGTTCGTCAACGGCACGACCCTCGAACCGTAGGGCCTGCGGGCCGCGTCACCGGCGATCGATTTCGGCCCTCGTTGGTACAGGGCCAAGCTCCGCAGCCTAGGCAGCTTCGCAGCCAGGGCGGGCGTCCGGTTGACTCGGAGCCCAGCGCCTCGTAGGCTCGCCCGGGATGCGACGCCTACCGTCGACCGTGCTGGTCCCCTCGCGATGAGTTTCCTCGATCCGGCCCTCCTGCTCGGTCCGGCCATGCTGGCCGCAGGTGGACTCCTGGTCTGGTTTGGGGTCGCGTGTTGTCGGACTTCTGGAGTTCGCCTGACGATCATGCAGACCGCGCTGCCGCTGTGCGAACCCGCCATGGCGCTCGACACGACAGACCCTGTGGGCGTTTGCGTCGCCGCGCGGAAGCTGCCACCGTCCGCCCATGTCGCACTGAGCGTCGCATCGGGCGCGGACCGGTTCCTGCGCCGGCTCCGAGCGCGGGGCTCACGTGGCGCCAACGCGGCTCCCGAGCCTGGCGGCACTGACAGCGGCGAAGACGCAGGTCGTGCGGCCGACGGGACGGGCACGACGAGTGAGGACGTGCGGGGCGATGCACGGGCGGGCGAGTCTCTCGAGACGGTGCGCAACGATCCGGAACCGGACCCGCAGAGCGATGACGTGCCGGCCGACGCAGGCGCGACCCCGGCGACCGAGGCTACAGCCGGCACCGGGGGGCCTGAGGGTGCCAGCGCTAGCGTGAGCGAAGCCCAGCCCGGTGACGTCGGCGTGGACACGGAGGACGGCACGGCAGGTGACCAAGACCAGTGCGCCGATAACCGTCGTCTCGTGCAGGAGCTGTCGTCACTCGTCGCGCGCGCGCGCGCCGTGAACCAGGATGTGCTGGATCGCCAGCACTACCTGCAGCGCGACTACGATTCCGCGGCGGCACGCGCGCAGGCCGCAGCGGAGGTCATGGACGGACGCCGCGTGCTCGAGGAGAAGGAGGCGGCACAGCGACGGTTCCGCGCCGCGCGCATATCCTCCCGCAGCGCATCGGACGTCGAAGAGGCGGCGGCGCGCTGGCTCGCCGCGATCAACGACCTCAACGTTCGGGTGCGTGATGCCCAGCGCACGGCGGCGTCTGAACGTCGCCGTGCGACCCGTCTCGTGGCCGAGATAGAGGCCGGCGGCTACCGGGCCGACGCGGCCCGCATCGCGCTAGAGGCTGCTGAGGAGAAAGCTCAGCGGGCGCGCGAGGCGTTGGCCGCGTGTGAGGAACTGCAGGGCGCGCGCCACGCCGCCGCGTCCATAGCATCCGGCGGGGCCTTCGCGGGCGGTGAGGACACAGGCGCGGCCATCGCGCACGAGGCACCGGCGCCGACCGGCGCCATCCAGTCCGCGGCGCCCGCTGACGATGACATCGTGGGCCGCAACATGGCACAGCCCCGCAACTATCTGGTCGAGATCCTCCACGGCGACGAGGGCGCACTCGACGAGGTCGTGGCAGCCCTTGCCCCTGACTCTGTCGAGGATGCCCGAAGGTGGCGCACGGAGCTATCCGCGCTGCGCGACGCGCTCGTTGCGGCCGCCATTGACGCGGCCCTCATCGATCCACCAAGGGATCACCCGTTCTGGTCGACCTTCTCGGCGCTGGAGGCACGCGAGATCACCGTCGCGCTGGCCAGCCTTGGCTATCGATACGACGGCCGTGGAGGGTTCGCGGACAGCCGGTTGCCCTCGACCCGTGACCTGGCTCTGGCGATCGGGTACGCGAGGATGGATCCCCTGCGCATCAGGCGCTGGCCCAGTCCCAGCGAGACCCCACAGTTGCTGGACGGCGCGCGCGTCGCGGTCGAAGAATTCGTCCTCGCCGGCGCACCCGATCTGACACTCGGGCAGATGGTGGGGCTGCTGGGCCGCCGGGCGCCCGGGTTCACCACGCTCTGGGACAAGTGGGGCCGCGTGCGGCCGCTCCTCGCGGCCGTGGCCCGCTGACGGGGCACCCAGCGGTCAGCGCTCGATCCGCATGACTCGGAACGGCTCGGCGGCGGCGACACCCACGAGCGCACCCTGCTCCGCCAGCCGCGCCCGCACGCGCTCGTCGACGGCGGCCGGGTCCCGCAGCTGGCTCGCATGCGCCCGCAGCGCACGCAGCTTGCGGTCGACGTATCCGGAGACGTCCACCCACTCGTCGGGCTCGCCCGGCCAGAAGAGGTAGAGCCGCCGGACCACGTGCGGCGCGAGACCCGACTTTGCCAAGTGAGGGAACGCCATCGCGTTCCGTGCAGCCGGGTAGACCGCATCGACCGCGGCGCTTCCCGCCGCTCGATGGTCGGTGTGCTGAACAAAACCGTCCGCCGTGAACAAGTGCGTCGGATCCGACGTCATCACGGCGTCCGGCCGCATCCCCCGGATGATGCGGACGAGCTCCTCGCGCAGCGGCAGGTCGTTCTCGAGCGCGCCGTCCGGCTGGTGCAGGAAGTGGACCGCGCGGTATCCGATTACGTCTGCGGCGGCACGCTGCTCGGCCTCCCGCAAGAGCGCCAGCTCGAGCGGGTCGGCGTCCGCATCATCCGAGCCGGCGTCGCCGCTGGTGCAGCACACGAGCTCGGCCACGGTGCCCCGGTCGGTCCAGCTCGCAATGGTCGCCGCCGGCCCGAAGTCGGCGTCGTCAGGGTGCGCCACGATGACCAGAAGACGATCGGGCCGGTCGGCATGGAGCGTCGGTTGGACTGCCATCGCAGGATCGTACCGCGGCCGGGCGAGCCCTTGCGGTCGCGGCGGTCGGCGCGTCAGCCCTTCCCCGCGGCCACGGCAGCGATCACGACCGCGAGGCCCCCCACAAGCACGGCCGCGTCAAGCCGCCCAAGCGCAACCGGCCGGAACACGCCGCGCGGCTGGTTTCCGTCGAAATCCGCGCGCGTCCATCGCGAGGGCCATGCGTTCGGCCCGCCGGATCGCGCCGACCAGCAGCACCATAAGCTCATTTCCGAAGGCGCCCACTCTGCCGCGCACTCCGCGCGGCTCGATCCCCCGGAGACGGCGGACCGTCCGGATCGCCGTCCAGTCCGCCGCGAGGAGCGGCACGATCCTGAGAGCCGCCAGCGTGCCGTAGGCGAACCGGTAGGGCACCCGCCACTGCTGCACCAGCGAGTCCGCCAGGCGGGTCGGATCCGACGTCGCGAAGACGAGGAGACTCACCAGGGCGATCACCGCAAGGCGCAGGGCGATGGTCAGCCCGGCCGACAGCGCCGCATCGGTCACGCGCAAGGGCCCGAGGGCCAGCGCGACACGCGCCACCGGGTCGCCGTTGGCGGGATCGACCAGCACCGTCAGCAGGCCAAGCCCGAGCGCGGCCAGGCCCAGCGGCGCGAGCCGCGTCGGCACCCGTGCGAGCGGCAGACCGGAGAGGAACACAAGCGCACCGACGGCGACGACGGCGAGGCCGAAGGGGACCGCCGGACCTGCGGCGATCACCGCGACCCCGAGCCAGGCGATGCCCACCACGAGGCGAGTGACCGGCGCCACCCGGGTCAGGAGCGCCGGCCGGACTGGCTCCAGCGGCGCGGGAAGGAAGCTCACGCGATCACCTTCGCCACGGACCCGCCGGACGGAACGGCGGATCGGCGAGAAACGCGGCGGCGGACCCGTCGAAGATCGCGCGCCCCCGGTCCAGGGCGACGACGCGGTCGCACACGGCGATCAGCCGGGGATCGTGCGTTGCCACCAGCTGTGCTTGGCCGTCGGTTCGGAGCCAGTCGAGCAGACCCACGACGGCCTCCGCGCCGCGGCGGTCCAACGCGAAGGTCGGCTCGTCGAGCAGGAGGATCGACGGCCCGATCACGCTCGCGGCGGCGATCCCAAGCCGCCGCTGTTCTCCCTCGCTGAGCCGGAACGGGTCTTCGTCGGCGAGCGCCTCAAGACCGAAGTCACGCAGCGCGCGGACGACCTGCTGGTCTGCGGGGTCGGGCAGGCGGCCCTGCACAGGCAGGCTCGCCGCGACCTCCCCCGCGCATGTGGACGCGACGAACCCGAGTTCAGGGTTCTGGAACACGAGGCCGAGCACGCGCGCCAGCATCCTGCCGGGAAGCCGGGCTGGGTCCAGGTCGGGCAACCGGCCTCCCACGGCGACGCGCACCGTTCCACCTGAGGGCCGGCGCAGACCGGCAAGCGCGAAGAGTAGCGTCGACTTGCCGGACCCGTTCGGGCCCACCAGCGCGACGCGCTCCCCAGCGTGAAGGACGAGCGAGACGGCGGAGAGGGCTTCCCGCTCGACGCCTTCCGCCGCCCTCGGGTAACGCACGGTCACACAATCCGCAATGAGAACGGCGTGGCGCTCCACGGGTTGCGCAAGCTCCGGCTCGTGCCGGCTCTCGCCGGGCTGAACCATCCCCGCGCCAGGGCCTGGCAGATCGTCGGCCGTCCACCCTTGCCAGGCGCGCGGGACCCAGCTGCCGAGTCTAGTGAGCTCTTCCGCGTGCGCCCGGCCGACCTCACCGGGTGGGCCGAACGCGAGCTGCTGGCCGCCGGCGTTGAGCAGCAAGACCAAGTCGGCGAGCGGGAGCGCGGCGTCGAGGCGATGCTCGACGATGACCAGCGTCCGCGTTCGCGCCGAGGCGAGGCTGGCCAGCCGTGAGAACACCCCATCCATGCCCGGGGGATCCAGATTCGCCGTCGGCTCGTCCAAGACGAGCAGCCCGGGCATGGGGGCCAACACGTCCGAGATGGCGAGCCGCTGTTGCTCGCCGCCCGAGAGCGCCGCCGTGGCGCGCGCCTCGAACCCGGCCAGCCCGACCAGCTCGAGTGCCTCAGGGACTCGAGCCCGCATGGCCGGGCGCTCCCAGCCGCGGTTCTCCAGACCAAAGGCCACCTCGTCCTCGACACGCGGCATCACGAGCTGGCTCTCGGGCTCCTGAAACACGATTCCTGTCTGGCCGCTCACCACGCGGGCGGGTGTCGAAGCGATGTCGAGGTCGCCGACACGCAGAGATCCGCACCAGGAACCTGGCAGTTCGTGCGGCACCAGCCCCGCCAGGGCGCGAGCGAGCGTGCTCTTGCCGCTCCCCGACGGGCCGATCACGAGCAGGACGTGGCCAGGGGGAACATGAAACGAGAGGCCCGCCAGGGCCGGCCTCGGGCGGCCACGATACGTCCACCCGAACCCGCGCGCGTCAATCGCCGGCGGGTGGCCGCCTGAGGCAGCGTCGTCTGGCCCGGCGAGTCGTACAGGATCCGCGATGGGGGCCGTCAGCTTGGGAAGCCCTCCAGCACACCGGCCCGGCGCAGCGAGCGGACGAGCAGCCAGCCACCGTACCCGGCGATGACGGCGCCAGAAACGATCTCGAGGATCGCGACCGATGCCTGGAACGGGATGCCATTCGACGGGTAGTAGACCGGGAGGTCATGGAGGGCCTCACCGACTCCTGCGAGCCCGCCCGCGATGAGCGCCACCGGCAGCCCGAACGACCCATACAGCGTGAAGGCGAACACGAGCTCAGCTCCGGTGCCTTGGACGAAGCCCGAGAGAACTACGTCCATCCCCCACACGTTGCCCAGCAGCGCCGAGACGATCGCCGCTACGAGTTCGGCGAAGAGCGCAGCCCCCGGCTTGCGCACGATCAGCGCCGCGATCACGGCTGGCATGAGCCAGACGCCACTAATCACGTACTCGAGGGGCTTGGCCGCCGTGAACAGCGGTGCAGCGACGTTCCACACCGTGTCCCACGCCCAGAACACGACACCGAAGGCGACGGCGATCACGGCTGTCACCACAATGTCCCGGGTGCGCCAGCGTGTGTCCGGCGGCGCCAACGCATGCCCATGCGAAGCGGTTCGTTCGGTCATCGGGTGCACTCCTCACTGCTCTGGTCGCCGGCCGGTTCAGCGGCCGACCGACGCGTGTGGACGATCAGCAAGCGGCCCCCGCGGCACGACACCGTGGCGACCGGGACCAACAGCTCGTTCGAGAGGCCCCGGGACGGGCCCGCACGAAGGGGCTCGTTTCGTAGCGGGTAGCGAAGTCCCACGGTCGAGACGCCGTGCGCGTCACCACCGAACGGGAACAGCGACACGAAGTCTCCCGGCGTCCCGCGCACCTCGACATCCGCCGGCGCACCGGTAGCCGATCCGCCCACGAGCGCGCGCAGGACGGACCGGTCGTCCACGATAGACAGGTCGACCCCCTCGCCGGCGGCCTGGGCCAGCAGCCAGATGGCCGCCAGGGCGTGCTCGACCCGGGGACCGCCGAGTGCTCCGAGCGCGATCACGCGACGGGCGCCGCGCTCGATGGCCGCGCGCAGGGCCAGCTCCAGATCGCTCTCGTCCTTCTCGGCCGGGACACGGCGGATCTCGACACCGGCACGCTCGAGCGCCTCGATCTCGGCCGCGTCAGCCGAGTCGAAATCGCCCACGACCAAATCCGGGCGCAGGTCGAGCGCACGGCATCGCGAGGCTCCGCCATCGGCCGCGACGATCAGGCTCACGTCGTCGAAAACGTCCGCCGCAAGGCACGCCCGCGCGGGCACGTGCCCGTTGCCAACAAGAAGCGCCTTGAGCGACTCCTGGTGCACGACGACCTCCGTCCGTTGGACAGAGGTCGCGCTCGTGGACTCCCTTCGCTGGTACGACCCAGATCAGGTTCCGAGGGTCTGCGGCACCGGCCGCACTCTCAGCACCACCGCATGGTGCTCCCCTGTCCGCTCTTCGGTTGTGGCGGCATCCTACTACGCACTGCGCAGCGGCGCGATCGCCGCCGTCACGTCCTTCGCAACCCATCGCGCCCCGCCGGCGCGGAGGCCGCGCGACCGGGTGGCCCCGGTCAGAACCCCCACGGGCAAGGCTCCCGCCCGTCGTGCCATAAGCATGTCGTCGCTCGCGTCGGCCACGAGGATCATCTCCGCCGGCGCAACCTTGAGGTACCGCGAGGCCATCAGCAACGGCGCCGGGTCGGGCTTCTGGTGTGGGACCTCGTTACCGAACACTTCAGTGTCGAAGAGCTCCGCCAGCCCAGTGGCCCTCAGCTCTAGCTCGAGCCGCTCTCGGTGCCCTGCCGTCACGAGCGCCAGGCGGCGACCCTGGTCACGCAGCCACGCGAGCGCCTCGACCGCGCCCGGCACCAACGCCGAGACCTCCGTCTCGAAGATCTCCACCCAGCGCCTGTCGATGCGCGGCCAGAACTCGACAGGTATCCCCAGGCTCTGGTACATGCGGCGCCAGTCGGGCGCGTAGTGCTTCCGGAACAGGGCATCGTCGAACGGCAGGTCGAGCTCCTCGAAGATCTGCCGGTAGGTGGCCCTCGTCCGGGCGATCGAATCGATGAGCGTGCCGTCCCAGTCGAACGCCCAGACCGGGCGCTCGTCCATCGCGCGCAGCACGTCGCGCGGCGGGCTTCCCCGCCTCGGGAATCGCATGCCGCCATTCTCGCAGCGCGAGCGACCACGCGCGCCGTCACCTGTCGTTCGTCGGAGACTGTGGTGGGTCGGGGGCCCGCGACCAAGATGGCTTGCCGGGGCGACAGGCTGGCCGAGCACGCCACGGGACATGATAGACTCGCCGCCGTGCTTGATCCGCTCTCTCCGCCATCACGGCGCGTCCTCGAGACCGCGGCCCGCAAGGGCGTGGCCATCGAGATCGTGACCTTTCCGGAGAGCACGCACACCGCCGACGAGGCCGCTCGCGCCGTTGGGGCCGGGCTTGGACAGATCGTCAAGAGTCTCGTCTTCGTGGCGCCGCGCGACGACGGTCAGCTGGAACCGTTCGTGGTGCTGGTTGCCGGTCCAGACCGGGTGAACGTCGCGCAGCTGGCCGCGGTCCTCGGCGAGCCGGGTGTGCGCCGGGCGACGGCGCGGGAGGCCAACGACCTTACGGGCTTCGTGATCGGTGGCATCCCGCCCTTCGGTCACGAGCGCCCGATCCGAGTCGTGATGGATCCCGGGCTTGGCAGACACGAGACGGTCTGGGCCGCCGCCGGCACGCAGAATGCCGTCTTCCCCGTCTCCCCTGGGACGCTCAGAATGCTGGCCAACGCGACCGTCGCCCCGATCGCCGAGGTGGGGGCGCCCGCGGGACAGCCCGGGCAGATCGGCGAGCCGGCGCCGGCGACGGGATCCCTCGGCAGCGCGTGACCGACGCCGACGTCCATCGCTCCACGGTCCGTTACCCGGGAGGCCTGACGATCCGGTTCCGCTGGGCAGGGACCGGACACGCGGCTGATGTATTCGCGCTGTCCGAGGCTGGCGGCCGACTAGACGACCACGGTCCGCTGGTGTCCCCGGATCCCGACCGTCTCTGCCGCGCCGAGATGCGTGTCGAAGCCCCGACTGGGAGCTGGGCCGCCCGCTTCGCGTCACCCATCTTCGACGGGCCGACCGCGTTCTTCTGGGACGTGCCGTCGCTGCTTGTCGCAAAGTTCGGCTTTCGGAGCTACGGGCTTGACGCCCGGACCGGAGAGCTCCGCTGGTCGCGGGAGGCAGGGGCGCCCATCATCGACATCCTCGGGAGCTCCCGGGTGGGCCACGTGCTCGTCCAGTCAGAGATCGACACAGTCGCTCTGGAAGCGGACGGCACGGTCATGTGGCGGCTCGCCCACTCCGACGTGGTCACGGGGGCCGAACTAATCGGCGGCCGGCTGGTCCTGACGAGCTACACCGGGCAGATATCCAAGTTCGATCCACGGACCGGTGGCGTGCTGTGACCGGGCCACGCCGAGCAAGGCGGGACGGAACCCGCACGGAAGCCTGCTCGCCGGTCTGTCCGACCCAACCTTGAGGCGTTCGGAGCGCGGTGCTCGCAGGTGGACCGGCGGTGGATAAGTCGGCGAATAGTCGGCATGACAGTGGATAACACAATTGACTCGGGTACCGGCCGTGCGTAGCGTAAGCGCGGCCCGAAGGGGTCAGGAGCGATCACTAACGGCGGCGATGACATCAACGCCCACGTGAGTTCGCGGAGGTTCCTTCGGGCTTTTGCGTGCCCGCGGGCACGCAGGGCGACGCGTGAGACCGAGCCGCGTCAGGCGGCCGCTGCGCCGCCTCGACACGAGGCACCTGGCGGCACCGGTGGCTGGTGCTAGCATCGCCGGTCGTGGTCGTAGCCCTCTTCGCCGCATCCGGCATCACAGCGCTGGGCCTCGGCGAACTCGTTAGCGCGGGTTCGACCGAGGCTACCGGGTCGGCCGCACCCTGCAAGCCGCCTGAGAGGCGACCCTTGCGGAGGTCGAGCAGGCGGCCGGAGCGGGCCTGCAGACATGCCTACGCACTCACGGGCGGGTCACGAGCGACGAGGACTTTCCCGACGAACACGAGCGCCCCCTCGCCTACCGATGGAAACGAGTGCAGCTTGGCGTCGGAGCCGACTGAGATTTCGTCGACGACCAGCGCGAAGCCGTGCCGTTCGGGATCGCGGCGCGCGGCGTGACCATCGGCGTCGACGTGGGCGCTCTGGACGACGGGCAGGCGGTCGTGCCCCGCGAGTCCCGGGATACGGCCGGGGAGGTCCCCGTCGTGGCTCCCGCGGACACGCCCCCCGAGCGCCCATGCCGGCTGCTGGTCGAGCAGGTGTCGGCCGTCGCGCGGCCATACGTCGCCGGAGTGTCCGTGGTCGACTCGAACGGGCGACCCATGCTCACGGCCGGCGGGGGCCGCCCGCGCATCGTGTGCACGCTCGAACTGCCCGAGGCGGTGCGCGTGCTCGGAGGCGCCGACCGCGCTCGCGCAGCCGGAGCCGGGGCGCTGCTGACCGCGGGCTGCCTCCTGCTCGTGGGCGCCTTGGCCGTGACGCTGGTCGGACCAGTGCGGGCCGCTGCGCCCGCGGGCGCATCCGGCGGCGGCGCAGTCGCCGCTGCGGCGTTCGCTGTGGCCGCGTCCACCCCGGGGACCGGCGTGTCGCCTCCGACTGCCAAGTCTTCCACGGCCACCGGCGCCTCGCTAGAGTCTTCCGCGCCATTCGCGGTCGGCGGGGCTTCGCCTTCGCCCCTGGCGATCGCGGGAGGCGACACGCGGTCGAGCGGAACCCCGCCAAGCTTCATCGGGGAACCGATACTCGCCGCGTTCGCTGTGGTCGTGCTCGGCGCGCTCACGGCCGGGGCCACGCTCCTGTACGTCCGCCTTGCACAGCGGCGCTAACGCCGGTCGCGAGGTGCCGCTCGCCGCGTCGGACGGCGCCGCGTCGGTCGACGAGCCGGTGTCCTCCTGGCCGATTCCGGAGCAAGGTGGTCGCGTGGGAGACCGCCGCGCGCCGGCCGGTACCGTCTGGATACGATCCACACCCATGAGCGGCGCGTTTCTCCCGTCGATCGTCGTCACGCTCGGAGATCCCAGCCGCTCGCGCGGCGGAGCGGCCGCGCGGCGCAAGAGCGAGCTGTATCTCGACGCCGTCCGCCGGGCAGGAGGCGCGCCGGTCGGCATCGACGAGACGACGTCGACCGCCGAGGCGACGGCGGCGTTTTCGGGGATGGACGGACTGCTGCTGAGCGGCGGCACCGATCTCGATCCGGCGCTGTACGGCGCCGAGCTCCAAGGGTCCGTGGGAATCCGACCGGACCGTGACCAGCTCGAGTTAGCAGCGTGGGGCGCCGCCGCGAAACGAGGGCTACCCGTGCTCGGAATTTGCCGCGGGCTGCAGGCGATCAACGTCTTCATGGGCGGGGGGTTGGCCCAGCACGTCGAAGGCCACCAGGGTCCGAGCTTCAGGGAGGGTCGCCCGGCCACCCACCAGCTGCGCCTCGTTGCGGGTTCACTGCTCGCGCGGATCCTGACGGAAGGTGTGGGCAGCCCCGACCGCGTGGGGGACCCAGACCGTGCGGCCAGCCCAAACGGTGCGGCAGTGCTGCCGTCGTACACGGTCAACTCCTACCACCACCAGGCGGTCCGGCCGGGCGATCTCGCGCCTGGCCTTCTCGCGGCCGGCTTCACGACCAGTGGCGATGGTGAGCCGATCGAGGCGCTGGAGAGCGCCGACAGTCGATGGATCGTCGGCGTGCAGTTCCACCCAGAGCGGACGGAATCCACTCCCCCGGAATTCGAGCGGCTCTTCGCGGCGTTCGTCCGGGCCGCGTCGCCGCGCGACGGCTGACGAGGCAGCCTGCTCGCCGGCGGCTCGCCGCTGATCTACAGCCGCCCGGCTTCGACGATCCGCTGGAGAAACTGCTGCGTCCGTATCTCGCGTGGGTGGCTGAACATCTCGGCGGGCGGTCCCTGCTCGAGGATGACGCCCGCGTCCAGGAAGCAGACACGGCTCGCGATGTCCCGGGCGAACCCCATCTCGTGCGTGGCGATGAGCATCGTCATCCCTGCACGCGCTAGCTCGCGGATCACGTTAAGCACCTCAGCCACAAGCTCGGGGTCGAGGGCGCTCGTGATCTCGTCGAGCAGGAGCAGGTCCGGCTCCATGGCGAGCGCCCGCACAATGGCGACACGCTGCTGCTGGCCGCCCGACAGCCGGTCGGGATAGTCGTCGCGCTTGTCGGCCAAGCCAAAGCGGTCGAGCAGGGCCACCGCACGCTCGCGGGCCGCACGCTCCGACAGGCCCAACGCCTTGCGAGGCGCGAGGGTGACGTTCGCCGAGACCGTCATGTGAGGAAACAGGTTGAAGGCCTGGAACACGATGCCGATCCTGCGGCGGACCCGGTTCACATCGATGCCGGAAGCCGTGAGCTCTTCCCGCTGCAGGTAGATGCTGCCCGCGTCGACCGGCTCTAGCAGGTTGATGCAGCGCAGCAGGGTGGACTTGCCCGACCCCGACGCGCCGATCAGGCAGACCACCTCGTGCTGGGCTAGTTGTAGGTCGATTCCGCGCAGCACGTGGTTGGGCCCGAACGACTTCCAGGCCCGCTCGACGCGGAGCGCAGCGAAGGCTGCACCGGACTGAGCGGTCACCATGGTCATCGAGCCCCCGCCAGGAAGCGGCGTCGGTCGCGCGCGATCAGCACGTCGACGAACCGGGCGAGCGGGACGGTGATGATCAGAAAGACCAGTGCCGTGACGATGTATGGCGTGAAATTGAATGTTGCGGCCTCGTCGATCTGCGACTGGCGGAAGATCTCGACGACGCCGATGTAAGACACCAGCACGGTGTCCTTCTGGAGGCCGATAAAGTCGTTGAGCAGCGGTGGGATCACGCGCCGAACGGCCTGCGGGAGCACCACGTAGCGGAGCGCCTGGAACTGCGTTAACCCCAGGGACCGTGCGGCGGCATCCTGGCTCGGGTGGACTGACTGGATGCCCGCGCGGTACACCTCGGACACGTACGCCGAGTACACCAAGGTGAGGGAGACGACCGCATAGAAGAACGGGCTATTGGGTACGCCGTTGATCTGGAGCCCGGGAATCCCGAAGCCGAGCAGGTAGATGATCAACACGCCAGGGACGGCGCGGAAGAAGTCGACGTAGATCGTCGCAAGCAACCGCAGCGGAAACAGGACCGGTCCGGGCAGGCTCCGCAGCACCGCCAGGATCAGCGCCAGAACTAGGATGAAGACTTCGGCGATGCAGAACAGCTCGACGTTCACGGAGAACGCCGGGACGATGTCGGGCACGGACTGCGCCCACACCGTTCCGTTCAGGAACGAGCGCTGTACCGCTGGCCAGCCTGGTGCATGGACGACGATCCACCCCACCACGCCGAAGAAGACGACGGTGCTGACCAGTGCGACCAGTGTTGACCGCAGTGCCGTTCGGTCGCGCCGCCTGCCGGCAGGCGGCAGCCCGACCGGCCCGAGGTCAACCAACTCCCCCGAATTCGGGCGGGTCGGTCCCGCCCCGAAAGCCGCTCACCCGGGGAGCAGCCGGGTCGGCGCTAGGGCTGGAGGACCGGCGCGCTTGCCTTGTCCGAGAGCCACTCCCTAGTGATTTGATCGAGCGTCCCGTCCGCCTTCAGGAGCGAAATGGCCTGGTTTACGCAGGCCGTCAGCGGGCTGCCCTTGGCCAGCACCAAGCTGAAATGCTCCGCGTTCGGGCCGGGCGTCACAGGGAACTGTCCGACGATCACGCTGTTGTCCAGCTGCGCCGCCGTGATGTAGAACGCCGTCGGAAGGTCCGTCACGATCCCGTCGATCTGCTTGGCCTTGAGCGCCTGGATCGCCGCGTCGTTCGTCGAGTACACCGAGATCGGCGCCGTCGGCGCGACGACCGTCTTGATCGCCGTGTAGGCGGTCGTACCCTGGGCCGCGCCGAGCTTGAACGGCTTCAGCTCGGAGATCGACTTGGCGGACGTGATGGGGTCGCCTTTGAGCGCAACGACCGACTGAGCCACGAAGTAGTAACCATCCGACATGTCGACGGCCTGCGCGCGCTCCGACGTGTATGAGACCTGTGCCAGGTAGAAGTCGAACGACTTCTGGCCCGGGGCGTAGGAGTTGTCGAAGGGAACCACGGTCCACACGACGTCGCTCGTGCCGAAGCCGAGCTTCCCGGCGACCGCATAGGCGACGGCGCCCTCGAAGCCCTGCCCGTTCGTGGGGTCTCCCAGCTTCCAGGGCTTCGGCGGCGTCCCACTGTCGGTCGCGAAGTATGGCGGGTAGGCGGGATTGTCAGTGCCGATCGTGAGCTTGCCGCTCACCAGCGTCTGGGCATGTCCCATCATGCAGCTCGCGACGATCGCCGCTGCCGACGGAGCCGCGCTCGCTGCCTGGCCCGGGCTCGCGACGATGGTCGCGGCCGCCGGCGACGGCGGCGCGACGCTCGCGACGGGCGTGGTGACCGGCGTGCCCGCCGGAGAGCCTGGGGACGCCGTCGCCCCCGCGCCGCATCCCGCCAGCAATGCGGCCGTCAGCGGGACGGCGAGCAGCCTAATCCTAGTGTGCATCCGTGGCCTCCTCTCGATGCGGCACGCCGTCCGGCGCGCCGCATCGCGCCCCACGCCCTCGCGGTGCGCTCCCGTCCCGTCAGTGTAGCCGCCGGGCCGGCCGCGGTCGTGATGGTCCGTCGAATCCGTCGCGTTTGCCGCTTCACGAAACCTAGCCCGGCGGTGCCCTCCGGATGGCCAGACGGTCGCCCGTCCGGAGACCCAGGCGCGCTGCGGCGTCTCCCTGGTCGACGGCCAGGCAGAGACGGCCGTTCGCATCCACGTATAGGAGCGGTTCGCCCCGCGGCACGGCTCCGAATGTCAGCTGCCACGTCAGCGTCGCCGGAGTCACTTCGCGCGACCGGAGGCCGTCGTCACCGAGCGACGGCTCGTGGAGCGGCGGCCCGACCTGCAGCGGATCGCCAAGGGCAAGCCCGCCGAGCGCAGCCTCGAGATCCGACCGTTCCCCCGCCAGCTTGACATTGCCGAACGAGTCGACGTAGATCACGGCAGCCACAAGCTCGCCGGGCACCACTCGCGGCGCCGGAAGATCGAGGCGCACAAGTCCGGACGGATCGAGCGGCCGCCCGAACGCCTCGAGCGGCACACCGAGCGCGAGGTGGGCGCCGGCCGGGGCGAAGACGTCCCGGCCGTGGAACGACGCGCTGACCACGGGGAGCCGGTAGTCGGCGGCCTCCAGGACGTGCGCGGCGATGATCCCGCCCAGACGGTCCGCGGCCGGCAGGAGGACGCCGTTGTCCGGCCCCACCAGCACGTCGCCCCGCGCGACGCGAACGCCGATCGGCAGGCGCGCGGTCCCCACGCCCGGGTCGACGACAGCGACGTGAACTCCGACGGGCAGGTACGGCAGCGCGGCCCACAAGAGCAGCGCCCCGTCAAGCACTGCATACTTCGCCACCTCGTGGCTGACATCGAGCAACCGGACGTTGGGAGCGATGCCGAGGATCACGCCCCGGCAGATCGCCGGCAAGGCGTCGCGCTCTCCGAAGTCCGTCGTGAGGCTCACCAGCGGCCGTGGATCGCGAGCGCTGCCGTCACCGGAATTGCCGGACCTCGCGGCACGACCGGCACCCCCGATGTCGCCTGCGCTGCGCGGGCCGGCGACGTCGGTCTGGGCGGCGGCGGGGGTCAGGATGGGGCGCATGAACGTGTCGCGCATCGCCCGATGGTAGCCGACCGTACACTGCGGACCGTGCGCGTCCGCGCGATCTGGCTCCGCATGCTGGCGCTGGTCGCGACCCTCCTGTGGGGGGCCGCGGCGCTGGCCGTGCTTCTCGCGTACCACCCTGGGGTGCCAGTCGCTCCCTTGGTGGCGGCGACACCCTTGGTGGGCACGGCAGCGTCTCTGTGCGCGCTGGCGTGGCCGCCGCTCGTTCGCAGCAGCCGCGGGGCCGCCGGGGTCGCGTGGGTGGGGATCCTCGAGATCCTGCTCCTCGCGCCGTCACTGGCCGGCCTCGTGACCGCGCTGCGGCAGCCGGGCGCGTCGCCGTTACTCCCGTCGGGCGAAGACGCCTACGCGTGGTTCCTGACCCTCGCGGCCGCGTCTCTGCTCGCCGGCATTGGGATGTCACGGCACGTGCTAGGCGGCAGGGCACTGCGCCGGTCGCCTTTGGCGCTCGCCGGCCTGATCGCCGTGACGTTGCTCGCCGTCGGGTCAGGGGTGTCCGGAGTCGCTGTGCTCGGCACCCAGCTGGCCTTCTCGTCGGGCGGATCGGCCCCGTCCGGTCCGGCGGTGGGAGCGCCGTTGCCCCCCACGTGCTCGTCGTCCCTTCGGGCGGCGACCAACGCGGACGTCACGATCGACGCCATGTCGCAGGTCGATGGACGGGAGATCGGCACGCTCGAGCTGGCCGGCGTCCGCGCCGGCCAGCTCGAGCGTTGGGCCGCGACCCTCGGCGGATGGCCGGTCACGCACGGAGGGGAGCCCGAGACGATCTCATACGCGCGGACGTCGTCGGGCACCTGGTTGCGGCCCGGGAGCGAACCCTGGAGCACCGTCCCACTCGAGGAACAGATCACGCCCTACGTCGCGGTCGGCGCCACTCCGGCGCCAGTCATCGTTCAGGACCGCGAAACACTCGACTCCGAGGTGATTCGCGTGGCCCTCTCCGGCACGACCCGCCTCGCAGCAGAGGACCTCGGGATCGAGCTCGTGGGCCGCACGCGAGCACGGCACTGCCAGCTCCTGGCCGGAGGTTCCATCGCCCTGCAGGCGTTCCGCCCTCTTCGCTGGCTGCTCGGCCAAGCAGCGCTCTCGGACGCGACCGCGATCGCCGACTGGCGGGGCACCCTCGACTGGTGGGTGGGAGACGACGGGACACTTAGGATGGCGGCCGTCTCGGTCGAGGGGTTGACCCCGGCAAGCTGGCCGGCCGGGCTGCAGGCCACGCTGCAGGCGACCCTCACGGCAAGTGCGTCGGCTGCGCCGCCGGCCATCACGGTTCCTGTTTCGTGACGAACCTCGGCTCGCCGCCGCATGACGACCGCGCGGGGACCAAGTGGGACCGCGCCGCCCGGTATCTGAAGATCGCCCGGATCCTGCACCAGCACCGTTCCGGGATCGGTGCCGCGGCAATCGCCGACCTCGTTGGCGTCTCGAAACGCACCGTCTACCGGGATTTGGGCGCGATGGAGCGCGATGCCGGCCTGCCTATTTGGCAGGACAGCGGCCGGTACGGCCTTGAGCAAGGCGCGTTCCTGCCACCTCTCGACTTGACGCTCCACGAGGCGATGACGCTGTTCCTCGCCGCGCGCGCCCTCGCGAAGGCCCGCGACGAGTACGACAGTGAGCTAATCGGCGCGTTCGTCAAGCTCGCCGCGGTGCTGCCCGCAGTGCTCGCCGACCATGTGCAGGCGACCGCTGACATCGTTGCCGCACGACCGCCGGAGCAGCGGTTCACGCGGGTCTTCCGAACGCTCACCGAGGCGTGGGCACGTGGCCGCGTCGTGGAGATCGCGTACGACACTGCCGCCTACGACCCGTCGCGCGGCGTGCGACGCGTGCGCGTGCGCCCGTATGCCATCGAGCCTTCCGCTCTCACGCACGCCCTGTACCTGATCGGCTTCGACGAGGAGCGCGACGGGCAGCGCACCTTCAAGCTCGAACGGATCCGCGACGCGTCGCTCACGGCCGACTCGTTCGACCCAACGGAGGGCGCCGGCACGGCGGCACTCCTGGTGCGCGGCTGGGACGTCATCGCCGACCAGCCGCTGGAAACCGTCGTGATCCGTTTCTCGGCCGAGGTGGCGCGCCGAGTGGCCGAGACGCGCTGGCATGCCAGCCAGGTGCTGCAGCCGCAAGCCGACGGCTCCCTCGTGTGGCGGGGCCGGGTCGCCGGCCTGCACGAAATCCAGGTCTGGGTCCTGGGCTGGGGCGTGGACGCGGAGGTCCTCGAGCCGCCCGAGCTCCGCGCGAACGTGGCCGATCAGCTGCGAGCGGCAGCCTCGCGATACCCTGCCCCGGCCTGACCCGCCACGCGAACCAGTCGCTGAAATCAGTACCGCCAGAGCTCCGCGTGCAGCTCCCGCTGGCGTCCACCCGGGAGGCCCACGTGTCGTATGGTCAAGTGAGTCGAGCTGCCGTGGTCGAGCGCAACCACAGTCGGCTGTCCGATGGGGCCTCTGTCCCAGTCAAAAGAGAACGAGACGTGCTGCGGCGGGTCGAACGCCAAGAGGGTGCCAAGCGCTTAGGCGTCGCGCATGCGCAGCTGGATCGGTCCGCCCACGCCCGCCGGGAAGTCCGTCCCGTCCAGCCAGCGGGAAAGGCCGTCGGCGGTGGACAGGAGGGGCCACACGTCAGCGCGGAGGGCACGGACCTCCGCCTGGAGCTCGACGCTGTGCCGCTCGTCCACGGAAGCACAACATACCGAGCACCCGTGGGTCGCCCCAGCGCACGTGCTTCTACCGCGTCTTTGCCCCTACAGCGCCTTGACCGCCGTGATCAGCTGCGTCAGGACGTCCTTGGCGTCGCCGAAGAGCATTCCAGTCTTGGGATCCGAGTAGAGCAGGTTGTCGATGCCGGCGTAGCCGGGCCGCATGGACCGCTTGACCACGATGATGCTGGCTGCCTCGTCCACGTCGAGGATGGGCATCCCGTAGATGGGGCTCGAGGGATCCGAGCGTGCCGCCGGATTCGTCACGTCGTTGGCCCCCAACACGAGGGCCACGTCTGCCCGCTGGAACTCCGGGTTGATCTCCTCCATCTCCACGAGCTGCGGGTAGGGCACGTTCGCTTCGGCAAGCAGCACGTTCATGTGCCCTGGCATACGGCCCGCCACGGGGTGGATAGCATACTTGATGTCCACGCCGCGCTCCTCAAGCAGCCCGGCGAGCTCGGCCGTGACGTGTTGCGCCTGGGCGACGGCGAGGCCATAGCCCGGCACGATGATCACGTGCTGTGCATAGGCGAGCTGGATCGCCGCGTCGTCAACGGTGAGCTCTCGGACGGAGCCACCGGACGCAGTCGTCGCGGTCGTGGGCACGCCCAAATCGCCCGTGCCGAAGCCGCCCACGATGATGTTGAGGATCGAGCGGTTCATCGCGTCGGCCATGAGCTTGGTGAGGATGCCGCCCGATGCCCCGACGAGCGCGCCAGCGATGATCAACACCGGGTTGTCGATCACAAAACCAGCCATGGCCACCGCGGTACCCGTGAAGGCGTTGAGGAGCGAGATCACGACCGGCATGTCCGCGCCGCCGATGGGGAGCACCATCGTCACGCCAAAAACCAGCGCCGCCAGCAAGAGCAGCACGAGCACCGCCAGGACCTGCCCAACCACGATCAGATAGAGCGCTGTCGCCAGCGCGACCACCGCGAGGACAACGTTCACCGCCTGGCCGAACGGCAGCTTGACCGGCGTGCCGGTGACGATCCCCTGGAGCTTGCCGGCCGCCAGCAGCGAGCCGGTGAACGTAACGGAACCGATCACGACGTCGAGCACGGTGGCGACGACCTCGGCCGTGCCGAGCGTGTGGGGGCCGACGCCCGCGGCGCGCACGAACTCGTCGATCGCGACGAGCGCGGCGGCACCGCCGCCCATCGCGTTGAAAATGCTCACGAGCTGGGGCATCGCGGTCATCTTCACGGTGCGCGCGCCATAAGCGCCCGCCCCGCCGCCGATCGCGATGCCGACCACGATGATCGGCCAGATCAGGGTGCCAGTGGTGCTGACGTCGCCCGCGGCGATCAGCAGCAGCGTGCCGAACACGGCGCCCGCCATCCCGGCTGCGGAGAGCTGGTTGCCCCGTCGCGCCGTGGCCGGAGAGTTCATCAGGTGGAGACCCAGCACGAAGCATGCCGCGGCGGCGATGTAGACGAACCGGATAAGCGTGTCGAGCGACATCGCGTCAGGCCTCGGCCTTCGTGCCGCTCTTCGGTGGCGTCGGGCGCTTTTTGAACATCTCGAGCATACGGTCCGTCACGAGGTAGCCGCCGACCACGTTCATCGTGGCGAAGGCAACGGCGACGACGCTCAGGGCGATGCTGAGCGGGTTGTTCGCGATGGCGGCGATCAGCATGGCGCCGACAAGGACGATCCCATGGATAGAGTTGGCACCGGACATCAGGGGCGTGTGCAACGTGGCGGGGACTTTGCTGATGACCTCGAACCCGACCAGGATGGCCAGCACGAAGATGGTGAGCGAGGAGAGGAGCTGGTCGACGCTCATGCGGCGGAACCTCCGGTGGCGGAGCCGGCGGCGGGCTCGAGCAGCTTTTTCGTCGCCGCCTGGACCACCTGGCCGTTGTTGGTGATGACGGTCGCCGCGTGCACCTCGTCCGTCGGATCGATGGTGAGCCGTCCGTCCTTGATGAAGGTGAGGAGCAGCGCGGCCAGGTTGCGCGAGTAGAAGAGGCTCGCGCTCCCCGGCATCGACGCCGGCAGGTTCGTGGGGGCGAGGATCGTCACGCCGTTGTCCGTCTCGACCGTTTCGCCGGCCTTCGAGAGCTCGCAATTGCCGCCGAGGTCGCTGGCCGCCATGTCCACGATGATGGAGCCCGGCCTCATGCCGGCCACCGCGGCCGCGGTGACGAGAACCGGCGGACGCCGGCCGGGGACCTGCGCGGTCGTGATCACGATGTCCTGCGCGGCGATGTGCCCGTTGAGCTCGTCCTGCTGCGCCTTCTGTTCCTCGGCCGTGAGGGCCCGGGCGTAGCCGCCCTCGCCGGTCGCGTCGGCCACGGACTTCAGCTCGACGAAGGTCGCGCCCACGCTCTGGGCCTGCTCCTTCGTCTCGCGGCGCACGTCGTACGCTTTAACGACGGCGCCCAGCCGGCGAGCCGTGGCGATGGCCTGAAGGCCGGCCACACCGATGCCGAGGACCAGCACGTTCGCCGGCTTCGCGGTCCCGGCGGCTGTGGTGAGCATGGGCAGATACCGACCGTACGCCTCAGCGGCCATGATCACTGCCTTGTAGCCACCCACGTTAGCCTGTGAGGAGAGGGCATCCATGGTTTGGGCCCGACTGAGAGTGCGGGGAATCGCGTCCAAACTGATCTCGATCACGCCCCTTGCGGCGAGATCGGCCGCGAGCCTCGGGTCGAGCAGCGGCTGCATGAATCCGACCACGGCCTGGCCTTGCCGCAGCTTCGCGGCCTCGGAAGGCGACGGCTTGTGCACGCGCGCGATGACATCCGCCTGGGCGTACAGCCCGTCGGTCGAGACGATGGTCGCGCCGGCAGCCTCGTACGCACTGTCGAGGAAGTGGGAACCGAGACCTGCGTCACGCTCGACAATGACCTCGGCACCCGCCTTCTGGATCCTGCCCAGCGTCTCGGGTACGAGCGCCACGCGGCGCTCGCCCGGCGCTGTCTCCCTGGCGACACCAACCTTCATGTACGGACATCCTTGTGCGGTGGCGGGATCGCCACGTCAGGCCCGGAGAAACGGCCTGTGGGCCGACACAGCACGCGAATGGCGCGGCGTTTCCGTCCACGAGGCCCTCGCATATGGTACGGGAACGGCCGCCGACGCAGCAGAACGAGCCGGGCCCAGCCTCGCGGAGCACGCCGCCGGACACGCGTGCTGGTGTCGTCGCCGCCCGGTTCGCCGACGAGGCACGCCTGAGGGCTTGTAGCCGAATTCTCCCGGTCAGATCGTTGGGGGTGTGACACCAAAGCTGACACGGCCACCGCCGAGGATGGCGGGCATGAGCTTCGCGATCGCCCTGTCCGACGTGCAGTGGGAGCTGGTCGCCGACCTGTTCGACCCGCCCGGACGCCGCGGCGCGCCGGCGCTGATCCCGCGCCGGGCGATGGTCGACGCGATGCTGTTCATCGGGCGGACCGGGATCCAGTGGCGCTACCTGCCGGACCGCTACTGCCGGACCGCTACCCGCCGTGGACCGCGGTCTGGTCCCAGTGGCGGCGCTGGCGGGCGAACGGGGTGTGGACGGCCGCGATGGCCCGCTTGGCGGCGATCGTCCGCTGGCTCCACGACCGTGAGCCCGCGCCCAGCATGGTGATGGTCGACGCCCAGACCGTGAAGGGAGCCCGCTATGGGCCGACGTTCCACCAGGCCGGCGGGCGGGGCGGCCGCACGATCGGCACCAAGCGCACGCTCCTGGTCGAGATCCTGGGTCTGCCCGTGGCTGCGGCGGCCTGCTCGGCCCGGCCCCACGACGTGGTCGCGGCGCGAGACTTGCTGCGCAACCGGATCGACGAGCTCCCGCGCCTGGCGGCGATCGTCGGCGACCGTGCCTATCGCGGCCTGGCCAAGCTCGCGGAGCGCAAGCACGTCGCGCTCGACATCAAGGCGCCACCGGCCGGCACGAGCGGGTTCGTCCCCATCCGGCCGCTGGTCAGGATCGAGCACGC
The DNA here is from genome assembly GCA_963835945.1 of uncultured Chloroflexia bacterium. Lineage (GTDB taxonomy): Bacteria > Chloroflexota > Limnocylindria > Limnocylindrales > CSP1-4 > JAJYNJ01. Next base: position 54,462 of record CAWIHR010000029.1, read on the forward strand.
GTTTGCCCAGCTTGGGCGCTGGCGACGCCTGTCGCGCTGCTACGAGGGCAGCGTCGCCTCCGCCCGCGCGTGGCTCGAAGTCGCCTCGGTCGGCTACCTCGCCTGGCGCGCCTCGGCCTGACCCGGTCCTTCGGCAGATCAGCTGTGCCGGGGCTCCGGCGCAGCCCCGTCGTCCGACCGATCCCGGCATCCCTTCTCGCCCCCCGAGCGGCCGGTCGCCCATCCGCCAGGCGAGCGGACTCGCGCCGCATCCCGTGTCGTCGACACCGAGCGGCCCCGTCATCACCGGCGGCGCCTGTCGGTGGAGCGAATTGAGCTACAAGCCCTAAGTGCGCGGTGAGGGCAGGCTACACTTGGGGCATGCCGCGCCTGCAGTTCGAGGCGGTCAACCTCATCAGCGACCCCATCCACGGGTACATCGAGTTGACGAAACGGCTGACGCCCGACCAGTCGGTGCGGGCCGCTCTTCCCACCGAGGAGGTCGCTGAGGAGGACCTGCTCGACACGCAGTGGCTCCAGCGCATGCGGCGGATCAGCCAGCTGCAGAGTGCGCGCTGGGTTTTCCCCAGCGCCGAACATTCCCGCTTCGTCCACGCGCTCGGGGTGATGCATGAGGCCGGGCTCTGGGGCGCCACGCTGTACCCCACGCTGCGCGACGTCCTCCACGACGGCACGCGATCTGAGGGTGAGGCCTCCGAGCACCCGATCCCGTCGGAGGCACTGGTCGTGGAGACGCTGCGGATCGCCGGCCTGCTGCACGACGTGGGCCACGGCCCCTTCGCCCACTTCTTCGACGAGCACGTCCTGGCGCGCTGGCCCGCGCCGCCGCACCCCAGTCGAGATCCAAGCAAACGCCTGACCCACGAGGACCTGAGCCAGGCCATCGTCGAGCGGGAACTTGCTCCGCTGATCGACGGGCTGCGGCGCGCCCCGGCGGTCGATCCCGAGCGGGCGGCCTTCGCCGAAGGCGAGCGCATCGACCCTCGCTGGATCGGGTTCCTAGTGTCGAAGCCACCCCTGTCCGACCCGACCATGCCGCTGTGGGTTCGGCGCCTCCAGCCCCTCTTCTCCGGCATTTTCACGGTCGACAACCTCGACTACGTCCGGCGCGACGCGCTGATTACGGGCGTAGCGTGCGGTCCGGTCGACGCCGACCGGCTCCGCCGTTACGCGTTCATGTCCGACCGCGGGCTGGCCCTGTACGAGCCGGGACTGGGCGCGCTCGAGATGTTCCTCACGGCGCGCCTGTTTATGTACAACACCGTGTACTTCCATCGCACGGTGCGCGCCATCGACCTAGACCTCTCGGAGGCGTTCGGCCCGGCGGTCGAGGCGGTCTTCGGCAACCGCAACCCGCTCGAGGCGCTCGGCGACTACGCCACGCTCGATGAGTACGCGCTGCTCCACCAGGCTGCCCTGTGGGCACGCGGCGAGCACGTCGAGGACGCTCCCGTCCCAGGCAACGGGTGCGTCAGCCCACGGGTGGCCGTGCTGTGGCGCGGGATCCTGCTGCGGCGCCCCACGTGGCGGGCAGTGCTCGAAGTGCGCCATGACTCGCGGGCTGAGGCGGCGCGCGAGCGAGTCGAGAGCGAGTTGCGCACGGCCCTGGGAGCGGCGCTCGAGGCGGATCCCAGCCGGTACCGGTTCGACCTGGCGGACGCCGATGCCCGGCCCCAGAACCCACTCCTTGCCGGCGGCCGACTTGTGGTGGCACGACGGGACGGGTCGCTCGACGCGGCGCCGCTGGGCGAGCTCCTGGAGCGACTGCCGGCCGTGGTGACGGTCGGCCGGGCCTACGAGCGGTCGGCCTGAGCCCGCAGCGTGGCGATCCCTGACATCGTCCGGCGGCGCGGCGCGACCAGCCGACTGCCCTCCTTCGCGAGCGTTGCCTCGGCCCAGGCACGAATCCGCTCCCTCGCCTCCGGTCGCCCGCCGACCAGCAGGGTCTCCGCGAGCACCTCCACCGCTTCATCGAGGTCCGTGTAGCCCCACGTCGATTCGCTCTCGTACGTGGTGGCCTCGAACGGCAGGCTGAGCTGAGCGAGCAGCGCGCACAGATCCCCGAACCCGGGCTGAGGCACCCGCTCTTCGCCGTGAAACTCCCGGAACAGTGCTGCCGGAGCCTGTTCGATCCCACTGAGCCGCAGGGTGATCAGGCACGCGCGGCGGGCCGCGGCGAGCAGCGCCTGGACGAACGGCGCGATTTCGTCGATCGGGTAGAGCACGTGGGAGCAGACCACGACGTCGTGACGTTCGCTCCCGGGAGCCGCCAGCGGCCACGGCGCCTGTACGACCCGGACGCGATCGGACACCCCTACCTCCGTGGTCCACTCTCTGAGCAGCTCCACCATCGACGAATGTGGCTCGACGACGGTGACACGCCGGCCGGTGAGCGCGACCGGGACGGCGACAGCACCAAACCCGCCGCCGACGTCGAGGACCGTGGCTGGCATGGGTTCGGCCCCGGTCGCCCACCGTGCATCGAAGGCCTCCGACTCGCTGCATGCCGCGAGCACGGCACGAATGAACGCATCGGGCCCGGTGCTGGCCCTGACGGCTGCGTAGTAGCTGGGCGCGCGTCGCCGCCAGTAGGCCGCGGGATCGGGGCTCTCGGTCCGCAGGCGCTCGAACTGCTCACGCCGGGCACCGACCAGCGCCTGCCAGCGTGTCGCGGCATCCCAGAGGAGCGCCGGGCTGGCGAACCACGACGAGTCGTCAGCACCCATGCGCGCATCATGCGCCTTGCGCGAGCGCGTGCCCTGTCCGACCATGCCGCTATGCCCGAGCTTCCCGAGGTCCAGGCGATGGCGGCGTTCGTCGAGTCGAAGGCGCGCGGCCGCCAGATCGCGCGCATCGAGATGCTGTCGTTTGCCGCGCTCAAGACCGTCGATCCGCCGATATCCGCACTCGTCGGCCGGAGGATCCGAGCGTGTGGCCGGCGCGGCAAGTTCTTGCTTGTGGAGACGGTTGGGGATGACGCCGCGGACGCTGTAACCACCCCAACCCCGCTCTGGCTCGTCGTGCACTTCGCGCGGACGGGCTGGCTCCGCTGGCGCGATGCGTCGGCGGCACCCCGAGGACGGGGCGGAACGGGCCCGGCGCGGGCGAAGCAGGACCCGTTGTCTACCGTGGGTGCCTCGCCGGAGCTGCGGGCCATCCCGCCAGCCGCGGCCACGCGGCCCAGCCTGCGCGGTGGGCCGCTGGCGATGCGGGTGATGCTCGACGACGGCTCCGGCTTCGACCTGACCGAGGCCGGGACGCAGAAGCGGCTCGCAGTCCACCTAGTTCGCACGCCGGAGGCGGTCGAGGGCATCGCCCGGCTGGGCATCGAACCCCTGGACCCGTCGTTCGACGCCGGGGCACTCGGCCGCCTGCTCGCGGGCCGGACCGCGCAGCTCAAGCACCTCATGGCCGACCAGTCGGTGATCGCGGGCGTGGGGAACGCCTACTCGGACGAAGCCCTGCATGCCGCCCGGCTCTCGCCCTTCCGGCCTGCTGGGAACCTGTCGGTCGACGAGGTGGCGCGGCTGCACCGGGCACTGCGCGACGTGCTCGGGGAGGCGCTCGTCCGCAACGATGGGCTGCCGGCGTCTTCCCTGAAGGACGAGAAGCGTTCGGCGATGCGAGTGCACGGCCGGACCGGCCTACCGTGCCCGGTTTGCGGGGACACCGTGCGCGAGGTGGCGTTCGCGGACCGGACGCTGCAGTACTGCCCGACCTGCCAGACGGGCGGCCGGCCGCTGGCCGACCGGCGTCTCTCGCGGCTGCTGCGCTAGCTGTGATTCCCGGACACGTTGTTGACCAGCACGGTCATCGGCGCCTGTCAAGCGAGTGACCCGTGGGGCCGCTCGCGGTTGTAGCGGTCGACCCAAGCCAGGAGTGCGTCGAGGCGTTCCTGGTTGGTGTGATACGGGCGAACGTACGCCCACTCGGCGAGCAGCGTCTGGTTGAACCGCTCGGCCTTGCCCTTGGTCGGGGGCCGGAATGGACGGGTCCGCTTGTGGCGGGCGCCGATGGCAGCCATCGCGTCGGCAAAGGCGTGCGAGAGCGTGTAGTTCTTGGCGTTGTCGGTGAGGACCCGCTCCATGCGGACACCCTGGCTCGCATAGAACGCCGCGGCGTCGAGCAGGAACCAGGCGCAGGTCGTCCCTCGCTCGTCCCCGAACGCCGCGACATAGGCGACCCGGCTCGCATCGTCGATCGCGACGTGCAGGTAGTCGTAGCCGGCACCGTAGGATCGCGGTGTCCCGGTGACTCGGCCCCGGAACCGGTGTCCGCCGCCGTCAGGAATCCGCCCCAGCTTCTTGACGTCGATGTGAAGGAGCTCGCCCGGGCGCTCCCGGACGTAGCGGATCGGGATGCCGGTCGGCCGGTCCTGGTCCCGCAGGCGCGAGAGGCCGTGCCGGGCGAGGACGTCGCCATTGGTCGAGCGGGGTACGCCGACGATCGGCGCCAAGCGGTGGGGCCCAAAGCGGTGCGCGTGCCGGACGGTCAGGATTGCGTCCACCTGGGCCTAAGGACAGCGCCCGCGGCGAGCGGCGTGGCCGGGAGGTGCGGTCCTCGAGTCCGGCTTCGCCCTCGGCTTCGAACCGCCGGAGCCACTTCCAGGCGGTCTGGCGGCTCACGCCGACCATGTCGGCGGCGTGAGCCACGGACATCCCGTCGATCAGGATCCGCTGGACCAACAGGCGCCGGCCGAGCACGGTCAGCTTCGCCCTACGATGCGCCACGAGAGCCTCCCGTTCGATGTGAGCTGGATACCCACACCCAGCCTCGGGAGGCTCTCTCTCGTCAAGAACCTATTCGTGAATCACAGCTAGCGCGTCCCGACCTGCCAGACGGGCGGCCGGCCGCTGGCCGACCGATCAGACTCGGCTGGCAGACCTAGTGGACCCCTCGCCGCCCGGCAGCAGCACGAATGCCCCCTCGACCTGCCCCCCTTTGAGCCGCACGAACGCGTCCCCTGCGTCGGCGAGCGGAAGTGGCTCGGGAGCGGTTCGGATCGGGATCTCAGCAGCAAGCGCGAGGAACTCACGCGCGTCCTGGCGTGTGAAATTCGCGACGCTGCGCAGCGAGCGCTCCAGCCACAGCAGGTCGTACGAGAACTCCGGGATCCGGTCGAGGTGGATCGCGTTGATCGCGACGATGCCGCCACGGTCCAGCGCCCGCAGCGCCGTGACCACGACGTCGCCGGCGGGGGCAAACGTCACGGCTGCGTCCAGCGGAACCGGGGGGGCGTCGTTGTACCCGCCCGCCCACGTCGCTCCCAGGTCGAGCGCCCGGCGCCGTTCCGGCTCTGACCGGGTGCACACGTAGACTTCGCAGTCCCAGTGCACGGCGACCTGGATGGCGAGGGACGCGGACGCCCCGAAGCCGTACAGGCCGAGGCGCCCCCCGGGCCGGATGCCGGCGACCTTGAGCGCGCGGTACCCGATGACGCCACCGCATAGCAGCGGAGCCGCGTCGACGTCGGAGAAGGCCTCTGGCAACCGGAGGGCGAAGTCCGCACGCGCGGTCATCCGCTCCGCGAAGCCGCCGTCGCGATCCCACCCGGTGAACACTCCGTCCGGGCACAGGTTCTCCCGGCCCGTCAGGCAGAACTCGCAGTGCCCGCACGCACCAGCGAGCCACGCCACCCCCGCGCGATCGCCGACCTGCCAGCCTTCGACTCCCGGCGCGACCGCCTCGACCACACCCACGACCTGGTGACCCGGCACGATCGGCAGGCGCCGGGCAGGAACGTCGCCTTCGGCGATCTGGAGGTCCGTCCGACAGACACCGCACGCCGACACCCTGAGCAGCAACTCGCCGGGGGCCGGGCGCGGAGTAGGGACGTCGACGGGGTGGAGAGGGGCTTCGGCCACGAGGGCCGGTCGCTCGACGACGAGTGCGCGCATAGGTGGACTATCGGCCTCAGGCCCTGGCCGTGCAAGACAGACCCCGAGGTGCGGACTCATCGAGGGCGACGCAGCTCGCGGCTGTCCTGCCTGCGTCGCGGGGGTGACGTTCGGGCGCCACGTAGACGCGTTCCGTGGCGCGCCCGTCGCACGACCGAGGGCCGAACGGGCCTCCCCTGGCGTGTCACCGGCGCACATACTTATTAGCAGTACGCCGACGCGCATCGCGCCGCCGTCCTATGGTGGTGGGCGGAGCGACTGGGAGGAGCACGCCGCGTGGCGATCGACCGACGCTTTCTGAACTGGGGCATCTTCTTCATCGCACTGGGCGCCGTCCCGCTGCTCGTCCAGCAAGGGATCGTGAGTCACGCCAGCGCCGGAGAGGCCTGGCGCCTTTGGCCCCTGATCATCGTGGGCATTGGCGTCGGCATCCTGCTGCGCCATACGCCGGCTGCGCTCGCCGGTGGGGTCGTCGTGGCAGCCACGTTCGGCATCGCCTTCGGTGGCCTGCTCGCCTCCGGTCCGGACTTTGGCAGCATCGCTGGGTGCGGGAACCCGAACGGCAGCGTCGGCACCGTCACCAGCCAAGCCAATGGGACGTTCCCGGGCTCCGCGAGCGCCCGGATCCAGATGACCTGCGGCGTGCTCGATGTGTCCACCGCCCCAGGCAACGGCTGGTCGTTCGAGGGCCGAGACCCAGAGGGCGGCGCCGCCACGCTCGTCCAGAGTCCCTCGTCGCTGGACCTCTCGGCGCCGGCTCAGTCCAGCGCCTTCTGGAGCATAGGCGGCAACCACAACCGGAACTGGCGGGTCAGCCTCCCGGAGGATCAGACGCTTGACTTCAGCGTCGGCGTCAACGCCGGGTCTGCCCAGGTTGACCTTGCCGGCGCGCACCTCTCTCGCCTCGATGCCGAGATCAACGCCGCGGATGTGCGTCTCGACCTCTCCGGCACGTCGGTGCCGTTGATCCGGGTCCGCGTCAACGCCGGCTCGGGCCACGTCGCGCTTCCGGCGGCGTCGAGCGCCACGGGATCGCTCAGCGTGAACGTGGGGTCACTCGACGTCTGCCTGTCATCGACGAGCGGCCTGCGGGTCCATTCGACGGGTGCGCTGGCGTCTATGACCGTGTCGACCGCAGGATCGTGGAACGGCGACACCTGGACGAGCGACAACTTCGCGGCCGTGACATACCGGATCGACCTGCAGGTCGATGCCAACCTCGCGTCCGTCAACGTGAACCCGGCCGGGGGCTGCAGATGAACGATCGCCTATACCGGTCCGCAACCGACCGGGTCTTCTCGGGCCTCTGCGGGGGCGTGGCCGACCACTTCGATCTCGATCCGGCGCTGGTCAGACTGGGCTGGGTCGTGCTCGACGTCCTGACCGGCATCTTCCCGCTGCTGGTCGTGTACATCGTCATGGCGATCGTCGTGCCCGAGGAGCCCCTGGTGGGAGCGCCGGGCCCCTGGCCGGACTGGAACGGGCCGCAGTGGGGTCACACTCCCGGCGCCCCGCAGGCTCCAGCGGCCGGCCCCGGGAGCAGCCCGAGCGCCGGCTCGGGGGGCCAAGCCCCGAGTGAGACCGGCACGCCCGCGCAGCCGGATGCCGGGAGCGCGCACGGCGGCGCGGACCAGGGCGGTGGCGCGTGGGGGCCCTGGGGATCGCCCCCGCCGATCGGCGCGGACTGGCGCACGGTCCGGGCCTACATGCGCGCCCAGCGACGAGCGCAGCACGCCTACTGGCGATCGCAGCGCCGAGGCGGTGACGGGAGCACGGCCGGGTTCGTGCTCGGGGTGATTCTCGTGGTGATCGGCGGACTTTTCCTGCTCCGCCAGACCGTGCCGGGGTTCGATACAGCTCTCTTCTGGCCTGTCGTCCTAATCGTGCTCGGTGCGCTGCTGCTCGGCGGAGCGTTCCGTCGCTAGCTCGACGCTGTCGGCAGCGGACCGTATCGCGGCCGGCGGACTACAAGGAACGCGCGAGGACCTCGACCATCTCCTCTGGCGTCAGCCGGACCGGATTGGCCTGCATGCTGCTGGCTGTCGAGGCCGCGGCGACCAGGCCGGGGAAATCGACCGGCCGGATGCCGTACGAGGCGAGGCCGGGGACAGCGAGAGCGTCGACCAGGCCAGCCAGCCACGCGACGAGGTCGCTCGCGCACGCGCGGGCATCGGCCAGCAACGTGCGAGCGACCTCGTCGTAGCGGGTGAGCGCGGCGCAGCCGGCCGCTCGTTTCCGGAGGGCGGCGACGTTGACGGCCACCGCCGCCGGGAGCAAGCGGCCGCAGACCGCTCCGTGCGGCGCGCTGTAGCGGCCGCCGATCGGACCGGCAAACCCGTGTACGGCGCCGAGTCCGGCATTCGCGAGGGCGAGCCCGCCAAAGAGGGCGGCAAGCGACATGTCCTCCCGCGCGCCCGGCGCGGGCACCCCCGTGGCGGCAGCGTCGAACGCATCGCGGAGCGAACGGCCGGCTCGGATCATACCTTCGCGGCAGACGGCGTCGGTGAGAGGGTTCGCCCGCGACGAGGTGAACGGCTCGACCAGTTGCGTCAACGCGTCCAGACCGGAGCTGGCGGTGACTGCCGGAGGCAGCCCATAGGTCAGCTCGGGATCCACAAGCGCGACCCGGGCCAGCATCGACGGGCTGCGCAGGCTGGCCTTGACCCTGTGGCGGGGAGACGCGAGCACGGCGTTCCGTGTCACCTCGCTACCCGTGCCGGCGGTGGTGGGGATGGCGATCCACGGCATGGATGGGCGGTCGAGCGGCCGTCCCTCGCCGATCACCTCCAGGTGGTCGAACAGGTCCCCACCGTTGCCAAGCATCGCCGCGATCGCCTTTGCGGTGTCGATGGCGCTGCCGCCGCCGAACCCGACTACCACGTCGCAATCTGCCGAGCGAGCCCGGTCGATCCCGTCGCGGACGAGGTCGACGGTGGGCTCGCCGGACACTCCGAAGCGCTCGTGACGGAGACCGTGACCGTCCAGCAGCTCGGCCAGGCGCGCCGCCCGTTCCGTTGACGCGCCCGTCACAAGTAGCGCGCGGCTGCCCAGGGCCGCGGTGATCTCGCCGGCACGGCGCAGGCTTCCCGGGCCGAACACGATGCGGGTCGCGGTGACGAACTCGAACTGCACGTCGACGAGGCTAGCTCGGATGGAGTCGGCCGGCGCAGGGACCTGCGTCCACGCGTGACGCACTCACCCTGTGTCGCCGAGGGGCAAGCGCCGAAACACCGCGAGGATCGGTGGCAGGCGAACTGGGGTCGCCGCGGACTCGCGGATGGAAACCCGGACCCACGCGTCGCCGGCGTCACCGGCGCGGTATGGCGCGTCGAGGCGGTGCGCCGAGAGCGAGGCGAAGCCGAGGCGCTCGGCGGCGGCGGCAAGCGTGCGACCCTCGCCCGGGTACCCCCTGCTCGCCGTACACCAGTCCGCGGTGCGGAGGAGCGCGCCGAGGCGTTGGCGGCGGGACGCGAAGCGGACGCGCGCCAGGCGGCGCCCGGAGGCCCAAAGCAGGTCAGTCGCGACGAATGCGGGCCGCCCAAGCCGCTGCCTGCTCCCGAGTAGGCGTTGCCGCAGGAGAGCGGGATCCGGCCGGCCGGCCTGATCGAGCACTAGGACGATGCCGTCGAGGATCGCATCAGATGCATCAACTTGGCGCGGCAGGTCAGAGAGCTCCGGGAACGCGCCCAGGACGTCCATCAGCTCCACAGCCTGAAGGCGCAGCCCGCGGCGCTCGACGAACGCGATGACGCGGATGCCCGGCCACCACGGCTCGAAGAGGTAGGCGGGATCGTCGAACGGTGGCGGCCCGTGGGCCGCGACCATAGGTCGGACTCGCCGGGGGAGACGAGACGCCGCGGCGGGTCCGTCCAGGGCCAGGCCCAGCGTGGGGCTCAGGCCGTCTTGCGTCGCCGCGTCCCTCGCGGGGTGGCAGACGGCTCCGCGGCTGCCGTCTCCGCCATCGACGCTTTCGCCGCCGCCAGGTCGTCAGCTGTCGGTGCATCGGCCAGCGCGGTGGGCGGCGTCGAGCCTCCCGTCGTCGCACCCCGTTCGACAAGGCCACGAACGGGTTCCGCGACCCTGGCGGCCCGGGCTGCCGCGACGCTCGCTTCGAGGGCAGCCATCAGGTCAATAACGGTCCATCCCTCAGCCGCAGCCTCGGGAACGAGCGTCTGCCGGCCAGACACCTTCGCGTCGATGATCGCCATCAGAGCGTCGCGGTAGTCGTCCCGGTGGGCCGCGGGGTCGAACGACTGCGTCATCGCGGCCACGAGCTGCTCCGCCATCGCCCGCTCCATCGGCCGCACCGGCGCGGCGTCGGTGGTGGGCAGGTCGAGCTCACCGGGGGAACGGATCTCGTCGGGCCAGTACAGTGTCGATAAGAGCATGGTGCCCCCGAACGGGTCGAGCGCCGCCAGGTGCTCGCGGTTGGTAAGGACGACCTTGCAGATCGCCACCAGCCCGCGTTCGGCGAGCACGTCGCGGAGGAGCGTGAACGCCTTCCGACCCACCGCCTCCGGCTCCAGGTAGTAGGCCTGCTTCACGAACCGCATCGCCGCCAGGTCGGACGCCGGCACGAAGCGGTCGATCTCGATCGCGCGAACCGTCTTGAGCGGGACCGAGTCAAGATCGGCGTCGGTCACTACGACGTACTGTCCCGGAGCGTACTCGTACCCTTTGACAGTTTCCGAGCGCGTGATGGGACGGTCGTGCACCGGACACCAGGTCCGCATCTGCACACGACTCAGGCACTCGGCGTGGAGCATGTTGAAGTTGATGCCCTTGCTCTCGGTCGCGAGATACAGCCGCAGGGGGATCGTCACCAGCCCGAACTGGATCGCCCCCCGCCACATCGAGCGCGGCATGGAACCCCTCGCTGCGATCCGCCGGACGTCGGCGATCGGACCGCGAGGATACCGCGCCCCGCAAGAGGGCCGTCGCGGGCGAGCCGCCCAGCCCCCCGGCAGCTGATGATCGTGCGAACATCCTTCATGCGGCCAGGCCCGCACGCTGAACCACAAGCCGCCACCGCGAGGAGCACTGGCCATGTTCGCAGGTCCACATCCGGCGCCGATCCGCATGGAGCCGCTCGACGTGCTTTTCGAAGGTCCGCGGGCGCCAGGCGAAGTGCGTGGCGACGATCCACCATGGGCGATCGCGCAGCGGTACGGTGGCCCGCTGGCGATCGGGCTGCGGGCGGATCGTCCGACGATGGTCGCCAACTTCGTGGAGAGTCTGGACGGGATCGTGGCACTCGCCACCGGGGCTCGCGGCGGCGGATCCGCGATCAGCGGGGCGTCCGAGCCCGACAGGTTCGTGATGGCGCTCCTGCGCACCCTTGCGGACGTCGTTGTGGTCGGAGCGGGTACCGTCCGCTCGGCGCCCCGGCACGAATGGACTCCACGCGGGATCGCGCGCAATTGGGCCGATGCCTGCGACGCGTGGCGCTCGCGGCTCGGGCTCGCCGGGCAGCCCACGACGGTCATCGTGACGGCGACCGGCCAGGTCCCGGCGAGCCACCCCGGCCTGACGAACGAGGACGTCCCCGTGGTGATCGTCACGACCCGGGACGGGGCACGACGTCTGGCGGTGGGAGGCGTACCCTCCGGCGCCCGCGTAGAGGTACTTTCCATTGGCACATCCGTGGAACCGGACCGACTCGTTGCCCTGCTGACGAGCATGGGCGCTCGGCTGGCCCTCTGCGAGGGCGGGCCGCACCTCTTGGCCGACCTGCTAGGAGCGGACGCCGTCGACGAACTCTTCCTGACGCTCTCCCCTCAGGTGCTCGGGCGCAAGCCGGGGGTCGCGCGCTTCGGGCTGGCGGAGGGACGTGCGTGGGATCCGGGCTCCGCGCGATGGACGGCGCTGCATTCAGTCCGACGTGCGCGCTCGCACCTGTTCCTTCGCTACGCGTTCGAGGGACTGCCCGGGCCAACTGGCTGACGGACGGGGACCGGACGCGCCGCGGTCCAGTGCGCCGGACCCTGAGACGACCGGATCTCGAGAAGCGCTCGACGCGGACGACTCGGGAACCGACGTCCTGCGTCGGCACGGTGGCGGGAGCGCTGGTCCCGCGGCTACCCCGAAGAGGGGCTGGACTCGAGGGATTCGACTGTTATGATGTTCCTAACGCCCGCAAGGCGGGCCAAAGATTTAGCCCCGTTCGGCAACACGACACTCCTCTCTCGGTTCTCGCGAGACGGTCGCGGGGGCCGGACGAGAAGGAGTGTTTTCGTTGTACCAGGACAAGACTCTCACGTGCGCCGACTGCGGGCAGGAGTTCGCGTTCTCCTCGAGCGAGCAGCAGTTCTACGCTGATCGCCAGTTCAGCGAGCCGCGACGCTGTCCCACGTGCCGTGCGAGCCGAAAGGCGAGCCGTGGCGGCGGTTCTTCTTACAGTGCGGGCGGGTCGTACTCCGGTGGCGGCTACTCCGGCGGGTCGATCGGCTCGTACGGTGGCGGCCCCAGCTACTCCGGTGGCGGCTACTCCGGCGGCGGCACCCGCGCACCGCGCGAGATGTTCACCGCCACTTGCTCGAGCTGCGGTCGCGAGGCGAAAGTGCCCTTCCGGCCCACTTCCGGCAAGCCCGTCTATTGCAACGACTGCTTCGCGAGCCGTCGCGGCTAGTCGCCTGACCGTGACGCGAGGACGGCCGTTCGCAACAGTCGTCCTGCAGGCGTCCTGAACACGCGTCGATCACGAGCCCGGCGGGCAACCGCCGGGCTCGATCGAATTCGGAGTCGAAGCGATCGGTGCGTCCGGAACATGGCCCGGGAGGTATCACATGCCCGCAGTGGCGCCGTACGGGTCGTGGCGCTCGCCGATCACGACCGAGCGGATCACAAGCGATGGGGTCGGGCTCGGCCAGGTCGCGCTCGACGGCGACGACGTCTACTGGACGGAGAGCCGGCCGACGAAGGCCGGACGCGTGGTGCTCGTTCGGCGAACGCCGGAGGCCCTGACGGCCGACGTGACGCCGCCTGGCATGAACGTGCGCAGCCGCGTCCACGAGTATGGCGGGGGCGCGTTCACCGTGCGCGGAGGCACGGTCGTCTTCGCCGAGTTCACCGACGGCCGGCTGTGGCGCCAGGACGTGGGGACAGGCGTCACCGGCGCGCCACGTCCGCTGACGCCCGCCGTGTCTGACGCGATGCTGAGGCACGCCGACCCGACCCTCGATCTCTGGCGTCGCCGGATCGTATGCGTCCAGGAGGACCACCGCGACAGTAGGGCTGTCGAGAACCGGATCGTCGAGGTCCTGCTCGACCCGCCAGACGCCGCGCGGCCCGGCGAGCCGAGAGTGCTCGTCTCGGGCCACGACTTCTTCTCAAACCCCCGCCTTGACCCGGACGGACGGCGCGCCTGCTGGCTAGCGTGGGACCACCCGGACATGCCCTGGGACGATACGCAGCTATGGGTCGCGGATGTGGCTGCGGATGGGTCGTTCGCAAATGCCCGCGTCGTCGCCGGCGGCCGGGGCGAGTCGATCTTCCAGCCTGAGTGGTCGCCGGCCGGGATCCTCCATTTCGCCTCGGACAAGACCGACTGGTGGAACCTCTACCGGCTCGACGAGGTTTCGAAGGCTGGCTCGGGCGATACGGAGGCTCGCCCGCTCGCGCCGATGGAGGCGGAGTTCGGTCTGCCGCAGTGGGTGTTTGGCATGACGACGTACGCGTTCGCCGGCCCCGAGCAGAACCTGCCGGTATACGCGCGACGGCATATGGAGGCTCGCACTGCTTGACGAGGCGACGGGCGTTCTGGAGCTGCTCGACCTCGGCGGAACGGAGTACGTGTCCCTCGCGGCAGGCCCAGGCGGGCACGCCGCGCTGGTCCTCGCATCATCCACCCGCGACGCGTCGATCGTCCTGCTCGACACGACGTCTCGCGAATGTGTCGTCGTCGCCAGGGCGTCTACGGATACACCGGACGAGCGGTTTCTGTCCCGGCCCGAGCCGATCGAGTTTCTCAGCGACGACGGGCTGACGGCGCACGCGCTCTTCTATCGTCCGACGAACCCGGACTTCGTCGCGCCGGCCCACGAGCTCCCGCCTCTGCTGGTCAAGGTCCACGGCGGCCCAACGGCAATGGCCGGCAGTTCGCTCGATCTCGAACTCCAGTTCTGGACGAGCAGGGGTTTCGCGGTGCTCGACGTGAACTACGGCGGCAGCAGCGGATGCGAGCGGCGGTACCGCGAGCGACTGAACGGGCGCTGGGGCGTCGTCGACCTGAACGACGTGGTGAACGGGGCGCAGCACATGGCGGCTATCGGGCGTGCCGACCCGTCCCGGCTCATCATCCACGGCGGCAGCGCGGGCGGGTACACGACCCTTTGCGCGGTCACGTTCCGCGACGCGTTCCGAGCGGGCGGCAGCTACTACGGCATCGGCGACCTTGAAGTCTTCGTGCGCGAGACGCACAAGTTCGAGTCGCGCTACATGGACCGGCTCATCGGTCCGTACCCTGCGAGGGTTGACGTATACGGGGATCGGTCGCCGATCCGCTTCGTCGACCGCGTCTCGTGCCCTGTCATCCTGCTCCAGGGTCTCGAAGACCGCATAGTGCCGCCGGACCAGGCCGAGCTCATGTTCGACGCACTGCGCCATCGGGGCATCCCGGTGGCGTACTTGGCGTTCGAGGGGGAGGGGCACCGGTTCCGGAGTTCCGAGAACATCCGTCGGTCGCTCGAGGCAGAGCTGGCCTTCTACGGGTGGGTGCTTGGCTTCAAGCCAGGCGACGAGCTCCCGCCGCTCCAAATCGAGAATATGTGAGGGGGCGCGACCAAGCGCCGGCGTGCCATGCGAGCTGGCACGCACGCATGGCAGGATGATGGCATGCCGACCGCCGTGAGCATCGCCGCAGACCGCCTGGTCGTCGAGCACCTCGAGCTAGCAGATCCAGACCTCGTCCGGTTCGTCGCCGAGCGAGAAGAGGCGGATCGCCCGGAGCTCATCGAGCGCTCCCTCCGAATCGGGCTGCTCGCCGTGCGCGATGCAGGCCTTACCGTCAACGTCGACGTCATCGAGAAGGAATTCGGCCGGCTCGTGCAACAGATCGACGAGCGCAACGAGCGCGCCAGCCAGGCGTTGGCGCAGGCCCTCCGCGACTCGTTCGCCGAGGATGGCGGCAAGCTCCCGCGGACGCTCGAGCGGTTCCTGGGAGACCAAGGAGCACTGCGTCGGCTCGTGTCGGACTTGTTCGACGAGACCCGGCGCGACTCGGCCATCGGTCGCCTGAACGACCTGATGGGACGTTACTTCGACGGCGACGGGAGCCGCCTCGCCCAGCTGCTGGATCCCACGCGACTCGGGTCGCCGCTCTATCAGTTCCGGAGCGAGATCTCCAAGGGGTTTGAGGACCTGGCTGGGCGGATCCAGGCGCTCGAGAAGGCCACAGGCGCCCGGGCGGCGGAGCGGGCGAAGTCGGCGGCCAAGGGGATCGATTTCGAAGACATCCTCGAGGGGCTGCTCGGAGACATCGCCAGCGGGCTCGGAGACGCGATCGAACGGACCGGGACGCTGCCCGGCGAGACGATCAAGGCCAAGAAGGGCGACTTCGTGCTGACGGTGGACCCGAGCCGGACGCGCGGCGCGGACTTACGGGTGGTGATCGAGTCGAAGGACCGCGCGATGAGCACGCGGCAGGTCATCGAGGAGTTGGCCGCGGCCCGCCAGAACCGTTCCGCCCAGGCGGCCGTCATCGTCTTCTCGCCGCAGCACGCTCCCGCCAACGTAGATCCGCTCGCTATCGTGGGGCGTGACGTGTGGTGCGTCCTCGACCCTGCCGCCCCCGATCGGCTGCCGCTGGAATGTGCCGTCCGGCTGGGCCGGATCTTCGCTCTCGACGCCCTGCGAGACCGACCGGTCGAGATCGACCTCGCGGCCGTGGATCACGCGCTTGACGGAATCCGCACGCAGCTATCGGCAATCCAGGGAATGAAAGCCAGCCTCACCTCGATCAACACCGCGACCGGCAGGGTCACCGCGGACCTGGATGGCCTCCGTGTCGGCATCCTGCGCAGCGTCGCAGAAGTCGAGGAGGAGCTTCGAGCGGCGGCGGGCACCAGAACCTCGGAGCGCGAGACGGCGTAGCGCCGGTGCCGCAGGTGTCGCGGGCACCTGTCCAGTTATCCCGCGTCGACCACCTCAAGCCGGATCCGCTTGTTGATCCGGCCCTTGGACTCGTATCCGGTGACCCGGATGCGGCCCACCTCGCGCGTGTTGGCCACGTGCGTGCCGCCGTCGGCCTGAAAATCCAGCCCGACGATCTCGACCGTGCGTACCTCGGTGATCCCAGGCGGCAGGAGGTTGACCTTGGTCCGCACGAGATCGGGGATGGCGAACGCCTCGTCGCGGGGCAGGACGCGAACGCGGACATCTCGGGCAGCCGCCAGCTCGGCGTTGACCTTGCGCTCGATCTCTCCGACCAGTTCCCCCGACATGCGCTCGAACTCGAAGTCCATGCGGCCGGCACCGGGCTCCATGTTCCCGCCCGTCACCAGCGCGCCATAGTCGCGCCACACGACGCCGCACAGTGTGTGCAGCGCGGTGTGAGTCCGCATCAGGAGGTGGCGGCGTTCCCAGTCGATGTCGACCCGCACCCGCGTCCCCGGATCGGGGGCATCCTCGGAGGTCACCGCCGTGAGCATGTGCACGATCTCATCGGCGGCCTTCCGCGCCGACGCGACCTGCCAGCGCTGTCCGCCCCAGACCGGATCCAGCACCAGCAACGTGCCGGAGTCCGCCGGCTGCCCACCGCCGCCCGGGTAGAACACCGTCCGCTCGAGCGTCACGAGGACGGCGTCGGCGGCGATCTCGACGGCCTGCACGACCGCCTCACAGGAGCGCGCGTAGGCATCGCGGTAGCAGATCGCGTCGGTCATCATCGCCCCTAATCCCCTGCCGTCGGCGTCCGAGCCGGTTCGCCCGAGACTTACTGGACCGTGAACGTGCCCTTCATTCCGGCCTGGTAGTGGCCAGGGACCATACAGCCGAAGCCGAGCGGGGCGCTCGTATCACTGAACGTATAGTCGAACTCCTTCGTGCCCGACGAGAAATCGCCGACGCCCGTAAGTTTCGCGAGGTTGTCGGCCTCGAGATCGCTCATCTTGCCAATGTAGAAGTTGTGCACGAACCCGGCTGTGTTGGTGATCTTGAAGTGGTAGGTCTGACCTCTCCGGACCGTGATCGTGGTGACTGGTTGCCCGGCCGGGTTGGTGATCTGCAGCGATGCCGTCTCGACGAGGTCGATCTCGTTGGCGATCCCGCCACCGGCCGGCGCTCCGCTCGACTGCGGGGTTGTGGCGGGCGGTACGTGCGTCCGGCCCGGTCCTGCGGATGACGCGCAGGCCGCAAGGACGAACCAAGCGAGGATGGTCACGGTCGCGAAAGCGACCAGCGACCGAGCACGGTTGTCCATGGCGCCATTTTCCCCGAAAGCCGTGTCGCGCGCCGCCAACGGGACTGGGCTGGCTGTCAACGGCGGCGAACGATTGGCTGCGGCACGGCTACAAGTCCGAGTCGCAGCGCCACGGTCGCCGCCTCGACGCGGCCCGCGACGCCGAGCTTCGCCAGTATGTTGCCGACGTGAACTGCGACTGTGCGTTCGCTGATGAAGAGCCGCTGGGCGATCTCGCGGTTGGAGCGCCCCTCGGCCAGCACGCCGAGCACCTCCTTCTCCCTCGGGCTGAGGTTGAAGGGATCGGCGGGCGGAGACTCGGGCGTGCCGGCCAGGCGGAGCGCGAGACCGCGGCCCATCGTTTCGCGGCCCGTGAAGCCAGGAGCGGCGCTATCGGAATCGCCGGCAGGTACTTGGGCCGGGCTGCTTCCAGCGGTCAGCGGGATTCGCGCCCGCGCTGCGAGGCGGGCTAGCTCCCGGCAGAGCGGGGCGGCCCCCAGCGCCCGGGCGATCTGCCAAGACTGCAGCAGCGCCTCCCTCGCGTGCGCCCGGTTCACTCGGCCCCTGGGCGTGTCCGGCCGCGACCGAAGCACCGCCTCGGCCTCCCTCCACCGCGCGTGAGCGGCGCGATACGGGTTGGGCACGGCCGCCCAGCGCTGGGCCAGGTCGGCCCACGTGGCCGGATCCGGCTCGCCCACGACGCGAGTTCGGTGGGCACGGGCGGTGGCCAGGTGCAGCTCGGCTTCGATCCTCCCGCCGAGCTCAAGCGACATGCCGCCGGCGTCGACCCGTCGCCGCGCCTCGGCGAGGACCACGTCCGCCCAGGCGACGGCATCGGCCACGGTCCCCGCGTCCCGCCGGTCGCGCGCGTCCTCGGCGACGGCAGCAGCGGCCTCTAACGTCGTCGACGCGGAGATGGCCACCTGCGCCCAGTCATCGGTACGGATCACCCGGGCCCACCCACGCTCTGCGGCGCGGCGCGCGTCCTGGACGTCCTCGCGCCAAAGGGCGAAGCTGACGGTCGCGCGCTCTACCTCCGCAACCCATTGCGAGTCCGGCACGGCCTCCTGCTGTAGGAGCAGCTGCCCGAGGAGCCGGCCCGCCTCCTCGTCGGACGCGGACTCCACCCGAACGTTGGTCAGCCATACCAGCGGGTTGAAGCGCGCCACGCCAGAGGGGCTCCATTCGAGCGCCTGATGACACATCGCTTCCGCCTCGGCCCACCGGCCGAGCACGAACAGGGTGTCGGCGCCATTGCCGCGGAGGAACGCACCATACACCGCCTCCTGGCCCCATCGGCGCGCCTCAGCAATTCCCTCGTCGACGATCGCCAGCGCCTCGGTTCGGCGCGAATCGAGCTCTAGAAGTGTGGTCCGGTTGGCATACGAACGCATCAGGTCGTCGAGCCGGCCTGCCTGCCGTGCGATTGCGGCTGCATCTCCAAGCATCGCCAGGCCACCCTCAAGGTCACCCAAGTACGCCGCGTCGACGCCCAGCGTGCACGTCGCGTGCCCGAGATCGGCCAAGGCCGCGGGGCCTGTCCCGCGAGCGGCAGCGATCGCGTCCCGGGCCCACCGCGCGCTCTCCTCGAACCGGCCCTCGAGCATCAGCGCCTGGGCGAGCGCACCGAGCACGCGAGCGCGCTCGAGCGAAGGGGCCGGGGGCACGCACTGCGCCCCGGCCACGAACGCCGACAGGGCCCCGTCGATCTCGCCAGCAGCCCACCGGTACCGACCCAGCCGCTCGTAAAGCGATCCGAGCTCGAGGGCTCGCCGCTCGCGCGCGTCGCGCCCCAGCGCGACGACGTCGGACAGTGCCGTGATGTCCACCTGCGCATCGATCGCGCGGGCCGCCAGCGCCGCCGCACGCCGGAACGTGCCGTCGACGAACGCCGCCTGCGCGGCGCGAGCCAGCAGCTCCGGTCGGTCCAGCCGCCGCTCGCCCTTGGCGGCACCCAGCTCGGACGGCAGCGGGCCCGCGACGGCCGCCCGCCCCAGGGCGTCCAGCTCGAGCGCCCGGCTGTAGTGCTCCAGCGCCGTGCCCCCCGGATCGAGCTCCTCGGCGGCTAGGCCGGCCGCCACGTGGGCGTCCCGTGCGAGGTCGAGGCGCAGGGCGCGCTCCCAGTGCCATGCCTGTTCAGCATGCGACCCGGCAAGCCACTCCGCAATCGATGCGTGGATCGCCTGCCGGCTGAGCGGGTCGAGGAGCGCTTCGACTGTCTCTGCGTAGAGCTGCTGTGCAATGAAAACCTCTGCCCCGCGTCGGGCGACGAGCCCCCCCTGGATCGCCTCGTCGAGGGCACTCTCGGCCAAGGTTCCGTCGGCGGTGCGCAGGCCGGCCACGGACGGTGGTGCGACCGGTCGGCGGAGGGCAGCCAGGACGCGGACCCATCGAGCGGCCGCGGTGCCGAGGAGCGCCAGCCGCGACTCGACGAGCTCGTCGAACGAGTCGGACAGGCGTGCGCCGGGCATGCTCCGGCGGGCAGCGAGAATCTGCTCCGCGGCAAGCGGGTTGCCAGCAGATCGCTCGACGATGGCCGCGAGCAGCCCGGCCGAGGGACGTTCCCCCGTTTCGGCCTCGATGAAGCGGAGTAACTCGTCGGGACGAAGAGGTTCGAGTTCGATCTGTTCGACGGAGGGGTCAGCGGCGAGCATGTCGGCGATCCGGCCGAAAGGGTGCCGGCGGCCCAACTCGTCCTTGTGGTACGAGACGACAAGGCAGATCGGCAGTGCGACGTCGAGTCCGGCCATGAACTCGACGAACGCCCGCGTTCCCGGATCAGCCCAGTGCAGGTCGTCTAGTGCAAGCAGCACCGCGCCGCCCCGTGCGAGCCGGCCCAGTACGCCGAGAACGGCCTCGACGAACCGGCCACGTCGCTGGTCAGGGCCGGACTGCATCGTGTCCTCGATGGGACATGCGGCCCTGATCCTGTCCGCCAGCGAGGGAAGCAACAGGGCGATCTCGCCGGCCGCAGGACCCAACACCTCAGGGAGGCGCTCGGCGGCGAGGGCCGAGATCGGCCCGTGGAGGGCCGCCGACAGCGCCGCATACGGGTGTCCGGAGAGCGGCTCGACCGCGGCGCCCCTCGCCACGACGACGCCGGGCTCACCCGCCAGCCGCCGCTCGAGCTCCGACAGGAGCGTGGTCACCCCGCTGCCGGTCGCGCCGGTCGCGACCACACGCGAGAGGTGGCCGCCGGCAGCATGCTCGAGGGCGACGCCGAGCCGCCCCAGGTCACGCTCCCGCCCGACGACGTGCATGACGACAGGATACGAGCCGCGGCAGAGCAAGAGCGCAGGGCCCGTCCTTAGGCCCGTTTGACGGGCCGGTGATTTGAGCTTCCTCCGCTGCGCTCGTCCGATGCACGCATCCACTGCGCTACTCTGGCCGCGTGACCTCCTCATTCAGCCTTGGTCCGCTCAGGGCGTTCGCCAAACCGCGGGGCGAGTTAGATCGGGCCGTTCGCGTGCTCGCGGCCGTTCCCTAGATGCCCCTGATTGCGGGCGAGCTCGTGTGGGCGGTCACCCCTCTGTGGCTGTCGCAGCGGGCGGGCGCCGCCCCGGGCGGGCGTCGAGCAGTCCATGCCCCGGCCGGATGAGCGCCCGTCCTAGTCCGCAGGGATCGGACCCGGTCGTGACCCCGATCCACCCGGCCAACGACCTGAATGAGCTGTCCGGAGAGGAGTGGCTGTACTTCACGAAGTCGCTGTGGACCACGACGTATCCGTCCGAGCTCGGCCACACTGAGCGGAAGGCCCACGGAGCCAACAAGCCGCCACGCCTCATGGCGCGCCTGATCGAGTTCTTCACGCGTGGGGGCGAGCTGGTGCTCGATCCGTTCGCCGGCGTGGGGGGGACACTGCTCGGTGCCGCGATCTGCCGGACGCCACGCCGAGCCCACGGAATCGAGCTGGATGCCCGGTGGGCGTCGATCTACGAGGCGGTTGTGCGATCCGCACTGGCTGAGCGGGACGGGATCGGCCCCGAGCTGGCCGACCTAGGCCCGTCCGATCCGGGCGGGCGCCGAGGGTTCGATCCGTCGGGTTGCCGGATGGAGGTGGGCGACGCCCTGGAACGGCTGGCAGCAGTGCCGACCGCGTCGGTCGACTTCGTGGCGACGGACCCGCCATATAATCCGCAGCTCCGCCTGACGATGTCCGGCGGGCCACTTAGCGAGTTGCATGCGAACCGGCGCACGAACTACGCCATGGTGAGCGCCTCAGAGGCCGACCTGGCGAACAGCGGCTCGTACGGCGAGTACCTGGACCGGATGCAGCTGGTCCTCGGGGAGCTGCGACGGGTGCTCCGGGCACGGCGCTATGTCGTGGTGATCGTCCGAGACGCGTACCAAGAGAGCCGCTACCGGTTTACGGCTTCAGACCTCGCGGCGCGCGCAGAGCGGGTTGGCTTCGTGACCAAGGGCGACATCGTGTGGTACCAGGCGGGCACGCGGCTGCGCCCGTACGGCTACCCGCACGCGTTCGTGCCGAACATCGTCCACCAGCACATGCTGGTGCTGCGAGGCCCATAGAATCGGCCCTGCACATCCCAATCGCCGGGCAGCACACCGGTTGGGGCGAATCCGCGGAGGGAGCCATGGCCCAGCAGTTCATCGTGCAACTCAGGAACGAGCCGGGCGCGCTGGCGACGCTCGCGGAGGCGCTCGCGGCGCGCGACGTGGACCTGCGCGCTATCGGAGGCGGCGGTCTGGGCGGCGCGGGTCACGTGATCCTGACGACCGCCGACGACGACATGGCCCGACGCGTGCTCGACGAGGGCGGGTACGCCTACTTCGAGGGCGAGTCACTCCTCGCCGAAGTGGACGACCGGCCGGGCGGAATGGCGACGATCGCGCGGCGGCTGGCCGACGCCGGCGTCAACATCCACGGCCACCTGTTTATCGGCCGGTGGGGCGACCGCGCGATGTTCGCGTTCGTGGTCGACGACCCGGAGAAGGCGCGGCCCATCCTGGAGGGCTGACCGCATGCACGTGATCGTTCGCGAGCCGTCCGAGGCGTTCCGAGGGGCGATCTCCGGCCACGCGGAGCGCGACCAGATCGATCCGGCGCGCGCCACGACCCAGCACCGCGAATTCGTCGCCGCGCTCTCCGCCGTTGGCCTCGACATCGTCGCACTCCCGCCCGAGCCCGCGCTCCCAGACGCCCCGTTCGTCTCCGACACTCTGATCGCGCTGCCCCGCGCCGGCGACCTCGATGGCCCGGCGGCCCTGCTCGTCGCCGCCCGTCCAGGTGCCGTCGCGCGTCGGGGCGAAGTCGCGTCCGTTCTCGCTCGCGCCCAGGCGCTGGCGCCAGACGCCGCGGTGCTGGAGATCGAGGAACTCGGTACGCTGGACGGCGGCGACGTCATCGTCTTCGGGGATCGCGTCGCCATTGGGGTCTCCGGGCGCACCAACGTGTGCGGCGCCGGTCAACTCGCGCTCGCGGTAGGAGCACTCGGCTACCGCGCGTTCCTGTGCCCCGTTACCGACCGGCTCCACCTCGCGACGGCGATCACGCCCCTCGGTTCACGACGACTCCTTGGCACGACCGCCGGTTTCGCGTCGCTCGACGCGTCGCCCGGATCGGCTCCCCAAGACGAGGTGGAGCGGCTCTTAGTCCCTGATGACGAGGCCTCGGCCGCCAACGTGCTCGCCATCGCGGGTCGAGTCTTCATGGCGCGCGGGCACCCACGCACCAAAGGGCTGCTGGCCGCGGCTGGCGAGTCGGTCGTCGACGTGGACCTCGACGAGTTCGCGCGAGCCGACGGCGGCCCTACCTGCCTAGTAGCCATCGTCCCATAGCCGCCGACCGCAGGCACGCGTCGCCCGCCCCGTGGTTGACCGCCCGGCGGTTAGTCGGCGGCCGTGGCCCCTGGCCGCACGGCTGCGGCCTCTGGCCACCCACCTGGCCGCGGGACACACGCGGGTACACTCCTCCCGTCCGGTCTGGCGCTTGAGCGGGCCCAGCGACATGCATAGGCTCCGCTCCGGCCGTCTCGACGAACGGCACGTCCAGCGAAAGGCGGTGCAGTCGTGGGGCAGATCTACCTGCTCGACAACCCTCTCCTGCGCGAGCCGCTGCGCCCCGAGCACGTCAAGCCCCGCCTGCTCGGCCACTGGAGCACGACGCCCGGGCTCGACCTCGTCTACGCCCACATGAACCGTGTCATCCGCGCCTGGGGCCTTCGCGACTGGATCTGGCCGTACTGAAAGAGGAGACCGAAGTGCGCGTGCTCGTCGTCAACGCCGGTTCCAGCAGCCTCAAGCTACGCGTCCTCGAGGCGGATGATCGGATCGCCGGCACGGCCGATCTGCCCGCGCCCCGCGGACACGCGGATGAGGCGGCGGTGGCGCCCGCGCTCGAGTCATTCGGGCCGGTCGACGCCGTCGGCCACCGCATCGTCCACGGCGGCCGGGTCTACTCGGCACCAGTCCGCATCGACGCCACCGTCCGCGCGCGGCTCGAGGCGCTCACGGATCTCGCGCCGCTCCACCAACCGAAATCGCTGGCCGCGCTTGACGTTGTCAGCCGTGCCATCCCGGACGTCCCCGCTGTCGCGTGCTTCGACACCGCGTTCCACGCCCGGATTCCACCAGAGGCGGCTACGTACGCCCTCCCGGCTGAGTGGCGCGAGCGCTGGGATCTGCGGCGCTACGGCTTCCACGGTCTCTCGCACGCATACGCCTCGCGACACGCCGCGCAACTGGTCGGCAAACCAGTCGAGGACCTGCGCATCGTGACCTGCCACCTGGGGGCGGGGGCCTCTCTCGCTGCTGTCAGAGGCGGGTACTCGGTCGACACGACGATGGGCTTTACGCCATTGGAAGGCCTAGTCATGGCCACGCGGTCAGGGTCGGTCGATCCCGGGCTCGTGCTCTGGCTGGAGGAGCACGTCGGTCTGCCACCAGCGGAACTGGCGGCTGCGCTCGAGCACCGCTCGGGGTTGCTCGGGCTCACTGGTACGGCCGACATGCGCGCGATCCTGCAACGTGGGGACGCTGGGGACGAAGCGGCTTCCACGGCCATGGGCGTCTACCTGCACCGGCTCCGCGGCGAGATTGCGCGGATGACGGCGGCAATGGACGGCCTCGACGTGCTCGTCTTTACGGGTGGCGTCGGCGAGAACTCGCCCGACATCCGAGAGCGCACCGCGGCGGGGCTGGGGTTCCTTGGCGTGGAAGTCGACCACGACTCCAACCGAAGCGGCACGGGAGATCGCGATATCTCGACGAGGAGAGCGCTCGTCGCGACGCTCGTGATTGCGGCTCGGGAGGACCTGCAAATCGCGCACGAGGTTCGCGACCTGCTCGGAGATCGGTAGCAGGGACGCAGGCGCGGTCAACCGACAGCCCTAGGCAATAGACCGGGGGGACGGAGAGCGAGCGGACGCCCCAGCTCCTTCGCTAGAGCCGCTGAAGCAGTCGAGCGAGCAACTTGACGGGGCCGAAGGATCGTGCCGTCCGCGCGACCCGGCATGGTCAACGCAACCCGGAGGCGTTAGGCGCGGACTTCCTGGCGCATGAATACCACGTAGGCAGCACCGAAGCAGACCGCCGTCAGCGCCACCAGCGCGACGCCCTGGGGCCACCCCAGCAGCAGGCTCTGCTCGAACGGGAGGATCGAGGGAGTGGCTGGCTGCTGCGACGGCAAGATGATCCCAACGCTCTGCACGGTCGGGTCGAGCAGGTAGGCGGTGGCCTCCGAGTACAGCTCGCCCGGCGAGATGCGCGACAGGTCCAGCTGCAACTGCGCGTTCGCGACCTGCTGGTCCAGGGTCGCGCTGGCCGGGACGGGCGACAGCGCGTCCGCGACGATGCCGGTGAGAAGCGACGCGAACAGCGTTAGCACGAGCCAGACCGAGATCGCGGCCAGTGCGGACGTGGCAGCACGTCGCATCACCACCGAGCACAGCATGGCGAACGCGAGCCAGAACCCCACATAGACGACGGTGACTACGACCCAAGCAACCACCCGGGCGACGTCGTCAGGCCCAGGGACGATGCCGAGCTCGAAGAACGCGAACCCGGAGACGAGGACGGTGATCGCCGCGAGGACGACGCCGATTGCCGCGAGGCCGGCGGCGAACTTGCCGTTGATGACGTCGTCGCGGTGGATGGGCTGAGCCACGAGGCGCGGCAGCGTTCGCTCCGCACGCTCCCCGTTGATCGCATCGAAGCCGAACGCGATGCCAAGCAGCGGGCCGAGAAGCCCGACGAGTGTCGAGAAGGCAGGGATTTGCGACGAGGGCGACTGCGCGCTGAATAGGAGCACAAAGAGGCCGGTCGAGCCGGCCGCCTGCTGAGCGTTGGTCCGCACGAATGTGGTCGTCGAGTAGACCGCCGCCACGGCGGCGAGGCCCAGGACCGCGATCAGGATAAACAGCCGAATGCTCAGCACGTGGTCCCCGAACTCCTTGTCCGCGATCACGCGCCAGCCACCGGCGGGAGCATTCTCGCCGGACCCGCCGTGCCCAAAGATCCGGATGCGTCCGTCGTCGCCCGAGCCGGCCGGCGCGAGCTCGACTGCGTCAGGCTGCGCGGCCATCGCCGGCCTCCTCTCTCGCGAAGTACCGCATGTAGATCTCGTCCAGATCGTCGCCGAGGCGCCGCAAGTGCCACACGCCGATGCCGCGCGCCATGAGCGCCGACGCGAGCTCTCCTTGCAGGCCCCGCGCCCCCGACACGCGCCAGAGCCGCGGGTCGTGCTCGTCGTGCACGGCATCGCGGACGCCCGCAACGGACCGCAGTGCAGGCTCGAGCTCGTCGGCGGGCCCGTCCAGCCCCACCTCGATCTGGAGCGTGTCGCCGGCCATCTGCTCCGCCAGCCGACGCATCGTGCCCTGGGCCACCACCTTGCCAGCGACGAAGATCGCGACCCGGTCGCACACCTGCTGGACTTGATGGAGCAGGTGGCTCGACAGGAGGACGGCCGCGCCCTGGTCCGTCGCGATCGAGCGGATTAGTTCGAGCACCTCGGCGACGCCGGCCGGATCGATCGCCGTGGTCGGCTCATCGAGCACGACCACCGAGGGCTCCTTCACCAGAGCGTCCGCCAGGCCGAGTCTCTGGCGCATCCCGCGCGAGTACGTCTCCACCCGTCGGTCGGCCACATCCGCCAGCCCGACCTGCTCGAGCAGATCGTCGAGCCGGGGCTCGACAAGGGCAGCCGGGATCCTGTTCAGACGTGCTGTGTAGCGGAGGTTCTGCCGCCCAGTCAGGCCGCCGTAGAAGCCGACCTCGTCGGGCATGTAACCGACGCGCCGCTTGACCTCCAGTGGCGAGCGGGTCGGGTCAAAGCCTGCAACCTCCGCGTGACCGTCCGTCGGCTCCGAGAGCCCGAGGAGCATCAGGATCGTGGTGGTCTTGCCGGCGCCGTTCGGGCCGAGCAGGCCGAACACCTCGCCCGGCCTGATGTCGAGGTTCAGGTGGTCCACGGCGAGAATCTCGCCGTATCGCTTCGTGAGGGCGCGGGCACGTATGATCGGGGCAATGTCATCCCGCGCGGGCCGCTCGCCCCGGCTCGTCTTGGATCGCATCGTCAGCGCCGGCCGTAGCGGCGGAACACCCACCCGAGCCCGACGAGCACGATCGCGATCAGCGCGAGCCCAACGAACCCCCACAGGGGCGAGGTTTGGACGGTCGTCCGGATGTCCACGTCCTGGCTGGCCCCGCCGCCGCTAGCGGTCATCGTCACGTCGTAGTCGCCGGTCAGCGCGTCGCTGGGTGGATGGATTGTGGCCGTCACCGTTTGAGAGTCGCCCGCCTGCAGTGAGGCGATTGACGACGGCGAAAACGTCACGTTCCAGTCGCTGGGCGGCGTCGAGGTCATGCTGACGTCGGAAATCGGCACGGAGCCGCTGTTCGTCACGATCAGCGAGACCGTACCAGTGCCGCCGGCGGTGACCTGCGCGTTGAGGACCTGATTCGGGGTCGTGAGCGTGAGGTCGGGCGAACCCGTCACGTCGGCCTCGAGCTGCACTTGCGCCGACTGCGACCCCGCCACCACCATCACCTGGATGGGGTACGCGCCGGCCGAAGCGGTGCTGGACGGCGTAACGGTCACGGAGAGCGTGTCCGAGCTTCCGCCGGGGACCGTGTCCGTCAGCGCCTGCGCGTTGCTCGACGGATGGACCTCGACCTGCCAGCCGTCGGGACCCTGACCCTGGAGCGTGAAGGTCTGCTGCTGCGTCCCGTTGTTCTCGAGAGTCAGGCTGTACGTGAATGTGCTGCTCGCCGTTCCGGACAGCTTGGCGAAGTCGGTCGTGAGGGCTACGCCGCCACTCGAGGCGCTCTCGACGGTGATTGAGATCGGCAGCGTCCGTGTCCCCTCGGCCGCAGTCGCCGTGACGGTAATCGTCTGCGTGCTCACGCCCGCGTCGGTCGTGTCCCGTAGCGTGGTGTCACAGCGAGGCAGGCCGTGAACGAGAGCGGCCACCACGTCATCCTCGCGTCGTTGGAGTGAGAAACCGACGACACGAAGGGAGGCCGCGATGGCCGAGGACAGGATGGCCGTGCTCGACACGGTCCGCAAGGCGATTGGCCATGGGGACGTCGACTTCCTGCGCGAAGGGCTCCGCGTCCTCGCCCAGGCGGTCATGGAGGCCGAGGTGACCGAGCTGACCGGGGTGCCGCATGGAGAGCGCGACCCGGAGCGCAGACTGACCCGCCGCAATGGGTACCGCGAGCGACGGTGGGACACGCGGGCCGGCACGATCGATCTGTCCATCCCCCGCGTCCGCGACGGCAGCTACTTCCCGAGCCTCCTCGAACCACGTCGGCGCGCCGAGCGGGCCCTCCTCGCCGTCATCCAGGAAGCGTATGTGCTGGGTGTCTCGACCCGCCGCGTCGAGGATCTGGTCGAGGCGCTCGGCATCGCCTCGCTCTCGAAGAGCGAGGTCAGCCGCATCTGCGCAGCGCTCGATGCGGAGGTCGAGGCGTTCCGCCATCGCTCGCTGTTGGGCGAGCGCTACCCCTACCTGTTCCTCGACGCCACCTACGTGAAGGTTCGTGACGCGGGGCGGGTGGTGAGCATGGCGTGTCTCGTGGCGATCGGGGTGGCGGCCTCGGGCGAGCGGCGTGTGCTGGGGCTCGATCTGGCGGCCGGCAACGACGAGGGCAACGCCTGGTCCGCCTTTGTGCGGGGGCTCCTCGAGCGCGGCCTCGCCGGCACCCGGCTCGTCATCAGCGACGCCCACCGGGGCATCGTGGAGGCCGTGCGCAGCCAGCTCCTGGGCGCCGCATGGCAGAGGTGTCGCGTGCATGCCACACGGAACGCCCTCGATCTCGTACCCCGCGGCTCCCAGGATATGGTGGCGGCCGCCATCCGCAGCGTCTTCGAGCAGCCTGACGAGACCTCGGCATCCGAGCAGCTGCGCCGGGTGTCGGACGGCCTGTCTGCTCGCTTCCCTGCCGTCGCCGAGTTGCTCACCGATGCCGAAGCGGACCTCCTCGTCCACTTCACCTTCCCCGAGGCCCACCGCCGGCAGATCCGCTCGACAAACCCGCTCGAGCGCCTCAACAAGGAGGTCAAGCGCCGCACCGCGGTGGTGGGGATATTCCCGACCCGAGCGAGCGTGCTGCGCCTGGTGGGCATGGTGCTGGCCGAGCAGGATGACGAGTGGCAGGACGGACGCCGCTACTTCAGCCCCGAGTCGATGGCCTTGATCGACGCGCTTCCTCACGAGGAGGTGCCGGCGCTGCTGATGGCGAGCTGATCAAGGCAGGGCGCCAGGATGACGCGCTGTGACACCACGTGCTGGGACTTGACCCCCGCGTCCTGCGGCACCTTGATCGACAGCTGGACGGCAGGTGGGGTCGATCCGCCCGTGAAGACGGCGTCGATCGAGTTGCCGGCGCCCGTGATGGTGCCCGTCCAGCCCGTCGGTACACCGCTCAGAGCCAAGTTCACGCGCTCGGGGGAGGGCGTGGTGATGGTCAGGTCGAAGTCCACGGTGTTGCCCGCCTGAACGGTGACCGCGGGGTAGGGCGTGGTGATCGAGAAACTGGCCGCCAGCGCTCCGCCGGGAGCGGCGAGGGACAGCAGTAGCGCAGCCAGAGCCAGGGACGCCAAGCGACCTCGTGTCATGTTCCCCTCGTCCAACGCAATACGGTGGTCGCAGTGGAGCGGGCCGCCCCGCGACAACTGCTGCATCGTCGCGCTCCAGGATCGTCTCCCGGCAAAGCGACGGTCAAGAATGCATAACAGTCGGCGGCATCGGAGGAACTGGCGACGATCTCGAGCTGGTGGTGGAGGTGCGATTCGAACGCACGACTCGCCGTGTATAAGACACCCGCAAGGCGTCCGGGACCGTCTGACGGAGTCCGGTTTCGTGCTCAGCGGGTCGGGTCGCGAGCACTCGAGCGAGCCTGCGTCCGTCCGCCATGCTACTGGGAAGTGCTACCGGCCGACTCCGACCTGCGACCACCATATGACGCCCGTTATGAATAGGACCATGCCGACGAGGCCCAAGAGGGGGGCCAATCGCGGGTCGAGCGCGGTGCCGATGCCCATCCCGACGAGGAATGCGCCTACCAGCAGAGCGAGCTGCCAGCGGGTGAGCAGCACGCCGGGCGTCTGTCGCACGCGGGGCGTCTGTCGCTCGACTACGCGCGCGTGGCGAGCTTGTACATCGCCAAAGCTGAAGTGCAGCACGCGCTGCGGGCCCGTGCCGTCCGCGCCCAGGTACGCACCCTCCCGAGGCACCAGACCTGTACCCTCGTAGACCTCGTACCGACCACCTATTCTCGGCTCAGTGACCCGCGGCACGACGCTACTGCCTCCCCCGCAGATGGTTGCCCCAGTGATCGTAGCCCTTGGATGTGGCGGGGGCGCGGCCCAATCGTCAGACGAACGCGCTCCCGGGCTTGCCGCGGAGGCTCGACCACGGGCTGCCGCTCCCAAGGCCGCCGAGGTTGGCCGCCAGGGCGAGCAGGGCGGTCGCGGAGTCGTCGTGGGCGCCCGGCGGCGCGGCGATCCGCGGCTTGCCGGACGGGAAGCGGTTTCTGCTCGAGCGAGACGAGCTGCGAGATGAGCTCGGGATGGCGCGGGAGCTCGAGGCGGCCTTGGTACAGGTAGCCTCGCAGGGCCAGCGCGGCGTCGGCCTTGCTCTCGTTCGTCCGGGGCAGCCGCACCGGCACGATGCCGCGACCCGTGAGCCCCTGGGCGATCGCCTCGCTGGCGTACTGGTCGAGGAGCACGCGCGCCCCGTTGTATGCGGACGCGATGCCGGCCACCTCGTCGAGGATCAGGTCGTGGCGGAGCGGGTGCCCGCGGCTGCCAGTCCAGCCTTCGACGCGATCGACCACGAGCCGGCCGCTGCGGGTCGTGCGTGAAATGTGGTGGGGGAGGCAGGATTCGAACCTGCGACACGCCGTGTATAAGACGGCTGCTCTAACCGCTGAGCTACTCCCCCGGTGATTGGCTGCTGACCATGCGCACACGGGCTGCGTTTGACTCCCGGGCTGCGGGCTCCTAGTCTTAGTTGCGTCCTTTCATCAGACAATAACAGCCAGAGTTATGGCGACCACAGCGTACGCCGTGATGCTGTGGCCAACCTGCGAGACTTGTTCTTCCCACCCCTTGAGGGCGAGCCCGATTTGGTCTTGGGCGGCGAGACCGCCGCCATCAAGACCGACACAGACTGAGGAGGCTTGCTGCCCGACCCGATCTCCCGGCGATCTACCCCCCATCTCCCCCCTGACTCGCGGCCAGCC
Source organism: uncultured Chloroflexia bacterium (assembly GCA_963835945.1). Classification (GTDB taxonomy): domain Bacteria; phylum Chloroflexota; class Limnocylindria; order Limnocylindrales; family CSP1-4; genus JAJYNJ01. The sequence continues at coordinate 85,464 of CAWIHR010000029.1, forward strand.
GACGGCCGGGCCCGCGCGATCCGCCGGACGATGACCGCTCGCGCCGTCCGCGCCGGCAACACCAATGCATTGCAGCACGGCGTGTACTCCGCGGTGGCGGTGCGCCCCGATGTGCTCGACGAGGCGGCTCTCCTCTACGCCAGGGCCCCCTGGTTGGATCCCGTGCGCGACGGGGTCCTCGTCGAGGCGACAGCGCGTCTTGTGGTACGTCTGCGGCGTCTCGACATCGTCCTCGACGAGGAGCCGACCCAGACCCTGACGTCGCTTTACTCCCGCCTCGAGGGCCAGCTGGCGCGCAACCTCGACGCGCTCGGCCTGACCCCGCAGGCCGCCGCGCGGCTAGGTTTGGCGCACCTCGACGCGAAGGCGCGCGCCCAGCACATGACAGAGCGCACGCTCGCCGCTTACCGCGAGGAGGATGCGCCGTGAGCGCCTCGATCGTGCGGTTCGCCCGCGAGGTGCTGGGCTTCGACCTTTTCCCGCGCCAGGCGGAGATCCTCGAGGAGATCTACCGGGACAACATCCGCACCGCCGTGCTGCGGCTCGGTCGACGCTCCGGGAAGGGCCGCATGGCCGCCGTGGTCGCCGTGTTCGAGGCGACCGTCAACTCCCCAGCCCACCTGGCCGCCGTGCCAGCGGGCGAGCGGGTGTCAATCGTCGTGGTCGCCACCAGTCAGGCGCAGGCGCGGATAGTCCACCGCTACGTCCGCTCGTTCCTCGAGGCGCCGGCACTCGCCCCGCTCGTGGTGCGCGACGTGGAGGACGAGATCGAGTTGTCCAACGGCATCTCGATTATCACCCTGCCCTGCTCGGGGCGCTCGACCCGCGGTCAGGCGGTGGCCGTGCTCATCATGGACGAGGCTGCTTGGTTCATCGACTCTGACGGTTCTCCGCTCGCGGCCGAAGAGATCTGGCAGGCGCTCGCACCGGCCACTGCGCAGTTCCCGGCCGGCCGGGCCATGGTGCTCTCTACGCCGCGCTGGTCGAGCGGCTGGTTCGCCGACCTGTGCGCCCAGGCATCCTCGGGCGCGTTCCCGGACATGCGCCACTGGCACGCCACGACCGCGGAGATGAACCCGCGGATTCCGGCCGCCTTCCTCGCGGCCGAGCAGACGAAGGACCCCGACGCGTATCGGCGCGAATACGAGGCGGGGTTCGACTCTGGCATCGGGGCCGTGTTCGATGCCGATCTCGTGCGCGCCGCGGTGCGGGCGGGCCCCAACGTGTACCCGCCACGCTCTGATGTCACGTACATGGTGGCGGTCGACCCCGCGTTCACTGGCGACGCGTTCGGGCTCCTCGTCGGCCACCGCGAGGGCGACCGGGTGGTGGTCGACCTCGTGCGAGGCTGGCACGGCAGCCGCCAAACCCCGGTGGGGATCGACCCCACGCTCGACGAGATTTCCGCCATCTCGGGCGCCTACGGGCGGGCCCCGGTCATCATCGACCAGTTCGCCGCCGAGCCGATCCGCCAAGGCCTTGCGGCCCGCGGGATGGCTGTACTCGCCCGACCGTGGACCAACGATTCCAAGGTCGACGCGGTCGCCGCCGTGCGGCGCTGCCTCTTCGCCGGGTCGTTGGAGCTCCCCGACCACCGCGTCCTCCTCGCTGAGCTGATCGGGCTCGAGCAGCACCTCCTGCCGTCGGGGCGACCCACCATCCGCGCCGCTGGGGGTGGACATGACGACTTCGCCACGGCCTTGATGGCGCTCGTCCTAGAGCTCGACGAGCACGCTCTCACCGCCGCGTCGATCGACTTCGCCCGCGGCGTCTGGCGTTGCCAGCGCTGCGGCCACGGCTTCGGCTGGGACCCCCGTCGGCCCTGCCCGAAGTGCGGCAACCCGGCGCCCGAGCGGTACGACAGGCCGGTCGAGCCGACGAATCAAGGTGCGGCTTGAACAAGCAGACCCGGCCCCTGGGCGGACGAACTCCTGCGAGGCCTCGGCAGAAGCGGTCTCGCTCGGCCGGCAAGTCGGGGTGTTCCCTTCTGTGTCAGCGTGAGCCTGACCGGCCGTCGCGGGCGTGCTGCAGCGCGCGGATGTACTCACCAAATCGACGCGCCGCGGTGTCCGGTTGCGGGATGAGCCGCAATACGACCGTGATACCTCGCGTACGACCAGCGCAACCGTGTCGACGACGTCCGTACCTCGCTCGACGCGCGGGGTGAGGCGGGTGCCGACGATCGCGCCACCCTTGATGCCCTGAAGCTGACGCCCGAGCAGCGCGCCTTCCTCAAGCGCCTCGAGCATCCGGCCGTGGCTGGGGCAGCGCCGGACGCCGCCGACCCGTTCGCCCAGGAAAGCGCGCAGCCGATGTCGTACGACGGCCTCTGGTCAGAGTGGGTCGAGTACCTGCGCGGCGCGGTCGACGCCGGCGGGTTTCGGGTCGGCTAGGTCTGCTCGTCCGAATCTCTTCGCCAAGCGCGACTTCGGAGTCGACCGCTCGACACGCTCGAAACGGCGGCCGACGGAGCCTGCACGTCCGCGGCTGCAGACCCCGGGCGAAGGTCGAGAGGCCTGCGCGCAGACGACATCTTGCTTGGGAAGCAAGCACTCTGCCAACTGAGTTACTCCCGCTCTCAGAGCAGGGCGAATTGTACCGCGCGGCTGCGACGCCGCAATCGACCCAGGAGCGTCGGACCCCGCGCTCGCGATGGCGCGGCTCTGCTGCCTGGGTTGGACGGGTGGCCCGGTTAGCCCTGCCGCGGCGCCGTCTTGAGCAGCCCGAAGGTCGCCCCTTGGGGATCCTGCAGGATGGCGAACCGGCCGCCCGGGAAGTCCATCGGCGCGACCATCTCCTGGGCGCCGAGACCGAGGGCGGAGCGAAACGCGCCGTCCACGTCGGCCACCGTGAAGTACGGCAGCCAGTAGCTCGGTACCTGGGCCGGCACCATCGGCTGCATCTCCTGCCCGCCCGCGATGCTCTCGCCGTCGAGCAGGAACTCGGTGTAGTCAGGCTGACCCTCGCCCATCGGCGAGGTCCGGACGTGCCAGCCGAACAGCGCGCGGTAGAAGGCGATGGCGCGCTCGACCCCGCGGGCGTTGAGCTCGGGCCAGCCGAAGCTGCCCGCACCGCTCGCCGAGAAGCCCGCCATTGCCCCCGGCTGCCAGGCCCCGATGACGGCGCCGGAGGGATCCTGGAACACGCCCATGCGGCCCTGCGGCCCGACGTCCATCGGCGGGGCCACGACCGTCCCGCCGGCCGCGGTCACCGCGTCCGCCAGCGCATTGGCATCAGGAGTGCCGATGTAGATCAGCCAGGCGGTGGGTGCCTCGGCCATCATCTTGGGCCCGATGCCGGCCACGTCCTGGCCCTCGAGCGTCGCCACGGCGTAGCCGCCGTACTGCGGATCGGGGTTGGGCTCCACATGCCAGCCGAAGAGCTTCGAGTAGAACGACCGTGAGCCCTCCGGATCGCCACTCGAGAGGTCCGCCCAGATCGGCCGGGCCGATGTCGCGTCTGCCATGTCTGTCCCCCCTTGTATCCCTGGCTTGGATGGTCAGCCGCCATTGTCGCACCGAGTCTGCCATCTCCGGGCGTGTCACCCCCTTGGCTGGGATGGTGTGCCAGACGTCTACCGTGCTGAACAGGAACGCGTCGGCGAAGAGGCCGACGCACAGAGCGTGGTGCCCTCCGACCGGCGGGCGATGGCCCACCCGGGCGGGGGCACGGCCCGCGACTGAACTACGCGGTCTCGTCCCCGCTGGTTAGCCGGAACCGGGCCGCCAGCACCTGCACGGCGGTGGCCTCGTCGGCGCCGACGACTACCCCCGCACGACTGGTGCTCGCGAGGGCGCCGCGCAGGTCCCGCGCGCACACACGCCACAGATGGGACTCGGGGTCGAACACCGGTGGGGTCACCATCCAGCCCGTCGGCAGCACGGCGAAGACCTCGGCCCACGCGACATCGCGCGCCGTCACTCTCTGGCGAGCCCGACGCGCGTCCGGCAGCGGCCGCCACGCGATTGACGTGTCCGACTACGCCGACGGCTCGACCCGGAACACCGGATGGGCCGATGGTTCCGGTAGCTGCCGGAAGAATCCCTCGACGGTGCGACCTTGCTTCGCCCGATAGGCGGCCACGATACGATCCCGCTCCAGCCCCTCGATCTCGACCGCGCGGAACGGCACGGTGATGCCGTGGAGCCGGAGGTGCCCGTGCCCGGCGGCCCGCAGGTTGCGGACCCAGTGGGTCTCGCCTCCGGCCGCCACGAGATAGCGGACGCCATCGAGTTCGAACGGCCGTCCGAGCGGCACGCTCCGGGGCCTTCCCGACTGGCGGCCGGGCACGATGAGCACGAGCGTGCCCCCGAGGCGCTGCAGGAGCGGGTTCACCACGTGCGCCATGACGAACCCAGACGGGACGTACCGTCGCGGTCGGGGATCCACGCGCCACTCCTCGTCTATCAGTCCACGAGCGGAGACGGCCGGGAGTCGAGGCCACGGCGCACGATAAGGGGGATTTCTGCGAAAGACAAGACGGTAATCCCCCCACCGCGCCGAGCCGTCCAGTACGACCGGGCTACTGACAGGCGCCGCGTGCGGGCGACACACTGAACAGCGACTGAGGACATCCGCCTGTCGGGCGGGCCAGGCTCGGGAGTCTCCATGAACGTAGGGATCGTCCCACGCCGCATCCGGGCCAGCAGGATCCGGCTCGGCAATATCCGGCCCGCCCAGAGCCAGTCCAGCACGTGCCCACCGGCTGGACTCCATCCGCTCACGCCCGAGCAGGAGGCACAGGCGCAGGCCGAGATGGCGACGTCGGATGAGCCTGCCTTCGACTGGCCGGGCGCCGTGGCAGCCTGCGTGAACCTGACGAAGCAGGGCTGGATGGCCCGCGCTAAGTTCGTCGGGGCATGGGACCGCTGGATCATCGAGGCGCGAGAGGGGGCGTGGCCAACGGATCGCTGGGCCACCCTCCGCAAGGACGGCCGGATCCTGTAGGTCCGCCCGCCGGGGAGGAAGGTGGTTGGGAGACCTCCGTGCTCCCCGGGCGGGACGCTGCCCGGCTTACACGCTCACCGGGCAGTCCGAGTCTACAGGCTGTGGCTTAACGAGGGTCAGGTATGCGGCGACGACCGGAAGAAGCCCGGCGCGGAGCCCCGCCGAGACGGTCAAATCGATGTTCAGGCCGCTTTCCGAGGCGCTTCGCCGCCCCGCGGCTGACCGTCATCTCGGCTATGCGGGCGTCGAGGCGGTCCAGGAACCCGGAGCGGCGCGCAAGGAACACGACGAACGACCACACGATCGAGACGAGGCCGAGGAGAAACGCGTCCGCGAATGTGATGGGCTCGACCTCGTAGAAGCGGCGGGCGAACGGAAGCGCCATGAGCGTCCCGAAGAGCACGGCCATCGCCACCGCGAGAAGCGCGGGTCGCCAATCGAGGTCGCGGAGGCGGGCGCGACCCGCCGCGCCGCTGCGATTCGACGGCGCAAGGATCGGGATGAGTAGCGTGCCGCAGAACGTGGTGATGGTGATGAGCGCCGACCGCGCGACATCGACCGACCCGGTGTGTGCGAGGTAATACGCGTAGACGGGCAACGCGACTGCGGTCACCGCGACAGCCGCGGGTACGGAGAAGCGGAGCGTCGTGCGCACGAAGTCCGGCGGCGACTGAACGGGGCGCGCCCAGGCGATGACCACGAGCCCGGGCAGCCCGACGGTGATGAGGGCCAGGAGCGAGTTGTTCCGCGGCGTGAAGGGAAACGCGAGTCCGCCGATCGCCGCTCCGAGCACGATGAGCAACATGTAGAAGGTTCGGGTCAGGAGAAGCGCCGAGCTTCCGAGCATCCCATCGACGATCTTCCGCCCTTCGGCGACGGCCTTCGGCAGCAGGGCGAACCGATCGCCGAGAAGGACGATGTCCGCGACCGCGCGCGAGGCGCTGCTGCCGCTCTCCATCGCGACGCCGAGCTGTGCGCTCTTGAGCGCGAGGATGTCGTTCACGCCGTCGCCGATCATCCCGACGTAACGGCCGCTGGCTCCGAGCGCGTGCACGATCCTCGCTTTGAGGGCGGGCTCGACGCGGCCGACAACCGTCGATCGCTCTACCAGGTCGGCGATCGCGCGATCGTCCATCGCCGCGAGATCCGGCCCGTTCACCGCCGCGCGCTCGGCGCCCTCGAGGCCGGCCTCCTGCGCGATGTGCGCAACGGTTCGAGGGTTGTCTCCGGACACGACCTTGACGGCGACGCCCGCCGCTACGAAGGCCTGAAGCGTCGCCCTCGCGTCGGGGCGGATCTCTTCCGCGAAGCCGAACAGGGCAACCACTGAGAGCGCCGGGGGCAGCGCAGGCTGGCCGGCTGCGTCCCGAAGACTCCCGCTCCCGCGTGCGAGCGCGACGACGCGAAGGCCTGCCTTCGTCCAGCCATCGACGGTCTGCGTCAGCGTGGAATCGACCGCCGGCGACAGAACGACCTCCGGCGCCCCGAGCACGACGGATTGACTCGTGGTTGCTTCGACGACTCCCGACCATCGACGCGCCGACGAGAACGGAACAGTGTCGAGGATCGCGGCCCCCGGATCGGCTTCGCTCGGAGCGGCCGCCGGAGCCGCCGGTCCGACGTCGTCCGGCCTTGAGAGCCAGTGGCGGAGCGCGTCGCCGACTCGGTCGCCCGGAGGCATCTGGGCGGCGGCGGCTTCGACGAGCGGAGCGAGGGCTGGCTCGTCGATCCCGATCGGCAGGACGTTTCGTAGCTCGAAGTGGGGAGCGGTGATGGTGCCGGTCTTGTCGAGCACGAGCGCGTCGACGCGGCTCATCGACTCGACCGCGTTGATGCGCTGCACGAGGGCCCCGGCACGGCTGATCCGAAGTGCCGCCGTGGCGTAGGTCACCGTGATCATGATTGCCAGGCCCTGGGGCACGAGCGCCGCGAGCACGGCGGCAGCCTGCGCGATCTGGGCGGTCGTCTCCCCGGCTCCGAGCCGCGACGAGACCGCGACGACGACGCTGACGAGGACGACGAGGATCGTCGTGACGGCGATCAGCCGATCGACGCCGCGCTGGAGCGGCGTTCGCTCCGCACGCATCGACTGCGCCTGCGCGGTCAGCTGGTTCGCGTAGCTCTCGAGGCCGACGCGAGTCACGCGCATCAGGCCAGTGCCCGACACGCAGACGCTGCCGGAGAGGAGAGGGTCGCCTTCACAGCGCACGAGAGGATCCGACTCGCCCGTGAGGAGCGATTTATCGACCTCGACCTGACCGTCGACCAGCTCCCCGTCGAGCACAACCTGGTCACCGCGCTTGATCGCGACGACGTCGCCACGGACCAGCCGTGTGGGGTCGATCGATCGTTCGGTCCCGTCACGGATCACCGTCGCTCTGGGTGTCGAGAGAATCCGCAGGCGATCGAGACGCCATTTCGCGCTGGCCTCCATCGCGGCGCTCACGACGACGTTCCCGAGGACGGGCAGAGCGGTCAGCCCTGCATCGATCGGAAGGCCGAGGACGACGAGTGCGCCGGAGACGACGAAGAGCACGAGATTGATCGGTACGAACGTCGCCTGCCACACGATCGCGGCGTACGAGCGGCCGGCTTTCGCCTGGAGCCCGTTACCTTCGCCCGCGGCGGACCGACGAGCCGCCTCGGTCTCGCTCAGCCCCTTGAGCGCGGGCTTCGGGAAGTCAGGGATGGCCATATCCGCGGACAGCACGGCGCGTCGCCGTGTGTTCCGCCTTCGACTTCGAGATGGTCCGATGCGGCGCCTCGGCTCTCGCCCTTGCCCGACGGACCTCGAGCAGCTCGAGGCCGAGCGCCTCGATCCGACCGAGAACGCCGTGCAGCGCGGACTGGTCCGGCAGGTCGCCTGTCAGCACCGTCTCGTGATCAGTCAGCCGCCCGTGCATCTCGGGGAAGGCACTGAGCAATCTATCGCTCAAGTGGCCCCGAACACGGATCTCGTACTGCGTGGTCTTCCGATCGTAGTCCATGCCGGCGAGGGTCGGGCCGGGCCGGATGACGCCGCATCGACCGGATCGTGCGAGGCGCGCGTCAGCGCAACTCTCGACGAACGGGTGCCTTCGGCGCGCTCGGTGGACCGCGAGTCGTCGTCACTTGCCGCTGTTACGGCCAGCCGGTTAGTGGGCGATCCGACGAAGCTGCCCGGGAATCCGTCGGATCGGGTGACGATCTCTCATCCTCCCGCCCGCGACGCTGCCGGTCACCAACCACTCACAGCCAAGGAGGTTCATTCAAATGCTCAGTCTGGTATCTCGCGATTGGTGGGTCTACGCGATCCGCGGCGTCGCCGCGATCCTCTTCGGGATCATGGCGCTCATCTGGCCGGCCCCAACGCTCGCGGTTCTCGTTCTCCTGTTCGGCGCGTACGCGTTCGTCGACGGTATCGCACTCCTCGTCGCTCTCGCGCGCGGCGACGCTCTGGCCCGCAGCCACAAGTGGGTCACGGGGATCATGGGGGTGCTCGGCATCGCCGCGGCGATCGTCACGCTCCTGTGGCCCGGCATGACCGCGCTGACGCTGCTCTACGTGGTGGCGACCTGGGCGATCGCGACGGGCATCCTCCAGATCGTGGCGGCCATCGAATTCCGGCGCGAGATCGACGGCGAATTTTTCATGGTCCTCGGGGGCATCTTCTCGATCGCCTTCGGCGGCCTGCTCGTGGCCTTCCCGGGCGCGGGACTGCTCTCGCTCGTCTGGCTCGTTGGGTTCTGGGCAGAGCTGTTCGGGTTCTCGAGCCTGGGCATCGCCTACCGACTGCACGGGATCGACCGCGACCTGAACAAGCATTCCAGCGTTCGCAAGCTCTCGACGGTCGGATGATGGCACGACCGTCTGGATGCTGAAGGCGTTCAGCTCCGGCCAACTCGGCTCTCTCGCGACCTCGACGACCGGCGATCACATCGCCGGTCGTCGTTCGTGTGTCCACGGCGGCCATGCCGCGGCTGGCGATCGCGGCCGCGCCGCATGCGGCTCGGGCGCGTTCCCACGAATTGACCGATGCGCGCTCATCCGGCCACCCGGGACCCTCGGGCTGTACACGAAGGCGAGGTCACGACGATGGATGCCAGCCGGCTCGACACGCACCCCTGCGCCCGGGTCCAGGGCGGCTTGAGGCGCGGCAGAGCTGCCCACCAACGCCTCACGAGCGAATGCCCCGACGTGCCGCGATCCGACGCGCCGGAGGCGAAAGACCGGCAGTCATGAGCGGTCACGCGGGTCCGACGGGGTACGCATCGGGCGGTGCGAGGACAGGACGGCCACGGGCGCTGCTGGGACCACACCGTCCCGTCGTCAGCCGAATCAACGCGGAGCGTGCCGCCGACTTCCAGCTCCGGCTCGCGGACCGCATCACCGCGTTCGCAGGCTCGATGACGTTCGAGTACCTCCACGTCCTCGCGTTGGGGACCTGGATGCTCGTGTTCGAACGGAGCCCGTGGCCGACCCTGACGCTCGCCGTGTCCCTCGAGGCGATCTTCCTGTCGACCTTCGTGATGATCGGGCAGAACCGCCAGGCGGCATTTCAGCAGGCGAAGGCCGATCACGAATTCGCCGATGCAGAGCATGAGCTGAAGCTCAACACCCAGCTGACGCGCGAGATCCACGAACTGACCCGCCAGGTCCACGAACACATCGTCGGGATCTCCGGCCCTCCGGACATGCAGGGACCGCCTATGCGCTGATGCATGACCACCGTACGGGCGATTGAGAACGACAGGAGTCACGAAATGGATTTCCAGAAACCGCTTGACGAACTCGAGCAACGCGTGTCGAAGGTGAAGACCTCCGTCAAGGCCGCGACCGCCGAGACCAACGAGCAGCTCAAGGAGCACGTCGCGAGGGTGCAGGGCGACGCTGAGCGCGAGCTCGACGAGTCCAAGCAGCATGCCAGCGCCGCTGCCGATCGCACCAGAAGCGGGTGGGAGCAGATGCGCGCCGACTCAAAGGCTCGAGCGGCGGAGCTCAAGGCGAAGGCACACATCCGGCGCGAGCGGCACGACGCCGGAGTCGCGGCGGCGGATGCCGACCTCGCCGAGGCCGAGGCGTCGGCGGCGATCGACTACGCCGCGTGGACGGTGGCGGCCGCCGAACTCGCCATCCTCGACGCGCTGTACCTTCGGGCACGGGCGAACGAGAAGGCAGCGCTCGTGGAAGCGGGCGCGTAACCTTCGCGCCATGCGCCGGTCCAGTGCGGCCGGCCTGTCTCACCGACGTGAGCAGGCCGGCCGCTTCGTGTGTCCGGAAGCCGGCGCGGTTTGCCGCACGCCATGGTTCAGGTGACGACGGTGGCGTGAGACTATAGGGCCATGGCTGCCCCTGAACGGACGGTCTCCGTTCGCCCACCCTCGCTCGTCGCGAGGCCGACCCTCTTCGAGCGACTTTCGGCCGGGTACGCGCGCGGCGTCACGCTCATCTCCGCACCGGCCGGGAGCGGCAAGACCGTCCTCCTCCGATCCTGGATCGAGGCTGCGGGCCTGAGCGAGCGGACTGCCTGGGTCTCCGTCGAGCGCGACGAGCGCGACGAGCAGCGGTTCTGGCTCGCCGTCGTGGAGGCGCTGCGGACTGCGGCCGGCATGGAGGGGCCGATCGACGATCTCGGACCCGCGCCGGGCTTCGATGGCGATGCGGTCGAGGCGCGAATCGTCGACGGAGCGCGATCTCTCGACGAACCCCTCCTGCTCGTCATCGACGATCTGCATCACCTGCTCGAGCCCAAGGCGCTGGCGCCGCTCGAGCTACTGCTCGACCGTCGCCCGCCACAACTGCGAGTGATCCTGTCGACTCGCCACGATCCGCCGCTCGGGCTGCATCGACTCCGTCTCGCCGGCGAGCTGACCGAGTTGCGCGCCACGGACCTTCGCTTTCAGCTCGATGAGACAAACGAGCTGCTCTCCGCCGCCGGGATCACGCTCTCCGCCGCTGCTGTCGGCTCGCTTCAGGCGCGGACCGAGGGCTGGGTTGCCGGCCTTCGGCTCGCGGCGCTGTCGCTCGCAGGCCGGCCGGACCCGGAGCGATTCGTCGCCGAGTTCTCGGGCAGCGAGCGAACCGTGGCCGATTACCTGTTCGCCGAGGTCCTCCAGCGCGAGCCCGAGCCGGTGCGACAGCTCCTGCTGCGAACGTCGATCCTCGAGCGCGTGAACGGGTCGATCGCGGACCGCCTCCTTGGGACGGAAGGCTCGGAGCGGATCCTGCTCGAGCTCGAGGATGCCGGTGCCTTCGTCTACTCGATCGACCGGGAGCGGTCCTGGTTCCGCTACCACAACCTGCTCGCCGATCTCCTGCGTCTCGAGCTTCGACGGACCGACCCCGCGGCCGTTCCGGGTCTGCACCGCGTGGCCGCCGAGTGGTACGCGGAGCACGGGTTCCCGATCGACGCCATCCGGCACGCCCAGGCGGCCGGGGATTGGCGCCATGCCGGCGATCTCATCGGACAGTTCGGGTTCAGCATCTCGCTCGACGGCAGCTTCGCGACGATGCGCGCGTTGCTCGAGCCGTTTCCGAAGGAAGCGTTCGCCAATCCCGAGCTCGCCGCGTTTCTCGCGTACGGCGAGGTGATCCGTCCGTCACTCGACACCGCCGCCTCGTACATCGCCCTGGCGGAACGTCACGCGTCGGAGGTGCCCCAGGAGCGCCGGCCGCTCTTCGAGGCAATGCTGGCGACGGCGAGACTGACGCTCGCGCGCTGGCGCGGCGACTACAGCGCGGCGGTGCGCGAGGTTCCCCCGATGCTCGAGCCGTCGGCGGCCACGACGATAAGCCAGATTGGCGCCGAGAACGACGTGCGCGCCGTCGCGCTGATGACGCTCGGCATCGTGGAGACGTGGGCTGGCGCGGGCGACGACGCAGAGCGCCACCTGAGAGAGGCCGCCGACCTGGCCCGCCGGATCGGGCGGCCGTACGTGGAGCAGGGTTGCCTCGCCCATCTTGCGGTCGCGGTAGCCCGCCATTCGATCAGCGCCGCGCGCGAGCTGGCGCTGCAGGCCCTCGACATCCTCGAGAGGTACGGCTGGCAGTCTGAGCCCATCGCCCCGATCGTGTTCGCGACCATCGGCGCGGTCGACGTCCTGCAGGGACAGGTTCGACGAGGCGCAACCATGGCTGGATCGCGCGGAGCACGCGCTTCGCCCGAACGCGGAGCCCGCCAAGGAGATCCTCGTGCGGTACTGCCGCGGGCTCGAGCGTCTGGGCCAGGGACGCACAACGGAGGCGCTTGCGTTGTTCGCGGAGGCGCAGCGCCTGCAATCGTTCCTGGTCGCGCCCGATCCGCTGGCGATCGCGGCCCGCGCGCTTCGGGCGCAGACACTTGCGGGGCTCGACGACACGGCAGCGGCGCGAACCGTACTGGAGACCGCGTCCGCCGCCGAGCGCGAGTTCGCCGAGACGAGGATCGCCCTCGCCGCGATTCACCTCGCCGAGCGCGATCCCCGCGCGGCCGTCGATGCGCTCGCTCCGGTCTGTGCAGGCGAACTCCCGGTCATCGTCGACTACTCGCTTCCGAACGGGCTCCTCGTCGATGCCGTGGCTCGCGACCTGCTCGGAGATTTGAAGATGGCCGAGGACGACGTGGAGCGGGCGCTCGACCTTGCCGAGCCGGACGCACTCGTCCTCCCGTTCCTCATCACGCCCGCGCGGGACCTCCTAGAAAGGCACCCGCGGCACCGTACGGCGCACGCGGCGCTTCTCGCGAACATCCTCGACGTCCTCTCAGGGTCGTCGCTGCCCGCCCGAAGCAGCGAACAGCCGGAGTTGCACGAGGAGCTCACCGAGAGCGAGCTTCGTGTGCTCCGCTACCTCCCGAGCAACCTGTCGGCGCCCGAGATCGCGGCCGAGATGTTCCTCTCGACCAGCACCGTCAAGACGCACATGCGCCACATCTACGAGAAGCTCGGCGCCCACCGCCGTACCGAAGCGGTCGACCGGGCGCGCGAGCGGGGGCTGCTCGGGCCCTCTGCACGGACTCGCCGCTAGGCGCGATCGCTCACACGATCCGGTGGATGCGTCCTCATCCGCCATCCCGCGATGCTCCCGGCCATGGACCAGCAGGCGAAGACATCGCGGTACGAAATTCACATCGGCGGCCGCCTGGGCGAACGGTTGCTCAGTGCCTTTCCCGAGCTGCACGCCCGGGGGCTCGGCAGCGTGACAGTGCTCGTCGGGGACCTGCCTGACCAAGCCGCGCTTTACGGCGTGCTCTCCCGGATCGAATCGCTTGGGCTCGAGCTGCTCGAGGTTCGTCACGCCAACCCCCGGCTCGACACGTCGGCCGAGGCGGACGGCTCGACGCCCCTCGCGGAGGAGGACCCCGAGAGACCCGCCTGATCTGACGACGACGGCTCGTCCCCCGGGCTCAGAGCCTGATTGCGACGGTCGGCAATAGCGCTGATACACGACCAACGAGCGTCGCGAGGAGAGCCTGCGGATGGAGCTTCATGATCACGCGCGCCGTTCTGGTCGGCACGGTCTGCCAGTTGCTGCAGGCGAACGACGATCTGGCGTACCCCTGAGTCCTCACCTCGGCCGCACCCACCGACCGAACGGTCGTCGGCCGCGGCCGGAATCGCCCGGATCGGATGACGCCCGCTCATCCCCCACCGACCGACCCTCGTACCCGACGCGATCGCACGACCCGCGACCGGAGCCCCGGCGGACTCGAACCGCCGGAGCAGACGGGCCGCGGCGACGCGAGCGGATAGGAGGAGATGCGTGGAGCAGTGGAAGTCCTCGATGGACTGGGTCAACGTCGTGCTCGGGGTCGTCCTGATCATGTGGGGCGTAACGCCCAGTGGCGCGATCGGGTGGAGCGTCCTCCTCGGCGGAGTGGCCATCGCGCTGGTCGCGATCTGGTCGCTCGCAGGCGCCCGATCAGCCGACACCTGAGTGGGTGAACGTGCTGCTCGGTCTCTGGGTTGCCGTCGCCCCGTTGCTGCTCGGGTACACGCAGACCCCGAACGCTGCTGTTTCCCGGCTGGTCGGCACCTGTGTCGCGGCCATCGCCGTGTGGCGCGCGCGGAGCATCGAGGCCGGCGGCCATGCCCACGCCTAGCTGGCGGGGGCGCCGGAGGAAGGCGACGACAGGAGGAAACCGATGCACGACGAGATGGATGACCAGGGGAACGGGCCGGCGCGCAAGGGCCCGGCGCCGGACGGCGCGAGGGCCTCGAGATCGCCAGCGACAGCCCACGACACACACGCGGGCGTGGGTCGCTCCCCTGGCCCTGCGGGGTCGGAACCCCCCGCTGCCGGCCCGAAGATTCCCGGCTGGGCGAATTGGGTCGTCCTTGCCATCCTGCTCGGCTGGACCGCGCTGCTCTTCCTGCCCATCGGCCCCGGCGCCGTCAGCCTCCCCTACTCTGACTTCCTCACCCAAGTCCGCGCGGGCAACGTCGCGCAGGTGGACTTCTCGGCACAGACCATCTCCGGCCGCTTCGCGGCGCCGGTGACCTGGCCGCCGACGGACACGTCCTCCGGCACCAGCAAGACCGCTGCACCCACCTCGGACACCTACTCGTCCTTCACGACGGTCATGCCACCGACGAACGACCCCGAGCTGCTGCCCCTGCTCGAGGCGAAGCACGTGTCGGTGACAGCGGAGGACACGACGAGCGCGGGCGGCTTCCTGGCACCCCTGCTCTTCAGCGTGCTCCCGTTCCTCCTGCTCATCGGGTTGGTGTGGTACTCGGGGCGCAGCATGCTGAAGAGCGGACAGGGCCTGCTCGGCTTCGGCGGCTCGAAGGCCCGCCTGTACGACCCCCAGCGCCCGTCGGTCACGTTTGCGGACGTGGCCGGCGCGGACGAGGCCAAGGTCGAGCTCAATGAGGTCGTGGACTTCTTGAAGGAGCCCGAGCGCTACCGGAAGCTCGGCGCCCGCCTGCCGCGCGGCGTCCTGCTGGTCGGGCCGCCCGGCGTGGGCAAGACACTGGTCGCGAAGGCGGTGGCGGGCGAGGCCCACGTGCCCTTCTTCAGCATCTCCGCCTCCGAGTTCGTGGAGATGTTCGTCGGCGTGGGCGCCTCGCGCGTGCGCGATCTCTTCTCGAAGGCCAAGGCGGCGGCCCCGGCGATCGTGTTCGTGGACGAGATCGACGCGGTCGGCCGCGAGCGCGGCGCAGGCATGGGCGGCGGGAACGACGAACGCGAGCAGACCCTCAACCAGCTGCTCGTCGAGATGGACGGCTTCGATGAGACCACCAACCTCATCGTCATCGCGGCCACCAACCGGCCCGACGTCCTCGATCCGGCGTTGCTGCGGCCCGGCCGGTTCGACCGCCAAGTCACCCTGGGCTACCCCGATCGCGCCGGTCGCGAGGCCATCCTGCGGATCCACACCGCCAAGCTGCCCCTCGCGCCCGAGGTCGAGCTCGCGGCGATCGCGCGGGCGACCGCGGGCTTCTCCGGGGCCGACCTCGCCAACCTCGCGAACGAGGCCGCGCTGCTCGCGGCCCGCGAGGATCAGCGCACGGTCGGCACGGCGCAGTTCGAGGAGGCGCTCGACAAGATCCTCCTCGGGACGAAGCAGGCGAGCCTGACCGACGCCGACGAGCGCCGCACGGTCGCCTACCACGAGGGCGGGCACGCCCTGGTCGCGCTGCTCACCCCCGGCGCCGACCCGGTGCAGAAGGTCACCATCGTGCCCCACGGCCGCGCCCTCGGCGTCACCGAGCAGCGGCCGGACGACGACCGGCGCAACTACTCGCGGTCCTATCTCCTGGCGCGGCTTGCGGTGATGCTCGGGGGACGCGCAGCCGAGGAGGTCGTCGTGGGGCAGCCCACCAGGGGCGCCGAGAGCGACCTCAAGGGCGCCACCGATCTGGCCCGCCGCATGGTCGGCCTGTGGGGGATGAGCGACGAGCTCGGACCCGTGTCGTACGGCGTCGGCGAGACGCACCCGTTCCTGGGACGCGAGCTCGGGACAGGGCGTGCGTACGCCGAGTCGACCGCGAGCCGGATTGACGCGGCCGTCGCGCAGCTGCTCGAGGAGGCGCGCGCCCGGGCAACCGACCTGTTGCGCGGGCATCGGGCGACGCTCGACGCACTCGCGAGCGAGCTCGTGGAGCACGAGATAGTGACCGGCGCCCGGCTCGGCGAGATCCTCGCCGAGACGGCAGGCTCGGTCGAACGCCTGGGCGAGCTCGCACAGGAGGCTGCTAAGGGGGGCGAGAAGCCCGTGCCGGCGCTGTCGGCAGCATGACGGAACAAGGAGAGGATTCGATGTTCGGTCTTATCGCTCGCAACTGGTACCAGCTCCCGGTCGCATCACCGGTCGCTGGCCGACGGCATTCGACACCACTCTGAGTTGGCCTGAGGGCCGGGAACCAAGGAGAAACACCCATGTTCAGCTGGAACACCACTGACCCGTCTCGATACGACGCCCGGGACGCGCAGCGCGATCAGGGCGGATACGGCTGGGATCCCCGGGCGATGGGGGTCCGGCAGATGGCCGGCGTGCAGGAGGGCTTCCTGACCGCGAGCTTCGTATGGATGTTCCTGGCGCTGCTCGTCAGCGCCGCGACCGCGTTTCTGACTTTGGCCAACGCCGGCGCGCTGCAGGCCGTGGAGAACTACCTCCTCGTCTTCGTGATCGCCGAGCTCGCGCTAGTGGTCATCCTGAGTGCCGCTATCAACCGCCTGAGCTCGACGGTCGCGGTGCTCATGCTGTTCGTGTACGCGGCCCTCACAGGCGCCACCTTCGCCATGCTTCTCGACGTCTTCAGCCTCGGTTCGGTGACCACCGCGTTCGTTGGCGCGGCGGGCATCTTCGGGGCGGCCGCGCTCTATGGCGTCGTCACCGGCCGTGACTTGACCAGCCTGGGAGGACTCCTGTTTGCCGGGCTGATCGGGATCGTGATCGCCTCGCTGGCCAACCTCTTCATCGGCGGCGACGAACTGAGCTTCATCATCGGCATCGCCGGGGTCGTGCTCTTCACCGGCCTGACCGCGTATGACGTCCAGCGCATCAAGAACGGCCGCATGGCCTGGGTCCAGAACCGCGAGAACGCCTCTGTGCTCGGGGCATTGGCGCTCTACCTGGACTTCGTGAACATCTTCGAGATGCTGCTCCGCCTGACCGGGTCGCGGCGGTAGCTACGGCCGATGATCGCCGACCTTCAGCACTCGTTCCGATGACAGAGGTCACAGCGGACCGAGCGGCCCATGTGACCCTCGATGGGCCTGCATGACGGGCATCCTTTCCCGGCCCTTCCGGCCGATGCTGGATGTCCGTCACACCGGGCTACCGTAAGTCGGCAGTTGAGGCGCAAGATGACGCAGAACATTCGACCCGTCCGCACAGCGGGAGAGGGAGCGGGTACGTCGTGACGAGCAGCATCGATGAGCGGGTTCTTAGGACGGAAAGAGTCGACGTCGGCATGTTCGGCGTATCTGGGTGGCTGACACTCACGAACCAGCGGCTCGTCCTCAGCAGGAAAGGACAGCTTGGCCAGCACGAGCTATGGTCCGTCCCGATCAGCTCGATCGAGAGCGTGCGAGCGAAGAAGGCGGCTGGCAAGGGCATTGACGTCCTCGAGGTAGTCCACCGGTCTGCAACGGGCGAGCGCGAGCACAAGTCTGTATACAACCCGCACGGCTTCAGCCGCACTGAACAGAACTCGTTCGACGGCTTTGCGCAGGCGATACTCGCGGCTCGAGAGGCGTGGTTCGCGCCCCCGCCCGCGTCTCCCCCGCCGGCGTCTCCCCCGCCGGCGCCTCGCACGCCTGAGAGTTCGAGCGACGTGGCCGCGCAGCTCGAGCGAGTCGCGGAGCTCTACCGCGCTGGTGTCCTGAATGACGAGGAGTTCGCCGCCGCCAAGGCTCGCATCCTCGGCTGAGGGCCGTTGGTCGTGGACCTGGACACCTGGTCCATGCGGGCCGGGCGTTACGCGCATTCGCTCCGACCAGAAACGTTGCGAGGCTGTGCCGCTGCGCGTTCTTAGGAAGCTGGGTTCTCAGCAAGCCGTCCGACGTCCGTAGGCTCACACGCTAAAGGCGCGACAGACGAGGCCGGACCGCAAACGTGGCGGCCGTACGAAGCCCCCACCGCTCCCTCTCCACGCCTCGAACGATCATGGCGCTACCGGCGTAGCGTGTCAGGCGCGTAAGGTCTTCAAGGGATCACGACGTAGGAGGCGAGAGCACCATGCGACTTGGAGAGGCGCTCAAGGATAACGCCCACACACACGTCCTAGCCGAGGCGACACTCACGCGCCTGGGGTTAACCGATGAGGCCGCCATGATCACGACCGACGAGGGCCACAACCTCACCGGAGTGGTCGTGGCCTGCCACAAGGGGCTCGTGGTCTTCACGGTCAGCAGCACCCAGACGCTTGGGTGCTCGGTCCACGCGTGGCGCGACGTCTCGCCACCCGAGCTCACGGCCACCACGGAGGAGAAACTGGAGGCTCTGGTGATGTCGGTGCGGGTGCGGATGACGCACCCGCAGGTTGCTCTCGGCACTGCGGAGTTCGATCTCGGCACGGTCGAATGGCAGATGGACTCCACCGAGGCCGCCATCGACTTCTGGAAGGCATGCTCGGAGCATGCAGGCGTGTCGGGCTGAGGGCGCCTGGCGCGCGGGGCAGGCTCCAAGCAGGCTGACTCGTGCCCCATCGCACCATCGGGGCGCGAGACGACGCGCATCTCGGACATGGTACGAGCGGAACTCCATCAGTCCTGATCCGTGGGTCCTGCAGACCCCGCCGCGCACGTCTGAGTACACCATGTACCGTGACGATGCGGCCGAGCCGCCCGTCATCGTCTGCCAGGTGGGTGGCACGCGCCTCCTCTACGACGCGCGAGCGATCGACGACCTGCACGCGATGCTGCAGGCCCACGGGGACTGGATGCCCCTCGGCGGGGCCGACGAGCAGAAGCCTGCGGCCCAAGGCACGGTCGAGGCGTGGGGACGCGCAGCGGACAATCCACTGGGCGGCTGGTACGGCCTGAAGAAGGGCCTGCGCGGGCGCTTTGGCGTTTATCTGCCCCCGCTGCTCGAGGCGCTCGGCCTGGCCGAGGTCACCCACGAGGCGAAGAACAACCGGATGCGCGCGCTTGGGTGATCGAGGGTGCGGAGGCGATCCTGCCCGCTGAACCGCACGATGCTCCGGCCGGCGACACGTCCGCCAGGGCGGGTGGCTGCGAGTCAGGGCGTGGCATGTGGGGCGGGACCTGCCCCGACTGCGGCGCCCGCCTGCCGCCCGAGCCGGCTCCGCTTCAATCCTGGCACGGCTCCCGCATGAACTACCCGGTGCGATCGGCGCAGGCTCGTTCTCTGAACTCTCCACTGCGTCATTGGCACCTCCGTTAACGCGAGAGGAATAGGGAGGGTCGCGACCCGGTTGCCGATCGGGCCGGGCGACGTCGCGGACTTATCGCGATCGTGCCATGGTGCGGGTGCGATCCCCGACTGCCGATCACGGATCGCAAGACCAAGACTGCTAAGGCATCACCGGCAAGGGCGTGCGCTGCACGGCGGTCTCGAGCGCGCGAACTCCGCCTTCAGCTCCATGGAGGCGCCCGATCCGGGCCCCAAGGTGCTGCGCCGACGCACGGTACGCCGGAGTTCCGATGACTGCCTGGACGGCGTCTCGGATCGCCTGCTCCGTCGGCTGGCCCATGATGGCCCTGCCTGCTCCTAGCGCCTCAACCTGGCTGGCGATGATCGCCTGGTCGGCACCCACAGACGGCAGGCATAGCGAGGGCACCCCGTGCGCCAGAGCGGCCATCACGCTGCCGTGCCCGGCCTGGTTAATGGAGAGGGCTGCGTGGGGCAGGACGGCCGCGTGCGGGACGAACCCAAAGACGGCCGCGTTCGGCGGAGGTCGGAGAGCCTCGGGCGAGACGGAGCCGCTCGTGGCGAGGACGTGCAGGGGGAGGTCTGCCAGGGCGTCGAGCACGAGCTGCAGCGCCGCCGGGGAGTCCTGGCCGGGCGTGGTGCTGGCGCTGGCGAGCACGAGCGGGCGGGGGTCGTCCGCATGCCACGGCAACTGCCAGCCGATGGGCAGCGGCGGCCAGTCGAAGACTGGACCCACGTACCGGACGCGCGGACCCGGGTCCCCGACACAGCCATCGAACTCCGCCAAGGTGGTGACGACGACCAGGTCCTTGCGCTCCCACAGCATCGCCTCGGGGTCGAGGGCCGCGCCTCCGGCCGCCAGCCGCTGCTGGTTGCCCATGGCCAGCAGCGCGTCCCGCATCGGCCGCACCCGCTCAAACAGCGAGTGGGCCAAAACCGCCGTCGGCGCACCGAAGTCGGCCGACCGCGCGAGAACGCCGACGAGCATGTAGTCCACGACGACGACATCCGCCGGTTCGCGGGAGAGCAGGGCGAGGACGTCATCGGCCAGCTCGGCATTCATCCAGACCGTGCTCACCAATGAGGCCAGCCGTTCGGCGGGCGCGTGTGGCGCGGCGCTGTCCACTTCCGCACGCTGCGAGAACGGGGTGAAGGAGAGCCCGGCCTGCTCAATCCGCGTCCGTTGGGTCTCCGCGCCCAGAAACGTCACCTCATGGCCGTGTTCGTCCAGCACGCGGGCGATGCCCAGCGCAGGCGGCAGGTTGCCCCCACCGTTCCAGGTAACAACGACGAAGCGTGACACGACAGCTCTCCTTAACCGCTCGCCGCGGCTGACTTGCGGACTAGGTGATCGAGCACGAAGCGCGAGGTCTGGCCAATGGAACCCACGCTTCGCTCCTCGACCACGTCGATCTCGGCACCGAAGCGTCCGCGCAGGTCGGCGGCGCGTATACCCTGGGCGCCGATCAGGCGCCAGATCGCCGGCGGATCCGAGATGCCGGCGAGGTAGAGATCAGCGCCCGGCCGGGCGACGGCCGCCACCTCGGCCGCGTAGGCCGCTCGAAGGCCGGCCGGGATGGCGTGGTAACAGCCGATGTCGACCAATAGGTCGAAGGGACCATCCACCCCGCCCTCGCGAAGCCGCGTCACATCGGCGCGCACGAACCTCGCCATTGACCCGGCCTTGAGCGCCCGGGCCGTGGCTGTCTCGATCGCCGCCGGGACGAAGTCGACCCCCACCACCTCCCAGCCCTGGGAGGCAAGGTAGACGGCATTGGTACCCGTCCCGCAGCCGAGGTCGAGCGCCCGCCCGGGGTGATGGCCGTGGACGATCTCCGCGAGCTCGGGCCGAGGCTCGGCGGTGTCCCAGCGAGGGTTCCCGAAGCGGTAGGCCAGCCGGTTGAAGAAGGAATCGAGTCGCATCGTCAGCTCCGTTCCTGACCGCGGGCCCTGGCTCGGCCCGCCCGTCGAGTGTCTATGACTGCAGTCAATGACTTAGGTCACTGACCACAGTCACTATGAGGTTACCGTAAAGGCTTGTCAAGTCGCGAACGCCCCCCGTCCGCTTGACAACTCCTGCGGCAGCGCACACAGTGACCGCAGTCACTGACCTGGGTCACCAACCAAGGCGTTCTGGCGGGTCAGGAGAACTCGGAGCCCGCACGGAGGAGCCACACCATGTCCCACCGGGCCTCGTCATGAGCCCCCAGCGCCGACGCCGGCGCGTCATCAAAACACCCGAGGTGCGGCGGAGCGAGCTGCTCGACGCGGCCACCCAGCTGTTCGAGGCGTGCGGCTACGAGCAGGTGACGGTGGCCGACATCGCCACGGCAGCGAAGGTGGCGAAGGGCACGTTCTATCTCTACTTCGACTCCAAGGAGGCGCTCCTCGACGCGCTCCGCTCCGGGTTCACGGAGTCCGCGGCAGCCCGTCTTGCCGAGCTCGGGCTGCCCGCCGAGGGTGCAGACTGGGGGGCCTTCACGGCACGTCTCGTGACGCTGGCCATCGACTTCCAGGTCGAGCAGTACGAGCTCCACGCGCTCGTGCGTCTGCCGCATCGGCACGGCGAGGCGGAGCCGCCCGGCGGCGCGCCCGACCAGCTCCACCTGGCCCTGCAGCGCGTTGTCGAGGCCGGCGTGGCGAGGGGTGCGTACCAGGTTGACAACATCCCGGTGAGCGCGGATCTCGTGTACGACCTGCTGCATGCCGCAGGTGACCGGGCGTGCCAGCACCCCGATGACCGAGAGACCATCACGCGCGCGGCATCAGCCCTGCTCACGCGAGGGCTGCTGCGCTCCCCGGCCGGGCCCGGAGTGCCGCAGGGTGGACGAGAACCAGTCCCGGCATCCTGATCGAGGTGCAGGCAGGGGACCCTTCCGGGTCGTCCGCCCGGTCCCGCGGCGACCGGCTGGCCAGCCCCTCTGTGCGCTTCGGCTCTGGCGGCACGCCGGTCGAGCGTCGCAGTCTCGGACGGTAATCAGGAGGGAGTCGACATATGCGCGCGCTCATCGCCTACGAGTCCATCTATGGCAACACGCACGCGGTCGCCGAGGGGATCGCCGAGGGCCTCCGACCCCACGCTGATGTTCGGGTGGTGCCCATCCATGCGGCGACCGGCGAACTGGTCGCGTGGGCCGACCTAGTGATCGTCGGGGGGCCCACGCATGCCCACGGCATGACGCGAGCGTCCACGCGCAAGGGCGCGCTCGAGGCCGCCGCGAAACCCGACAGCGACCTGGCCCTCGACCCCGACGCCGCGGGGCCCGGGGTGCGCGACTGGCTGGGGTCGCTCGGCAGGGTCCGCGCCACGCGGGCGGCCGCGTTCGACACCCGGGTCGAGGGGCCCGCGATGTTCACCGGGCGCGCCTGCGGCGGCATCGCGAACGGGCTCCGCCACCTCGGTTTCACGCTGGTGGCCGAACCCGAGAGCTTCCTCGTCGACCGGCACACCCACCTCGTGGCCGGCGAAGTCGACCGCGCCGCTCGGTGGGGCGCGCGCCTCGCCCAGACCCTCGTGCCGGCGAGCTGACGCCGCGGGCAGAGGGCGCCACGATGATCGCGACCGATCGGCTCGAAGCCTTCCCGGGTTGCGCGGCGTTCCATGGCTAGACGGGCGGCTGTCGACGGCCGGGACCAGGTGCCAGTCATGACCGGAACGACCATCCGCCGTCGTTGCGGCGTTGTCGCAGGTCGTTCTCGACCCTGCGGATCGGGTCTCCGCGAGTCGGACAGCGGCCTCCGACTGCCGCGAGCACCGACTTGACAGGATGCGTCTGCCGCTGTTGTTGTCGCGCGCCGCGGCCGTCGCCAGGGAACGCCTCCCTCCGCCGCCCCGGCGTGTGTCAGGGTCATGCTCGTGTTGACTACCGCCCGCAAGTGCCAGGTCCTGCGGCACGGATGCGGCCCGCGGCCGTGCCGCGGCGGGAAGGCCGAGATCGCGCGTCCTCTCCCGCCTCGGCCTCGTGCGGTCAAGTCCCAGGACGACGGCGCAGGATCTGCTGCCACCAGGTGGCGGCTTCATCGGCCGGCAACTCCTCGGCGTGGACCGTCATCGTCCGGTCCATGACTTCCCCGCGCGCGGCCGGGTCGGCGGCGAGGTTGAGGTACCAGGCGGGATGCGACGCCCCGCCGGTGTTGGCGGCCGCGACGATCATCGCCTCCCCGTCGGGGAAGTACTGCAGGACCACGGTCCGCTCCCGGCCCGAGCGGCGGCCACGCATGGTGAGGAGGAGCGCATCGACCTCTCGAAGCTGGGCGTCACCACGGTCTACCCAGGGCACGGCCACCCGTTCTCCTGGGGGCAGTTCGAGAAGGCGTACGGGCAGCACCGCGAGTGGCCATCGAGTCTGGTGCGGTGAACCTGGCAGCGATGCTGGCTGTCAGCCGCAGGTCGGCCTCGACCGGACTGGTGACTCCTGTCTACCCGACCTGGCGCTCGATGGCTACGGGGACAGCTCGGCGGCTATCCCCACCCCACAGACGCCGGGCAACCGGCTAGGCCCCGGGATTCTCCCGGGGTAACGTCTCCGCAACGAGAACAATTGCTAGTGCCTGAGGGAGAGAACCGATGATCGCGCCGAGCCAGCCCTACCCCGCCCGCCTGGACATCGACTATCCGGAGAAGCTCGATCGGCTCACCACGCTCCTCCGGGTCATCTGGATCATCCCGATAGCGATCATCCTGAGCCTGCTCACTTCGACCGGGAACACGACCGTGGTCACCCAGAGCGGCAACCGGGTGGTGAGCAGCGGCGGGGGGATCGCCGGTGGGCTCTGGCTTGCGACGCTGCTGATGCTCGTGTTCCGGGCGCGCTATCCCCGCTGGTGGTTCGACTTCGCCCGGGAGCTGACGCGCTTCGGGGCGCGGGTCGGGGCGCACCTGGGCCTGCTCACGGACCAATACCCCTCGACCGTCGAGGAGCAGTCCGTACATCTGGAGATCGACTACCCCGACGTCGAGCACGACCTCAATCGGTGGTTGCCGCTCTTCAAGTGGCTGTTGGCCATCCCCCACTACGTCGTGCTCTTCTTCCTCTGGCTCGCCGCGATCGTCGCGATCATCGTGGCCTGGTTCGCCATCCTCCTCACCGGCCGCTATCCGCGATCCCTCTTCGAGTACGTCATCGGCGTGGCCCGCTGGAGCCTGCGGGTCGGCGCGTACGCCTTCCTGCTGGTCACCGATCGATACCCACCCTTCAGTCTCAGGTGAGCGGGACCCGCCAGGTCCCGGGGTCACCGTGACGGCGCCATGTGGCCGCCGCCACAATCCGGGTTCCGTCACACTCACCACAGATCGAGAGAACACGATGAAGGCGATCCTCCGGTCCAAGTACGGCTCACCGGATGTTCTCGAACTCAAGGAGATCGAGAAGCCGGTCGTCGAGGACGACGACGTGCTGGTCCGCGTCCGCGCGGCATCCCTGAACCACGCCGACTTGGACTACCTGTACGGCAGGCCGTTCCTCACTCGCATGGGCACCGGGCTGCGCACGCCACGGAACCGTGGCCTGGGCCTGGACGTGGCCGGGCAGGTCGAGGCGGTCGGCACGGACGTGACGCGGTTCAAGCCAGGCGACGAAGTGTTCGGGGACCTGACCCAGTTCGGCTACGGCGCCTTCGCCGAGTACGCCTGCGCTCCGGAGCGCGCCTGGGCGCACACGCCGGCGGGCCTGACCTTCGAGAAGGCGGCGACCGTGCCCCAGGCGGCGATCCTGGCCCTGCAGAGTCTTCGCGGCCAGCGCGGGACCCAGCCAGGAGGTCACGAAGGAGTCCCCATGACCACGCCGGCCAGCGCAGCCCCCTGGACCATGCCGGAGCTGACCCCCGGCGAACGCGTCGGCATCCGTCAGTCCGCCGCGGCCTTGGAGCGCCGCTGGAAGGGCCGCATGAACGTCGAGACGATCGAGCGCTTTATGGTCGAGTCGCTCGAGCTGATCCTCCCGACGGCCAAGATCCGGACCTGGACGCCCATCATCGTGGAGCGCCTGACCAACGATCGCTTACGCGCGCTGGTGCGCCTGGAGTCAGATCGGACGGACCTCAACCCGAGCGTGCTCTTCCTGTGCGTCCACAACGCCGGTCGCTCGCAGATGGCGGCGGGCTGGATGCGTCACCTCGCAGGCGACCGAGTCGACGTCTTCTCGGGCGGCTCCCTGCCCGCGACCGAGCTGAACCAGGCGGCCGTGGCGGCGATGGCCGAGCGAGGCATCGACATCAGCGCCCAGCTGCCCCAGCCCTGGGCGGACGAGATCGTCCGCGCGGCAGACGTCATTGTGAGCATGGGCTGTGGCGATGCCTGCCCGGTGTACCCCGGGAAGCGCTACCTCGACTGGGAACTCGACGACCCGGCCGGCCAGCCGCTCGAGGCCGTGCGTCCCATTCGCGACGAGATCGAGCGGCGGGTGCGGGGCCTGCTGGCAGAGCTTGGGGTGGCACCGGCGGCCTGACCGCCACGCTGGCGGGGCATCCTTGCGGAGGTCGGTCCGTGCGGCTCGTCATCGTGGGCGGCAGCGACGCCGGCACCGAGGCGGCCCTGCGCGCCCGACGCACCGATCCGTCGCTCGAGATTACCCTCCTCGTCGCCGACGGGTTCCTGAATTACAGCATCTGCGGCCTGCCGTTCTACCTGAGCGGCGAGGTCGAGGACTGGCACGCCCTGGCCCACCGCGATGCGCAACAGATCACCGCAAAGGGCATCGAGGTCCTCCTCGAGCGCCGCGCCGAAGCGATCGACCCCATTCGCCAGGTCGTCTCGGTGCGCACGGGGCAGGGGACCCGCGAGCTTGCCTATGACCGGCTCATCTACCCGGCCGGTTCGTCCGGCCATCCCGGGCCTCGAAGAGGACGGTGTCTTCCTGCTCCACACGATGGGCGACGGCATCGGGCTGCGAGCGTGGCTCCAGGAGCGCACACCCACAACCGCGCTCGTCGCCGGCAGTGGCTACATCGGGGTCGAGATGGCGGACTCGCTCACCCGGCGCGGCATGTGCACCGCTGACGGTCGAGACCGGGGTCCCGGACCACAAGCCCTACTACCCAGGGGCGAGCGAGCTGTGCATCCGGCTGACGGGCGATGCAATCAGCGGCCGACTCTTGGGTGCCCAGATCGTGGGGGATTGGAGAGCCGAGGTGGCCAAGCGCATCGACATCCTGGCAGCCGCCCTCCACGCACACATGACCGTCGAGGACTTGACCCGGCTCGATCTCAGTTACACACCGCCGGTCAGTGCGCCCTGGGACCCCCTGCAGGCTGCCGCGGATACGTGGGAGCAGGCGCGCAGTGTGGGACGCGGCGTCGCAGGGACGCGGCGCCTAGCCGAGCGAGAAGGCGCCTTGCCCGACGAGTAGGACCCAGCTCTGGGAACCGACCTCCCTCAGGTTGCGTGGGTCGGGTGCTCTGGTCGGGTGAGTGGGGCGCTCGCGGCCGCCGCATTCGGAAGACGCCCCGCACAAGAGCAACACTACGGGGTGGCTCGTGGCGTCCCGCGCGCCAATCTGCGTGAGGGGACAGAAGCTCCGCGGCGCACCGTCGCGCCGCGCGACGACACGTGTAGGTGTTCGCAGCCTGCGTCGCGGTTGGTAGGTCGGTCCGTGGAGCCGGGGCACAGCTCGGCATCAGGTCCAGTTCCGTGAAACGGCGCTGGACGGATCTGCTCGGGAACGCCTGAGCACTGAGCAGCGCATCTATGTCGGACGACCCTCCGGATGGCTCCTGGTCGGAGCGCTCGGGCCGAGCTGAAGACGCGGAGACTCCAAGGCCCTCTCGAGAGCACCAAGGATGGCATCCAGGCCGTACTCGAACTCGTCGCCATAGTCGTAGCCGGGCTCCAAGGCGTGCCCCATCATCTCGACAAGGTGGGGGTACTGGTCGAGGTCAGACGACTGCCGCATGCCCTGCGCCACCTCGGCCACCTCCTCCGGCGTCTCGAACGCGAGGGTCATCTGCGTCAGCGCGAAGCCGTAGATGTAGCCGTCCAGGAGCGAGTACGCGTGCGCGGCCATCGTGATGTCCATGCCTCCGGCCCGCAGACTGCCGAGCACCGCGTCATGGTGTCGCAGGTTCGCCGGACCGCCGTTCCTGCGCGACTCCATGAGGCCGATGGCCCAGCGATGGCGCAGCAGGACGTCGCGAAGCGAGATCGCGCGCCGGCGCATGGCCGCCTTCCAGTCGCCGTCGCTTGACGGGAGATCGATCTCGGCGAAGACGAGATCGACGATGCCATCGACGATCTGGTCCCGGCTGGCGAAGTAGTAGTACATCGCCATCGCCTCGACCCCGAGTGCCTGACCGAGCTTGCGCATGGTCAGTGACTGCAGGCCGCCCTGATCGGCGAGCCGCAAGGCGGTCTGCAGCACCCGCTCCCGGCTCAGCGGGCTGCGGCGCTGCGCTGCCTCTGTCGTCCGCGTTGCCATGAACTTCCTGCCTCTCCCAAGTAGCCGCAAATCTAGGGGCTTGACAACCCCAGACTTTACACCGTACAGTCAAGACCGATGGCTTTACAGCGTAAGAAGGGGAGATCAACGATGAAGGCAGTGGTGCAGGACAAGTACGGCCCGGCCGAGGTCCTGGAACTCAGGGACATCGACAGGCCCAGGATCGGGGACGGCGACGTGCTGGTCCGCGTTCATGCGGCGTCCATCCATGTCGGTGACTGGATCCTCCTGAGGGGCGAGCCGTACGTCGTCCGCATGGCGGCGGGGCTGCGCAAGCCGAAGAACCGCGTCCCCGGAACGGATATCGCGGGGACGGTCGAGGCGATCGGCAAGGACGTGCAGCGGCTTCGACCGGGTGACGAGGTGTTCGGGTGGTGCCAGGGCGCCTTCGCCGAGTACGCGGTCGCGGAAGAGGACCACCTCCTGGCGAAGCCGGCCAACCTCACGTTCGAGCAGGCCGCGGCCATCGGGGTGTCCGCCACCACCGCCCTCCAGCTCGTGCGTGACGAGGGGAAGCTCCAACCGGGCCAGAAGGTCCTGATCAACGGGGCGTCGGGCGGCGTGGGCACGTTCGCCGTGCAGATCGCCAAGTCGTTCGGTGCTGAAGTGACGGGCGTCTGCAGCACCGGCAACGTGGAGATGGTCCGCTCCATCGGCGCCGACCACGTCATCGACTACACCAAGGAGGACTTTACCCAGAGCGGGCAGCGCTACGACTTCATCCTCGACAACGTGGCGAACCATTCGCTGTCCGACACCCGACGCGCCCTCACCCCCAACGGGACGCTGCTCCCCAACGGTGGCGGACATTCGACCGGTCGCTGGATCGGCTCCCTGGGTGGCGTCATCAGCGCGTTCGTGTGGTCACTGTTCGTGCGCCAGCAGGGGCGACCGTCCATCAAGTTCGCGAACCGGGCCGACCTGGTCGTCCTGAAGGATCTCGTCGAGGCGGGCAAGGTCACCCCGGTCATCGACCGAACGTATCCGCTGAGCGAGGCCCGCGAGGCGATGGGTCATGTCGCGGAAGGGCACGCGCGAGGAACGGTCGTCATCACCATGTCAGAGCCGTCCACCGGTGCCCTCGGTTCGACGACCACGCTGACGCTGGTCCGGAGAGCCGCATGAGCCTCCTGCGCAACCCCGGGAGCGGCACCGGACGACGGTCACGTGCTCAGCATGACGATCGCATCAGCGTACTTCGCAGCACTGCGAACCTGGTCCAACCGGGCTCGCCCAACTTAGGAGAGAGCATGTCCTCACCCAAGCGCCTCGCGAGGATCGCGGGCGTCTTCTACCTGCTCGTGGCCATCTTCGGCGGCTTTGCCGAAGGCTTTGTGGATCCCAAGATGTACGTCGCCGGCAACGCGGCGGCCACCGCTGCGAACGTTGTCGCGAACTCCGCACTCGTCCGCATGGGCGTCGTCGCCCACCTGCTGGATGGGACATTCTTCGTCTTGACGGCCATGGCCCTCTACCTGCTGCTGAAGCACGTGGACAAGAGCGTGGCCAGGGCAATGGTGATCTTTGTCGCACTCGCGAGCGGCATCATCTGTCTCAATGCGGTCTTCCAGTTTGAGGGCCTGCGGGTCGCAACCGACGCTTCATACGCGGCCGCCTTCGGCACTGCGGGTTCGAATGCCCTCGTGCTGCTCCTGCTCGACATGCAGCACTATGGGACCCTCGCCGCACAGGTCTTCTTTGGCCTGTGGCTGGCGCCGCTAGGGTACCTCGCCTACAAGTCGGGGATGTTCCCCAAGGCGCTGGGCGTCGTGCTCAATGTGGCGGCCGTCTGCTACCTCGTAGACCTGCTCGTGCTGTTCCTGGTCCCCGACTTCGGCAAGCAGATCAACCCAATCTTGGTCATCGTGCCTGCCATCGCGGAGGTCTGGATGGTCCTCTATCTGCTCGTGATGGGGGTGAGGTCTGCGCCCCCGACCGATCGGGCGCCGGTCGCGGCCTGAGGCTAGGTCCCGATCGCCCCTGTGAGTCGCCCATCCAGTTAGATCCCGGGGTTATCGTGGCCGCGGCACTTGGCCGCCGCCACGCTCCCGGTTCCGTCAGACTCACCACAGATCGAGAGAACACGATGAAGGCGTTCGTCCGGGATAGGTACGGCTCACCGGATGTTCTCGAGCTCCAGGAGATCGACAAGCCCGTGGTCAGCAACGACGGCGTGCTGGTGCGCGTCCGCGCGGCATCCCTGAACCACGCGGACCTCGACTACCTGTACGGCCGGCCCCTCCTTACCCGGATGGGTACGGGGTTCCGCAGGCCGAGGAATCGTGGCCTGGGTCTGGACGTGGCGGGGCAGGTCGAGGCGGTCGGCGCGGACGTGACGCAGTTCCAGCTGGGCGACGAAGTGTTGGGGGACCTGACCGCGTTCGGCTACGGCGCCTTTGCCGAGTACGCCTGCGCTCCGGAGCGCGCCTGGGAGCTCAAGCCGGCCGGCCTGACCTTCGAGGAGGCCGCGACCGTGCCCCAGGCGGCGATCCTGGCCCTGCAGGGTCTGCGCGGCAAACGCGGGATCCAGCCGGGAGACAAGGTGCTGGTCAACGGTGCGTCGGGCAACGTGGGTCCATTCGCGGTGCAGATCGCGAAGTCCTTCGGTGCGGAAGTGACCGGCGTCTGCAGCACGGCGAAGATGGACTTCGTGCGCGGTCTCGGCGCCGACCACGTCATCGATTACACCCGGGAGGACTTCACCCGCAGCGGGCAGCGGTACGACCGGATTGTCGATGTCGCTGGCAACCGGTCGATCCTCGAATGCCGGCGTGCCTTGAAGCCCAAGGGCGTCTACGCCATGGTCGGAGGTTCCACCGCTCGCATCTTCGCGGCCCTGTTCCTGGGGCCGCTGATCTCGCTGGCCGGCAGCCGGCAGATGGGTCTCATGATGTGGTGGGAGCCCTTCAAGCAGGAGGATGTGGATCTGCTGAAGGAGCTCATCGAAGCCGGCAAGGTCAGACCGGTCATCGACCGCAGGTATGCCCTGGCCGAGGTTCCCGAAGCTCTCCGGTATCTGGACGCCGGTCGCGCCCAGGGGAAAGTCGTCATCACGGTGTAAATGCGCCGCGACACCGACGCGGGAGCCAGCCGCCCCAGCCATACGGCGACGCTCAGCTGGCAGGGGCTGCCGGGGTGATGGTGAGCGTGCCGTCGGCGAGGTGCGCCCCGCTCGCATCGACCACTGAAACGTTGAGGGTGCCCGACGTGGAGATCTCGTCGGGGCTGATCACCTTGTCGATGACGGACTGCCCGGCGGGGATCGATCCCAGGCCATCGGCGCCGAACTCGCCGCTGCCCGTGATGGCCAGGCCCAAGGTCTCGCCCGTGGAGGGGCGAGTGAGGGACGCGACGAAGGCGATTGGCGCACCCCGCGCGAACGTCGTCCCACGCTCGCTTACCACGAGAGTCTGCGGATCGACCGCTTGGCCGAACCAGATCGTCCCAGAGGGCGGGAAGCTTCCCGTACCGGAACTCGACGATGCACAGGCGCCACCGAGCACGAGCGCGAGCACGATGGCCAGGGGACGCAGGGCAGCCACGGGGGAAGCGTAGCAACGGGCGCAACTGGCCCACGCTACGCCCACCGGCCCTGTGCTCCCCTGTTCCATGCAGGCCCGCAGACGACCTGGATCGGCCAGCAGGGATCGGCCGATCGTCGTGGCGCTCCGGGACACGAGGCACCCATCGTGTGCGTCCGCGCAGACCGTGGGCGCCGCCTGTGCTCGGTACACTCAGGAGGCGCGTGCCGTTGTTGGGAGAGGCTGAGGCCCCGGATCGCATGTCGTAGGCCCGCCACGCGTGGTAGCCGGCCACGGCACTCCCCGGGTGGTGTGGCAGTCGGAACGGCACTTGCCTGGCTCCGCCCGGGCCCGCGACCATCGAGCGGCAGTCAACGGTGGCTGGAGGTGCGCATGGCGCCGCGGTTCGGCAGGCTCGTACTCGCGCTGAGTGCGATGGGATTCCCCTTGACCCAGATGGCCATCCGGCGGCTGGGCAGGCCGGGCGCCATGGTCACCGAGGGCGTCTGCATCGGTCTGGCAGTCCGCGATGCCGCGATGATCGCGGCCGGCGCCCCGGGCCGTCTGCGGCGCGGCCCGGCGGTCTTGCTGTGGCTCGAGCTGGTGGCGGCCCTGGCGGCGGCAGGCCTCGGCCTGCGCCTGGCCACCGGCACCACCAAGATCACCCACACTACCGACGCGCGTTCGGATCGCTGGGAGACGGCTCGTCGCGCCGCTGTCGGGGCGCTGTTCGGCCTCCACACCGTGCGGTTCCGGATCTACCTACAGCCCGATCACGGGCGAAAGCGTGGCAGCAGCGCGGGAGGGACGCGAGCGTGATGCCGACCACGGAGGAGCGGCTGGCGGTGCCGTCGGGGTCATGCGTCAGGCGGTGAACCCCATCACGATCCGGTTCGGGGGCCGCTCTCTTGCGGTGCGCGGTCGTCACGGCGGACGTCCCATCCGCACCCCAGGCACGCTTCGGGGGTTCTCCCGTGCGGCTCTTGACACGGCTACCTGGTGGCGGCTGCATGCGACGCGCCGTTCGCACAGCAGAAGGTAGCGCGACGAGCATGGCCCATCCGGCGAAGGTCCCGACTTACGCCGTCGCGCTCGTGGTCGCGGGTGGCGCCATCTGGGTGTTCGCGGCCCTGGCGTACGGCGCCCAGGTCGCCTCCTGCATGTCCTGTGGGTCCGTCGTGGTGGCCCCTGGCATCGACACGAGCGGCTACTCGCCTGCCGCTATCCACAGCCTGGCGTGGGACGACCTCTACGCCAACCTCTATATCGCCACCATCGGGATCCTCTCGATGGCGGTTGGGCTAACGGCGTTCCGGCGAGGTGGGCGCTGGGCCTGGTTCGCGGTCGCCGTCTTCGTGGCCGCGGCCGTGCTGACCGCGCTCCTCGACGAGCTGGCCTGGGGCGGCTGGTTCACCTTCCTCTTCCTTGGGCTCGTGCCGCTCCTGGGGCTGCTGCTCTCGGTCCGGAGCTTCTTCGGAAGACGAGGCAACGCGGCGGATTCGCCACCCTGATGCAGGGGGTGTCCGCACCATCACCAAACGGCCGTTCACTCCTGTGAGCGGCTGGCCGCGGGAATCAGCGGAGTAGGCGAACGTGAAAGCAGTCGTCTGTGCGAGATACGGCCCGCCCGAGGTCCTCGAGATTCGAGAGACCGACCAACCCACTCCGAGGAGCGATGAGGTCTGCGTGCGGATCTTCGCCACGGCCGTGACATCGAGCGACTGCCTCGTGCGGAGCGGCAAGGTCAATCTGGCCCTGTGGCTCCCCATGCGGCTGGCCGTCGGACTCAGAGCCCCCAGACGGCCGCTTGGGATGGTCTTCGCCGGCGAGGTCACCTCTGTCGGCGAGGGCGTGACCGCGTTCAAAACCGGCGAACCGGTCTTCGGGTTTGATCGCTTTGGCTTCGGGGCGTATGCGGAGTTCAAGTGCCTGTCGGAACGAGGGTTGCTGGCGTCCAAGCCGAGTACCGTGAGCTACGAGGAAGCGGCCGCGATCTCCTACGGCGGGCTGCTGGCATTGCACTATCTGAAGCGAGGAGCCATCGAGGCCGGGCAGGCGGTCCTCGTCTACGGCGCCTCCGGAGCCGTCGGGACCTCGGCCGTCCAACTGGCGAGGCACTTCGGAGCCCGCGTCACTGGGGTATGCAGCGCCGCCAATCTCGCGCTCGTGGCATCGCTCGGCGCGGAGACGGTGATCGACTACGCCAGAGAGGACTTCCTCGCGCGGGGCGAGCGCTACGACCTCGTCTTCGACGCCGTCCCGGCGGCCCACCGCACGCTGAACCTGCGGGGCAAGGGAGGCCTCATGCCCGGCGGGACGTACGTGTCAGTGACCGACGGATCGCCGACGCTGTCCCGTGAAGAGCTGACCCTGCTCCGGGAGCTGACGGAGGCGGGACGGCTGCGGCCGGTCATCGACCGAACCTACCCCCTGGATCAGATCGTCGAGGCCCACCGTTACGTGGACACGGGGCACAAGAAGGGCAACGTGGTGGTCACCGTCCGCTAAGCCTGGACACGGGCGCAGGCGTGGTCTTTCGGGCTTGGACCCCCATGGCGACCCGATCCTGGCGTGACGGCGACGTCCCTGCAAACCTCTCATGTGATCCCGCCGGAGGGCTAGGATGAGGGCGGCCGTCGTCGACGCGCGGTCCCATCCCAGCGCCCGATGTTCGCTGCCACTAGGAGGATGAGATGCCTGCCCGGAAGACCAAGGGGAAGGGCGCGACAGAGGCCAGACCAGCGGTGCGCGCGGAGGAACTGGCCGCCGCCGAGAGCGCGGCCGCGGTCAGCCTGGACGAGGCCATCGCGGGCGCCGCCGAGGTGACCCGCGGCGAAGACGAGGCGGCCGAGGCCACCACCCTGGCGGCCCTCGGCGACGCGGCCGCTCAGCGAGGGATGCGCGACGCCGCAGAGGGCGAGGCGACCCTCTCGCTGGCCGAAGAGGTCGCCGCTGGAGGCGCGCTGGCCGCCGCGCTCGGCACCGATGAGTTCCAGCGCGGCATGGAGCTGGCGGGCATCGCCGGCCAGGTGCAAGTCGTGGCAGAGCTGCTCCACCGGGTCGGGCAACCGACGCTCGCGGCGTTTCTCGGGCGCACCAGCCACCAGCTGCGCCGGCTGTCCGTGGATGCGCTGCAGCAGGCCAGCGCGGACGTCGTCGTGGCCTCCGGAGCGGAGCACGTGGCCGGGGAGCTCGCGGCTCTCGGGCTTGGCGAGGTAGGTGCAGGCCGCGACGAATACGCGGCCTCCGAGGCCCTGGGCGCGGCCAGCGCCGAGATGGCCGCGGCTGCCGTGCGCTCAGCCGCAGCGGGGGCCACGGAGCTCGCTGCTGCGACGGCCATGGGTGGCCTGGCCGAGGCGCTCGCCACCGAGGTGGCCCTTGGGTCTGACCAGGGCGCTCCCGCCAAGGCCGCGGCGACGACGACCCCACTCCGGCCGAACCAGGCGCGGCGAGCGGCATCCACACCTCGGTCCCGCAAGCCGTCCCAGCCCAAGGCGTAGGTCCGCGGACTCGGGCTCGACAGAGCGTCGTCCCTAGAGTTCGAACTTCGTCCCCTCCACGGCGCGGCCCAGTGCCGCTCTCCCCGCAGCGGGGCATCGGGCCTGCTGCTGGCTGGACAAGATCCGACACGGTCACCGCCTCATCACCGCAGGGCATTCTGTCGCAACGGCTCTACCGGCCTGAACAAGCCGCTAACGGAGCGGGCCGATACTCCTTTCACACCTCCTCTTGCTCACGGGCCCGTCGTCCCACTCCGGCGGGCCCGTGCCTTGCTCCCCGGGGGTCACGTGATCTCCGGGGCGGCCTCCTCGTCCGCCTCCGACTCGTCGTCCTCGTCCGAGGTGAGAGCCCACGCGATGTCGCGGAGCGACTCAGCTTCAAGCACCGCGTGGGCTCGGTCAGGCCCCGCAGGGTTGGCCTCGGCTCGGCGGCTCGCGTCGGCGAATGAGTGCAGCGTCTTCCCGAGCGCCGCGATGCGCCCCTCGTCCCTGTCCTCGTCGTCCAATGCCGGTACTACTCCGTTCGCTCGTCAGCTAGCCCGATGCCACCGCGCGGCCCAAGAGCGGCAGGCTGGCGCGTTGGCAGCCGTGCACGCCCTGCCCTTCACTATGACCTTCTATGAGACGGGGCCCGCCGTCAAGGGCGCAGGTGCTGACCAATCCCGCCTATCGCGACCAGGCGGTGAGCAACGCCGTCCGCTTCGGCGGGGCGGGGCCCAGCAGCTGCTCGACCAGATCTTCACGGCTCCGGCACTCACTGGCCATCGGCGTCCAGGACGGCCTGATCGTCGTGCTGGTCTTCGGGCTCGGGATGCTCGCGACCACGTTCTTCCTCCAGGACGTACCACTGCGTTCCGGGTGGGGTGAGCAGACCACGACCGCCGACGCCGGTTCGGCCGCGGTTGGGTGGGGCCAGCAGCCTGCGGGCGGCGCTGCGGGTTCCGGCGCCAGCGGGTGGGGCGAGACCGGGGGGAGATGAGCAGCCAGCGTCGAGGCCGTCTGGTGCTGCCGTCAAAGCAGGGCCACGCCTGGACCTCAACCCGGAGGCGACGCGGGCGGCATCTCAGCAGGGGCTGAGCGGGGTCTCGGGCGCTCCTCCTCGGCTCAATACGCCCGCCCGGCGCGCGGATGTCTTCGCGGGAGCAACCGGTGCCCCGGCCGCAACCACCACGAGGCCGCCCAAGAGCCTCCGTGTCAGGCCGCCAGGACTGTCCGGTCAGCCCCTGGGTGGCGTGGCTAGCGCACGCTCGATGTCCCGGACGCGGTGCTCGGCCGAGTGGCCGTCGAGGTCGAAGGGCCAGGATGCCCGGCGCTCCCGGCCGCTGAACCAGGCCTCAGGTGCGTCGCGGAGCAGGGCCTGGACGTCCGCCTGGACCTGCCGGTGCCAGGCCACGATCTCCTCGGGGGAGCGCTCGCGCCAGCGCAGGTAGACCAGGCGGTTGACGTCGGTTGTCCCGAGCGCCCGCTCTTCGGCTGGCCGGCGCTGGCGTCTGGCAGATCGGACGACTTCGGCCTTCCAGTGCGTGATGTGAGCCAGGGCGTCCTTGATCGTCCAGGGATCCCTGGTCTCGGGCCGGGGCACGGGCATCGCCCAGTCCTCGGCCGACAGTCCAGCGACCAGCGCGTCGAGCAGCGCGAACTCCCGCGTAGTGCGCTCGATGACTTCGTCGCGGGTGTGTCGCATGGCCGGAGTGTAGCGGGGCCTAGTCACGCGCCGATCGCGCCACGGCCTCCTGGGCGACACACTCGTCGAGGCCACGCGCAATGCGGGCGACGAGCAGCGCCCCGCTGCGGCGAACGAGGCTCAGGATCGACGCTCGTTCGCGGGCACGAACCTCGTGGGCAAGACGCGCAAGTCTCGCATCCCGCTGCCGCTGGGCGGCGACCTCGTTGGCTAGTGTCGCGATTCGCTGATTGCTGGCCCTTTCACAACGGCGCTGACGAGTCTCGCGCGTCCACGGTCAACCATCTAGGAATCGACGGTCCGCGACACTAGGTCGTACTGCATGTGCCACATGTCCTTCGTCTCCCTCAGGCGTGATGCGGATCGTCGTCGCCGAAGCCGGGGCGTGAGTCGACGCCTGCTCCCAGGGCTGCGAGAGCCCACGCCACGAGGGCGCCGGCAACGAGGAGGATCGCGATCAGGTGCATGATGGGACGCCTCGCTAACCTGTTACTGCGTGTCCATCGGTTAGCAGTATCATGCCCCACTTGCGATAACCTGTCAAGCGGAATATGCTGGTTAGTGCCATGAGCGCGGGACCCCACACCCACAGCGTCGATCTCGGGACCGCCCTCGAGTTCGTGAACACGCTGGCCCTCGAGCGGGGCGCACTTGTCGAGCATCTCGGGTCGGCTGCCTCGGCCGTGGCGTGGTTAGAGGAGCATGGTCTGCTCCACGAGGCGCCCCTCGCCGCCGCGCAGGACGAGGCGCTCTCCCGCATCCGACGGACACGCGCCGCCCTGCGTGAGCTCGTCGACGCGACCTACGAGCGCCGAGCGCCGTCAGAGGCCGCCCTCGAGGACGTCAATGCGGTCCTGCGGGCGAGAGAGATCCCCCAGCTCGTCGCCGCAGGGGACGGCCTGTACCTCGACCACCGGCACGCCGATGACCCCATCGCCGAGGCATTGGCTCGCCTATCCCAGCCGATCGTCCGTGAGGTCGTGGCCGGCCGTCCGGATCGCCTGCGGGCCTGCGCGAACGAGGGCTGCCGCTGGATCTTCTACGACGCCTCGCCAACAGGACGGCGGCGCTGGTGCGAGATGGCCAGCTGCGGCAACCGCGCCAAGGCCGCCCGCCACCGTGTCCGGGCGAGGCACACGAAGGAAGTAGCCGAGACCCAGCCGCAACCCTAACGGCGGCGGCGCGCGGCCACGCGGCGGACGCATCTCAGCTGCGAGCTGAGTGCGCCGCCCAGCACGATCGTTCGCACGCGCCGGGGTCCCACCGCCACGCTGGCGCCGCGAGCTCGAGGCGGCGGCCCACTCCAGGAGCTCCGCAAGGCGGGCAGCGAATCTGGCGGCAGGGCGCGCCGTCGATGACATCGTGGTGGACGCTCAGCGTGAGCGAGAGGCACTCGCGGGCCTGGACTGCTCGCCTCCCGTCGTCCCGCCCTAGCTAGGCGAGCCTTTCTCCCTGTCGCATCTGGCCCCGCGGCCGCGGTCATCCCCGAGCGCTGGCCGCCTGATCCGCGGCTGATCTCTGGGGCGTTGGCTCGGCGCATGATCACTTGCGTGCGGGCCACGCCTGATGAGCTCAGGCCCACGGGGTCACGGCTCACATGCGAGCCAGTTAGATCCGTCCTGCGCGGACAAAGCGACGGACGCGAGCCGATGCGCTAGCCTTGCAACAGGCCCGGAGGGGCCAACACACCGCATTCGTCGGGCTCGCCCGTGCTCACAGGCGCGGGAGGTCCTCCGAGGTGAACCATCGCGAGATGGCTCATGGCAGGTTCGCGGCGGCTGATCAACTGATCGCCGTCTCCTGCCCGACGCGCAAGGTGGGGTTCCTCCGGGTCCCTTGTGTGCCCAGGCGGCGGCCCACCACCCGCGGGTGCCGCCGCGTCAGCTGGTCAGCGAGGCAGCCTCAGACGGGAACCAGCCGCACGACCGGGATCGTGCGGCTGGTGGCCCGTGCAAGTTGCTCCTGGCTCGGCGCACGGCGCAGGATCTGCTGCCACCTTGCGGCGGCCTCGTCGACCGGCAGCACCTCGGAGTGGACCGTCATCGTCCGGTCCATGACCTCCACGCGCGCCGCCGGGTCGGCGACGAGGTTACGGCCAAGCGGGATGCGACGCCTAGCCGGTCTTGGCGGCCGCGACGATCATCGCCTCCCCGTCGTTCGCTCCCGGCCCGAGCGCCGGCCGCGCGTGGTCAGCAGCAGGGCATCCACTTTCCAAGGTCGCGTGAACCCGCCCTTCGTGCGCCGGTAGAGCCACACGGCAAGCGGGGTCAAGCGCTAGTCGAGGCCGCCGCCTGCCAGCAGGTGGACCCGTTCCATGCGCGAGAGACCCCGGGCCGGCTCGACACCCGCTGGGACGTCGAGAACAGGCGGATGCTCATCGAGGTGCCCCGCGAACACGGGCACGCAGACGGAAAATCGCGAGGCGGGCGACGAGGAACCAGTAGGAGCATCGCTCCGTGGGCGATGAACGTCACAGTGCAGCTTGCCGTGGAGAAGCCCTGTGGTCGGTTCCCCCGAATATCGAGGGAGCGGCCGCGAGGTTGATCACCGCGCAGCCGATGGCCATTCAAGCCATCCACCTCGAGAGGACCCCCGTGGCGAGCACGGCAGCCCATCGCCGGGACGTAGCCCGTCTTCCGCATCGAGGTGTGACGCTCGGCACGACGACGGATGTCCGTGACCACCGGGCACGTCACCGGTCGTCCGCCCGACGCCTAGCGCGATGCGAGCGCGTCCATCTACGTCTCAGCCTCAACCGCTGGCGGTCCACACCTCGATCCGAGCACGGCCCGGACGGGCTGCGGCGTCTCGTTGGCGTGGGGCGCTGACGTAGGTCATGTCCACGCTGGCCCAGGTCGCGCCGAGCCGCCGGGGAGACCGGCCCAATGACCCGCGCCACCCTATGCGTGGCGGGACACGTCAGCGATGAGATGGCCTTCCGCGACCGTCTCCGCTGCTCTCAGCCCTTCCACGCTCCCCGTAACGGCGGCGATGAACGAGGCAGCATCGAGGCGGAACGCCGAGACTGGCTCCCGCGTCTCCACGGTGGCGGTCCGCGGAACACTCCGGAGCAGCGCGATCTCGCCAAAGGCGTCGCCAGGACCGAGAGTCGCAAGGTGCGCTCCTCCTGCCCGCACGTCCGCGGAGCCGCTCGCGAGCAGGTAGAGGGCGTCCCCTTGCTCTCCCTCGGTGATGACCCGGATGTTGGCCGGGTACTCGAGAGGAACAAGACGCCCAGCGATCTCCTCAAGGACGTCGAGCGGGAGCGGCGCGAATAGAGGCGTGGCGCGGGCGAGCTGCAGAGCTTGCCCCGGAGCTGGGGTTGTCCGCTCCCAGCGGAGAAGCGGCAGCCAGACGATCATGGTCGCGAGCGCGACGACGACCCCCCCGACGGTCGTGGCAACGCGGACGCCAACGGCCGTGATCGCGATCGATGCGGTGACGGCGCCAAGGCCGACTGCGCCCTCGGCGAGTCCCTCCAACGCACCGAAGATCCGTGTCCTGTCCCAGTGTGGCACGGACCGTTGGAGCCGCGTGGTCGCGGCGACGTCTGCGACGGCGCTGGCTGAGCCGACAACTACGAGCGCGCCGGCGGCCACTACGATGCCAGGCGCCAGCCCGAATAGGCCGACCCCGAGGCCAGCGACGAGCAGCGCACTCCCGAGCGTGACGCCGAGTCGTCGGGGGCTGAGAACCGACAGGGCGACTCCGACGCCGACGAGGCCGCCGAGCCCGGGCATCCCGATCAGGAAGCCGACCGCGGCACCGCCGTAGCCCAAACCAGCCACGGCTGCGACGACGATCGAGGTCGCGAGAGCGCCCCGCAGGAAGGCGTCGAGCAGGAGGAGTGCGCCGACGAGCCGGACGCCGTGCATCTCGGCGAGAGCCTGTGCGCCAGACACGAGCGTGCGGCACCCAAAGGAGGCTGTCAGGCGAGAACCGGAGGACGCCGCACCGAGACCAGGATGGACGTCCCGCACAGCCGCGAGCAGCACCGCGGCCGTCGCGAAGCCGAGCGCCGCGACCAGAAGTGCTCCGGCCGGCCCGGCGAGCGCCAGCAACGCACCTCCGACGATGGGTCCAACGAGCGACCCCGAGTTCTCTCCGAGGTTCGTCGCAACATTGGCTGCGACGAGTTCTTCCGGCGTGCCGGCGAGGCTCGGCACGAGCCCGGCGTGCAACGGCCGCCGCAGCGTGCCGACGAAGGAATCGATGCCAGCCGCCGCGAAGATCGCGCCCGGTAGACCGATCGCGAAGGCGACGGCCGCGCCGGTGGCAGCTATCGCCCTGACTACCGAGAGGACCAGCAGGACTCGCTCTCTCCGTCGACCGGCGATCGCGGCCGCGACAGGGATTGTGGCAAGCGCAGCGAGGGTGCGCACCACAGCGATGGCGCCAACGGCGAGCGCGCCCCCATGCTGGTACGCGACAAGGAGCAGCGCGACCAGGAGGACCCACCGGCTCGTCGTCTGGAGCGCCGAGGCCAGCTGCAGGTTCCGCAAGCTGCCGTTCCCAGCCACGGCCCGGATGGCGACGAGACGTGCCCCCAGACGGACGCGCAGGCCGTCCATGGGTTGTTCCTCCCGACTACCATTCGGTGCCCCATCCCGCGCTGCTCCAGCGAGCGGTGTGGGTTCATCCAGGAACGCGGTGCGCGGCCGCCCGATTGGTCCCGCGGCCCCAACCGACGATCAGGGTGCGGGCGAGCCCAGCAATGGAGAGATTCGTCGGCGGCGTCCAGTTCGTCCCGTAGACGTCGACCGAGGGTTTGAGCGCGGCCAGCACCTCGCCCACGAGCGTGTCGGACATGGTCAGGCTCGCAGCGCCCGCCACCCCGGCCGCCTGCATGGCGGTGATCGTGCGGCTCCAGGCTGCCTCGTCAATGTGGAGGATGCCGTCCGCTGTAGGGAAGAGCAGGCGATCCAGCTGATCGATTGACCACGCAATGCCCTGCGGTGTGCGGTCGCTCTGGGCTGCCGCAGTGCCCGCGCAGTCTTGGAGCGCGTTGCGACAGTCGACCTGCGCAGTCCCTAGCGTGGCCAGAAACGCAGCGACCGCTGCCTTGAGCTGCGGGTCGGCGAGGTCCTTGGTCTGCACCCACACGAGCTCGCCCAGGATGTCCTGCCCGGCCTCGCGCAGCGGCTGCGCACGGAAGGTGGACGGATCCACGCCCGCGGCGAAGGCCGCCTCCTGGATGCGAGCCCACCCGTCGTATACGGACACGGCCGCTGCGGCGACGCTGCCGTCGAGCATCTGGGTTGGATCGAACGGCGCGGACGGGTCATCGGGCAGGACGATCTTCACTGTGGACGGGTCCGTTCCGGCAGCCACCAGCGCCGCGCGCAGCGAGGCGGCGGCGCCGGTCGTGTCAGCGAGCACGCTCTTGCCGGCGAGCGAGGACAGGTCGGGCGGTGCGCTGGCCGTCGCTGTGCTGCCCTTCGTGACGAGCACGGTGGGGTCCCGGCCCGTGACCTCGCCCACGGCCTCCAGCGAGAGGCCCTTGGCCACGGCCGGTGCGACGTCCGCCACGGTCCCCACCCACAGGTCAATCGAGGCCGGCGCCGGCTCCACGGCGAACGGATCGTACCCGGGGATGGGTGGGGCGAGGTTCACCTCGAGATTGACGGGGCGAAAGATGTCGAGGGCCTGCGCGTACTGCAGCGGGGCGTCGGCGGCGTTCAGGCCGCGGAAGAGGTGGACCTGGACACCCACCTGCTGGTCGGGCTGCAGCTTCGCGGCGGGCTCAGCCGAGGCGGACGCAGCAGCCTCAGCCGACTCTCCGGGCGAGGCGGACCCGAGGTAGTTGATCGAGGGCCTGCACGCGGCCAGCAGCATCGCCACGATGCCAAACGCGGCCAGACGACGAACGCGGCCACGCGCCACGCGGTCCATCGCGCTCACCCGAACCGACCTGTGATGTAGTCCTCTGTGAGGGGCTCCGAGGGGTTCGTAAACATCGTGCGCGTCACCCCGTCCTCGACGAGGAACCCAGCGCGTTCCTCGTCCATGGTGAAGAACGCCGTGTAGTCGCTCACCCGCGCGGCCTGCTGCATGTTGTGGGTCACGATCGCGATGGTGTAGCTCGATCGCAGGTCGTCAAGGAGCTCCTCGATGCGCGCCGTCGAGATCGGGTCGAGGGCGGAGCATGGCTCGTCCATGAGCACTACTTCCGGTTCGACAGCGATCGTGCGGGCGATGCACAGGCGTTGCTGCTGGCCGCCCGAGAGCGACGTCCCCGGCTGGCGCAGCTTGTCCTTGACCTCGTCCCACAGCGCGGCGCGCTTCAGGCTGTGCTCGACGACGCCGTCGATGAGGGACCGCGACCGAACTCCGGACAAGCGAAGTCCGGCCGCCACGTTCTCGTGGATCGACATGGACGGGAACGGATTGGGTCGCTGGAACACCATCCCCACCAGCCGACGGACCCGCACGGCGCTGATGCCAGGCTGGTAGATGTCCACGCCGTCGAGACGAATGGACCCCTCGATCCGCGCGTGGAGCGTCGTCTCGTGCATCCGGTTGATTGTCCGCAGGAGCGTGGACTTGCCGCAGCCGGATGGACCGATGAAGGCCGTTACGGCACGCGGACGCACTCGCAAGCTCACCTCGCGCAGCGCACGGAACTTCCCGTAGAAGGCGCTAAGCGTTTGGAGCTCGACCCCGCCCGTCTCCGCGCGTTCCTCGACTGTCTCGGAACCCGGCTCGCCGACGGCGGCAGGCTCCCGCAGGCCCACCGCGATCGGCACACCCACGCGGCGGGCGGTGCCGACGTCCGCCGCGAGTTCTGCTGTCTCCGGCTCAGCCACGCCCTACTCCACTGATGCGTTGATGGATCGCCCCCGGACGAGGACGTTGATCGTCAGCACGATGATGAGCAGCACGAGCGCCGCCGACCATGCCTGCGCGATGAAGAACGCGTCGGACAGGCGCGAATTCTCGTACACGAACAAGGGCAAGGCCGACATCGTGGCGCTGAACTGCCCGATGTTGAGGGCGTCCGAGCCGCGCGCCGTGAACAGCAGGGGCGCCGTCTCGCCGAAGCCGCGTGCAAACGCGAGCATCGCACCCGTCAGCAGACCGGCGCGGGCCACCCGCAGCACCACGAACACCGTGGTGCGCCACACGGGGATCCCGAGGGCGAGCGAGGCCTCCCTGATCGAACCCGGCACCAGCCGCAAGACCTCCTCCGTCGTCCGGATCACGATCGGGAACATGACGACGGCGAGGGCGATCGACCCGGCCAGCGCACTCGAGCCAGTCAGGTACGTCACGACCGTGCTGTACACGAGCAAGCCGGCGATGATCGAGGGCACTCCGAGGAGGACGTCGACCAGGAACGCGAATGCTAGTGCCACGCGCGAGGACGAGAATTCCGACAAGTAGATGCCGGCCAGCAGGCCCGGGATCCCGGCGATCACGAGTGCGAGTGGGACCATCTGCAACGAACCGGTGGTCGCGTTGAAGGCCCCGGGGGAGCTTGGGTTGCCAGCCGCGTGGAAGAGCAGCTGGGGATTCAGCTGCGGCAAGCCGCGCTGGAGAACGAAGTAGATGATCGAAAGTAGCGGGACGATGACGAGGATCGTCAGCGCGGCCGACAACATCCGCACGAACAAGTCGGCAAATTGTCGGCGTCGGTCCCGCGACGTGGGTCCGGCGAGCAGCCGTGCACCCGCTCCGCCCTGTGGCAGACCCATGACGTCTGAGTGCGGGCTCATGTCACAGGTTGCTCGCGATCGTCGCGGCCGTCAGGCGCCGGTTCGCTAGCCGCACGATCGCGGACAGGCCGACCGTCACGAACAAGAGCACGACGCCCAAGCCGAGGAGCGCGGACAGCTCCAATG
Organism: uncultured Chloroflexia bacterium; assembly: GCA_963835945.1. Lineage (GTDB taxonomy): Bacteria > Chloroflexota > Limnocylindria > Limnocylindrales > CSP1-4 > JAJYNJ01. Next base: position 129,689 of record CAWIHR010000029.1, read on the forward strand.
GGTCCGTGACGTCTCCAAGGTTGGTCGCGATCTTGCTTGCAATCGTCTGCCCGGGCTGAAAGACGCTCGAGGGAACCTGGTCAATGTTGCCGATCACCATCGTGACCGCGATCGTTTCACCGAGGGCGCGACCGAACGCGAGCATCACGCCTCCGAGGATCCCCGGGCGTGCTGCCGGCAGTACGACATGGCGGATGGTCTCCCAGCGCGTCGCGCCGAGCCCGACGAAGCCCTCGCGGACCGAGCGAGGGACGGAGCGGATGACCTCGCGCGAGAGGGCGATGACCATGGGCAGGATCATGATCGTGAGCACCATGCCTGCCGTCCACACCGAGAAGCCGGAGAGCCGCTGCGGATCTTCGGCCAGGAATGGCACGACCTGCCCGAGGGTGGACGCGATCCACCACTGGATCGTGTCACGCGTGAACGGAGCGAAGAGGTACAGGCCCCACAGGCCGATCACCACGCTCGGGATGGCAGCGATCAGCTCGACGACGAAGGTGAGCACTGTCCCGAGCCGTTTCGGCGCAAACTCGACGAGATAGACGGCAACGAAGACGCCGATCGGCGCGGCGAACAGTAGAGCGATCACGGCCGAGAGCATGGTCCCGGCGACCATCGGCAAGGCGCCGATCCGCACACTCGTGACACCCGTGGCAGGGTTCACGTAGTGCGGGGCCCAGGTGTTGGTGGTCAGGAAGGGTACGATCCCGATCTGCGTCCACACCGGCCAGGACTGGGCGACGAGCACCGCGAACAGCACAACAAGCAGGGCGGCTGCAGCCAGCGTGGCGAGCAGCGTGCCCTGGCGAAACAGCGCGTCGGCCACGTTGACCCGGCGCGAGTCTCGGTGGAGGTAGCCGGCCGCTCCCGCCGCCGTCGGTGCGGCCTCGGTCATGACCGCTCGGTCACATGCATGTGGACCTCGGGGTGAGTGAGGGTCACGAGGGATGAAGTCCTCCGACGGCCCGGGGAGTGGGCCGTCGGAGGTGGTGGTTGGCGGAGTCCGGGGTTAGGTCAGTTCCCGTTCCAGACCTGCGTGCCGTTGTAGGTGATGGTCTGGAGCTGCTTGAGGTCCGCCTGCTGGACCGAGGGCGGAAGAGCACCGTACCCAAGCGCGGCCATTCGCGCCTGGCCGCCGCTGGGGCTGAGCGCCCAAGCCCAGAACGCGACGGTGGCCTGCGTCGCCGCCAGCCCTGCATTGTTCGAGCCTGGGACAGCGGTGGTGCCTGGGTCGTAGTCGGCGTACAGGAGCACCCACGTGTAGCCACTGATTGGGTACGCGGTGGCGCCCTTCTGGTTGACGGGCTGGTAGAACGCGCCGGACTCGATGGTCCCAGGGTTAACGGGGTCATTTGCGGTGCCGGCCGCGGCGGCTACCGCGGCCGCGACCTGTGCGCCATACGTGCTCGGCGCCACGAAGTACTTGTGCGTGGTGTCACCCGTGCGCATCCAGGCGTACTTGAGGCCCAGCTGGTTCGCGTATGCGATCTCGACGTAGCCGATCGCGCCGACCTGGCCGAGGACCGTGGCCGCCACGCCCTCGTTGCCATTCGCGCCCACCGCGGTCCGCTTCGAATTCAAGACCGAGATCTTGTCGGCGAGCGTCTTGGACGGCGCGTGGCCCAGGGCCGACGCCCAGGTGGAGCTGACCTTGTTCAGGTACGACGTGAAGATGAAGGTCGTGCCCGACCCGTCGGAGCGATAGACCTGCGTGATCGTTCGGTTCGGCAGGTTGACGATGAGTGGGTTCAGCGCCTTGATCGCCTTGTCGTTCCACTTGGTGATCAGCCCGGCGTAGATCTTGCCCAGGGTTGGCCCATCGAGGTACAGCGTGGCCGACCGGGTGCTCGTGCTGGTGGTCGAGATGCGCTGCTTGAGCCCGGGCAGGTTGTACACCACTGCTTCCGGACCCAAGGCCGTCGGGAGCATCAGGAACGAGCCGACGCTGCTCGTGATGTTTGTCTTGTCGCTATTCGCCAGGAGCGCGTCACTGGCGCCGAACATCTCGGTCCCGGTGCGGGCATCCGTTTTGACGGCGAACTCCTTGATCCCGGCGCCCGACCCGATGGCGTTGTAGCTCATGACGAGGCCGTTGGCGCTGTTCCCGCTGGGATCGAAGGTCGCTGGGTGCTGTTCCGAGAAGACTGCCTCCCAGGCCTTGTACAGCAGTGCTGGGAATGTCGCCCCCTGGCCCTCGATGCCACCATGCACACCCGTGGGGAGCGTGGGGGCTGCCAGCGCTGGCTGGACGGACAGGACGAGGACGGCGGCGGCGGCAAACCCAATCGCTAGACGCTTGCGGATGATCACGTCGAGTGGTTCCTCCTTGCTGGGGCCCTCTGATGAGCGGCCACGCTCAGGACGCTCTCCCCAGCCTAGGGACGGAACATGAGGGCCTCGTAAACTCCCGTGCTGGATTGCATGTTGCCCTTGTCAAAGATGGAGGCGGACGTCTCAACCCGCGGCGTTCAGCCCGTACGTGACTCGTGCGCGTGGGCAGCCGGACGTGACCCCACGCTCGGTTGACGTTGGCTGACGGCCACAGGTCGCTATTCCACACGAAGAAACAACCGGTCTCTGACGATTCCTTAACGGAGCGGGCCGATACTCTGCTCGTTCCTCCTTCTGGACACGGGCCCGCCGACCCGTTGGCGGGCCCGTGTCCGGGGCGAGGTCCGGGCCGCGCCGTCGACCCTCCGCATCGAGGAGCTGATGCAGGAGCTCAGGGAGCAGTACACCATCGTCATCGTGACGCACAACATGCAGCAGGCCGCCCGGGTCAGCGACGTCACCGCGTTCTTGACGATGGCCGACGACCGGGCGGGCTACCTGGTGGAAACGGGTCCGACCCCAATGATGTTTACCAACCCGTCTGAGCGGCTCACCGAGGATTACATCTCGGGCAGGTTCGGGTGATGGAGGCAGAGGTGACCGAGCACATTCTCGCGACGCCGCGACCGCACCCGACCCGCGAGGGCTTCGACCGCGCCCTGGGCGAAGTACAGGTCGAGATCGTCCAGATGGGCGCCTACGTCGAGGAGGCAGTCCGGGCGGCGACCGAAGCGATGCAGGGCCACGACGCCGCCATGGCCACCCGCGTCATCGAGGGCGACCGGCGCATCAACGAGGTCCAGGAGCGGCTCTCCGAGCTCATCACGACGGTCATCGCCACGCAGCAGCCGGTCGCCCGCGACCTGCGCTACCTGCTCGCGCTCGACCGCGTGGCCCACGAACTGGAGCGCATGGGGGACCATGCGGCGAGCGTCGCGAAGCAGGTCCGCAAGCTCGCGCAGCAGCCGCCGCTGCGGCGCTACGTCTTCCTGCCGCGGATGGGCGAGCTGGTGGCCGGGATGGTGCACGACATCATCGCGGCGCTCGTCGAGGTTGACGAGGCACGGGCCCGGGCGGTGGCGAGTCGTGACGACGAAGTGGACCGGCTGTACCACGCGAGCTTCGACGTGGTGCTGGACCTCATGCGGGCCGCTCCGGAGAACGTGGACCGGGGCACGCGCATCCTGTTTGCGGCGCACTACCTCGAGCGCATCGGCGACCGTGTCACAAACATCGCCGAGGACGTGCTGTTTCTGGCAGGTGGCGTGGTGGAGGATCTCAACTAGGGCCGTGGATCCGGGACACCGGGCCGTTCCAGCTCGTCGGCGGCGCCGGTGGGCGGCACTCATGAACAACAGCCGGGGCCGACCTGCCGGTGGTTCACCTCCCGATAGTTGACTGAGCCTCGGCAGTTCGTCGCGTGACACACGGCCAAGGGAGGCAACCATGGGCCCGAACAGCAACCAGCCGACCCGGATGCATCCAACGGGGCGAACGCCTGACCTGACCGCGCCCTCCCCTCGCCTGGTTGAGGCTGCCCTGGCTCAGGCTCGCCGCGACGACCGCATGGAGCTCGGCAGGTCGCGAGCCCCGTCGGCCCGAGCGGGACTTCTGGACTAGCACAAGCGAAGGGCACGATCCGTCATGGCACGCACCCTGCTGGTGGTTGACGACGAGGCGGTCCTTCGCGAGACCCTCGAGTACAACCTCGTGCGCGACGGGTACCGCGTGGTGACGGCGGCGGATGGGCGTGAGGCCATCGCCCAGTTCGCTGCGGAGCGCCCTGACCTCGTGGTACTCGACGTGATGCTTCCCGAGCTCTCGGGGCTCGACGTCTGCCGCGTCATCCGTCGTAACTCCGAGGTTCCGATCCTGATGCTCACCGCCAAGGACTCCGAGCTCGATCGTGTGGTGGGCCTCGAGCTGGGCGCCGACGACTACCTGACCAAGCCCTTCAGCCTCCGCGAGCTCCAGGCCCGCATCCACGCCCTGCTGCGCCGGACAGACCCGGCGAGCAGCCGCTCGGTGACAGGTACGGCTGGCCCACCCTCCAAGATGCCCTCGGGGGCATCCTCGTCAAGCGAGCCCGCCGACGCCGTTTGGGATCCAGGCGCAGGGCCGGCTCCGGTCCCTAACTCCCCCGGCCCCTCCGACGGAGGCGCGGTGACCCTGGGAGCCGTGGTCGTCGACCTGCCCGGTCGCCGCCTCCTGCGGGAGACGCAGGCTCTCTCCGTAACACCCAAAGCGTTCGACCTGCTCGAGTTCCTCATGCGCCACCCCGGGCAGGTCTTCACACGTGAGCAGCTCCTCGATCGAGTCTGGGGATACGAGCGGGCTGTGGAGACACGGACCGTAGACACGCATGTCCATCACCTGCGCCGTCTCATCGAGAACAATTCCGCGAAGCCGCGGTTCCTGCACACCGTTCGCGGGGTCGGATACGCGTTCCGGCGCCCGCCTTCATGACGAGCAGTTACGGGGTGTGGATGTGCGCCAGGGGACCGGACGTTGGCCCGGCGTCGGCTCGCCCCGCTCAGGAAGCCAGAGCCGAGCTGGAACAGCGGACGGCCACCCGCAGTGACATCGACGCACAAGCACGTCGCGTCGCCGCGGCACCCCATCACAGAAGGGAGGTATTGGCTGCAGGGTGATCACGGCGTCCGGGCTATCCAGCGGGCCGCCGACGTGGCGACGAAGGCGGCGGAAGACACCAAGTCCATGCTCGCGATGCGCGGTCGTGCCGCGTACACGGGCGAACGGAGCATCGGCTCCGTCGACGCCGGCGCGACCGCGATCGGCGTGATCCTTCAGGCCATCAGCGCCGCGTGGCGCGAGAAGTACGGCGAGGGAGTATCAGCGTGAGGAAGTTCCTGAACGACCCGAAGACGTTCGTGCCCGAGTTCCTCGAGGGCATCCAGCTGGCATCGGGCGGCACGCTCAAGTACGAGCCGAAGTACAACCTGATCTACCGGGCGGACATGCCCAAGAAGGATCGGGTGTCGATCATCCAGGGTTCCGGCTCGGGCCATGAGCCGGCGCACACGATGATCGTCGGCCCCGGCATGCTCGACGCGGCCTGCCCGGGCGACGTCTTCGCGGGCCCGCCCGTGGAGTTCGTCACCGAGACGTCCAAGCTCATGGACACGCCGGCGGGCGTGCTCTACATCGTCAACAACTACACCGGCGACCGCACCGCCTGGGAGATGGCCAAGGAGCTGTGCGAGGCCGAGGGCCAGAAGATCGGCTACCTGCTTGTCAACGACGACGTGGCCGTCAAGGACTCGACCTGGACGATCGGCCGGCGCGGCGTGGCCGGCAACTTCTTCGTCATCAAGGCCGCGGCGGCCAAGGCTGACCAGGGCGGCTCGCTCGAGGAGTGCGTCCGCGTCGGCGAGAAGGTCATCGCCAACGTGCGCACGATGGGCATCGCCCTCTCGTCCTGCACGCCCCCCGTGCGCGGCACGCCGCTCTTCGAGATCGCCGACGGCGAGATGGAGATCGGCATCGGCATCCACGGCGAGCCCGGCCGCCAGCGGGTCAAGATGGGCACGGCCAACGAGATCGTGGACCTGCTCCTCAATGCCATCGTCCCCGACCTGCCGTTTAAGGCCGGCGACGAGGTCGCGCTCATGGTCAACGGCCTCGGCGGGACGCCCATCAGCGAGCTCTACCTGCTCTACGGCGTCGCCCACAAGAAGCTGGCCGCCCAGGGCATCACGGTCTTCCGCAGCTACGTCGGCGAGTACTGCACCTCGCTCGAGATGGCGGGCGCGCACCTCTCGCTGCTCAAGGTGGACGCCGAGCTCAAGGAACTGCTCCTCGCGCCGGCGGAGGTTGCCTACCGCGTCTTCTAACGGTGCAGCGCGGACCGTCACCGCGCCCGATAGTCACAGGGAGCCCGGTCGCCTGCCGCGAGCGGGCCACCCGCGCGACACGAAGAATCGACGAGCGGCTCACGCGGGCCTAACGGAGCGAGCCCACAGTCAGCGCGTTCCTCCTCCGACGCGGAGGGCCCGTGCCACACCCGCGGGCCCGTTCGCTTCACTCAACAACCCGGCTGCGCTCGTCTTGACCTCGTCCGCATCGCGCGCGCGACCGGGGGCGTTCCATGAGCGCAGCTGGACGCCCTCGAGAGGCTGGCTACACCGAGGCACACCTCAGCCGACCAACGGAGGATCGCATGCTCCGAGCGATGGAATCCCGCGACTACGACCGTCTGATCGGCACGATGGACGACTGGTGGGGCGGCCGACGGGTGCACGACAAGCTGCCCCGCCTCTTCGTCGAGCACTTCCGCGACACGAGTCTGGTGATCGAGGAAGAGGGCGCCATCGTCGGGTTCCTCGTCGGGTTCTTGAGCTCGAGCACACCCGGCGAGGCGTACATCCATTTCGTCGGCGTCCACCCCGACCATCGGCGCGGCGGCCTGGCCCGATGGATGTATGAGCACTTCTTCTCCCTCGCCCGTGCTCAGGGGCGCACGATCGTGCGCTGCGTCACGTCGCCGGTGAACCAGGCCTCAATCGCCTATCACACATCGATCGGGTTCGAGATCGAGGAGGGCGACGGGGTGATCGATGGCGTCCCTGTCCACCTCGAGCACGACGGACCCGGCGAGCACCGGGTCCGCTTTGTGCGCGCCATCCCGGCGGAGACCGGTCTAAGCCCCGCCTGACGGCTGCCGGACGCGCCGCGGATCCGTGCCGCCCGCCGCCCGCGCTGTTGGCCAACCACGCCTGGCCACCAACCTGTGGCGCGGTTCACCGCGTAGTCCGCGCCGTGCTCAAGCGACACCGTCATCTGGCGCCCCTGTTCGGGGCGCGGATGAGCTTTGGCCCGAACACGCTGCGGGGCATGGAGCACCTCCTGTCGGTCCTCCGCGCAGGCGGCTTCGAGGAAGACCGCTTGACGCTTGCCTTCGCCTCGATCCTGACCTATGCCATGGGCAGCGCCGTCATGGACACGCGCGAGCTGACCGGTCCAGGGTCCGAGGGCAAGAGCGTCGAGGAGCTGCAGTCCCTCTACACTGCCATGCTCGCGTCCTTGCCCACCGGGGTGTATCCGAACCTCGTCCGCCTCGTTACGGAAAGCAATCCTGGTGTCCTCGACGACGACGCCCAGTTCGACTACGGGCTGCAGCGGATGTTCGACGGAATGGAGGCTGATCGGAGCCACTCGAGCGGGTAGTAGGACACACTGCCCTGCTGGGTCCTCGCCGGACCATCCGTCCGCTGGCCGTCCATGGTCGATCGACTGCGCGGACGTCCTCGCACCGCACTCCGTACGGACCTACGCCACCTGCGCGGGCCCACCTCGACTCCCGGGCTAGAATCGAAGGTCCGGTCCGCGGCATGGATCGTGCGGGGCGGGCCGCGCAGGACGTACGCCGCAGCGTCCCAGGCGTCGCAAGGGGTGCTGCATGTCCCGCCAGACCGACCACGCGCCCACCGGAGGGCCGGTGCAGAAGAAGCTCGCCCGTCGGATCGCGCGGCTGGAACGGCGCGTCCGCGGGGTCGCGCGGGAGGAGCGCCGTCGTGCCCGACGCCTGGAGCGCACGCACGAGCGCAGGGCACGCTTCGAGGCCCGCCTCCGCGCCCTGCGGGAGCCGCTCCCCGCCGAGGCCACGGCACCTGTGCCGGAGCCCGAGACGCCGGAGCCGCCCCCTGCCGAGGCCGTGGCACCTCCGACGGAGACCGTTGCGCCCGAAGCCTCCGCCTGCCGAGGCCGCGGCACCTGTGCCGGAGCCCGGGACACCCAAGCCGCCCCCGACCTCCTGAGGAGCGAGCCGCTCACCCGGGACACGTGAGCGGTCATACCCCGAGTGACGCGCCATGACTGACGACGACACTACGCTGCTCGCCACCGCACCACGCAGCACGCCCGGCGTGACCGACCTCGACACGCTCTCGCAGGCCGGACGCAAGGTGCTGCGCTTTCACCTGCGGCGGCTCAGGGCACGGGTCGCCGAGGTGCGGCGGGGCGAGGACCCCGAGGCGGTGCACGACGCCCGCGTGGCGACGCGCCGCCTGCGTGCCGCCTGGCAGGTGTTCGACATGGGAGCCCGGGACCGCAGCACGCGATCCTTCGAGCCGGACCTACGTCGCCTGGGCCGACGCCTGGGGGCCGTGCGCGATCTCGATGTGCTGCTCGCGAGCGCCGTCGCTTACCAGAGAGGGCTTCCCGAACCCGAGGCGTCGGCACTCCATTCGATGCTCGCGACCTGGAGCGCCGAGCGGGCGAGCGCCCGAGACCGCCTGTATCGAGTACTTGTCTCGCGCCGATACCGGCGCTTCGTCGGCGACTTCCGCGACTGGCTGCGCGACGAGCCCCGCATTGCGTCAACCCCCGGCGCAGCGATCCGCGTGCGCCACCGGGTGACCTCGCGGGTGTGGGACGCTTACGAGCCCGTGTGGGCTTTCGAGGGCCGCTTAGAAGCGACCGACCTCGTCACCCTGCATCGCCTGCGGATCGCGGCCAAGCGCCTGCGCTACACACTCGAAGCCTTCCGCGAGGTCCTGCCCGGAGCCGATGCCCTGCTGGCGGCCGTGGCGGCTCTCCAGAATCACCTGGGGACCCTCCATGACGCCGACGTCGCCGCGGCCGGGGCGCGCGCCTACACGGCCTCGCGCCCCGGGTCGCTGGCGGGTGCCGAGCGGGCCGCCGTCGAGGCCTTCATCACCTCGCGCGAGCGCATCGTCGCAGGACAGCGCGCCTCGCTCGCCGCGCCGTGGAGCGCACTCGTCGCGCCCAGGTTCCGCGACGCCCTGCGGCGCGCGCTGGCCGAAGCGGATGACGCGGTCTGATCTGAGCGTCACAGTCGGGGCGTCCGGCGTCGGGTGGAGGACGTCGGCAGGAGCTCGTTCGCGACGGCAGCGCCAAGCGGTTGGCAAGCGCGTCGATGAGCTTGAGCTCTCCTGATTGGCGGTCATCCTAATCGCCTCCGGGAGGAATCTCGGCCAACTGCAGCAGGGTCGCCGCCGCGGGGCGGCACTGTGGTGTCTGCCGGCGCGGGTATGCTCCCACTTACCCATTTGATGGTCAGCCTGGGCGATCCCCGAGCGTCCAGATGGCGCCCATCTACCTCGCTTAGCAGACGGGCTACTGTCCCGGGTGTGCGGACTTCTTATGGCCGACTCGGAACGGCCATTTGCAGCCCAGCGTGTCCGGCGCGACCCCTCGTGCTCACTGAGCGAGCATCGAAGGCCTGCCCCAGCGGCCCAAGGCGGTAACAGCCGCTTCAGCTTGGGAGGCCCAACGCCGACACAGGCCTGTCCTCACCCTCGACCTAAGCGGGCGACCCTAGCGCCCGGTCCAGCGCACGAGCCGGATGCTGAACTCGAACAACACGTACATCACGACACCGAGAACGCTCGGGCTGATAGGGTCGCCGCCGGGGGTCACCACCACCGCGAAGACGGTGATCCCCAGGATCACCAACCGCCGGTTTGAGGCGAGACGGGCCGACGTGATGATGCCCACTTTGCTCAACAGCACGAGCACGATGGGAAATTCCATGACCAACCCGAAGACGATGAAGAGCGTGGTCACAAAGCCGAAGTACGCCTCGGCCGTGATGATCGGCTCGAGCGTCCCCGGGATCTGGAAGCTCAGGAGGAATCCCGCGGCGAAGGGCAGGATGATGTAGGCCACGGTCACACCCAGGAAGAAGAAGACAAGGGCAAGCGGTACCCAGGGACGCGCCAGGCGTCGTTCTTCCTTGGTGAGCCCCGGCGCCACGAACGCCCAGAGCTCGTACAAGATGACGGGCATGGCGAGAACCAGCCCGATGACGAGCGCCAGCTTCAGCTGGATCATGAAGGCGCCGCCGAGATCAGTGAAGCGCAGTGGACCCGGGATGGGGCGCTTTAAGACGTCAAGGGCGTCGCGCGCGAGGAAGAGCCCGACGACTGCGCCGATGACGATGGCGAGAACGGATAGAACAAGCCGATGTCTGAGCTCGGCGAGATGGTCGACCAGGCTCATCACCGCGCGGTCGTCCTCGCCGGATGAGCGTGGCGAGGGACTAGGCGGATGGTGACTCGCCAGTCGGCGACGTAGCGCCGCCGCAAGACTAGTGATGGCGTCGGTAGCTGCCACGCGACGGTCAGTCCGGGCCGCTCGGGGGCACGGGGGTACCCTCGGTCCCGAGGTTCGCGATCGTGGTCACCCGCACCATGACAACGGCGTGGTTCGCTCGTTCCGAGTTCTCGGGCGACCAGGCCACTCGGCCCAGCATCAACCTGCCTGGGGCATCAGGGTTGGCCAGGGCTCGATGGGCTCCCTCCCGCCTCGTGACCGGACACCCGAGTTCCCACGGGGACCGGACCCGCACTCGAGGAAGCCGCGAGCGCGCCAGCGGCAGGAGCATTCGGAGCGGGGTCAGGTGGAGCTGACGCCGCGGTCTTCACCACGTCTCCGAACTCGCTCGTGGCTTTGCGGAACTCGCGGATCGACTCACCGAGGCTCTTGCCAATCTCTGGCAGCCGCTTTGGGCCGAACACGACCAGAACCACCCCCAGGAGCAGCACGATGTGCCATGGCTCTAAACCGAACATTGGATAGTCCCTTAGATGGTCGTGGCCGCCCTGCGTCGCGCCTGCCGGGCCAGCTCGATGAAGGGTCGCAGCCGGACGCTCACCTCCGTCTGGGTGCGCCGGAAGGCGGCCAGCTTCTCTGCGTCAGTGCCCTCCACCTCCGCCGGGTCGTCGAGGCCCCAGTGGAGGCTGTTGCGCTCACCCGGGAACACGGGGCAGGTCTGACGCGCCCGGTCGCAGACGGTGATGACGTAGTCGAAGGGCTCGTCGAGGTACTCGCGCACCGACTTGCTGCGCGCTCCCGACCAGTCGATCCCGACGTCCGCGAGGACGCGGATCGTGTACGGGTTGACGCCCTTGGGTTGTGTCCCTGCCGAGAAGGCAGTGAAGTCGTCTCCGCCGTAGTGGCGCAGCAGCGCCTCGGCGATCTGGCTGCGGGCCGAGTTGCCGGTGCACACGAAGAGCACGCGGATGGGCTGATCGGACATGGGCGACTCCTCCGATGGCAGCGGCGCGTCCTGCTGAGAGCGTGCCCCGGCGGACGGGGTCGCTCCGGATGCCGCCGAGCAAACTCAACTCGGGTGTGAGTCGTTGGGCTCGGACGACGGCAGTTCCTTGCCGTCCATCGCAGTCCGGAAGTCGCGCATGGCCTTACCGATTGCGGCACCCGTTTCGGGCAGCTTGCCGGGTCCCAGAACCAGCAAGGCAATCGCGAGAATCAAGACCAGGTGCCAAGGGGAGAGCGCACCCATCCTTCACTCCTTCTGCTGCTCGACGGCCTATCGGCCCGGTAATGCGAGGCCTGTGGCGAGCGCCGCTTCAAGATCGGGACCCGTATCGCGATTCGGCTGCCCGGCGCACCATGGTCGTCCACGGCTTCTGGGCGATGCCCGTCTCGAGTTCGATGAGGCGCAGGGCATAGGCGAGCTCGAGCGGAACATCGAGGTGTTCCGCGTGGCTGTCGCCTCGATGGCCGTCCGCGCTCGTGAGTCGGGCTTCGCGGCCGTAGCTCGCGAGCAGCATGTCGACCGAACGGATCGGGCGGAGCTGCGAGCGGATCAGTTCCACGCGGGCGACGTACGCGGGCGCCACCCAGCGCGGGGGCACCGGGGCAGCGCCCTCGAGGATCCGCTCCACCAGGCGTGCGCGATCCTCGAGCACGACCCGCAGCGGAGAGACTGATGACGGTGCCTCGGACATCACGGCCATGCCCAGATCGTGCCAGTCGGCACGCGGAATGACTCGCGCCGGAACGTAAGCAATCTGTGTCAGCGGCGTTACTTGCCGGTGCGGCCTTGCTCGGCGCTCGAGGACCGTGACGCGCGTATCTCGGTCAGGGGCGTGGTCTCGCCTTCCTGACGAAGTAGCGGGCCCGCCGGCTGGGGCGGGCCCGTGCTCAAGAGAAGGAGTACGAACAGTCGCGGTCGGCCCTGTTGATCGAACATTGCCGCCCCGTCAATTCTTGGTCTCGCGCGCGTGAACGCGTGACTGCATCGGAACTGCCAAGTCCCGTACGGTTCCGGCGATGCGTGGTCGTGGGAACCAAGAGTTCACCAACCGGCAATACGCCGTCCACAGGACAGTGTGATCCTGCCCCCATGCAAGAGCGACATGCGGTGGTCGGGGGACGGGATGAGGGCGTCGTCCATCCGGGACCAGATGCGGGATGTCGTTCGTCCGGAGAGATCTGCGCTGAGCATCCGGCGCCGAGCGCGGACGCCGGACAGCGCCCCGACCCAGAGTTGGTCCGGTCCGGACCGACTTTGGGCGTTCACTGGGGGGCGCACGCAGGCAGTCCATGCGAGTCCGGCGGACAGTTCCGCGCCATGCTCTCAGACGCCGAGATCGCGCAGTGGTTCGGGTAACCGCGACATGCTGGTTCGCCCGGCCGCAAGAAGCGCTCGGTTCCTTCTCGTCGTTGGCGCTCTGGCCGGCATCCGCGCCCTCGCCAGACGGCGCTGCGAGGCAGATCACGCCCGCGCCATCCCGCACGCCCAACGGTGGCGCCGCGAAGAGGAGCTTCACGCCCGCAAGGGTGCTGTGGCGCCGACTCCCCGCGCGCTGACGGCCGAGCCCGGCCTGAGGTCAGCTGTTGCCTTAGGGGTCGGTCAGGCGCCGGCCGTGGGTAAGGCGCTCGACCGCGTGCCGGTTGCTTGGGCGGCGATGCCTGCAGCCGCGGATCGATCGGCGATGACGCGGCTTGACCCGACCGGGATCCTGACCGCGAGCTCGCTGCCGGCCGGCCACTGGCCAGCGCTCGCGCTGGCCACGTCGACGGCGAGTCGTCGCGTCGGCGGGAGCGCGTAGCGGTCGTCGGGGCCATCCGGCACCTCGCGGAGGAGCAGCCTAGTCGTTGCCCCGAGGAACGTCTGCACCTCCACCCGCCCGGTCAACACAAGGTCGCCGTTGAGCACGTCACTCGTCGCATGGACCGGCTCGAGCAACTCCGGCCGCACGAGCAGGAGTGCTAGCTCGCCCTCGGGGAGGCCTGCAGCGCCCGGAGCCGTGACGCGACGCCCTCTGCGCTCGATCTGGCCGTGCATCCCCGATATCACGCGCACCGGGATTTCATTCATCGCGCCGATGAACCCGGCAGTGAACGCCGATCGCGGTTCCGCGTAGATCTGCGCTGGCGTGCCGACCTCTTCGATTGCACCGCGGTTCATCACGACCACGCGATCGCTGATCGACAACGCCTCCGACTGATCGTGGGTGACCAGGATGGTCGTGATGCCCAACTGGGCCTGCATGCGGCGGATCTCGGTGCGCAGCTCTTCCCGCACCTTCGCGTCCACCGCGCTCAGCGGCTCGTCGAGCAGCAGCACGCCCGGCTGGACCGCAACGGCGCGCGCCAGGGCCACGCGCTGCTGTTGTCCGCCCGACATCTGGTGCGGGTAGCTGCCGGCCACCTGGGTCAGTCCGAACAGCTCGAGCAGCTCAGCGACCCGCGCTCTGCGCTCGGCAGGCGGCCGCTTCCGGACGGCCAGGCCGAATTCCACATTCTCGGCGGCCGTCATGTTGGGGAAGAGGGCGTATCCCTGGAACACCATCCCCATGCCGCGTCGGTTCGGCGGCAGGTCGGTCACATCGCTGCCGTCGACCAAGATGGAGCCGCTGTCTGGTGTTTCGAAGCCGGCCGTCATGCGGAGCGTGGTCGTCTTGCCACAGCCGGACGGCCCGAGGAACGAGACGAGCTCGCCGTCCTCGACGGTCAGTGTGAAATCGCGCACGGCGACCTGACCACCGAAACGCTTCTGGAGGTTGTTCAGTTCGAGACGTGCCATGGCCTGATCCCATCCTCACCCGTGCTACATGGGGCCGCCGCGGACGATCTGGGTGCCCGGGGCCCTGCGGGCGACGGCGGCCAGCGCGAGCACACCCGCCCAGGTGATGAAGAAGCTGACGATGACAAGCGCCTCGCCCATGCGCGGCAGGTACCCGTTGACGTTGAGCAGGTAGACGGGGAACGTCGGGTACCCAAGGAGCGACGCAAGCGTAAATTCCCCCATCGCGGTGGTGAAGGCTAGGAGCGCCGCCGAGATCAACCCGAGCGAGATGGAGGGCACGATCACCCGCAGGAACGTGCGCGCCGGGCTGGCGCCCAGGCTGGCGCCAGCTTCGCTCAGCATCCGCACGTCCACGGCGCGCAGCGCGTTGTCGATAGCGCGGAACACGAAGGGAAGCGTGAGCACGAAATAGCCGCCGACAAGGAGCGCAGGCGCCCAGGCTGAGCTGATCAGGTTAACGGGCGATCGGATGCCGTACACCGACGAGAGCCCGACCGCCATGATGATGGGCGGAATGACAAAGGGAAGGATCGACACAAACTCCATGGAGGAACGGAGGCGTGGGAACCGCAGCTCCACGAGATACGCCGTCGGAGCCACCACAGCGAGGGCTAGGACAGTGGTCACGATCGAATAGCCCAGACTGAGCGCGAGCGACGAATGGAAGCCTGCGTCGGCCAGCCCAGCGAAGAGCGGTTGGAGTGTGAACTGCTTGCCCGTGGAGAAGCCGAACACGGCCGTCGCGTACAGTGGCAGGAGGAAGTAGACCGCCGCTACCGCCAGCACCAGAGCAGCCCAAACCGGTGTCCGAACGCGGCGCTTGGTGCGGCGCCGAACGATCTGCTCCGCGTGTGCCCCGGCAACGAACGCGGGGAGGGTCTCCTCCGTCGCCTCGCCTGTGATCGAGCCTCCGCTCATCCCAGCCGCCTCACCGCGCGAGCCAGCGGGCCGAGCGGCGCTCCAAAAGCGCCCTGCCGCCGATGCAGACGGCCATGATGGCCGCGAGGCCGATCGCCAAGGCATCTGCCTGGCCCGGGTCGAAGTTGATATCGCCGCTGACGAGGTTCGAAATCTCGATCGGTACGAGCGAGACGAACCCGGTCGTCAACCCGTACGCCGTGGCGTATGCGCCGAAGGCGTTAGCGTAGAGGAGCAGGAGTGAGGAGATCACCGGGGTGGCGAGGATCGGGATGGCGACCGCGCGGAGGTAACGCCACCGGCTGGCGCCCAGGATCTCCGCGGCCTCGCGCCACGCGGGCTTCATCGCCTGGAGCGGCGGCAGCATAACGAGCACCATCAGGGGGATCTCCCAGTAGGCGTACACGATCGTCAGGCCCAAGACCGAGTAGAGCTTGAACCCGTTGCTGTAGAGGTCGACCCCGGCGCCGAGCAGGACCCGCGTGAGCAGCCCGTTCGCGCCGAGCGTCGCGATGAAGGCGAACGCCAACGGCACGCCCGCGAAGTTCGCGGCCACGCTGCTGAAGGTCGTCGCGATCTCTTGGACGACCGGCTGGCGAGACGACACGATGGCCTGAGCGATCAGCAGCCCGACGAGGCCTCCCAGCGCCGTCGACGCTAGCGAGAGCTCGACGGAGTTGGCAAACGGCACAAGGTCGAGAGGGTGCGCGAGATAGGAGTAGTTGGCGATGGTGAACTGGCCCGTGCGGCCGTTGTGCACGCTGCCCCAGATCAGCGAGGCGGTCGGCAGCAACAGAAAGAGCCCGACCAAGGCGGCGAAGGGCAGCAGGGCGAGGACGGCAAGCCCACCGCGGCTCCCGGCCGCGGTGGGCTTGCCCGTGGGGCGTGCGGCTTTCACAGAGCTCACGATCACGCTCCCGAGGATGGCGTGCCGCTAAGACGCGTTGACGACGATCTTCCAAGCGGCCGCGAGAGCGGTCTGGGCGGCCGTGATCTTGGTGATGTCGGTGACGAGCTGAACCTTGGTGTACAGGTTGGAGGGTGGCAGCTTGGCCGCCAGGTCGGCCGGGATCTTCCCGGCTGAGTTGAGCGAGGCGTAGCGGATGGGGTGTGCGTAGCCGCCGAGGAACAGGAGCTGGGCAGCGTCGCTGTAGATGAGCTCCTGCCAGAGGCGAGCGGCGTTCGGATGAGGCGCCTTCGCGGCCACGATGTCCGCGTAGGGGCTAGCGAGCGATCCGGTGGCGGGGATCGTGACCTTGATGTTGGGCGACCCATTAGCCTTGTCGCGGACGGCAAGGCCCAGGTAGTCCCACTTGATGGCGACCTTCACCTCGCCGGCGATGATGTTCGCGTCGCTGGCCCGGGCGGCGGTGAGGTTGCCCGACTGATAGAGCTTGTTCATGAAGTCGACGCCGGGCCCGATGTTATCCACGCCGCCGCCGTTGGCCAGGGCCGCCGACCACACCGCAAAGAAGGAGTCGTTCGCCTTGGTGGGGTCACCGTCGATGCCCACCGCGCTCTTAAGCGAGGGATCGAGCAGGTCGTTCCAGTCGTTGATCGGGATCTTGACCGCGTCCGTGTTGATGGCGAACGCCTGGGCACCCCAGTAGTTGCAGCACCAGTAGCCATCGGCGTCCTTGGCCGTGTCGGGAATGTCCGCCCAGTGGGAGTTCTTGTAGGGCGCAGAGAGTCCCTGCTGCTTGGCCTGCACAGCGAACGCGATCCCCACGTCGCCGACGTCCGGCTTGCCAGTGTTCTTGATCGAGTCGAGCTCCTGACCCGAGCTGTACTCGCCTTCGGTGGCCGTACCGTTGATGGGAATCCCGTAGTCCTGCTGCCAGAGATTGAAGATCGCTTGATAGTTGACCCATTCGGGCGGGATGCCCGTCTGGTAAATACTGCCTTCGCGCTTGGCGGCCGCCACGAGGGCGTTCATGTCGAAGCCAGAGGCGGCGGGTGCGGCAGCCGCGGCCGCGGCAGAGGCGGCTGCGGCGCCGGCGGCCGCCGGGGACGCTGTGGCAGCGGCGCTGCAGGCTGCGACGATCGCGCCGACGGCGGGCAGGCCCAGGCCCAAGCCGAGCAGTGTCTTCATGAACTGCCGCCGTCCGAGCTGACCGGTCGCAAATGCGCTGCCGAGTTCGTCGATGCGCGCTAGCAGTGGGTCGTTCGCCACGGGAACCCCTCCTCAGGTTCGGCACGAGTCGGCGCATCGGAGCCTTTCCGATGGCCCCAGTCGAGGCAACCGTCACCGGTTGGGCCGACCGGGGGACGACGGCCGACCACCGATAGCCTCACGGCAGATCGTTAGTCCCGTGTTTCGGGACCGTGAACTTCTGTGGCCATCGCCGTCAGAGCACGTTCACTCGTGCGGCCATCCCGAAGTGGTCGGAGGGATACACACCCGGGTCACCCACCGCAGGTCGGTCAAAGACGAGTCGCGCCGACGCGACACGGGCGTCGCCTCGCAGCCAGATGTAGTCCAGGCAGTCCGGCTCGCCGTCCGTATCGATGGCCGGCGCCACCAGTCCAGAAGGCCAGGTCACGCGAGGTTCGGTGCCATTGGCCTCCCGGAAGGCGGATCGGAAGCCGGCCTCGACCATCCGCGAATACGCGGGCTCGGCCGGGTCCGCGTTGAAATCGCCGACAACGATCGACAGCGAGTCGGAACCGGCGAGGGGAGGCCACGCGAGCAGGCGCTCCACCTGGTCGAGCCGCGCGCTATGGGCGTCCGGCGGGTGGTGCAGATGCGTCACGCAGAACACGACCCGCGGCCCGCCAGGCCGCGCGACAAGCGCGCAGTGCGCGGCCCGCTCCAGACCGAGCTCGAAGCGCTCGACGTGTTCGACGGCGAGCGGCCGCCGGACGAGCAGGCTGTTCCCGAACTCCGGCCGCCCGGCCCATCCGCGCACGACTTCGTACTCGCCCGCGCCAGCCGCCGCCAGCAGACGGTCCTGCTGCACCGGGTACACGACCTCTTGGAGGCCCAGCAGGTCGGGCTGCAGCGCCGCCATGTCCGCGAGCAAGAGCGGCAGCCGCTCGTCCCAGCGATCGAAGATAGCTCGCAGGTTCAGTGTCGCGACGAGCAGTGGCTCCACGTCGCCTCCTATCGTGCGTGCAAGCTGTTGGCGCGACCGCGCGCGGTCTAGGCGCATGGTCGCGCGCCGGAGTTAGCCTCCTGTTATCGGCTCCGTAACGACGCGTAAACGGGTGGCAAGGACCATCAGCGCGGGCGACGGCTGGGTCGAGTGCCGGCGCGCGCGTGCTTGTCAGGAGGATCGGAACGTGCCGTACGCAGACTCGGCGGGGACCGCTGCTCGATGGGCGACCGCGCGCGCCATAGGGGCATGGACTTTCGTGGGAGGCGACCTCCCGGAGGCCATGCTGACCGCGCTGAAGCCCGGTCTCGAACTGGCCCGCTTCGACGGCGCTCGCGTCGCGCTGGTGCAGGCCGATGACCGTCGGTGTCGGGTCGACGAGATCGCCGCCGCCGACGTGGTTGCCTTCGGGCACCTCGATGGGGCGCCGGCAGGCCTGTTTGCCGCGCTCGTCGAGACGGGTCTGGACGATGTGCGCCACCTGGGCGTGCTTGGGGCCAGCCCGGAGGTTCTTGTCGCCGCGGCCCGAGCTGGCGCCGGCGCGATCGTGGGCATCGCGGCCCGCGACTCCAACATGCGAAGAGCGCTCATCCGGGCGCAACCCGACACGATCGTGGAGCCCGGGGAATTCGGGGCGCTCGACGCCCAGCGGTATGCCTCGCGTCGCAGCCATCGCGAGCGGGTGTTGCTCAACCCAGGACCATCAGTTGTCACCGACCGCATCCATCGTGCTGTCGGCGGGCCGGACCTGTGCCATCGCGAGCCCGAGTACGCTGAACTCGTCGAGCGCGTCCGGCGGAAGCTCCTGGCAACCGCCGGGGTGACCGCCGATTGGGGGGTCGTTCTGCTGGCCGGAAGCGGGACAGCCGCCATGGAAGCGATGACCGGCGCGTTCGTTGGCTCAGGCCAGCGGCTCCTCGTGTGCCGGAACGGGACGTATGGCGACCGGATCGCGACGATCGCTGCGCGCCTGGGCATCGAGACGGTGGAAGTCCGCGCTCCGGACACGATCCCGATCGATGTCGCGCAGGTCGACGCCGCGTTGGCGTCCGACTCGGCGATCGACACGGTGGCCGTGGTGCATCACGAGACCACGACCGGTCTGCTGAACCCCGTGCACGAGATCGCGGCCGTGGCAGCTGCCCATCACGCGATGACGCTGGTGGACGCAATCAGCTCGCTCGGCGCCGAGGAGCTGCGACTGGCCGGCTTTGGCATTGACGTGGTCGCGGGGACGTCGAACAAGTGTCTGCACGGGTTGCCGGGCGTCGCCTTCCTGCTGGTGAGCCCCCGGGCGCGCGAGCGGGCAGAGCAGGTGACTCCGCGTTCGCTGTACTTCGACGTCCCCAACTACCTGCGCGGGCAGGCTCGCGGCAGCGTCCCGTTCACCCCTGCAATCCCGGCGATCTACGGGCTCGAGGCCGCGCTGGACGAGCTCGCAGACGAGGGCGTTGCCGCCCGGCGTCGACAGTACCGTGAGCGGATCGCCGTGCTGGATGAGGAGCTCGCCCGCCTGGGGTTGGAACCTTCCATCGCTCCCGACTACCGCTCGGCTTCCGTGCGCAGCATCCCCCTCCCCGCCGGGATCTCGTACGCGTGGCTGCACGACGCGCTTCGGGAGGACGGCTACGTCATCTACGCAGGCCTCGGGGAGGCTGCCCAATCGAGCTTCCGCGTCTGCGCCCTCGGAGCGCTCGATGCGGACGTGCTGCGTGGGTTCGGTGCCTCCCTCGAGCGCGCCCTCGCCAGATCCTCCACAGACTCGGCCGCCATCCAGGCCGGTTGACCTCGCCGCCCGAAGCAGGAGCTAGCCATGACCTCACGGTCCACCAGCGCCGACCCGACCCCCACCCGTGGGCGGTTCACCTACCGGTCCGAGTATCGCGGCCCCCTCCAGGCAGTCATCCTCGACTGGGCTGGCACGACACAGGACCACGGCGTATTCGCACCGGCGGTCGTGTTTGTCGACCTGTTCCGCGCGCACGGGATCGAGATCTCGATGGCTCAGGCCAGGCGACCCATGGGCCTCTTCAAGCTGGACCACATTCGGGCGATCTCGCGCGATCCGGACGTGGCAGCGCAATGGCGGCGCGTTTACGGCAGTGAGTGCGAGGAAGCGGACGTCCTGGCGCTCTTCGAGGAGTTCAAGCCGATGCAGGAGGCCGCGATGGCCGCCTATGCCGGCCTGATCCGGGGGACCGTCGAGACAGTTGTCGAGATGCGGCGGCGTGGCTACCGGATCGGCTCCACGACCGGGTACACGCGCGCGTCTGCCGCGATCGCCGCCCGCGAAGCCGCGCGACAGGGCTACGAGCCCGACGCCACGGTCTGCGCCGACGAGGTGCCAGCCGGGCGGCCGGAACCCTGGATGGTGCTGCGAAACATGGAGCTCTTGCGGGTGTTCCCCCCGGCTGCGGTGGTCAAGATCGGCGACACCCTAGTCGACGTGGACGAAGGCCTCAACGCTGGGACCTGGGCAATCGGGCTCTCGCGGACCGGCAACTACGTGGGGCTGACGGAAGCCGACTTCGCCGCGCTCGATCCCGACGAACAGCGACGTCGGGTCGCGGACGCCGACGACATGCTGCGGCGCCGCGGCGCCCACTACGTCGTCGAGTCCATCGCCGATGTCCTGCCGTGCCTCGACGAGATCGAGGACCGCCTGCGCCTCGGCGAGTGCCCGTAAGCCGGCCAAAGTGACGGCGTCCACGGTGTCGTTTGTCCCAGTTGGAGGAGGCGGCACCCGATGGCCTGGACCCGCGGCGCAGCCGCTCAGCGCGGCTCTGCGAGCGCGGTTCTTAAGCCAGCGGGTCCCTCGTGGCGTCGAAACGACGCGCAGAGCGCCTGCAGTTCCTGAGGAAACTCCTGGAGGCCTGGGAGGTCACCCCCGTCATCGACCCTTGCCGCTGCGCCTCGCGCACCGGGGCGAGCATCGCCGGCTGCCTGAGAACAGCCTCGCGGCCTTCCGCGCCGCACTCGCGATGCCGGACTGCGACGGCCTCGAATTCGACGTGCGCCAGTCTCGCGACGGAATCCCCATCGTGCTCCACGATGCGACGCTCGCGCGCGTGCAGGGACGTCCCGAACGGGCCGCCGAGCTGACCGCCACGGAGCTCGCGCCCCTCGGCGTGCCGACCCTGGCAGCGGTCCTGCGCGCAGCACGGGCGCCGGTGTTCCTCGACATCGAGTTGAAGGAGGACCTGGGCATGGCCGCCGTCGAGCTGATTTGGGAAGCCCGAGGGCCTGACCTGGCCGCCGCGGCAATCTCCTCGTTCGAGCCAGCCGCCCTCGCACACGTCCGGGCCCTCGCTCCCACGTGGCGCTGCTGGCTCAACGCCGACGACATGCAGCCCGCCACGCTGGCCCTGGCCCACGAGCTTGGCTGCGCCGGGGTCGCTGTCGAGTGGAGGGCCATCGATCGTCCCGCCGTCGAGCGGGCTCGGGCGCTGGGCCTCGAGGTGGTGGCCTGGACGGTGCACCGCCGGGCGACATTCCGCCGGCTAGGGGAGCTGGGCGTGGTCGGCGCGTGTGTCGAGGGCGCCGCGCTCGATCGCTGACTGCGGTGGCCGCGCCCCGCTCAGGGGTGAGCGGTTCTGCGCACGGCCGCGCTAGCCACTCCCCGATTGCGCAGGACCAGGCGGAGGGCGACGGTCACCGTTTCCGTCGGGAGCGCCGGCTCGTTGCCGTACGCCAGCCGCACGTTGTCCCGTTGGGATCCAACCGCGGATGACCGAGCATGCCCACGACACCGAAGGACGCGGGCCGCGGAGGGCTCTGGTTACGCGCCTCTCCAGGGCCTCCCGCTTCTGTCCATCACAGCGCTCCAGTGCGATGGGGGCATTCTCGCGTCTGGGTCACGCTGGCGCGCAGCGGCGGCTGGCGCCGCGGAAACGGGCAGCTAGCGGGGACCCAGTCCGCGGCGTCGACAGGTCGATGGCGATGCGGATACCAGGCTGTGGGGCCTCGCCAGCGGACCCGACCGTGCCCTTCACCTGCCCACGAGGCCAGCCAGCAACAAGGCGTCCGCCGCGCGAGCCCCAAGGGCATCGGGCGTCTGCTGGGCATAGCGGCGCGTGACGTCGGTGGAGCTGTGCCCGAGATAGCGGCTCACCTCTTCGAGGGGCATGCCGTGGTTGACGAGGAGGGTGGCCGTGGCATGGCGGATGCGGTGGGAGCCGAAGGTGGGCAGCGTGCCGCCTCCGGCGTGGTAGCGACGGCGCAGCATGAGCGAGAGTGAGTTGCGCGTGAGGGGCTGTGGCCCGCAATCGTGACGCGCCGAGAGGAAGAGGACGCCCGATCCGTCAACGGCACCGGCCAGTAGCGCCGGGCGTCCGCGCTCCAGATAGGCCAGCACCGCCGCCCTCGTCTCGGGATGGAAGGCCACCTCGAGCGTCTTGCCGCCCTTGGCCCGGCGGAACCGGAGGATGGCGCGCTCGAAATCGACATCCTCGACGCGCAGCAGGCGCACGCTCGAGTTACGCGCCGCGGTGGTCTTGAGGATCGAGAGGATGGCCTGATCCCGTAGGTCGAGGGACCCCTCCCCCGCACAGCCGCGCTCGATGGCCTGCAGGTCCCCCAGGGTGGCGCTGCGGGGCGGTGTCTCCTCGCTGGGCAAGAGTGGATTGTGGCCCGCGCGCGCGTGCGCGCGTCGGAAGGGGTTGACGCTCAGGATCCCCTCGTCTACCAGCCACAGGCAGAGCGAGCGGATGGGTCGCATGTAGGCGTTGACGCTGTTCGCGGAGAGGGTGACCGGCAGGCCCATGGCGAGCGCGCGTCCGCCTGCGTCTGGGGCACCCCGCCACAGGCCTGTGACTTTGGGGCGCATGCGCAGGTCATTTACGTAGGCGACAAGGGTGAGGAAGTCGAGCGCAGCGGTCGTCCCGGGCCGCCCGGTTGCGGCCAGCCAGTCGAGCAAGCGGCGGAAGTCGGCGCCGTGCTTGGCGCGGGTCAAGGGTCGCCAGCTGCACCCATACAGGGCGGTGTACTCCGCGATGAGGGGCGCGAGTGGCTGGGAGGCGGGCCCTCGTGTGGCCCACCCCGAACGCTCCGGTCGACCTCCGCGAGCGCTCACCGGTCGTACCGACGGCGGCATATCCATGCGTCGTCCTCGCCGTCGGAGCCCGTGGCGCAGGCTTCTCGAGACGCGCTCCGGGGCCTTGACAGCCTCCCATATCATGACGCTATTCTACATCAGTATCACGCTTCCAGCAACCATCACGTGCGAGAAACGCCAGATCAAGGAGAAGTCACCCATGCCCGCTGACGACGCCTTCCGGGAGCGCCTGCGCGACGTGCTCGAGCGCTCCGGCCTATCCATGCGGGCCCTCAGTGGCGCATTCGGACGTGATCCAGGCTACGTCGCCGCGCTGCTTGATCCGTCCCGGCCGTCACGCACGTGGCCCACCCCCGCGGACCTGCTGCGTGCCTCCGATGCGACGGGCATCGCGTTCGTCGAGCTGCTCGAGCTCCTCTGGGAGATCCCCGCTGTCCGCCTAGCCACGGAGCTTGCACGCCTGGGCGTCGGCAGCCCGCTCGAGGGGTCCCTGGTCGGCCTCGATGAGGCGGACCGGAGGAGCGTGGCCGACTTCATCGCCTTCCTCGCCGCGCGGCATGGGCGACGCGGACGGCGAGCCACTGGCTCCTGAGAGCCACCTCCCTCGCGTCCACCACCCGGCCGCCCCGCACGAGCGAACTCACGTCCTACCCGAAGCGCGTGGTCCGCCAGGGCCTCGGGGCGGTCGGCGGTCCGTGGCGATGGACGATCCACCATCCCGGGCCCGTTCCGTAGGACTTGAGGGAGGCCTCCGGCGCACCGAGATTGGCCGCGTAGACCGCAGCGTCGACCTGGTCGTCGTGCTGGCCATTGGGAAACGCGACGAGCTCGTCCTCGTAGTCGGCGAGCCCGGGCGCGGAACGCAGGTGGAACACCTTGCCGGCCTCGTAGCGGGCCGCGAAGGGGAGGCCCGGGTCACCTTGTCGCGTTCCGGGTGTACGGCCACAGCGGGCAGGTGGGTGTACCGCAGCAGCTCGCGCACGAAGGTGGCCTGGTACATCACCGCCTCGATACAGAGCCGCGCTGAGCGCGCGCGGCGCCATGGGGTCGCCAGTGGCGCCCGCGAACCCCGGTGGCAACAGCTCGAGGGGCCACAGCAGGCGCGGCCCCTCGGCGCGTCCGTACGCCGGGGCCACGCCTGGCTCCATGCAGTCGGTGCGTCCGGTCAGCCAGGCCCGGTGCCCTTCGTCGAGCTGCTTGCGCCAGGCGCCCACGAGATACAGGTTGTGGCGGCGTCCTCGACCCAGCTCGACGACCGCGGTGTAGTCGGCTGCGCTCACGACGACGAGGCGTTGAGGTCAACCCCGACCCGTCGGGCCCCGGCCGGCACCGCGTCCACATAGCGGAACCATTCGCGGCTGAAGATGTTGCCGCCCATGCCTTCGGGATCGTTCAGGAACTGGAGGTTGAAGAGCGGCGTGCCCATGAGAACCCGGCGCGCAGCGAGCTCGGCGAGGGGAAGCGCTCCGGCCAAAGGGCCACGCCATCCTCGATGGCGCGGCGCAAGAGGCCGGCCAGCCAATCCGCATGAGGTAGGCATAGAGATCGTCCTCGTGCCAGCGCGTGCCCACGACGCAGCGGATGCCCCCCGGCACGACCATCGGATCGACCACCCCCAGATACGTCTCGAGCACCTTGGCGCGGCCCGCTGCGGTGGCGTTCTCCTGCGGGCCCACCGGGTCATCGGCGAGGAGCTCATCGAGCCGCGGTCCCGCCCGCACGGAGCCCAGGCTCATGGCCGTGCAGGTCGCATCCTTGCCGAGATCGACCCCGCGCACGGTCCAGGCGCCGTCGCGCCAGCGAGGACCCTCCACGCCGCTCTGCGGCCCAGGGGAACACTTCGGCGAAGCGGGGCGTGCTCGAGCAACGCACGGATGGCGCGGGAGCGGCTCTCTGCGTCGGCATCGACCGCGGTCAGGATGCCCAGGCGCCAGGCGCCTGCGCTGGGCCCCGATGCGGCGCGCGGCGCGATGAACGAAGAGCGTCGTCTTGGCAAACCCGCGCGGGGCGAGCACGACGACTCCGCGGCATGGCGGTTCGCGAAGCGACTGGCCTCGCGCAGGTGCGCGGGGAAGACGAGATCGCTCACGTACTCCGCGAACGCCGCGTCGTCGATGGCCGCCCGTTCGCGCAGGAGCCGGCGGTAGGGGCTGGTCATGTGATTCTCCTCCTCTTCGTCGGCCTCGGCCTCGCGGTCGGCGGCCATCTGGCGCAGGCGACGCGCCTCCTCGCGGGGATCGAGGTGCTCGGCGGGATGGTCGGCCAGCGCGACGCTCACGACCAGCGCGGCGCCGCCGGGACCGCTGATCTCGGTGCGGTGTCGGGGCGTCGAGGCCGCGCAGGCGACCCACTGGCTCCTGCGCCTTCAGGTAGGCGTTGAGATAGCCGACGCCCGACATTCGAGCGCGCGTTGAGGGTGGAGCGCCCGAGGCGCGGTGCGCATGGCGTCCTCCAGGCGCGCGGCCGCCTTGGCCCGGTCCTGCTCGAGCGTCTCGGGCCCGACGCGCGCCGCCCAGGCCCGCTCGACGGCCGCGCATGTGGGCCCGCACCTGGCGCGCCGAGAGGACGATCGGGTTGGGCGACTCGGGTCCCGTCAGGGCGCGATGGATGGCGCTGGCAGGCAGGCCCTGCAGCATGAGCTGCTCGATCCGCTCGCGCAGCGCGGCCTAGCTCGCGCTCGGGACGACGGCCGCGCGTCGGACTGGGTGCCATGTCAGGCCACCTTCCGGGGCGTCTGGCCGCTGAACGAGCGCCAGCGCTCGATGGCGACCTGGACGTACTTGGGATCGATCTCCATGGCGTAGCAGCGGCGGCCCAGGCGTTCGGCCGCGATGAGGGCGGTCCCCGAGCCACAGAAGGGGTCGTACACGGCCTCGCCCGCCCGCAGGTGGTTGGCGATGGGGGTCTCGAAGAGGAGCACGGGCTTCTGCGTCGGATGGTCCTGCCTGCTCCTCGGTGGAGCCCGCCATGATCATCTTGGGGACTGGGGGCGCGCCAGATCGTGGACTGGTTGCGCTCGCCGTAGAAGGGGACCTTCGCACCGGGCTTGCGCACCACGAAACAGGGCTCGTGGGCCCAGTGATACCACTGGCGGCTCATCGCGAAGAGCCCCTTGTCCCAGATGATCTGCTGCACGAGCTCGAAGCCGATGCGCCAGCAGGCCCTCGAGCACCTCCAGGGTGTGGGCGCTCGCGTACCAGATGTAGCCCACCTGGAGCGAGGGCACGAGCGCGAACGCCTCGCTCCAATCGGCGCGCGTGTCACCCGAGAGCTGGTGTTGCGATAGCCCGGCCTGCGCCCGTGGGCGCCTTGGCCGAGGGAGCTGGCATGTAGGGCGCCTCGGCAGGACCAAGGGCGTTGTATCCCGCGGCGTCGCGCCAGGTCTGATCGAGGGACACGCCGTAGGGCGGATCGGTGGCCAGGAGCGTGGGGGACGCCCCGTCGAGGAGGCGCGCGACGTCGTCAGGGTCCGTCGCGTCGCCACACTGGAGCCGCTGCTTACCGAGGATCCACAGGTCGCCGCGCTCGACGTACACCTCGGTTTCGGTGGGCAGCTCGAGTACCACGTCGGGGTCGCGATCATCGAGCCCGGCCGCCCGCAGCAGGGCCGCCACATCAGCCGGGTCATAGCCCGTGGCGGCGAGGTTGTCGACCGCAGACTGTTCGGCCAGGATGGCGGCCAAGAGCGCATCGTTGTAGCCGCCGAGATCACTGGTGCGGTTGTCGGCGAGCATGTAGGCGATAGCAGTCGCGTCGTCGAGTTCCACGACATTGGCGGCGATCTCGCTCCATCCCAACTCCTGCGCGGCACGGACGAGGTGATTGCCCGCTACCACGAAGCGCGTGCTCGCCTGCACCACGACGGGCTTCTGCTGACCGAAGCGGCGGAGGCTTGCCGCGATCGCCTCGACGTCACCGACCCGCGGATTGCGGGGGTGGAGTGCGATGCTGGCCAGGGGCACCACGAGCGCGCGCAAGGCTGGCGCGATCCGGGGGCCCTCCCCTTGGTCCATCGGCAGCTCAGCGTGAGGATGGCTCACAGGTCGGACCGTTCCGTTCGAGCGGTGCGGAGAGCGGGTCGAACGGACAGGCGAGGCAGTCATCGCGGGGTCCCCTTGTTCGTGGCTAGACGCCCCGGACGGTAGCCGGCGGCGGCTCGATCCGGCAGGGAGACCTAGGCGACCGTATCGGGTGCGACCTCGGCGGCCCTACGCGTCGAACACGAGATCGTCGGCGATCTCGGGGAGCGCCTGGCGGACGGCGCGCAGGAAGGAGGCGCTGGGTTTCGCCCCGCACCAGACCCCCATCCACGAGTCACGAGAGCGCCGGCCGTCCGCGTCCTGGAGGGGCACCCCCAAAAATGTGGCCCAGTCGGCGTCAGAGAGCCCTCGAGCGTGTTGGACCGACAGGAGCCGTTCGACTGCGGCCATGCGCCGCTCCCGGATGTGGCCCAGGAGCCGGCGGCAGTTTCTCCGCCAGGCGCGATCGTCGTACGGCAGGTTCGGGCCGCCGGCCTGATCGCGCCACAGTTCCTCTGCATCGTCCCATGTCCGGCCGCCGCCGGTGTCACGCTGGCCTGGCGCGGCGCGCGTAAGGAAGTACAGCGCCATCGTGCGCGCGGCCACGCTCGCACGCATGCCGCGGATCCGTCTCGAGGCCGTCCGCCGGTCGGGGAAGAGCACCGGTTCCGATGGCAATCCGAGCCGGGCCAGTGCCGGACGGAGCTCCCGCCAGACGAAGGCTGTGTAGGCCGTGATCCGCGTGTACCTGGACCCCGTCTCCTCATCGACAAGATCCGGCTCGACCCCGTAGTACGGGAAGTTGACTCTGGCTCCGACCGCGAGCGCGTGGACCACCCGATCTGGGTCGAGCCCCCACCGGCAGGCCAAGCCGAGAGCGAGGACCCGCAGTGCGTCATCGTGTGTGTAGCCCGCCTCGACGTCGAACCGGCGCTCAGGCGTCAGGCCGTCGAGCTGCAGCGGTTCACTGGTTCCCCGCCATTCGCGTCGGGCGGCACCAAGCTCGGCGTTGAAGCCCGGGTCAAACTGGAAAAACATGTAGCCGGCCACGAATGGTTCAGGCAGCCACGCATAGACATCGCGCGCGGCGGCGATGATCGCGGCCTCGCGCTGATCGGGCGGTCCGGACCGCTCCGCGAGCGGCGGATGCGCAGCGGACTCTTCTCCTCCTAGGACTTCCCTGGCTTGGCGGTGCGGAGGACGGGAGAGACGGGTCGGTGCAGCGGTCATTGAGGGTTCCCCCTATTGAAGCGTAGGCTATAGGACATCTGTTCTATTGTCACGCCCGATGTCCAACCAGCTCGCAGGGGCGGAGGGGATACTGGCATGTCCAGCTCGCCGGCATGTCTCCGGCAAGGCGGTCTAAGCTAAGGACTCGTGGTGCCCAGCCACTCCGGACACCTCACCCGCACGACGCGAGGAATTAACGCCCAGTCGTGCGACGCGAGCCCCGCGTCGGAGCCCGGCTGAGCCATGCGAGACGGACACACGTACTAGGGGACGCGGCGCCCGCCGATGGGAGTCGTGCTGGTTCACAGGCCTGCGCGAAGTCATTGCGTACGCAACGATCTCTGCGTCGGCGACGTAAGCCTCGACAGGGGACCGAGCAGCGCGTGCCTCAGATCCCCGCCGTTTGGGTAGTTCGGAGGGCTAGCCCTCCGGGGAAGACCCTGCTTGGGAAGCAAGCACTCTGCCAACTGAGTTACTCCCGCTCGGGAGTGGCCAGAGTCTACCGACGGGCCCCGAGAGCGTCAACGAGCTGTACTCGCTCGCACTGTTCGCGGTGATCGGGGCGAGCGCCTGACGTGCCGCCCGTCGACCGAATTCCATGCGCGCAGCAGCGAACAGAGCGTCGGCGCCGAGCCCGACCCGGTCATAAGAGTCCTTCGAGCCGACAGGGACCCCGCGACGGGTCCCGCGGTGTGCTCGTGGCGCGATGCCCGGGCCGCACAGGTGGGCTTGGTTGTGTGGAGGAGAGTCCCTACGATCCTATGGACGTGAACGAGACCCACGACCCGCATACCATCCCCCAACTCCACCTGCGTCGCTTCGGGTCCGGACCTGCCATGCAGAGCATCTGGGTCTACGACAAGGAGAAGGACCTGATCTTCCCAGGCACCGTCCGGAGCTCATCGGTACGACCCGACTACTACCACGTGGCCAGAACGTCAGGAGGGACGGAAGGCGGGCTCGAGCAAGAGCTCTTCCAGAAAGCCGAGACGATCGCTGCGCCGCGTCTCTCAGACCTCCTTTCGCTCCCGCAGGGCGACCAGCCCTTCGATCCGAAGGCCCGTCTCGATCTTGCCCACTACCTAGCCATCCAGCGCGCGCGGGTCCCTGCGATGGTCGAGCGCGCCGAGGAGGCGGCCGTATTCCAGGCACTTGCCGAGAACGACAAGCTGCTCTCCGATCCAGACGCCTTCGCTGCGCGTGCGGCCGAGGTCGGTCTGGTACCCGAGGAGGGCAAGACGCTGGAGGACCTTCGGCTCGAATGGCTCACTCTCTTTCGCCGTGGCGAACTCGAGGTCCGGCCGCCAACAGGGTTTGCTCTCGTCCACGTGCTTGACCTCGCGCTCAAGACCCAGCCCCAAGCCTTCTTCGAGATGGCCTGGGAGATTCGCGAGGCGACGGCTCCGCCGTGGCTGCTGCTCGGCGACGAACCGGTCGTGGCCGTGATGCCACCGGGCACGCCCGCGGATGAGGAGCAGGGCTTCAGGACACCCGGTGTCGAGATCGTCATGCCGCTCAGCCCGGAGCGACTCCTCGTCCTGCGCGACCGCCGAACGGCGGACGTCATCGCGGTAACTGCGCCATTGCGGTTGGCTGACTCCGACGATTGGGTTCGCCGCGCGAACATCGCCTCGTGGCGATCAGCGTCCCAACACGTGTGGGGTCGCGACAAAGCGGACCTCGATACCATTCACAATCTGATGACACCCCAGGAGCGCATGCATGTTCGGCAGTCCGAGGTCCGCAACCTCCCGGACGAATGGAGGGTGTACCTCCAGCCCGGGATGAAGCCGGCTCGGCCGATGTGAGCTTTGCCTCTTGGGGCACGCTAGACGAAGGTCGATGCCGGGGGATGGGCACGTGGCAGACCGCGTCACGGTGACGTTCGCGGCCCGGTATGGCCCAGACCTGGAGGGGATCGCCGATGGGAACGAACCTGATCGGCCCCGGGCTGACACCCGGGACGACGCCGAGGCTTGTGCGGCCGGGGGCGGCCGCGTAGAACTGGAAGCCGAACTGCGTCGGCCCCTGGACGCCGATCAGGCGACCCAGAGCATCCTCTGTGACGAGATCAATCCCTAGAGCTCCAACCGCCTCCCGGCCGGGCCAGTCACGCCAGCCCCAGACCCGGCGCACGCCGACTTCGGGTCGTGGCGAAGAAGATGCGCGACGGCTCGCTCGAAGGCGTCACCCCGCGCCAGACCCCGCGCAGGGTGGGACGTCACGTAGGTGGCAAGATCGAGCGACGCGGTGGTCGCTGGTCGCCCCGCGGCACCAGACCAGTCGAGGAACCGTCCTAAGTAGCCTGCTTTACGGCCTGTGTATGAAAGTCGCCGATCGTCCTAACCGATCCGTGCCATAGAACGTGGTACGCAGGGCTGTCAGGCTGCCTCCCGTGGCCGTCGTCACCCAGCCCTCGGACGCACAGAGTCGCCCCGTTAACTGAGCCATAGGCGCCGAACTCCCAGCGGCGTCCTGCTGGTGAGCTGACTCCGTCGGGGAGACGGCCGGCATTGAGCGCTCGTATCGAGCGACGTGGCCGCGCCCACGGCGCTCAGCGCCCCTTGCCCCGTCACCATCTCGCCTTTCGTGCCGGGGCTAGGCCGCGAGAGGGTACGACCGGAGTTCCCCCACGGGGTCATCCCGGGCCACGTACACTCCAGCGCATGGACCGCGACCTCATCCTCCGACTGCCAAGCAGGAGGGCTGCGTCCCTGCGGCAGCGGCTGGGCGGACTCCTGATCGTGGCGCTGACCGTCGCCGCCTGCGGCGGCGCAACGGCGAGTGCATCGCCGTCATCGGGTGGGTCGCCCTCGCCCTCCGCGATTTCGCCGTTCTCGTCCCAGCCGGCCGCAACACCTACACCGCATCCCTCGCCAAGGCCCACAGCGAGTGGGACCGTCTACGTGGTCAAGCAGGGCGACACCCTGTATGTGATCGCTGTCCGCCACAAGGTGACGGTGGCGAGAATCCTGGCGGCGAACCCCACCATCACCGATCCCAACGTTCTCACGATTGGGCAGAGGATCGTCATCCCGGCGCCCTGACCCAGGGCGGCTCGGGGCTCGATGGCCCAAGAAGCGGATGCTGCGAACCGCACGCACCTGGGCGACTGCACACACGGGCCGAGCCACGCTGCCATGAGTCCCCGAAGAATGAGCACTGGGATGTGGCTTGTACGCGGCGACTTCTTGGCCTGCTGCCCGGTGGCTCTCAGCGGGTCTCGGCGCCCGACGATCGGCCGGTCGATCACGGCCGCGCTAACCGTGCACCTTGGTGGCGCTCGTGGGCGGTGAGGTGCTTGGCCGGTGACAGCGGGGGCCGGCGGGCTTGAGATAGGCGCGCCGTGGTGATGGTGCCAGGAGCCTAAACGATCCGGTTGGTGGCGCGCTTCGGACGCAACCGTAGCGCGGCGATGGCTGACGCTCGTGGGCCTCGCCACCAACGCCCAGTGCAGCGCCAGCAGCACGCATCGACGACAGGACAGCGTCACCGGACGCCCGGTGGGCCCGCGCCCCGGTCACGGGGCCGAGCCGCGAACCCTCTCGCAGGACCGAGGCCGCTGGCGTTCGTGCGGGCGCCCCGATGGCGTTCCGCGGCTCTATCCTTGCTTCGACTGCCACCCAGGAGCAAACCGAACGTGGAGTACCGACGGCTCGGGAAGACCCAGCGCATGGTGAGCGCGATTGGCTTCGGCGCGTGGGCGATCGGCGGCGACTGGGGCAGCGTGGACGACGCCAACAGCCTTCATGCACTCCACGCGGCCGCCGACGCGGGCGTGACGCTCTTCGACACCGCCGACGTCTACGGGGACGGTCGGAGCGAGCGGTTGATCGGGCAGTTCCTCCGGGAGCGGAGCGGCGAGTCGCTCTTCTTGGCGACGAAGATGGGCCGTCGCGTGCCGCTGGACCTGGCTGACTACACGCCCGAGACCTTCCGCGGCTGGGTCGATCGAAGCCGCGACAACCTGGGCGTCGATCCGCCTCGACCTCGTGCAGCTCCACTGCCTCCCGACGGCCATCTACTACCATCCGGAGAGCTTCGCGGCGCTCGATGACCTCGTGTCGACGGGCGCCATCGCCAACTACGGCGTCAGCGTGGCGCGCGTCGAGGAGGGGCTCAAGGCCATCGAGTTTCCCGGCGTCGCATCGGTGCAGCTGATCTACAACATCGTCCGGCAGCGGCCCGCGGAACACTTCCTGGCCGAGGCGGCACGTCGCGACGTCGGCGTCCTCGCCCGGGTTCCCCTGGCATCCGGACTCCTCACCGGCAAGCTGACGAAGGAGACGGTCTTCGACGGATCGGACCACCGCCTCTTCAACCGGCACGGTGAGGCTTTCGACGTGGGCGAGACGTTCGCCGGCGTCGATTACGAGACAGGCCTCGCGCTCGTTGACGAACTGCGCTCGCTCGTCCCGACCGGCGCCACGCTGGCACAGATCGCGCTGCGTTGGATTCATGTCCGAGGCTGTCACGGCCGCCATCCCGGGGGCGAAGACGCCCGAGCAGGTCTACGTAAATGCCGCCGCCGCGGACCTCGCCCCGCTGCCGCCTGCGACGATGGAGCGGATCGCGCGCCTCTACGAGGAACGCGTCAAGCCGCTCGTCCACCAGCGCTGGTAGGCGCCGGATCCTCGCTCACTGCGCGCCGGTCGTTTCGGGACCGGCAGCCCTCAGCCCGTGCGATCCGAGTGGCGGGGGCTCGGCGACGCGCTCACGAGCGAGCGGGGCCTGCAGGTATGCGCTGCAAACCCCCCGGACGCGCGCCTCGCCAGGACGCCGCTCGGCACCGACCCCGCACCACGTTGCCCATCGTGTAGGGCTGTGGGCGCGCTTCCTTGACGTGGTGTTCTACTGGGTCGAAGTCGCCGACTGTGCCGGAAGGTGTCCGGCGACGTGCCCATCCTTGCTCATCAGGTGATGGGAGCTCCGTCGTCCTCCGCCCCTGCCCGGGCGGCACCACCGTCGGCACGATCGGCGCTCTTGACGATACCCACCCAGAAGTCCACCGCGGCGCGCTCGTACAGGAGGCCCATGCGCACCGTCTCCCCGCGCCAGCGCTCGACCGTGCGCCCTCCGGGACCGGCGGCCCCCGGCCCTGGCTCGAGGCGCTGATCCTCTTCGTAATCGGCAAGCTTCGCGCGGTGGATGACCAGCTGTTCGGCGGCGATCGAGGCTCGCGCCTCGGGCGGTCCGAGATCGGCGAAGAAGAGCTGCAGGAGTCCGGGGTCGCGCAGTTCACTCGGCTCCCCGGACGGCCGCCCGAGCCAGCGATGCAGGGCCGCCTGCCCGGCCTCGGTGATGCTGAAGATGCGGCGCCGGCGCCCCTCCACTTCGCGCCGCTCGCAGAGCAACCCGAGCTCGGCCAGACGGGCAGGCTCCCCGTACAGCAGGGAGTGCGGGAACGACCAGAAATGGCCGAGTGTCGCCGCCACGTGGCGCTTGAGCTCGTAAGGGGTGGAGGGGCCCTCGCGCGCGATGAGCCCCAGGACCAGATACGAGGTCGGCGTGAGTTGCTCGCTTGACATACTGCAGAGCATACCATACGATATACACGGTTCAAGACAAATGATCGCCAGATCGACGAGCCTTGTCGGCTGAGCCCGAAAGGGTGATCCAATGGGCACCCTGGTCCTCGGCATCGGTGGCCGGGCAGGTGTCGTCGGGACGTCGTCCTCGGCATCGCGGGGCGCTCCTCGGTGGCCTTGTCGCGGCGAGCGTGCTGACCCTGGGGGGCGTGAACGGCCTCACCCAGGAGCGGAGGCTCATCGCCGCCTGGCGAGCCCTGCCGCTCCGCCGCCGCGCATTTCACGTCTTTGGTAGCGCCGCCCTAGCGGTGATGCCGTGGTCGCCACCGGCACCCGCGTCATGGCCCGCCACGGGGGGATCGGGTCGCTGGACCCGACTGGCCACATCCACGCGAGATCGGTGCTGCCCGAAGCGGCAGGACCTAAAGGAGATGGACCCATGACTCTCATGCTGCGCGATCCGTTCGCCGATACGCTGTCGCTGCGCCAGGCGATGGATCGGCTCTTCGAGCAGAGCCTGCCCCGGCCGGACCGCGGTTGGCTGCCGGTCAATGTCTCCGAGACGCCCACCGAGCTCGTCATCAAGGCGGCGCTCCCGGGCGTCACGCCCGAGGACGTCGACATCGCCATCGATGGCGACATCCTGACCATTTCCGGCGAGTTCAAGGCCGAAGAGGAACAGCCGGGCACCGAGTACCACCGCCGGGAGCTGTACATCGGCACGTTCGAGCGCGACCCTGCGGCTGCCCGAGCGCTTCGAGGCCGAGAAGGCCGAGCCCGTCTTCGAGCACGGCATCCTCGACCATCACCATCCCCAAGGTGGCGCAGGTCGTGGTGAAGCACATCAAGGTCCAACCCCGCGCCAGCGAGGCCGTCGAGGGCACCGTCAAGCGCTAGCGCCGAACGCGACGGCAAGGCACCGCGGGGGGCCGCGTCGCCCGATCGGGGCACGCGGCTTCGTCCCGGCCACCGGTCGGCTGGAACACGTTAGCTACTCACAGGAGGAGACAGCGATGGCAACCGTCAAGGCCCCCAAGCGTGCCCCAGCGGCGAAGACGCAGCCGGTCCCACGCAGCGGGACGGGGCACGCGCCCGTGGCGACGTCCAAGCTCCGCCCCCTCGGTGACCGCGTCGTCGTCAAGCCGACGCCCCGCGAGGAGATGACCAAGTCGGGCATCGTCCTGCCCGACACGGCCAAGGAGAAGCCCCAGGAAGGGACGATCATCGCCGTCGGGCCCGGCCGCATCCTCGATGACGGCACGCGCGAGGCCATGGACCTCAAGAAGGGCAACAAGGTGCTCTACGCCAAGTACGCC
This sequence comes from uncultured Chloroflexia bacterium, assembly GCA_963835945.1. Taxonomy (GTDB): domain Bacteria; phylum Chloroflexota; class Limnocylindria; order Limnocylindrales; family CSP1-4; genus JAJYNJ01. The sequence goes on from CAWIHR010000029.1 coordinate 165,003, forward strand.
GGCACCGAGTTCAAGCTCGACGGGGAGGAGCTCCTCATCGTCAGCCAGAAGGACGTCCTCGCCATCGTCGAGGGCTAGGCGTCGATCAGCCGGATCGGCCCCGTCCGCTCCCCTCCGGGCAGCCTCGCACTAGGAAGGAACCACCACCCGTGGCCAAGCAGCTCCTCTACGACGAGACCGCTCGTCACTCCCTCATGCGAGGCGTCGACCGCCTCTCTGACGCCGTGCGCGTCACCTTGGGCCCCAAGGGCCGCAACGTCGCCCTCGACAAGAAGTACGGCGCGCCCACCATCACCAACGACGGGGTGACGATCGCGCGCGACATCGCGCTCGACGAGCCGTTCGAGAACATGGGCGCCCAGCTCCTGCGCGAGGTCGCCATCAAGACCGACGACGTGGCCGGGGACGGCACCACGACCGCGGTCGTGCTGGCCCAGTCCCTCGTGACCGAGGGTCTCAGGAACGTCGCCGCCGGCGCCAACCCGATGATCGTCAAGCGCGGCCTGGAGAAGGCCGTCGATACGGTCGTCGAGGCGCTCAAGGCGCAGGCTCGGCCCGTCGCGACGCGCGAGGACATCGCCAACGTGGCCGCCATCAGCGCCGCCGACCCGGAAATCGGCGAGCTGATCGCCGAGGTCATGGACAAGGTCGGCAAGGACGGCGTGATCACGGTCGAGGAAGGCAAGACGACCGGGCTCGAGAAGGAATACGTCGAGGGCATGCAGTTCGACCGGGGCTACATCTCGGCCTATTTCATCACCAACGCCGACCAGATGGAGGCGGTCCTCGAGAAGGCCGCCATCCTCGTCACCGACAAGAAGATCTCGGCCATCGCGGATCTGCTCCCGGCCCTCGAGAAGGCCGTCGCCCTCGGCAAGCCCCTCCTCGTCGTGGCCGAGGACGTCGACGGCGAGGCGCTCGCCACGCTCGTCGTCAACAAGCTGCGCGGGACGATCAACGTGCTGGCCGTCAAGGCCCCCGGCTTCGGCGATCGGCGCAAGGAGATGCTGCGCGACCTCGCCATCCTCACGCGGCGGCAACGTCATCAGCGAGGAGCTCGGCCGCAAGCTCGAGAGCGTGGTGCCCGAGGACTTCGGCGGGGCGCGCCGCGTCGTCGCCACGAAGGACGACACCACCATCATCGAGGGCGACGGCGAGCCCGCCGAGATCAAGGGCCGCATGAGCCAGATCAAGGCGCAGATCGAGGAGACCACCTCGGACTACGACCGCGAGAAGCTCCAGGAGCGCCTGGCCAAGCTCTCCGGCGGCGTGGCCGTCATCAAGGTCGGCGCGCCCACCGAGGTGGAGTTGAAGGAGAAGAAGCACCGCATCGAGGATGCCCTCTCCACCACCCGGGCGGCCATCGAGGAGGGCCTCGTGGCCGGCGGCGGCACGGCCCTGCTGCAGGCGATCCCCGCGCTCGACGCGCTCCATCTCGAGGGCGACGAGCAGGTCGGCGTGACGATCGTGCGGCGGGCCCTCGAGGCGCCCATCCGCCAGATCGCCCAGAACGCCGGCGCGGAGGGCTCCGTCGTCACCGCCGCGGTGCGGCCATGGCCGCCGGCCATGGCTACGACGCCCTCCAGGGCGAGTACGGCGACATGTTCGCCAAGGGCATCGTGGATGCCCTCAAGGTGACCCGCTCGGCCCTCCAGAACGCCGCCTCGATCGCGGGCATGGTGCTCACCACCGAGACGCTCATCACCGACCTGCCGGAGAAGAAGAACGGCGCCTCGGGCGGAGGCTACGGCGGCGGAGGCGGTGGCTATGGCGGCGGGGATATGGACTACTAGCCCGAGCGGGCTTCACGCTCAGGACACACGTGGAGCCGGGTCATCCGCCCGTCGAGGCCCGGCTCTCATGCTCTAAGGAGGCGACCAAACCCACTTCGAATCGCACGTGCCATCCCGCTCGTCGCCCGCAAGGGGCGTGCGAGCTACCTCGGAGAGCGCAGCGCCGGGCACCAGGACCCGGGCGCGACGTCCTCCTACTTTCTCTTGAAGGCTGCCGCCGACGCGTGGTCCGGGGCGGCGGCCGGGAATTCGGCCACATAGCCGGCACCTGGGCCGGCAGGCAATCGCAGTAGCTGGGAGACACCATGGCGAGATATGTCGGCGCCCTCGATCAGGGCACGACGAGCACCCGGTTCATGATCTTCGACCACGCTGGGGCCGTGGTCGCGGTGGATCAGAAGGAACACGAGCAGATCTACCCCAAGCCGGGCTGGGTCGAGCACGACGCGAACGAGATCTGGACGCGCAGCGTCGAGGTCATCCGCGGCGCGCTCGCCAAGGCCGGCGTCGCCGCCTCCGACCTGGCGGCCGTGGGCGTGACCAACCAGCGCGAGACCACGGTCGTGTGGGATCGCCGCTCGGGCAAGCCCATCCACAACGCGATCGTCTGGCAGGACACCCGCACCGCCGACATCTGCAACGAGCTCGCCAAGGACGGCGGGCAGGATCGCCTTCGCCCGAAGGTCGGCCTGCCCCTCGCCACCTACTTCTCCGGCCCCAAGGTCAAGTGGATCCTGGAGAACGTCGCCGGGGCCCGGGCCAGGGCCGAGGCGGGCGACCTGCTCTTCGGCAACATCGACACCTGGTGCATCTGGAACCTCACCGGTGGCGTCGACGGCGGCGTCCACGTGACGGACGTCTCCAACGCCAGCCGCACCATGCTGATGAACCTCGCGACCCTCGACTGGGATCCCGACATCCTGCAGCTCATGGGCATCCCGCGCGCCATGCTGCCGGCCATCAAGGCCTCCAGCGAGGTGTACGGGACGGCCGTCGGCGATCTGGCCGGCGTGCCCGTGGCGGGCGACCTGGGCGACCAGCAGGCGGCCCTCTTCGGCCAGACGTGCTTCAGCGCCGGCGAGGCGAAGAACACCTACGGCACCGGCTGCTTCATGCTCCTGAACACGGGCACCAAGCCGGTCCAGTCCAAGAGCGGCCTCCTCACCACCCTGGGCTACAAGATCGGCAAGGAGCCCGCGGTCTACTGCCTCGAGGGCTCCATCGCGATCACCGGGGCGCTCGTGCAGTGGCTGCGCGACAACCTCGGCCATGATCAAGACCTCGCCCGAGATCGAGGAGCTGGCGAAGACCGTCGACGACAACGGCGGCGTGTACTTCGTGCCGGCCTTCTCGGGCCTCTTCGCCCCCTACTGGAAGAACGACGCGCGGGGCGTCATCGCCGGCCTCACGCGCTACGTCAACAAGGGCCACATCGCCCGGGCCGTGCTCGAGGCGACCGCCTGGCAGACCCGCGAAGTGCTCGACGCGATGAACGCCGACTCCGGCGTCGCGCTGACGGCCCTCAAGGTCGACGGCGGCATGGTCTACAACGAGCTCCTCATGCAGTTCCAGTCCGACGTCCTCAATGTGCCGGTCATCCGCCCCAAGGTGGCGGAGACGACGGCCCTGGGCGCCGCCTACGCGGCCGGCCTCGCGGTCGGCTTCTGGGCCGCGGTCGAGGACCTGCGCGTCAACTGGCAGAAGGACAAGGAGTGGCATCCGGCGATGGACGCCGCCACTCGCGACAAGGACTACAAGCTCTGGAAGAAGGCCGTCACGCGGACCTTCGAGTGGGTCGAGTAGTCCCCTAGGCAGCGACTCAAAGATCCGGGCCCCGAAGGGCCGGGTCGGAGACCGCCATGACCGCCATCGCTCGTTCGCCCGCCCCGCACGTCGTGATCGTCGGCGGGGGAGGCACCGGTGGCGCACTGGCCCTCGACCTGGTCCTCCGGGGCCTCCGGGTCACCCTCGTCGAACGCGGCGAGATCACCTCCGGTACCACCGGGCGGCACCACGGGCTGCTCCACAGCGGCGCCCGCTACGCCGTCAACGACGCCGAGTCCGCCGTGGAGTGCATCGCGGAGAACCAGCTGCTGCGGCACGTGGCGCCGGGATCGTGACGTCATCGGCCGCGAGGTCGCCGACTTGGCACCGTCGTCTGGTGGCAGCGCGCGGGCCGCACGGACGAGCGCCTCCAACTCTGACTCCGCCGCCAACGCGGCACGTGTCACCGCGCTCGCCCTGGAAGTCGCACACCATCCGATCATGGTGTCATGCGAGTCATAGCAGGACGTGCGCGAAAGCTGGCTCCCGCATCGCGGTCAAGGAGCTCCCGACGCTGGGAGGCTCGTCCCGATGTCACACCCTGCCCGGGGGTGGCGCGGGAGGCCATACTTGTCGCGGCGGCGTTTGTGGGCCGCCACCGCACCCTGGCGCGGTTACTGAGGCACCACCGCACGATGGTCGACGAGGAACGCGCCGCCGCCGGGGCGGAGCTGCGCGCGGTGCTCCCAGCGGGCTGGATCGTCATGGGCCCGGTGTGGCGCAAGGACGACCACGGGTGGGCGATCTACGCGCGGCAGCTGCCCGGCCCAGGCCAGGACCCTGAAGCGTGGCGCGAGGCCTCTGGCAGGACAGAGGCCAGCGCGCTCCGGGCGATGGCCCAGCAGTTCCGCGTGGGGCCGGTGGCGTAGGCCACGCAAGAGGAGGGTTTCCTGCGATGGATCTCGTCGCCAGGGTCACCTTTGTGCAGGGCACGGCGCCGCGTCTGGACATCACCGCGATGCTCGACGGGCAGAAGGTCGAAGTGAGCGCGCCGCCGTATGGGGAGAAACTCCAAGCAGCACTTGAAGAGCTGCGGGTGGCCCTCGCGGCCGAGCTTGCCTCGAAGCTATACGACCTGTCGGCCTCCCTGCGGCAAGAGGCCGGACTCGATCCCCTCCGTTGAGGTGCCGCTCGCGGTAGAGTGCCCCGGCTCCCGAGCAGTTCAGAGTTACCACCCACTGATCAGGCATACGCCACGTCCGCGGCGACGTCCCACGGGCGTTTCAACCGGTAGGCGTCGGAGGACGAGCGGATCCGGGAGATCGTAGGGGCACACTGATCCGAGAGGTCGATGCGGCAAACCCTCGCGGTCGCGGATCGGATCGTTTCGGGGAGAGGATCGGATGGCGAGACCTCGAGCGCCGGGTCCCGCGAGCCGACGCGCGACTCGCGCAGGATCATTCACCGAGCAGTCATTCCGAGAAACCGTCGCCCCACCCTCGTGGCGTCAGGCGAGGCATTGGCGTGACGGTGCATCGAGGAGCCCTCCCGGTGGTGGACGTCGACAGCGCGCTCAATCCACGCGCTGCCGGGCTCCTCGCTGTGGCCAACCTCGTCAGGGACGAGGCGCGGAGTTGAACTCTGACATGGCGGGCGTGCGAACCTGCGGGTAGGTTCTGGGTGCAGGTCCCTTGCGCCGGGGCCTGTATTAGCGTGCGTGGCGCTGGGTATCGCGCGAGACTCTCACGTGGGCGGGTGCGAAAATAGGACATGCAGGCGCTTCACCAGTAGCGAGGACGTGGCGTGACCGAGGGCCACGTGCAGGCGAGGGAGATCGAGGCGCACCGCGCCCTGGTGCTGCACGACCAGCCCCTCGTGGTGGACCTCATCGAGCTGACCCTCAACCACGGCCTCTTCGTGGTGCGCGCGGCGCGCAGCCTGGCCGAGGCGGAGGCGATCCTGGCGGCCTGGCGCCCGCACCTGAGCGTGGTCGACATGGACCACGACGACAGCACCGCGCTCCTCGGGCGCTTGGGTGCCTCGAACACGCTGGCGCGGCCCAGCCGAACCCCCGTCCTCGGGCTCACCCGCCGGGGCGACCTGCCGACCAAGCTTCGGGCCTTCGATCTCGGGGTGGACGACATCCTGACCGTGCCCTTCTCGCCCGAGGAGCTGTTGGCCCGCGCCATCGTCATCACCCGCCGGGCGATGGGCAGCGAGCTGCCCATCGTGCCCACCATCACGCTCGGCGAGATGCAGATCGACATCGTCCATCGCCAGGTCCGCGCGGGGAACTCGGTCGTCCACCTCTCGGGCATCGAGCAGAGCCTGCTGTACCTGCTGGCCAGTCGGGCCGGACGCGTGGTGACGCGCGACGAGATACTGGATACCATCTGGGGCACCGACTTCGTGGCCGAGAGCAACCTCGTGGATCGCCACATCCGGAGCCTGCGCAGCAAGCTGCAGAACGACTACCGCCAGCCGCGCTTCATCGCCACGGTGCCGGGCCAGGGCTACCGCTTCATCCCCACCTTCTCCAACCTGGGCTGGGAGAGCGGGCCGGCTACGCGCCCGGAGCCGCGCCACTAGAGCGCCCCCCGACACAGGGGCCTACGTACTCTGGCGAGCAGCTCGTATGCCGCACCTGAGATGACGACCCGTCATGACGGAGGGGTGACACTAGCCTCACGCCCTCAGTCGTGGGGCGCGGGCAACGAGCCCCGGACCGAACGGGGATCGGGCCCTTGCGTGGCGCAATGAGGGCGGGGCCGTGACCGACGCCAAGGAGAAGCGAGGACACGTGGCACGCCGCGCACTCGTGCTGCACGATGAACCGGCGGTCGTGGCCCTCATCGAGCAGGCGCTCAATCACGGCCTGTTCGTGGTGCGGGCGGCCATGAATCTGGCGGAGGCGGAGGCGATCCTCAGCGGGTGGTGCCTACAGCTTGCCGTTGTCGACATGGACCGCGCCGACAGCACGGCCCTGCTCCGGCGCCTCGGCGCCTCGAACAGCCTGCAGTGTCGGAGTGGGACGCCGATCCTTGGCCTCACGCGTCGCGGTGACCTACAGACGAAGCTGCGGGCGTTCGATCTCGGGTAGGTGGACGAGGAATGGCTTCGCCAGGCTCACGTCGTAGAGATAGAGGGTACTGAGTTCCCGATCCAGCAGGCCTTCGGTCTCGCCACGAACATGGACGTGCTCGACTTCAACACGAACCAAGCTCGCCGGATCCTGGTTGGCCTGGGATTCCATACCAGGCGCGTCGGTTAGGTGGCGAGCGCCGCGGGTGCAGGGCGTACAATCTGGAACACCAGTTCTATCTTGGAGTGCGCAATGCCGGTTGTCACTCGCGTCAAGAAGGAACCGGCGGCTGACCGCGCGCACATGCACATAGTTGGTGTCTGCACGGCCGACGGCGGGTACTACACCCGAGCGCAGGTCGTCGCCGGACTCGATCGCGGGGAGTCATGGACAACGTACGGCGGAGGCATGTCCGCGCGCATCAAGAAGATCTCGTTCTGCCCCCGAGCGGGCTGCTACGTGAGCCCGTACATCACGACGGCGCCCGACTACAGCACGGCGAACAACCTCGACAATCTGCCCCCCTGCTGACCAGGGGCTCGACCGCCGCTAGCGGCCGTCACGGGCGACGATCCGAAGCAGCGCCGCCATTGCGGAAGATCGGCGTGCCGCGGCTCGCTGCGCTGGCAAGCATGCCAGAGCGCACATTGAGTTGACGGTGATCCCGGTGCCTGAGAACTCGGCGGACGATAGCGTCCAGGTGCCACTCTTGAAGCCGGTGACAGTGACGGCCTGGTTCGGCAGACTGGACTGACCGAGCACAGGGCCGAGGCCCTCACCGTGCCAGGACCGCGGGCCGCCACACGGAGCCACTCGCTCAACCGGGGATTCGTCTCGCGGAGCGGCCGGGCGGCTTCATAGCGTGCCCCTAGGTCGGCGACGAACCCACTGTACAGCGCCATCGGCGACAGGCTCGCGACCCGGGCCTCCGCCCCCGGCGCGAAGTCGATGGGCACCAGGAGGCGCGCGAAGAACGCTGCCACCTGCGAGGCCTTGGGGTCGACGTCCTGGCTGTGGCCGCTTCGGCGCAGGATGGGCGCCGCCGAATCGAGAACGACGATCGTCGTCCCGGAATCGACCTGCGCGACCCGCAGCACGCCACCGAACGTCAGGAACGCGTTCTGGACCTCGAGCCGGTCGATCACGTGGACGGGCCCCCACGCCACCTCCGTCTGCTGCGGGGGCACGCCCGAGCGCTGCAACTCCATGGCCTGCCCCTTCCCCCCTACGGTGACGAACCAGGTCATCCGCTCTGGGTCGAAGTGGGTCAGCGTCGGACTGTCACGCAGCGCCACGACTAGGTGGGAGCCGGACAGCGCGGTCGCTTCCTCCAGCCGCTCATCGTGGACGAGCTCGAACCCCAGCCCCGCGACGAGCGTCGCGGCACGATCGAGGGGCAGCAGCCGGAGTTCCGGGGTCGGCGTCGGTTCCATGCGATAACCCGTAGAGAGAACGTCCCGTCACACTGGCGCTTGACCCATCCTACCGGGGCTGCTTCGCCATCGTCGACGTGCTGGCCAAGCGACCGCGACCGAAGGGGTCGGCGGCTGACCATCGTGACGAACGCGGGTGCTGCGCGCGAGGAAGCTCTCAGGCAGACTGATGACGATGACGATCCACTACCTGGACGTCGACGACAAGGTGACCACCGCGGTGGCGCGCCTGCGAACCTCGGACGAACTGCACGTGGCGCTCGTGCTGCCCGCCGGCTCGCGGGTGGCGACAAGTCGCACCAACTTCCGGCTGCTCGTCCGCGAGGCGGCGGCGCGAAACCGGCACCTCGCGATCGTCGCGCCCGAGACCCCGATGCGGGCGATCTCGATCGCGGCCGGCCTGCCCGCGTACGCTACAGTGGCGGCCTACGAGGCGGCCCTCGTCGGCGAGCTCGAACAGGAGGAGCGCGAGCGGCGCGATGCCCCGGCGTCCGCTAGTCCTGGTGGCAGGGATGCGCGGCGCGCCGGCGAATGGGCGGGGATCGCGGGTCCAGCCGCGTCCGCCGCGCCGGCATGGGGCGACGTGCGCACGGCCGCCGATGCGTCCGTCTCCAGGCCATCGGCCGGCCCCGCGCGTGGGGATGACGCTTCGGTGCCGGAAACCGGGCCTCGTTCGGCGGGCACCCTCCCTCTGGCAGGCCGGGCCGCCCAAGCGCTGCCCTGGCCGCGGCGACGCTGGCTGGTAGTGCTCCTGGTGGTGCTGCTGGTGGCGATCCTGGCCGGCGGTGGCGGCCTGTACCTGCTGCTGCCGAGCGCACAGATCGTGGTCACGCCGGTAGCCGTGGTTCAGGGCCCCCTCTCGCTGCAGGTCACCGCGGACCCCGCGGCGACCTCGGTCGATCAGGCGAACCTGGTGATCCCCGCCCAGCAGGTGAGGGTGCCGCTCAAGGTCAAGGGCACGTTTGCCGCCACCGGCCAGAAGGTGAACCTGAAGCCCGCCACCGGCACAGTGACCTTCACCAGCAACAACACGATCGACGCGGTGATCATCCCCGCCGGCACCACGGTGGGGACCGCCTCGGGGCTCGAGTTTCTCACCCAGAGCATCGTGGTGCCGCCGCGGGCCACCGTGAACGGCACCACGATCACGCCGGGAGAGGCCAGCAGCGCGGTCCAGGCCGTCGCCCCGGGGCCCGCCGGGAACGTCCCCGCCCACGCCGTTACCGGCGTCCCACCACGCCTGCAGGCCTTCCAGGTCGCGGTCGACAACGGAGCGCCCACCACCGGCGGGAGCCGTATCGTGATCAAGGTCGTCAGCCAGCCGGACTACGCTGCGGCCGTCAAGCAGCTCGGATCCCAGATCGCTGCCCAGCTCGCGACCGCGACCGCTCACCCGGCCCCGGCCGGCACGCGCCTTATCTCGGGGACCGCGTCGCTGGGTAGCATGACCACGGTCCCTGCCGCGGCGGCGCTGGTCGGCACCTCCAGCGCGTCGTTCCAGCTGACGGCCACGGCCACGGCCACGGCCATCGCGGTCTCGGAGCAGCCGCTGGCCGGCCTGGCCGCGTCCCACGTCGAGCAGGCAATTCCCGCGGGGTGGTCGCTCTTCCCGGGCTCGGTCCGCACCACGGTGAGCCACCCGATCGTCGTGAACGGGCACGTCACGTTCATTGTCACGGCGCAGGGGGAGCGCTGGCATCCTCTCGACGCGTTGGCGCTCCTGGCGCAGGTGAAGGGCAAGACTGTCGCTGAGGCCCGCGCCATCCTGGCGCAGTACGGCGACGTGTCGATCTCCACGTGGCCGTCGTTCGTGACCACCATCCCCACGCTGGATGCCCGGGTCTCCCTCACAGTCGCGGCGCCCAGGCAGCCCGGGTCGTGAGCCGGCTCCTGGGGCTGGACGCGGGGGACCGGCGCGTAGCCAACCCCACTCGACCACCGCAACCATCGCCCTGAGCAGTTCGTGCCCGAGCCTCAGCCGCGGATCGCGTGGTCGCGGTGATCTCGCCCGAACAGCCCATCGCCGCTTGCATTCCCCGCCCCCGGTGGCAGGCTTGGGCGGGGCCAGGCCCCTGGGGCCGGTAGCGAAGAGGCATCGCATGACCAACCAGCAGAGCGGGCCCGGCGAGGTCCGCCCCAACACACTGCGGGACCAACGGGCCCCGAATACGTTCCGCAACCAGGCGATCGCCGGAGCCAACGGCGGACGAGATCTGAACGCCGGCGGCGGGAACGCCGGGCCACGCAGGCGCGCGGCCAGGCTCCCACTCTGGGGGTGTACGGCGTCCTGGTCGTGCTGGCGGTCTTGGTCGCCCTGTACCTGCTGCAGGGGGCGCCGTAGTCGCGAGGCGCGGCTTTCTCCGCGCGGGGCCGGGTCGCCCGCGGCGATGCTCAGCGCGGCTGCGTGCGGCGGGCTGGTGCTCCCGCAAAGGCGCGCAGGCGGGCGAGCAGCTGCCGGTCGGTGAGCGAGCCGCTCTTCTCGACCACGATCCGTCGCGGCTGACCGTGGCGTGCGTCGAGGGCCCGCACGTGATCCGCGAAGTGGTCCACGACCTCGCCGTCACCGACGAGCAGCAGGTCATCCTCGCCCGCCAGCGCGCTCGCCACCTCCTCGAAGAACGTCCGCATGTGCTCGTCGCGATGCCCTTCGCCGGCCGGGTGCAGCTCGGTGGGCGGTCGTCCGGTCGAGCGGTGGCGCCCCGGGACGGTGGAGACGATGCGGTGGCGCAGGCTGCCCTGCGGGCTCCAGCGCAGCACCGTGGCTGAGGTGGCGGAGATCCAGACGCCGGTAGTGGTCCCGGGCATCGTTCTCCTTCCTTTCCTCCGCTGGTGGTCCGTCCGCGACGTCCCGCCGGCAAGTCTAGGCCGGGCTCGCCGGAAGTAGCACGGATCTCGTACTGCCGCCCACTAATCGTGTCCGGGCACCGGCCGTCGCGAGGGCGAGTACGCGCGGTCAGGCGTCAGGCCGCTCGAGCGCAGGACCGGCCCGGCGCTCAGCCGGCGAAGCCGGGCTCCGCGACATGCACGGCACGGAAGCCGAAGAGCCGCGTGCCGGCCCGGCGCCACGCGTCGCCCGCGAGTCCGGCCTTCCGACAGACCGCGTCGAGGGTGGTCGCCTCGTCCCAGCCGAACTCCTCGGCGACCTGCGGCAACAGCAGTGCCCGCCGGCCAGATCCCTGTACGATGATCCCCTGGGAGCGCGCGTCAAAGGCCTCGGGGCCCGGCAGCTCGACGGGCGGCGCCAGTACGGAAACCTCGATCCGGATCGCCGGGAGCTCCGCCTCGACCACGGGCACGAACCGCGGATCGTCCAACGGCACGATCGTTCCGGCGGTCAGCACGTTCTTCCACAGCGGGCGGTCGAACTCGAGGTTGCCCAGGCAGCCACGCAGCTCGCCGCGTTCATGGAGCGTGACGAAGGCGGCCGCGGGCTCCAGGAGCACTGGAGGCAGAGAGGCCTGGCCCACGACGGGAGCTGGCCGCCCGCGGATCGCCGCCACGACCGCTTCGAGAGCCAAGCGGAGCAGCGCCGCCGCGGCATCCGCGTCCAGTACCGGGTATCGCCCAGGTGCGGGTAGACCAGGCGCTGGCTCCGTCCCCGCGGAGCCGCGAGGACATCCACAGCCTCTCATCGCGGCTCGACGACATCATCGACGAGATCCAGGAGGTGGCAGAGGCGTTCCTGATCTACAACATTGGGCGGCCGACGCCTCAGGCGCAGCGGCTGGCCGGCATCCTGTCGGCCCAGTCCTCGCAGCTCAGCCAGGTGCTCGGCAAGCTCGAGTCGCTCCAGGACCTCGAGCCGTCGCTCCGGGAGATCCATGAGCTCGAGAACGAGGCAGACGGGCTTTCGCGTTCCGCGATAGCCGCCCTGTTCGCGGAGCAGACAGACGCGATGGTGGCCCTGAAGTTCCGAGAGGTCTATGCCACCCTGGAGGAAGCGATCGACGCCGCGGAGGATGCCGGCGAGGTCATCGAGCGCATCGTCGCCAAGGCGCAGTAGGCGCGAGCGCCCGTGGTGCTCTGGGAAGCCGCGCCCGTGGGGCCCGCGAGACCGCGGAGACCGGTTGAGCGGTGGCATCGCCCCGGGCGGCCGTAGGACCATCGTCGCGTTGTGTGGATCGTGCGGTGGGGTCCACGGGGGTCGTGGCCGGTTGTGCCGGGCGGCTGCGCGATGGACCGTCCGCCAGCCGCCGTGCGTCAGCCGAAGGCGAGTGCCGCGACGCCCAGCGCGACCAGCCCCGCCCCAGCGAGCCGCTTCGAGCTCACGTGCTCGTGCAGTACGCCGGCGCCGAGGAGGGTGGCGATGACGACGCTGGTCTCGCGTACGGCTGCCACCGAGGCCGCGGGCGCGATCTGCAAGGCGGCCAGCACAAGCGCGTAGGCTCCGAACATCCCAACCCCGGCGAGGAAGCGGCTCGGGCGCAGCTCGCGCGGAAGCCACGTACGTCCCCCGCTGTACAAGAGCGCGGCCAGGTAGCCGACGCTGGTGAAGGAAAGCACCAGCCACAGGTAGGGGATCGGGTCCGCGAACCTCAGCCCCGCCTTGTCGATCAGGGTGTACCCCGCGGTGCAGGCGGCGATCGCCACGGTGAGCGCTACGTCGCGCCACCCACCGGGTCTGCGCGCACCGCGGACGAGGACGATCCCCACCGCCACGAGCAGCACCCCTAGCCCGCTGAGCGGTGAGATCCTCGCGCCCAGGATGAGCACGCTCACGAGCAGCACGAAACAGGGGCCGAGGCCACGAGCGAGGGGGTACACCAGGCTCATCTCGGCGCGCTGGTACGCGGTCGCCAGCAGGACAAAGTAGCCCAGCTCGAGGATCGTCGAGGCGGCGACGTACGGCGCTACCCCGCCGTGCACCTGCCAGGTCAGCAGAGCGACCGGGGTGAATACCAGGGTGCCCGCGACGAGCGCCACGCCCGTTGCCGCCCGCGTGTCGGGTGCGCGCGCAAGCAGCGTGTTCCAGCCCGCGTGCACGAAGGCGCCACCAAGGGCGAACAGGAGCGCCGCAGTGGGCACGGGTGCGGTCCGTCGGGCTCGCGGACGGCGGCGCTAGCGCCGCGGGCGGTAGGGCCCGACCAGGGTGGGGCGGCCCAAGGCCCACGGGTGCCAGGTCGCCACGGCGACGAGACCGCCGCCCGGGCGTAACGTCGCCATTACGGCCGGATGCGGCCGGCGAACGAAGTCCAATCCGTCGGCTGTGAACTCCAGATCGACTATCCGAGGCATCCGTTCCCTCTCCGTCGGCCGTGCCACTGGATACGTCGCACCGAGGTCTCATTGCGACGGGGCGTGAACTGGTTCCTGCAGCGCAAGGGTAGCGGATAGCCGTTGCGGGACGCGACTCTAGTCGCCTGCGGCCGGTTCATCGTTGCCCCGCTCTCAATCGGCGCGCCGGAGTCGAGAAGGACCCTCGGGTTCCACCGATCGACGCAACACCTTGATGGGTGCAGTGTCGATCGGGAGGTGGCCCATGGCGCAGTGGGGCAGGCCGGCGTTGACGGCCGAGCAGAAGCGAGACATGTGGTCCCGCTGGAAAGCAGGTCAATCGCTCAGTGAGATCGGGCGGGCGCTCGGGAGGGAACGGAGCGCCATCCACCGCATGGTCGCGACCACCGGCGGGTACGTGCCGGTGGACCAGCGTCGCTCGCCGCGGGTGCTCTCGTCCGCCGAGCGGGAGGAGATCTCGCGCGGTCTGGCCGAGGGCGTCTCGCTGCGCATGATCGCCCGCCGCGCCGGCCGGGCCGCCTCGACGATCAGCCGCGAGGTCGCCCGCCACGGTGGCCGGCACCGCTATCGCGCGACACAGGCCGACGAGCGGGCCTGGCGGCGGGCCTGCCGACCAAAGCCCTGCAAGCTCGCGACGTCAGCGGAGCTGCGGGAGTTGGTAGCGGGCAAGCTCGCGCTCGACTGGTCACCCCAGCAGATCTCGGGCTGGCTTGCCCGCACGTATCCGGGGGAGCACGCTCGGCAGGTGTCGACCGAGACGATCTATCGGAGCCTGTTCATCCAGGCCCGGGGCGTGCTGCACAAGGAGCTCATGGTCCACCTGCGCACCCGGCGCAGCATCCGTCGCTCTCGTCTCGCGACCACGAAGGGCCAGGGCCGTGGCGGGATCGTCGACGCGGTCTCCATCCGGGAGCGGCCGGCCGAGGCGAAGGACCGGGCGGTGCCGGGCCACTGGGAGGGTGACCTCCTCGCCGGCTCCGCCAACAGCCACATCGCCACGCTCGTGGAGCGCCAGACCCGCTACCTCCTCCTCGTCAAGGTACCGGGCAAGGGCTCCACGGGGGTGGTCGACGCCCTCGCCGCCCAAGTCCAGACGCTGCCCCGTCAGCTGTGGGCGAGCCTGACCTGGGATCGCGGGGTGGAGCTCGCCGACCACCGGCGCTTCAGCATCGCCACCGACGTCGCGGTCTACTTCTGTGACCCCAGGAGTCCCTGGCAACGGGGCACCAACGAGAACACCAACGGGCTGCTGCGCCAGTACTTCCCCAAGTGGACCGACCTCTCCGGCTACAGCCAGGCCGATCTCGATGCCGTGGCCACGCGACTCAACACCAGGCCCCGCAAGGCGCTCGGATACCAGACCCCGGCCGCTATGCTGGCGGCGATCGTTGCGCTGACTCCCTGAACCCGCCCCTCATTCTGGGCACGCCCGTGTGGGCCGTCGTGGCCGCCGCTCGCCGCGACGCAGCAAGTCAGGCGGCACTGCCCGCAGCCACCGCCTGGCCCACCGCGACGGCTGTACGGTGTGCCCAGGCGGTCGTGGTGATGAGCGCAAGCGCGATGACGAAGACACCGGCGCCGGCCATGACCCACCAGGCCGGATGGCTGGCCGGGGCGAGCCCTGTTCGGATTGAGCCGTGGAGGCTGGAGGCAAGCAGCGCGCCCGCCACCGCGACCCCGAGCGTCTGGCCCACTTGGCGGCCGGTCGAGACAATCGCGGCCGCCACCCCCGACTGCGCGCGCGGCATACCCGAGAGCGCGGTGTTATTGACGGGGGCACTGACCAGGCCGAAGCCGAGGCCGAAGACGACGTAGGCGGCGAGCAGCCAGCCGACCGACGTGGTGGCGCTGAGGCCAGTGAGCATCAGCGCGCGGAGCGTGAACGCGGCACCCGCCCCCAACAGCGAGAGTCGCGGACCACGGCTCGCGACCAGCCGGCCCGACAGCGGACCCGAGGCCATGGCCGCGACCGCCACGGGCACGAAGAGGAGCCCCGCGTGCAGCGCGGAGTAGCCGCGCACCTCTTGGAGATAGAGCGTCGTGAGCAGGGCGAAGCCACCCACCGCGGCGAAGGCGATGAGGGCGATGGCCGTTGCTCCCGAGAACGGCACGCTGGCAAAGAACCGCAGTTCCAGCAATGGCTCATCGTGGCGTGGTTCGTAGATGAGGAGGCCGATCAGAGCCAGCGGAACCGGTACCGGCAGACCCGCTCCGAGAGGCCCGTAAGCTGTGCGATGGTAGCGGTCGATGCTTCGCCGCCAGCCAGGGCGGCGAGCACCAGCTCATTGCGGGTCATGGGGTTCCCTCCCTCCAGCTACTCTGGACCCGCCGGAACTCCCCGGAACCTTCCGGAGCGCCCCGAACGGGCTGGCAGTGAGTGAGCGGCAGGATGTCGGCACTATCGGGCTGGATCATCGCGTCTTCCTGGGGGGTGTCGTGGACTGCCGGAACTGGCCGGAACCCCCCGGAGCCTCGCCGCTGACTGATCGTGTCGGCCTCGATCAGGGCGAGGAGTAATCGCCGCTGCTGGGGCGTGAAGTCGGACAGAGGGCGGGCCTGATGAGCGCCACTCCGGGCGCTCTCGGGGGTGAGCCGGGACATGCGACGAGACCTCCATTGGTCCGCCCGCCGCAGCAGGCAGATGAGGTCCCTGGTCCCGGCCATGCCGGCTCAGGAGTCGCCTAGGAGGGAGTCCCTCTTAGAACGTACGTTCACTATAACGACAAGCGCAACCCGTCACGCGGTGGGCGAGACGGCGCAGCTCATCCTCGGGGAGCGCGCTGTCCACCCAGCAGCGATGCCGGCAGTCGGGACACGTCACCACGAACGGCCGCAGCGTCTTGGGGTAGGTCAGGGTCAGGGCGATCAGCCAGTACCCCGGGCCGCCACCGACCCGACCGGCCGCGTGGCGCGGGGCCCGGTACGGATCGCCGCTGACCTGGAAGGGGGTCGGGCCGGCCGAGGCGAGGACGGAGATTGCATGCGCCCGCGAGGACGCGTCCGGGTTACCGCGGGCGCCCTCAGGCAGCCCGAAGCTGCGCGTCCCGTCCGGTAGGTCCGGCAGATCCTTCAGCTCGTTGGCGAGCCACACCTTCTCGATCAGGTAGCCGACCTCATCCGGAACGATGGGGGCTCCGGCCTCGACCGTGCCATCCGGGCGCATCGGCGCGCCGCCCAGGCGCACCCACTTCTGGATCTGCTGCCAGCCGAGCGCCCGACGTCCTCCGTCAAGTGCTAGGTTTGCCGGCTGCGGGTTTGTAACCGGGCAGTTACCCGGCGAGGAGCTAGGCGCGCACGCGTCCCCGCCCCATTGCGGCTGGCGCACCCATCCGCGCGGCCGGACGCCTGGCGTAGCGACGTCAAGTGCGTTCGAGGAGCGGCTTGACGTCGGTGACGAGCCGCACCATCGACTCCTCGTCGTAGGGCGACGGGAAGCCCGCGATCAAATGCCGGTAGCCAATCCCGACGTACGGGGCGAGAAGCTCGGCCACGTCCTCGGGTGTGCCGACCGGCTGGTCGGACCAGTGGCGCGCCACCCGGTTGTGGTCGAACGCCTCGCGGAACACCCGCTCGGCCTCGGCACGCGAGTCACGGATGAAGACAGCCCCGATGCCCGTGGTCCGTTCGATCTCGCTGGGGTCGCGTCCCACGGCCGCGCAGTGCTCGAGCAGGACCTGTTCCTTGCGGCGCACGGATGCGATGCCGTCCCCCACATTGTTCATGTCGGCGTACTGCGCTACAAGCTTCAGCGTCACCTGCTCGCCGCCGCCCCCGATGCAGATGGGGAGATGACGCTGCACGGCAGGGGATCGTTCCGGACGTGCGAGGCTCGGTAGCGCGAGCCCTCCGGCGCGGAGGGCTCGGTCCCGTCGAGCATGCCGCGCATGATCGGCAGGGCCTGGCGGAGCCAGCGCAGGCGCTCCGGCGCGCCCGACCCGAACTCGAAGCCGAAGTCGTGGGCCTCGCCCTCGAACCAGGCGGCGCCGATGCCGAGGATGGCGCGGCCGTTGCTGATGTGGTCCAGCGTGGTGGCCATCTTGGCCACGAGGCTCGGTTCACGGTACGGGTTCGCGCCGACCATCAGGCCGATGCGGACGTGCTCCGTGCGGCCGGCCCAGGCCGTGATGGTCAGCCAGCCCTCGTAGTTCGGCCCGTGCGGGTCGCCCACGATGGGATAGAGGTGGTCCCATGTCCAGAGGGAAGAGAAACCCAGCCAGTCGGCCCGAATGCCCGCCTCGAGCAGAGAGGGCCAGTCAGTGTACTGGTTCCAGCAGAGGGCGCCGAGCTTGATCTCGTTCATGTCCGGCAGTCTAGGCGGGGCGCTGACAGCCGGCTCGTTTGTGCGGAGCGAGCAGGGCCATTGATCGGCCCTTGCCCCAACCTCATCTGGTCGGGGCGAGAGGATTAGGCCGAGCCTTTACGGATAACCGTCCGGGTGGTGACTCGGGGGGCCAGGACGGTTCTGGCTCAGGCGGGTTGACCCTCGGAGCGGCGTGTGGGGGTTTCGACGCTTCTCTCAAGCCAGTTCACCCGCAACGCGCAGGGCTTCCCGGTCGCCCGCTCGGGTCATCTTCGTGCCGTCGGGCACTCCCGCGTGCGAGCTTGCCGGCGCAGCCTTCGCTGGGGAGGGCCCATCACGTGAATACTCGGCTTCCGGCCTCGTCGACGAACCGCTTGGGGCGCGCCCGTCCACCCTCCGCGGTGGTCCTCGCCGCGCTTCTCCTCGCGGCCGTCGCTGCTGCCGCCGTCCCAGTCGTGCGCGTGGCGGCGACGAACCT